>JAGVKB010000101.1 GCA_020050835.1 Candidatus Obscuribacterales bacterium | reverse complement strand
CTGGCACCGGATGCATTGGCTGTGTCTCCAAAAGCTGCACTGCTAGAGTTTGATGCGACGCTATTGCGTCCTACTGCTGTACTTCCGAACGCCGAGGCAGTACTTGTGCGACCGACCGCGGTGCTCGACAAACCATTGGCATTGGCTGTATCTCCTACTGCTGTGGCGAAGTCTTGGTTGGCGACAGCGCCCACGCCGACGGCGGTGGTGTTTAGATTGGTGGCTTGGGTGAAGGCACCGAGCGCGGTCGCCTGGCTGCCGGAAGCTGTCGCCTGACGTCCCAATGCAGACGTATTTGTATTGTTAGCCACAGAAGAGCTGCCAATTGCGGTGCTGTCAGTTCCGGAGGCCTGGGCGGATTGCCCATATGCCGAGCTGCTGGCTGCAGATGCTCTGGAATTGTTGCCTACTGCTGTCGCCAAAGCCGAGAGCGCTCCACTGTCCTGCCCGATCGATACAGTGCCGTTTGATTGGGCACCTGTATTTACCGAAATGTTGTTTATGCCGATTGCTACGCTGTTGTTGCCAACCGCAGCACTAGCATTACCCAGCGCAGTCGACTGAGTACCGAAGGCCGTAGCGGCATTACCATAAGCGGACGCCGCAGCTCCGGAGGCGTTGGCGCTGTCGCCTACGGCAGTGGCGCTCGAATTGGAGGCAATTGAATTGACCCCAAGAGCAGTAGAACTCGTACCAGTAGCAGCTGAGTTAACACCCAAGGCACTGGCATTATTGGCTGTCGCACCGCTATTTTGCCCGATTGCAACTGTCGAGTTTGCCCGGCCTCCGAAAGCGGCGCCGGTGTTGTTGATACCGATAGCAACGCTATTTGTGCCCGAAACTATGCTGCTGTCACCGAGCGCCGTACTGCTGGTCGCAGTATCAAGGGCTTGGGCATTATTACCGAGTGCAGTGGAGTTGGTGGCACGCGCTTGCGTCGCATTGAGACTAGAGAAATTGGACCCTATCGCTACGCTGTTGGTTCCCTGAGAGTTGGCATTTGTACCAATTGCTATACCGTTGTTTACTGCAGTGACCACACTGCCCACCAGCGACCCACGACCGATTGCAATACTGTCTGTAGCGCTTGCCGGCCCGCCCGCGCCTTGCAATACAGCTGCGCCACTGCCTATGGCAATACTACGGTCTGTCCCGGCGAATGCGGAAGATCCGACAGCGGTTCCATTGTTTCCAATGACACCCGAGCCAGCACCTACGGCTGTTGCATTGACGGGCGTGGTGCCAAGAGCACCGATAGAGGACCCAGCCCCTATAGCAACGCCATTGGTTGACCCGTCGTTGATGGTGGCATTGTTACCGGCCGCGAAGCCGCCGGTCGAGCCTACACCAATTGTGCTGTTCACACCAATTGCCGTACCGTTGTTCGCTTGAACTGAACTGTTTTGCCCGACTGCCACAGCCGAGTTGGCAAGTGCGCCGAAGGTAGCACCAGTATTGTTGATGCCTACCGCCACGCTGTTGCTGCCTGTCGCGATACTGCGATCTCCGAATGCAGAACTATTTGCCCCGGATGCTGTCGTCAGATTTCCTACCGCAGTCGCTGCAGTGTTGTCAGCTGTGCTGTTGGCACCGACGGCCGTGCTGTTGTTGCCGATGGCGGTAGCAACGCGTCCGAATGCTGAGCTGTTAGTGCCTGCCGCTCTGGCAACATCACCTACTGCCGTGCCGGAAAAACCATCTGCTCTGGCGAATAAACCGACGGCGGTAGTTCGTTCATTCTGAGCCTGTGTGGAATTACCGATTGCCGTACTATTTGCGAATGTAGCCTGAGCATTCTCACCGAAGGCACTAGCTCCAACGGCAGTCGCCTGTGAATCATGACCGACTGCTGTAGTGTTTAGAATTGTAGCTCGAGCATTGTGACCGATTGCGACGCTCTGGTCGCCGGTCGCACCAAATCCCGCCGCATTGTTCCCTACCGCAGCAGCAAAACTGTTGGTGCCACTAGCTACAGTGCGATGCCCTATAGCAGACGCATTGGTGCCAGAAGCGTTAGCCAGCCCACCGACTGCTGTTGTATTCAAGGCGGTAGCCCTGGCCGACAATCCTACGGAGGTCGCTAACTCAGCCGTACCTTGCGCATCGAAACCTACAACGGTAGCTGCTGTACCGGAGGCGACAGACGACCTACCGATAGCGGTTGCTTCAGAACCAGACGCGTTGCTGTTGCTCCCATAAGCAGTCGAGCCGATATTGCCGGCTGCGCTGCCAAAACCGATAGAAGTGCTAGTTGATCCCGTGGCGGTACCGAATCCGGCCGGTCCCTGAATGCTGTCCGCCGGGTTGCCGTTAGCTACAGACGATAATGTCTGCCCGGCAAAGACCGGAGGGGTGGACACAAGTAAAACAGAGCTAGCCATCAAAATAGAGAAAACTGGCCTTCTACGAGTATGTGACATCTATCCCCCATCTGTTTCAACGCGGAGCGAGCAAAGTAATATTGGGTGCCTCGCCGAAGAGGCTTCAGGTAATGGTTGGGCCTTCGCCCGGCTTCTTAGCTTAAGAGACTGCGATTTCGCTTTCTAGAGGGCAACCTGCCCACACACCCACCAGCCTCGATATCGATCCACCACCGTTTTTATTTCAATCAGCACCACTATCGATATCCAATATGGTGCTCAGAATTATAACAAACGATACCACCCGCTTTCCTGCCAAGTAGCTCAAAAGCGTTGTTCTGCTTGTCGTACAGGAAATTTTTGACTGACTGCAATCAGTAATTATGTGACACCGCAATCGGTACTTAAGGCTGATAATGCAGATCCAGGAGCATCATTGGCGGTATCGCACTTGGTGATGCCTATCTCAAGCTACGCAGCAATTAGATTTGGAAGAACTATCGGATAGAATCGCTGGATATCAGGTTTTTTATCTCTTTAGGAATCCGCTAGTGGTATCAGCAGTAGTGAAACGAAAAACTTCACAGCTTTCGTTTTTCGATTTCACCAATTTCTGTCCAGCGAGTCCGACCTATAGATCTTGAATAGAAGGTAGTGCCGCCGCTGGTGACAAGTAAACCAGCTGAAACACTCTATTCATTTGAACTATGCGACCAAAGACCGGCGGCAGGGCGTATCAGAGCCGGCCATTTTAAAACACCGGCTTGCTTAGGTAATACAAAAATTGTAGCGGCAGGCGATGCATGAACAGGGCGATGCATGGCATCGCCCCTACAAAAATCCTCGAGCTGGGCTGGCCCACTAACGAGATCTGCGCCGATGGCTATTCGGAAAGGGCGCTCGTTTTTCCGACGGCCACTTTCTTGCGCTCATCCTTGGCAGCCGTTGACTGGAAATCTTTCCCGCTGCCAAGGTGCAAGGCCGAGGCAGTGCCTTTGACGCTTCCAGCTGCCACCGAGAACGGTGCAGTGATCATCGCCGCTGGAATTACCAGACATGGATTTGACGAATCATTAGTCAAGTCCTTGAGCCCTTCGTGAAACTCATTTACTGATTGACGGTACATTGATTGCGGAAGCACAAGGACGGAGCCGACAATTCGACTAAGCACACCAGCTTTTGGCTCCTGGCTTCTGGTCGACACCTTGTTGGCAACTACTGGACGAACAGCTACCGGTGCTACCTTCTGAGTCACTGGAGGCTTTTGTGCAGTGGTACGCACCGGGGAAGCATGGGACTGCGGCGCTACTGCTCTAATCGGCGGATCTTCTTCGTCGTATTCCGAATCAAGTGCTCCTCGTGGTGTCGAGTCCGATTTCGACGACGAGATCGCCGACGGGGAGGCATCTATGCTGGACGGTCTCGACTCTACCCTGGACACTGCCGGCAGCCTTGGTGCATGCGATGCTCCGGAAGTAGAACCAGACGATTCAAACGGCTCGCTTTGCTCTGGAGAGTCGAAGTCTGCACCACTGGCAATGGCTGGCTGCAGAGTTCTTTGATCGCAGACCATTACTGCTAAGACGCTACAGACGCCCACAGTCGAACTCAACATTGTTGCGGCAAATTTTCTGAACATCAATTGCTCCTTGCGCCCCCGCGGATGGTGCCAATCAGCACCGTCAGTCAAGATCTTGGAAACGATAATCTATCAGTGCGTCCCTCCGGCCATCGCCGCTTGAACTCCTCTATGCCCAAGATCTGCCGCAGCCTGCCTATCTCTTTCGGCAAGTTTGTCATAAGCAACGGATCTATTATGGTAAGGACGAGCCACCTTCGGGTTGATGCCGATCGCCTTGGTCAAGTCAGCGATACCATTTTCATATTGCCCGAGCTCAACTAGAGCTGCCCCGCGATTCATGTAGCCCAGATGATCGTCGGGGCTAAGACTGATTACTTTGCTGAAATCCTCGAGTGCCTTTTGGCGCTGATTTAGCTTCCAATATGCAATACCACGATTACAAAATACACCGCTATTATCCGGAAGTAGATTCAAAGCCAAGTTGCTGTCGGTAACCGCCTTTTCCGGTTGGTTGACTTGCAGGTAAGCAGCACCACGATCTATGTAGGCAGGACCGTATTGCGGATCGAGCGAGATGCATTTGTCAAACATGGCTAGAGCGCCATTCACATTTCCCTGTTTCATCAGATTTAGACCCTGACGATAGGCAACCTTGGCTGGTGTGCCGACACCTACCACTTCATCGTTGAAACACTGCCAGCGACCGCTGCCATCCTTAATAAGAACAAAGTCGTACTGTTGGTTAAACTTCCCGGCACCTAAAGGCTGCGCGACTACTGATATGACCGCTCCACTTAGATTGTTCTTCTCCACCTCAACCCGAAACATGTCCCAGACATCGTCTGCTTCAGCGGCAATCTCTTTCTTATCGCTCATGTTCTTGTCGGTTTGATATCGCAAAGTCAGAGCCTTCGCTTGCCCACCGGCGCTGGCCCCAGGGTTGATACCCAAGAGCTTTATCTGCTTTCCGGATGTGAGCCGCACGATTTGATAGCCAGAACTTTCCGCCAGAGCACTTGAAGCAATCCAAGCGCAACAGATAAGAAGGACCGCAACCCTTGAAATTTGAGCTCTTCTAAGTCTCACGCTAACCTCCAGACCACCCTAGCAGCAGGCGCGTTTACTATACAACTATAATGTCCGCCGAGGCAACAGGACCGATAGCATATACGGTATCACCCGATGCGCTATCCGTCACATATACCGCTCACCGCCAACGGTGGCTGAGTCGCCACCATTACGATCAATTTCCTTCCTGTCTCATTTATCCACCGGAATTGCACCAGACAAAGCTCTGGCAGGAGTCTTGCCATCGCCTTGCCTGCTCAAGGCCGAGCAATCCGATTCACTACTTCTGCAAATTGGGTGGTGCATTCTCATTTGACTGATGGTACCGAATTGCGTAAATCGTGCCTTCTACGCAGCCAGCAACAATTGAAAAAGGCAAAGTAATAATGGCTGCCGGAACCCGAAGCACCGGGTTGGATGAGCTGTTGGTGAGATCATCGACGCCGGCATCGAATTCTCTGACAGATTGGCGACACATTGCGGCAGGCGCCTCCGCAGCCGAGCCAACGACATAGGCCATTACTCCTGAGCGATGCTTACCGCTAGATCTCAAACTCAATTCCGAGCGCGAAGCGATCCCGGTTGTCGAGGGGGAGGATTCGCGCAGCCTGGGCAAGGAGATCCCGGAGGCCGGCTCCATTCTTGTAGCACTAGCTGAAGCTGGCTGATCCGCGGCCAAGCCCGATGGTGAAGCGGCATTAGCCTTCACGGAAGTCGTGGCGGTGGCGGTAGTCGTAGCGGCAACAGGCTTGGAAATTGTCGTAGCCGTGGTGGCAGGCATAACAGCAGCCGGCTTGGAAATTGTCGTGGCCGTGGTGGCAGGCATAACAGCAGCCGGCTTGGAAATTGTCGTTGCCGTGGTGGCAGGCGTAGTGGCAGCCGGTTTGGAGATTGTCGTTGCCGTGGTGGCAGTCGTAACAGCAGCCGGTTTGGAGATTGTCGTAGCCGTAGTGGCAGGCGTAGTGGCAGCCGGTTTGGAAATTGTCGTGGCCGTGGTGGCAGGCGTAGCCGCGGTGGTGATAGCTGGCGAAGGAACGGCAGCTTCAACCGGTTTCGCAATGATCGCAGGAGCGACTTCCGGCGCTGGCAAGTCGGCTGCCACACACGACAGCCCTCTTGACAAACCGGCAAATAGGAAAAGCATTAAAAGGGCAAATTTTGCAATCATAAGGAGCTCCTTTCTGCACCGGCGGCAAAGACTTTCCGCGAGTTTCCTCTTCTACTTAAGAGGGAACTCGCGGGTTGGATCTAAGCAAAGAGAGAATAACATGCCACCAAGCAATTAAGATCTAGAGAATCGCCTTCAACCATGCGAAGCCTGGATACCGAATCACGCATTAAAATCCATCAAATTCTCTTGAGATATCGAATCAACATTTAAATTCGGACCATTTTCGAGATAAAAAACGTCTATTAGCACCACTAGCTTCGATCAATTAGATATCAATTCAGACTTGACAGTGAAGCAGAAAAAGCACATTCTTTTGACGTAGGCAAGCGGAGGGAACCAGTCATCGAAAGCTTTGACTTACTGGAATTCCAGCAACTCGCAAGAGAAACTTGCTGCCCGAAAAAACTCTTCGAGCTCTGGGAAGATATCTGTAAACGATACGATCGACGCGAGATCAGCAGGTACGACCTCGAAGAGATGAAAGAGGTTATCTGGCCGACACTGATGGCGCTGGCAATCTTACGGCGCTCTGTAAACGGTATTACGGAAAAACCAAAGAGACAGCGCCGGCGGGTCAGTTGAACTCATCTACTTAGTGGTTGGACTGAATTTCAAATCGATGTACAACGGCGTACGTTCATCACAGACATCCCCTCATGCGAGGGCTCGAACCGCTTACCAGTTAAATCTGAGTGCAGAAGCAGTCAGTCTGTTAGGAAGCTCCACTGCGAATCAGTCACCGGCATTACGCTCAATCTAGAATTCGTAACTAGCAGGAAGTCGGCCATTTTTGTATTAGCTTTGACCTGGGCAAGTGTCACTGGCTTGCTCAGCCGGCGTTTCGGTTTTACATCGACGACCACCAATTTCGGATCGTTCAATTTGGGGTCGACATACGGCTTCGAGACTACCTCTGCCACTCCAATTGCCGACCTTTCGTCACCGGTGTGATAAATAATCGCCAGATCGCCTTTCTCTATCTGTCGCAGATACTTCAGCGCAAGATTATTGCCAACACCATCCCAGGCAGTCTTCTTATCGCGCTCCAGATCGCCATAGCTATAGCAATCGGGCTCAGTTTTAAACAGCCAGTACGCCATGATTCATTTACCTCAGCGAATCATTATATGTGCACTCCGTTCTGGCAGCCAGAGCACCACCGCCAAGCAAACACTTGATTTCCCTTCACGCCAGGGGCATTCGACCACAAACGCTCATCGCCTTCGCCGACCTTGCCGGCACCCGGTAGGCACGAGTCGGCACGAGAGTTAGAATGGCCGCACATAGGCGCTCCAACAGCGCCGCTGGCGGGAACCTTAGAACCGATCAGACGTCGTGAAGGGTAATATACTTCCAGGCCCAGCCCCTACCTCGGTGGAACTCCAATTGCGTTCGGCTCTGCCAATTCTTCTGTCGCTGCTGCTGAGTCTTGCTTCCGGACCAGCTGCCTGGAGCTCCGATTGGGAAGAAGAGGACAATCGCCGATCCACTAATATGCCTCCGGTAGCCCCAAACTACCCTCGAGCACGATCTTCTAGCCAACCGACGCAAATAGACGATGAAAGCAACGCCGAAGGTCCAGGCGATCGCACCGCCGTCTACGTTTCACCGAAAGGCTCTGCCGACGGAGGCGGAGCTGCTCCCTTACAGGCAAATGTCAGCAAGTGGGGGCTGAGCGGACAAACTGCCGGCGGTCAGTTAAGCGGAGCAGCCTCGAACTTTCAAGAAGTACCTGCCTCCTTTCCTTTAAAAGTAGAAGCCCGGTCCGTACCACCCAGCACCTTTCGCAGTTGGCTCGAGAAGAATCATTCGCGCTTTGCGCTATCGACCAGTACCATGAACCCTCTGAGCGTCTTAGAAGTTAAGGGACAATGGGACAACTCAGACCATACGCTACGTTCGCTGGGAATACGGCACAACACAATAAAGAAGGGAAAGCTAGTTGAAATTCCCTTGGACGATGTCCGCGTACTAGTGGTGAACTGCGCCGGTAATGTGCCTTCAGAGGCGTACCAGCGCGTTCGTGATTTTGTGGCACGCGGCGGTTATCTTTTAAGTACGGATTGGACCGTGCATAATTTACTGGAGAAAGCGTTTCCAGGTTACATCGCCTGGAACAGCGGCAAGGCAGACGGCAAAGTCGTAGACGCTCAGGTGGTCGATCCCGATCCAGTTTTGTTTGCCGGCGCAGTACGGCAAGCCGGCTGGAAGGTCGATGACGGCAGTCAGACTATCAAAGTATTGCGACCAGGTGTCCGCGTGCTGGTGCGCAGCCGGCAGATCGCAAAAGATGACCCGGATCATCAGGGAATCCTGGCCGTGGTTTTTTCGTTTGGACGGGGACAGGTCATGCATCTTGTCGGACACTTCGATAACAATGCCGGCTTGGCCTTCAACAATATGCTGCCAGATCCCGCCCCCGAAATTGGTATCAGTTTGCGCCAGGCTCTGGCAGCTAACTTTCTGCTCGCTGGACTCGGCGAGAACACCCCCGGTCGCTAGCCGGTTCAGTCAAATTCGATTGGCGATGTTGCTGCCTATCACTCGGTTGAGGGATACACCAGTTGAAATGAAACTACTCAAGCTCGACTAACGACTTCAATTCGATCCTCCAGCCAACCGCCAAAACCAGCATTAGGAGCATATTTCCGAAGGAAGTCCGGCATTCCTTTCCGGCATTCCTTCAGTTACCTTTCATATTCCGTTCTAGAGCACCTATAATTGTCTACGTGCGGCGGATATCAAATTCGACTTTCTATGACAGATAACTCGAGGCTCAAAGTCTTCATAGCCGAGGACCACCAATTGACTCGTCTTGGCTTGCGCTTTGCACTCGACCAGGATCAATCTTTCGAGCTGATTGGAGAAGCATCGGACGGCGAATCTGCCCTGGAGCAAGTGCTTGCTCTGAAGCCCGACATTGTTCTGATGGATATCGAACTGATCGGGATGAACGGCATTGAGGCGACTAAAAGGATTAAGAGCCAGTTGCCTGATGTGCGAGTGATTATTTTGACTACCTACGACGACGACGACAAGATCTTCTCGACGTTCTCTGCCGGCGCAGACGGATATTGTATGAAACGCGTTAATACTTCACAGCTGACAGAAGCAATGAAGGCCGTATCGGAAGGTCGCGGGTGGATCGATCCCGCCATTGCGGACCGCGTACTGGCACGGACCGAGCAAATCCCAGAGTGCACCATGCTGGATGCTCCGAGTCAAGCACTGCTATCACCGCGCGAATTGGATGTGATGCGATTGGTGGTAGAAGGGCTAAGCAATCCGGAGATCGCCCAGCGACTCTTCCTGTCTCCGGAAACGGTGAAGACGCACATGCGGCACATCATGGAAAAACTCGCGGTGACGGACCGTACTCAGGCTGCCGTCAAGGCGATGAAACGAGGCTTAATTTAAACCCGCTGCGACAGCAGATCGGCAAGAGAGAACAGGGCGGCGACAAGAGCCGCCACTTTTTAAGCCCAACCGAAAAGTCTCTGCTCGACGAGCAAGAGGAAATCTACTAGCAGGCCGGAAAGGTGATGCTGAATACGGTGCCCACTCCGACTGCACTCGCACACTCGATCTTGCCGCCGTGCGATTCGACAATCTGCCGGCAGAGGTAGAGACCTAAGCCGCTGCCACCAGCTCGCAACTTACCGGAAGCTCCTCGCCAAAACGGCTCGAACAGTTTTTCGAGGTCAGCCTGTTCTATCCCCTCTCCGGAATCCTTTACCCTAATAACGACATCATCGCTTTCTGGTTCAATTGAGATCTCAATATCGCCCTTTGCTCGCGTAAACTTGAGCCCATTCCAGATCAAGTTCATGAACAGGTGGCGCGCAGCCGACCGATCGGCGTGAATACGCGGGCATGGCTCGGTCGATTCGAATCTGATCGCGGCGCCCTTTTCCTTAGCAACTGGAAGCAGCGTCTTGATACATTGTTGAATTAATTCTCGGAGATTGAGCGGCTCCTTGTGAAGCAGTTGATCGCCTCGAGAGTAGCGATAAACCTCCAACACTTCTTGAATCATCTCCAGCAACTCCGAATTGCTCTTCTTGACTAGCGTGAGAATTTCACTCTGCTTCCCAGTCAAACTTCCGCTCTGTCCGTGAATAAGCGCCCCTAACACTTGGTCTGCGGCGATCAGTGGAGTCTTCAAGTCATGAGCAAGGATGGCCAGAAAGGATTCGCGCTCCTTTCTCAATCTCAATTGATCGTCTTCCGCCCTTTTGCGCTCCATAAACTGACCGATCGAGCTACCAAGAGAATCAAACAGGACCGACAAGCGCTCATCTGAATTGAGCAGCTGATGACCAATGAACTCCATACAACCAACCGCTTGCCCTCGAACCACAAGCGGGAAGCCCATGGCCGACTGGAATCCTTGCGCCCGGCACGCCGCCGCCTGGCTAAATTGAGCGTCTTTCGAGATCTCCTTGACGATGATTGTGCGTTCGCTTTGCCAGACCCGGCCAGCCAAATCCTCTCCTGGTTTGTATTCCAGCTGCTTCATATAGGCATCGAAATCCTCGAGCTGCTCCTTCTCCGCAAAGTAGCTCTGGACACAGGTCAAAGACTTTCCGCCTTTGCCGATGGTCCAAAGCGCCCCCCAGCTCCAACCTTCCATTTCGCAGATGCACTTTAGAATCTTTCTCATCGCTTCGACCAGCGCATCACTTTGAGCCAGGACAGCCGTTACCGCATGCTGCAAATCGAGGCGGCGCTCTGCTTGCTTTCGTTCGCTGATATCACTGATGAAAGCAGCAAAGAGATGGCTGTCCGCTTCGTGCACAGCCAGGAGCTCCATATCGACCGGAAACTCATGACCATCTCGTCTGAGCGCCGTCATCTCGACTCTTCGACTGATCAGCCGGCCTTCCTGATCTTCAAGAATTGCTCTGATTCCCTGGCCGTGCACCCGCCGAAAGCGCTCCGGAACAATCGTCTCTGACAGCTGCCTGCCTAGTACTTCCTGGCGCGCCCAGCCGAAGCAGCGCTCGGCTTCCTTATTCCAGTCGATGATAGCTCCGCTCGAATCCATACCGATATAAGATGCCATCGTGCCGTCAAGCACCGCATACATCCTGCGCTCGCTCTGGCGAAGCTGCTCTTCTAACTGCTTACGCTGGACAATCTCGCTATCCCGAAATTCGAGAACGCTTTCCAGCTCTTCTCGTGCAATTTTCTCGTTGTGAATATCGGCTCCGGTCCCGATCCAGCGCACCACTTGCTGTCCTTCACCAAAGACCGGAGCGGCATGAGTCTTAAACCAGCGATAGCTGCCGTCGCGCGCTCTGATGCGAGATTCCACATCATAGACACTGCGCTGGCCGATCGCTGTCAGCCAGATGCTTAAGATGCGTTCGCGATCTTCCGGGTGCACGCACTCGAACCAACCGCTGCCGAGTAGCTGTTCGTAGGGAACACCGGCAAACTCGCACCAGCTGCGATTGACGAAATTGCAGTCACCTTCTGCAGAGCAACTCCAGACGATTTGGGGGATGGCATCAGCCAGGGTGCGAAACCATAACTCGCTACCTGGAATTTCGAGCTCGTTTATGGCTGACTGATCAGATTGTTTTTCCATAAAAATGCCACCACTTACGGTTCATCAGCATCATTGAGCGACCAATCATACGGCAGGTATACAACTTCTACCTTCTTCGTGTCGGCATACTTTTCCCGAATCTCCCTGGGAGCAAAGGCAAGCGCATAATTAAAGACAATTTCGTCATCAGCAGGCGGTGGCATCGGCATCTTCGCAGGGGCGCTAGCCAGTAAAAAATCGAGCGGGAACCACTGGAAGAGCTTTGAGACCTTTATGACATTGTGTTCGGGATCGTATTGAACATGATTGGAATCCGTCATGTATCTTTGCGCTGCAAGATTGAGATCGTCTTCAAGTCGTCCGCCGGTATAAGCCGAGTCAGCGAGCGTAGGACAACCTCTGGCTGCACAGACTACTGCAAAATGCATGCGCGGATCCTTGAACTCCCTTCGAATAATCTTGTGTTCGATGTCGTATAGATTGATTTCCTGACCGGCCACTTTGTACTTGAATACCTCCCAGAGATTGGGAATCTGTCTTGCACTGTTTGGAGGATAGTATGCCTTGGTGCCATGAACCGGATAATGGTCGAGTACGATTCTAATAATGATCGAATTGTAGGCATTTATCCAGAAGGCCTTCTTCTGGTCCGGAGAGAACTGCTGATACTCGTCGGGGCTGACGTCGGCCAACCCCGACAGATATTTATCAAGCAGTTCCGGGTGCTCCTTCCACATCCGGTAGTGAATCCCCTTCTTGTCTGCATACTTCTTCAGCTCTGCGCTCAACAACCGGTGGCTCTGGTCGAAAGCGGCTTGAGCCGGAATCGCCAGACACAGCAGCAGCATAAGCACAGGACTTAAAAATCCCGTGCTTATGCTCAAAAACTTAGCCGGACGCATTTTACTCAGAAGGAGGCAGGGATGAATGGGTTCCATCACATCGCGGTTCGTGCGCTGTGTGTTTGCAATTGCACAAGGCGATCGTCTGCTCCTGATCGAGCGTAAAGACTAGCGGACGGAAATCCGTACCGGCATGGGAACCATCACAAAAAGGTTGATTTTTCGATCGTCCGCAACGGCACCACTTATAAGTACCAGCTGCCAGCTTTACAATTGCAGGCTTACGGTCTGCTATCTCCGGCTCGCTCATTAATCCTCCCTCCGATCACATAAGATCTTTCCACCGCTCTTACATTATCTTCTTTGCATTCGAAGTAGCACTTAAGACCGGCCAGTCAAGCGGTCGACCATCACCGCAATCCCGTCAGGCTTCAACACCGGCAATGAACATCGCTTGTTGGCGCAAGCAAACGCTGCAGCCTTATTCATATCCGGAAACTCGACATCCATATTCGGCAATGGTCCCTCTCGCCTGTCCCACCAATCGACTCGTTTGTAGACAGCCGGATAGCTTATGGCAGCTCGAAACAACGCTTGCGCTTGCGGGTCGTCTTTACGCCCGACGACGGTAATATGAGCCGGCTCGGTTGCCAGCTCACTATCGGCTAGCAGAATCCCTGCCACCAGGTAAATTCGCTGATTAGCAATTGTTGGCGTCGCTAAATAGCGCATTGCATGCTCAGCCAACTGGCGGTAAATCAGCTTGCCATCATAGCGATAAAGAGAATTGGCGAAGCGCGCCACCATGACGTTTTCTTCCAGCACCGGCAAGGGACGATGAATAGTCGAGCGGGTGAGATCCGCAGTGGCAAAGCCGGCTGACTGTCCATCCGTCGAAGCCTCCTTGAAATGCTTGGCAATAAAGTCGGCGCATTGCTCGGCGGCGGCCAACCACTTTCGATCGCCGGAAACTCCGTAGAGAGCAAGCAGCGCTCGCCCCATCGCCAGCGTGTCGCCGAGATAGGGACCGGCGGCATCGGCGGCATCGTGGCGGAATCCACCACCATTGACAGCCCGATTGGAAAGCACCCATTGCGCAGCTTTTTTTGCTTGCTCCAGGTACTGTTGATCGCCGCTGGCTGCATAAAGCGCGGACAAAGCATTGATCGCCCAACCGTTTTCGCGCGCGTAAATGTGTTTATCGATGCGCGGGATGCCTTTCTGCCGTCGCTGGGCATCGCCGAGTTTGAAAAATTCCGCGCCGTGCTGCGCTTTGACGAGATCGGCATCCTGACTGGTATAGAAAGCACCATCGGCGCTGCTCAGAAATGTCTTCAGGTAACTGTCTATCTTTTCAGCCGTGCTGAGAAAGATCGGATCATGCCAAAGCAGATATGCCTGCGAATAAATTCGCATGTTTTCAGCCTGCATCTGCATGATCTTTTCGAAATGCGGATGATTCCAGTCGCCGTGAGTCGAGTATTGATAGACACCACCCCAGACCGGGTCGACCAGCTTCAACTGGTTCTTGAGCGTCTCTTTGGCCATCCGTTCGCACTGCTTGTCGCCGGCCTTGGCCCGGGCGAGGCAATACTCAATCGTGTCCCAATCCAAAAACTTTTGCCCGTCAGGCGCCTTGCCCCAACCACCGCGGGCAGTGTCGTAATTGCTGAAAAAGCGGGAGCGCAGCTCCTTGATCAAAGCCGCGGACAGGAATGCATCTTTGCCGAACTTGACGGCGCGGGCCGGAGTGCCCTCCTCCGGAACAGGCTTCTTGACTAACCCTTGCAGCAAACTCAACATCTCATCAGAGGCGATATAGCCGGACCTCTTCGCAAGCTCCTGCCCCCTGCCGTTGAAGATAATCGTGGCGGGCCAGCCATACTCTTCATAGCGGTGAGAAAGATCAGGACGGGCGTCTTGATCCACTTTCAAGGCAACGAAATGCTGATTGATCACTTTGGTGACGGCAGGATCGCTGTATGTCTTTTCGTCCATAACATGGCACCAATGGCACCAAACCGCCTCGAGATCTAGCAACACGCAACGATTGTCCCTTCTTGCCCGCTCAAAAGCAGCGTCGGACCAGGGCTCCCATTTAATACCGCCGCTGCCACCACCGGTGGCCGGACCGGCCAGAACCGGATGCATGCAGGTAGCGGCCAGGAGAAGTAAGGAGATGAACGTGCGCACTGCTGTTCCTTCGAAACATTTGAAACAGTGGCTAGCGTACAGGCTGACGGTTGCTATTGCAAACTTGGCAAGGAGGTCTGAAATAGTTGGAATGCTCGAGCCGGTCCAGCAGAGTGCGTGGATCGGCCGCGGGGATGATTTATTTACTACCTCCTTTAGTATTACGAACATGAAGCAAAACGGACGGAAAAGTCGAGGTCGACCGACCCCAATCCAATTCCGTCCGTTTGCAATCAAACACAGACACAGACCACTCCGCAGGCGACATCAATCATCACGCTTCTGGCGCCTCTCGCTGCGCGAACTCGTGTAGTCGCCCAGCAACCCTCGGTAATAGAGGAAGACCAAAAGCGCGATGTCGAGCACGACCATCAAGCCCAGAGCAAAAGGATAACCCCAGAACCAATTGAGCTCCGGCATGTTGAGCGGCGACTTCTCCGGATTGAAATTCATCCCGTAGATGCCGGCAATGAAGATCGGCGGCGTGAAGATGACGGTGATAATCGTCAGCACCCGCATCACTTCGCTTAACCGATTGTTGATGCTCACCATGTGCAAGTCCCGATTGGCATCGCACTTTTCTCGCGCCATCTCGATGTCATCGATCAGGCGGATCGTATGGTCGTAGCAGTCGCGCAAAGCCATCCGCGTATCGGGCGAAACCAATGTTCCGCCGTCACGAATGAGTTGATTTACGGCATCGCGAAGCGGACGGACCGCCCGGCGGAGAGTCAGCACTTCGTCCTTGATGGCGTGAATCTTGGCCGGCATTCGGCTGTCCAGCTTCTTGACGATTTCGGCGTCCAACACCTCAAGCCGCTCGAGGATGTTGTCGACCGCCGGCATATAGCCGTCGATTGCCGCATCGAGAATGGCATAGGCCAGATGGTCAGCCTTGGCGGCGCGGATTGAGTGCACGTCCTTGCGCAACCGGTCTCGAACCGAACCGAGACAGTCGCCACCGGGACGCTCCTGAAAGGTGATCACGAACTTCTCACCGAAAAAGAGGCTGAGTTGTTCGATCTCCAGTTTCCGGTCAGGCGAAATCATGCGCGCCACAATGAAGAAATGGTCCTTGTAGAGCTCAACCTTGACGCGCTGATTGCCGCGCGCAACGTCCTCGAGCGCCAGGTGATGCAAGCCGAAGGTCTTTCCGATCTCAGCCAGAACTTCAGCGCTGGCCGGTCCATCGACGTTCAACCAGGTTACTGAAAACTTATCGAGCAGCGGACGAATCTCCTCAAAGCTCTCGAGCTTGGCTACCACCAGTTCATCCTGGTTGTAAGCTGTCACTTCGATGTTCGGGTAGAGCGCTCCAGGGGACAGGGAAGCAACACCAGGCTTTCCCGGTCGGATCTCCGGATCGGGCGGCACGCGCCCGTCTGTTACGTGATTCATCTTTACATCTCCCTTCTTTAGCCAGCCAGCAGTCGTCGGAGTTGACCGACTCTTGATTCGAGAATGCGAAGGTGGACAACCCCGGGGCAGATCGAGGTTCGAGCGCCCCGGGGTTGCGCCAACGGTTACGGCTGGATTTCGGCCAGGTCGGCCACAGTGGCGATCAACAACCGGATCACCTCAACCAGGAAGGGCAGGTTGAGCGTGGCAACCCGATCTCCGGTCGAGTGGTAGTTGGGATTGAAACCGCTGTCCGTGAACTCCTCCGAGATGCACAAGCACCGATAGCCGCGGTCCAGGAAGCCGGCATGGTCGCTGCGATCCTTCACAGCCTTGTTGTGCGTGTCGAACGGATTGAGATTCAGCCCATAGCGCGAGACGTTGCCGGCAAAACGCACATACAACGCGTGCGAGCCGTTGCGATTGGCTTCATCATGAATGTCCAGGCGATTGCCAGGCTTCGCGCAGTAGCCGACCATGTCCAGCTGGATCATGGCGATCACGTTGGTGTTGGCCTTGTACACCTTGTCGGCATACGCGTAGCTGCCCCACAGCCCCTGCTCTTCACCGGTGAAGTGGACGAGACGAACGGTGCAGCCAAGCGACAAACCGGCAATTTTCCGAGCCAGCTCGGCCAAGGCGGCGGTACCCGAGCCATCGTCGTCAGCTCCGGGAGCGACCGCCTCTGCACGCCAGGTGTCACCGGCGGTCGAGTCCAGGTGAGACCCCACGATCAACACCTTCTCCGGATTGACCGTACCCGGGATCTCGACCACCAGGTTGTAGTAGGTCTTGCCGCGAACCTTGTAGGGGTCGCGCACCGGATTGAGCCCGAGCGCTCGATAGTGCTCCTCGAGGTAGGTCATCGCGAAATCGATGTCCTTGCTGTACGTGTTACGGCTGGCGATTGTGCCAGTCTTGCCGCCAGCGGTTACCGGCTTCTCACCGGTCAGCGCGCGCAGCATCTCGAGCACTTCGGCAGCCTGCACGTTGCCGAGCAAGGCTGCCACGCGCGGATCGGGAGCGGCGGAGTGGGGCAGAATCTCCCGCGGGCGAGGCTGCGACTCGGTGCGCCGAACCTCATCGCGGTCGAACTTGCAATTGTGAGTTTGCGCCTTTCCCTCATGGGCCGTCGAATCGAAATCCGAAGACCGGCGCGCCAGCACTCTGGCAACGAAGAAGAAGGCAACCACGAGCAACAGAAACAGAGCGAGCCCGGACAGGCCGCTCAAGGCGATCACTAAAGTGACCATGGTGAAATTCCTTTCTCGCTGTTAAATCAGCGTAGAGAAGTACGGGACCGGCGCACCGGCGCTAGTCCATAGTTTTGAGCGTCAGAAACCGGCAAATCTTCACAAAGCAAGACTTCTACTAACCAGAACAATTGAGAGTTCCAGGACCCGAAAGCGGGAAATGTCTTGGTTTTGAGAGGAAAATGCCTGTCTGTTTTAGTAGTTGCTCAAGAGTTAAGTTAGAAGAATTAGCGCCAAACCGTAAGCTTTTCGCCTGATCTAAGTCAAATGAACAATCCGTAGTAAAACCAGATGATCTTGTTATGCAACCAATGACAGCTCTTGAAAATACCAAGGAGGCTCCCCCGTATTTGACAAAGTATGGGTGCCATTTCCAGATCTATTCCGGGGTGGAGGCTGGCGCCAATTCTGTGCAAAAAACCCACACTTCACGTTTGCGCGTCCTCGTGCATATTAACTCGAGACTCCCTGGGAACCAATGTTGCCGACTCAGCGCAGTGTTTAAAACTCCGAACAATTCGCCATTTGCCCAGGCAAACTTGCTACTCAAGGTCAAATACAGCTACCAATTCTCTGCCGCGCGAACCATCTTGGCGTCCCAATCACCTACCAATCCAGCCCAATGGAGATTTGGCAAGACTTACTGACAACACTCTCAGTCAAAAATAACCCGCAAAAACTCTTCAGAGATGACAGTCTATCTGCAAAATCACCAGGCCTGACACCACAACTACTATGTCTCCCGGCGAGTCAGTCTCTCTCTGCAAATCAGCTCAGGTCGGACGAAGAAATCAACAACAGATGTCATTCGAGCTTTGGAATGTATGTCTTGGCATCCCCAAAGCTTTATTTGCTACTTATCGTCCTCAAGAAATTTCAAAAGATCCGATGCTGCTTTAGCCTCCAAAATATCTCCATTCTTCGAGATTCGCGCTAGTACACGCCTGGCTTTCGGTACGATCTCCCTTTCTAAATACTCAATTCGTTGCACAATTTTGTCGTCAAAGACGCTCCGTTGCCCTTGAGACAAGTAAGAAAGCTGAGAGGCAATTGTCCGCGCCCAAACCGCGGACCTTAGCGGAGCACGTCTTGCCGTTGCGTAAAATCTCCCGAGGTCAAGCGCCATAAGCTCTTCACCGGTGTGCACGGCCCAGTTTTCATGATTGTCCTTGCGCGCATATTCTCTTACGAAGAAGCCGTCCTCCTCCAACTTGCAAGCCTGGTCGAACCAATAGGTACCTTTAGACGGGCTATCGAAGCGAAGCAAATGCGCCCACTCATGATGAAGAATCGACCGAAAGGCCGGACCGTCATCGCCAAAAAAGAACCTGATCACTCCACTGGGATTCGCATCTGCTGCCGCATTGAAATCAGGCCTATAGGTGGAGCGAAACCATTGGAGATCTGGATCGGGTTCATTTAGAAGATAGATCTTCTTAACGAGTGTTCGATCCGGAAGCTCGTCCAAGAAGTGAATCAACCGCTCAGGCAGCAACCTTCTGTTCATTGGGTCGGCTAGTAGCGCCAACTTGGCCCGCGATCTATCTACTAGGGACTCTTGGGCAGAGAGAGCGGGATTGGCACAGAACGCTCTTTTGTATAGATCGCGAACCCGGTCCAGCTGCACTGCATACTCCTCTGGAACAATGATCTGGGCGCTGTGACCCTCAACTTCGTACACACGCACCGGCCTCTTTTCGGTTGTCAAAGCACGGTTTCGAAAATCCGACCAGTCTTTAAACGGTCCGAATACTCCTTCGACTGGAATATCGAAAACCTGAGTTTCAGCCTTGTACCCTTTCAAACGAGCAGTCAAGGTATCGAACATCTCACTCTTCCACACACGCTCCAGAGACACCAGGTCAGAAGAAGGTCGACGCGGAGACAACACTTCAAGCGCATCGTCAGCAAGTTTCTCCAGCCTGTCCAACACGCAACCAGGCAATTTTTCACCGGCCAGGTGCGCGGAAACCTTTGATTGCAGAGGCTCCCCGATTACTTGAACACCCTCTCGCAGGCTCGATCGCACACGGGGATCTGCCTGGACACCACCGGCACCGGCCGCCAAACCGTCCAGAGCCCCTTGAATCAAACTTCTCTTGGCGATCTCTTGCAGATTTAGAGGCTGCCCAGCACTTCTTTCGCGCTCAATCTCTCCGGCAGCACCGGTCGATATTCCAAAGGTAGAGCCGGTAAAGACCCTGGCTAAAAGCGGGCTCGCTTCAATCTTTCCAGCTGATACTTTGTTTAGTGTTCCGAACAAGCCATGGGCAACAGTGAATGTTGCCAGGTCGCTGGCAATCAAATCTCGGCTTACACTCTCTGCAAAAACCTTGCCGAGCCATTGATTGATATCCGAAGAGCGATTAACTGTCTGTGAGCTTAATCCGATTTCCACGGCTCTGGAGGCAACGCCCAAGGTCGTTCCGCGCGCAGCCACACCCATGCTCAATCCGCCGAGTTTCTCAAATGTTGTTTGCAGGCAACCACCTTTCAAGACCCCCCAGAACAGGTCCTTCGCCTGCTCAGGCAATAGCCCGGACGGTTTGGCTTCATCTAATCCATAGATAAGCGCGGCGCTACTTAGCGCCAACCTTCCTTTTAGAAAGAGCGCAGCTGATTTTACGAAGCTATCGGCATACTGATGTATCTCCGCCTTTTGTGCCAACGCTTGCCGACGGTCGCTAACCAGGCGATCCTCTGACCGTAAAAGCTGATCTAAAACAAGTAGATTCCCAGCTGTCTGCGCCCGGCAAATCTTCGCGCGAGTTTCTTCCAGCGAAAGCAAACCCTCTTGATCCTTGCGAAAGACAACCCCGATTGCGGCGTCAATAGCATTGTCTAGAAAGCTTCCGCCATCACATGCCTGCCTGTGAACTTGTATCTGCTTGTCCAATCTCCGGTCGTCAGCGCTCTCCCTTTTGACCGGCGGAGTCCGCTTCAAAATTTCGTCTATTGAGATCAGAGCGAGCGATTGCTCCAGGTCGGGCTGTTTTCTTACGGGCTCCGGTGTACTAGTCGACGGAACTCCGGTACCAGCTTGATTCTCTTGCGACAGCCTCGGGATGAATTCCTCAAGATGCGGCTTACAATGACTAACCTGCCACCGCCCACCAAACTTTCCGGCAGCGTTGCTGTCAGTCGCGGTTGGATTGAGCGTAATATCTTCGAATGACAATGCTTCAACTTCCAGCCAAGAAGGTTTGTCCAAGGTGTATCCGCTGGGATCTCACCGAGCATCAGTATGTTAGTAACTCTGGGCGGCCGAGTTGAGGTGCAATTCTGCCAACGACAACTGCGCAATTGCACATTTAGCTGTCAGCCCGGTGTTAAATCTCCTGCCGGTGAAGTTCGAAGCAGCTTCCGCCGGCACTCAAACGAGAGGGACGGCTGCCCGAGCCGCCCCTCTCGAAATCGTACGGCTCCGCGCTCTACTTCAGCGATTTGACGGTTTCGACGATATGGCGAGCGCTGATGCCAGCGGCATCGATCAACTCGTCGGGAGT
This sequence comes from Candidatus Obscuribacterales bacterium, assembly GCA_020050835.1. Classification (GTDB taxonomy): domain Bacteria; phylum Cyanobacteriota; class Vampirovibrionia; order Obscuribacterales; family Obscuribacteraceae; genus JAGVKB01. Next base: position 52,307 of record JAGVKB010000101.1, on the reverse strand, counting down.
GCCAGAGCCCGGCATGGAACGAACTGCCAACTTGATGACCTTCGGCAACGTCATTCCGTCGCCGACAAATGCATCGAGTACTGCATCGCCCATTCCGCCTTCAAACCAGTGATCCTCAACCACGATCAGAGTGCCTGTTTCGCGCGCTGCACGCGCTAAAGTCGACTTGTCTATCGGCTTGACCGAATACAGATCAATCACACGCACATTGATGCCGGCAGACTTCAGCTGTTCGTAAGCTTTCAACGCTTCATGAAGCGTGATGCCGGCCGCTATTACTGTCGCTCTGTCGGAAGAAGATTCACGCACCACCTTGCTTCCACCCACTGGGAATTTCTCATCATTCTTATAAATGATGGGTGTCTTTTCTCTGGTGGTGCGCATATAAGAGATACCAGGAAGATTGGCCATCTCTTCCACCAACTTCGCCGCCGATAAAGCATCCGATGGATAGATCACCGAGCTGCCATGAACGGCTCGCATCATGGCGATATCCTCGAGCGCCATTTGAGACGGGCCGTCCTGCCCGATCGACACACCGGCATGAGAGCCGCAGAGATTAAACTGCGCCCGCGAGATCGCCGCCATCCGAATAAAATCGTAAGCCCGTGCCAGAAATGCGGCAAAGGTAGAGGCGAAAACGACCTTGCCTCGATTGGCGATACCAACGGCCGCGCCCACCATCTGCTGCTCGGCGATGTACATCTCGAAAAAGCGATCCGGAAAAGCCTGACCGAAACGCTCGGAGAAAGTCGAGTTGCAAACCTCGGCATCGAGCGCCACCACATCACCACGAGCAGCACCGAGGGCCTTCAGAGCATCACCATAAGCTTCACGAGTCGCGGCCAGCCCGTCGTATTTCGGACATTCAAACTTGCCGGTACCCTTGATTTCAGCTGGTTTGAGATCTTCCGGCTTCTTCGGCTTCACAACCAAATTGCTAGACCCGCCAAGCTCTTTTATAGCAGCTTCCGCTTGTTCTTTATTCAGAGCCTTGCCGTGCCAGCCGTCCTTGTTGGCAATTTGCGAGAAGCCATGACCCTTCTCAGTCTTGGCAATAATCATCACCGGCTGTCCGGTATGAGCAGAAGCCTTGCCGATGGCGTCATCCACCTGCTCGATGTTATGTCCATCAATTTCAATGACGTGCCAGCCGAACGAAGCCGCACGCGCGGCATACACCTTGGAATTCCAACCAAGCATAGTCTCGCCGCGTTGACCCAGCCTGTTCATGTCCAGGATGGCGGTTAGATTATCGAGCTTGTAATGAGAAGCGGTCGCCAGCGCTTCCCAGACAGATCCTTCAGCCATTTCGCTATCGCCGCACAGCACCCAGGTGCGATAGGGAAGTTTATCGACATACTTGCCATTGAGCGCCATGCCTACTGCGAAACACAGACCCTGACCGAGCGATCCGGTAGCAACATCAACCCAGGGCAGAACCACCGGCACTGGGTGCCCTTCAAGCCTGCTGCCAAACTTGCGCAATGACAACAATTCATCGTCAGTGATTGCGCCGGCTGCCTTATAAAGAGCATAGAGCAACGGCGAAGCATGACCCTTAGAGAAGATCAAGCGGTCGTTATTCGGATGCTTCGGATTGTCGAAGTCGTAATGCAGATACTTGGCAAGAAGGACCGCCATCAGATCTGCCGCCGACATCGATGATGTCGGGTGCCCAGAGCCGGCAGCCGTCGTGCAACGAATACTGTCGATTCGCAACTGCTGTGCCAGCTGTTGCAACGTTTGAGCGGGTGCCACTTGAGCTTCAACCATAGGACCTTCTCCTTGTGCTTCTTGACTCTTTCAGAGCGGTTTTCGCAGTCTCCTAATTCTACTTGGCTTAACGTGCGCCAGAACCCAATATGATAATCTGTCAATTTATATTTATACGGCGCAAAAGGGGGCAGAGTCTTAAATGTCCAACGAAACTACTGCATTGGTCGAACGAGATGCCAGCGAATATCGGCTTCCCACAACAGTCGTCCCGGAGCACTACGAGATCAAGCTGACACCAGACTTGGAGAAATTCACATTTGCCGGCGAAGAAACTGTTCGGATCAAGGTCTTAGAGCCTATTTCCGAAATCGTGTTGAATGCAGCCGAACTGGATATCAAGCACGCGTGCGTCTCAGACGGCAGCGGCAAGAAGGTAGAAGCAAGCGTCAGCTATGACGAGAAGAGAGAGCGCGCCTTATTGAAACTCACGGAGAGCGTCGCTGCCGGTCAGTACAAATTGCACATTGACTTCAGCGGCATTCTCAATGACAAGTTGCACGGCTTCTATCGAAGCTCTTACAAGAACGACAAAGGCGAGATCAAACTGCTGGCTTCCACCCAATTCGAAGCCGCCGATGCGCGCCGGGCGTTTCCGTGTTGGGATGAACCGGACTTGAAGTCTGTTTTCAAAGTGACGCTTACCGTCGACAAACAGCTCACGGCCATTTCCAACGCCGGCATCGAGAAGGAAGAACCGGCCGCCAACGGAAAGAAGTCGATCCGGTTCAAAGAATCGATGAAGATGTCGACCTACCTGGTTGCATTCATTGTAGGAGAGTTCGAAGGCACAGAACCAGTCAAAGTCGGCCAAACACCAATTCGAGTTTGGTCTGTTCCAGGCAAGAAACACCTGGCAAAGTTCGCGGTGGATGCCGCAGTAGCTTCGCTGGACTTCTTTGAAAAGTATTACGGCATCAGCTATCCGGGAGACAAGTTAGACCTGATTGCGATTCCGGACTTCGCTTCCGGTGCGATGGAAAACCTCGGCGCCGTGACCTTCCGAGAGAATGCCCTGCTCGTGGATGCAAAAGCGGCATCGCATGCCGAGTTGGAGCGCATCGCCGATGTGGTGGCGCACGAGCTCGCTCATATGTGGTTTGGCGATCTGGTTACCATGAAATGGTGGAATGGCTTGTGGTTGAATGAAGCTTTCGCGACCTTCATGGAGATGTTGGCAGTGGATGCCTGGAAGCCGGAATGGAAGCGCTGGGAAACTTTCGGTGTATCACGCGCCGCAGCATTCTCCACTGACGGCTTGCGAAGCACCCGCACAATCGAGTTTCCGGTCAGGCACCCGGAAGAAGCTGGCGGAATGTTCGACATTCTCACGTATGAAAAAGGTGCCTCTGTCTTAAGAATGCTCGAACAGTACTTGGGTACCGAAGAGTTTCGCAAAGGCATTGCGCTCTATCTGAAGAAACATCAATATGCAAATGCCGAGACAACCGATCTCTGGGATGCGCTCGAAGAATCAACCAAACAGCCGGTCCGGCAGATGATGGACTCCTGGATATTCCAGGAAGGACACCCGCTCGTGTCAGTAGCGTTGAATCAGGAAGGAACAGGCATCGAGCTATCGCAAGTACGTTTCACCTACCTGCAGGAAGGCGCTGCCAGCAAGACTTTGTTCCACATTCCCGTTTTGATTCGAGCCAAGACAACTGCCGGCGTGATCACGAAGAAGCTCATTCTGGACAAAGAATCGGCCCGGGTCGATTTGGGTGGAAAGGTCGACTGGGTAGTGGTCAACGAAGGCGGGCACGGCTTCTATCGGGTCCGATATTCCGAAGAGCTCTTAACACGGTTAACGGCAGATCTGTGGAGCAATCTGAGCGCGATTGAGCGCTTCAACCTGGTCAGCGACACATGGGCATCGACGGTCGCCGGACATGTAACTCTGCCCGAGTATCTCAAGATGGTGCAAATGTTCATCGAAGAAACGGACAAAAATGTTTGGGCAATCTTGATCGGCTCGCTTCATTATATGAGTAAGGTAATCGATTCGGCCGACAGGCCGGCCCTGGAAGCATTTGCTCGCAGACTGCTCGGCAACCAGAAGGAAAGACTTGGATGGACGCCTAAATCTGGAGAAGATGAGCTGACCAAACAGCTGCGCGGAATGATCCTGGGAGCGGTCGGAACGCTGGGGAATGAGGCTGGCACTCAAGCCCAAGCCAAAGAGCTTTACGCTCGCTACAAAAACGATCGCTCCGCCGCAGATCCCAACGTTGCGCCTGCGCTTGTGTCCATTCTTGCCTACACCGGGGATGCGAAACAGTACGATGATTTCGTCAATGAATTTCGTTCAGCCAAGACCCCGCAAGAAGAGCAACGATATCTCTTCTCACTGGCGAATTTCCGGCAAGCAGATCTCCTGAAGCTGACTCTGGATAGGACCATCAGCGGTGAGGTCCGAACACAGAACGCACCATATTTGGTGCAGTCCGTGCTCGCCAACACTTTCGGGAGGGAGCTGGCCTGGGAATTCCTCAAAAAGAACTGGGACGAGATGGTCAAACTCTATCCGGAAAACTCGCTGCCTCGCATGTGCGAAGGCGTAACCAATCTGGTTTCCGCCAAGCTCGAGCAAGAGGTACAGCAGTTCTTCATCGACCACAAAGTCAGACAGGGCGGAAAGACCATCGAACAGCATCTAGAAAAGCTGCGAGTGGCGGTCTTGTTCAAGGAGCGCGAATCAAAACGTGCAGCCGGAGCGCTGGCCTGAACCAGAAAGAAAGTCCAATCAAATCGTTGAGGCTCGCTTGTAGATTGACTCGATGTTCGTCGAGCGGCGCCGCACATCGAGTCAATCGCCCGGCAAATGTAATCAGCCGGAGCTGAGCCTAGCCCTAGCACGAGCGGCACCACCATTGGTATCACTCCGCGACCGGCACGGCTTACTCTTCGTTGAAGCCTGCCTTCCAACGCAGAAATGTCGATACCATCTCGGCTCTGAGCCCCTTGAGCTTCCCGGTTCGACGGAGCAGCTTTTCGGCCGCTTCCGTATCCTGATTGGAGAATGCCCTCGCCCCTTCGTCGGAAAGCCTTTTGAGCTCTCGATCGAGCGAAGCTATCAACATATCAAAACCGGCATCGAAAATGGCGGCTTGCGGAGCAGCGGCTTGCTGTAAGTTGGTTTGCAGGAATTCACTTATCTGTGAAGACTGCGCTGCGGCACCCGAATGCGAAGCAGCTGCCGGTTGTTGAGCCATCCCCGGCGGCGGAGCCATTCCTGGCTGAGAAGCCAAAGCCGGATGCGAAGCTGGTCCCGGTTGAGGCGCTACGCCTGGCTGCGAAGCGAGGGCCGGGTGCGACGCCAAGGCCGGATGCGGAGCAGAGGCTGGCGGCGGAGAAGTATTGGCGGCGGGCGGAGGATTGCCAGGCGGCTGCGCCTGCAAGATGGCCCCGGCCCCCATCGGTTGCGGGCCCGGCGGAGGCGAATCTCCGAGAACCGCCCAGTGACCGCTTGTTTTCGGTTTGGATTCCGGTTGCAGCAGACCGGCAGGAGGAGACGACACGGCGGAAGAGACTGGTTGGGGCGCTGCCGCCGGCTGTTGAACAGGTTTGCTGGACAGAAAGAGATAGTCTTGCTCCAGGTCTACCTCTCCATTGGCAATCTTGGCGAGCGCTTCTAACAGCTGTCTGGCCAAGTCCGGCATTTCATCCCAATCTAAATTTCGCTCGCCCAGCCGCCAGATAACATGTGAGTCCTGCTCGATTATGCGAATCTGAAGCAACCGGCTGAACTGTCCTGGATTCACAGTAAAACTAATCGCACGGTCGCTGGGCATTACATAGCTCTCCACCAGGTCCGGCGTTGCCCTGATGAACATGCTCCAACCTTGCAAGCTTAAACGCCCTTTGAGGACCAACTTTCCACCGCTGGCGCCGGACGATTCCGGGCGCTCGATCATGACTTTCAAGTCAGCGCGCTCGATGTTTCGATTGAATTCGTACTCGCAGGCAGCCAGACAATCGAACAGGTGATCTACCCAGCCAACAAGAGTAGTCCGGGGATCCAGTTTCAGCTGCTGTTGCAGCTCGGAGCCCTCTCCGCTCATGCGCGGATCCTGGCTGAGATGGGCTAAAAGCTCGTCAGCAGTACTTTTACGGCTGGGCTGGAAGTTGGAAATCTTACCCTCATTCAAGCGGGCGCCAATAAAGCCTTTCTTCTTATCGCCGGAGTCACCCGAACCGCCAAGACCGGTCATCCTGTCCCCCTCAGTGAACATAACTACTGCCTCTGACGATCTTATCCCACGTTAGACGCCCTTCTAACCAGATATTGTTGTTTATAAAACTGCCTGACAAGCAATAGCGCGGCGGTGTTACTCGCAAGCCGCTCAGGCGCGAATATAGCCAAATTACGGCATAAAATTCGATATTCACCTTTGATGAAGATTAGACCCGGCTTTCGAATCAGCCGAACACTCGGCTAAATCGCCGAACCGCTCAGCAACTTCGGAAAGACTGCAAGCCAATCTGGATTGCCTCACCGAACAAACGACCGGCTCGTTCGGCATCGGTTTGTCCACCTAATTGCATAAGCATTTTAGCCGCCAGCACTCGCAACTTGGTGGGCGCTTGCTCGAAGAACTTAAGCTCCTTCTTCAAAGAACGTGCTTCCATCGCCTTGTTCGTCTTTGAAAGATCCAACTGGCAGGCGCGCGGGTCGTTCTTGCAGTATGCCACTAACTGAGATACAGCCTCAGCCGGAACCATTTCTCTAATTTCCAGCGCAAGCCTCAAGGAAGATACGGCATGGCGGTGACAACCTCGCTTGTATTCCAGCGAAGCCATGTCGACAAATACATTGAAGAGCTTGTAAACCTTCATCCCCATTTGCAGACAAGAAACCTTGTCCTGCCATAACTTCTTTCTCGCTTCGGGAGATTTACGCAAGTCTTCCCTGATCTCGTCGAGCTGTTGAGAAGCTTTATAAAAGTCAAGCTGCGGATCCAAGGTTTTGCAATGCTCAATCCCAATTTCCGCTTTGCTTACAACCATGCTAAATTTCCTCCCCTTGCGGAGCCGTGCTCCAGTGTGCCGAGAAGCTAACAGTTTCCTGTGACTTTTTTGTGAACCGACTTACTATGCTCGATCGCTAATGTCGCCGAAACAGCCGCATGAGCTCCGTTTACAAAGCACTGCGGATCGCTATTCCAGCAGGCTTTCGACCATTCGAAAGAAAGAACGCTTCCTGGTTCTCGGCAAGTAAGTAAGTGGCAGCTTCGTATTTCCCGCAATTATCTTTCCGGCTATCAATCAATCCCGACAACTCAGCCGGCAACCGAGTACACTTGAGAGCACCAGAGGAGATAGGCAGTGACAAACTCTTTGCAAGAAGCCAAGAATTCATCGGCGGAAAGTTCCAGCTCTGGGCTTTTCTCACCGCTCACCATCCGTGGTGTAACGTTCAGGAATCGGGTGGGAGTATCTCCCATGTGTCAGTATTCCTCCATCTGGGGTGCAGCATCGGACTGGCATCTCGTTCATCTAGGCAGCAGAGCAGTCGGCGGAGCTGGATTGGTAATGGTGGAAGCGACCGCGGTCGAACCACGGGGCAGGATCAGCCCGCAAGACATGGGACTCTGGGACGACAAGCACATCGAAGGGCTGGCGAGTATTACCGGCTTTCTCCATGACCAGGGAGCGATATCCGGCATTCAGCTCGCTCATGCCGGTAGAAAGGCCTGCACGCGTCGCCCGTGGGACGGCGGACAACCGATCAAGCGAGACGAAGGAGCGTGGCAGCCGGTCGGACCGAGCGCCATTCCCTTCAGCGAGGGCTACCAGGTACCGCATGAATTGAGCGAAAGCGAAATTGCAGACATCGTCGAAGAGTTTCGCAAAGCAACGCACAGAGCGTGTGTCGCCGGCTTCAAGCTAATCGAAGTCCACGCAGCACACGGCTATCTCTTGCACTCTTTTCTTTCGCCGCTGAGCAATAAGCGCACAGACAAGTACGGGGGGTCCCTCGAGAACCGTATGCGATTGCCGTTGCAGGTAGCAACTGTTGTTCGCAAGGAGATACCGGATCACATGCCACTGTTCATGCGCATTTCAGCTTCCGACTGGGCCGAAGGCGGCTGGGACCTGGATCAATCAGTATCACTAGCCAAGAAATTGAGTCGAGCCGGCGTGGACCTTGTCGATTGCTCTTCCGGCGGGCTGGCTGCCCATGCCAAGATCGAGGCTGGTCCTGGCTATCAAGTTCCTTTTGCAGACACAGTCAAACGCGAAGCTGCCATAAAAACGGCTGCAGTAGGCATGATCACTTCACCTAAGCAAGCCGACGAGATTATTAAAAGCGGTAAGGCCGACCTGGTCTTTCTGGCCAGAGAGTTGCTGCGAGATCCGTATTGGCCAATGCACGCCGCCAAGGAGCTCGATTGCAAAGTCGAGTGGCCACAACAGTACTCTCGAGCGCAAACTTAAGAACTGGTCGAAATCGATTCAGCAACTAATTTCCTAGCGCTGGCCAACCACGCACGGCTCGCCTAAGCCAATTGATTTCTTACTGAACGGCTCTTCTACACCATACTGCCCGCCGTACTGTACTCCTCTAATTAAGCCAAGAATAGAGCCGCTGGCAATTCCGTATGGAATTCCGCAAGAACGAGCCATCACCATGTTCCAGAAACCGACTCCGCCGCAGTCATCAAGCACTGTTTCGGTCATGCGATGACTCTCAGAATGAATGTATTTGGCCATCCGGATCGGCACTCCGAAAGTGACGCCATATATGACACCACCAACAACTTTCGGAACAGCGCCGACCTTAGAAGCCACACCATTATCCGCGCTATCGGCTAAGGCCGGAGTTGCCACTGCCAACAGTTGCGCAGCCAATAGAATTTCAACCACTCTCTGCACTTTCATCGTTCAGTCCCCTTCCGCTCGGAAAACTCGATCACTGATTGGCATCCCGGTTGAATTCTCAACAAGCACACGCAAGCGGACAGTTTAACACCTACTGTCGCCAGCCAATCCTGGCCGGCAACTCATATAGCCGCCCAGCCTTGCCCCGGTTGAGGCGGGAGCAGAGCCAAACCCGAAAAGCCTCGCCATCACCGAAATGATTCGATTAACCGAGTCACATTTTTTCCACAAACTAGCTGTAACCTCTCTGTTCGTGGTTTCAGCTCCGTAGGAGTTTTACTAGTGCAAGACATAGATTTAACACCACCTAAGCCGGGCGACCTTGACTTAGCAGGGATTCACAGCGACGCAGCCGCCGACTCGCGAGACAAAGCCTACAGCGAAGTGGTTCAGGCGATGGAGCGGCAAAACCGCAGCGATTCGGCTGAAGACCGAACTGGCGGCGGTCGATTTGAGGCCCAGCCCACCGTGAAAGTAAATGAATGGCGCCTTTACACACCCTGCGAGGGTGGCTTGTTTGGAACACGAAAAAGATAAGCATCAAACCACAGGAAAGAAGTGAGAACCCAGCGATTCCATGCTTAACGAAGCAATACTTTTCAATCTTCCGGACCTGGTCCTGGTTGGCGAAGGCAATCAGCAAAACATGCTGGCGCCCGCCCAGGTACTGAAGGAGAACAGACCGGAGGAGGTCGGCGGCGAAGATCCAGATGAGACTCTTTACTCCACCGCCCGCGCCCTTCTTCATGGCGGCAATTATGAGCTCGCCGAGCCGCTGTTCGAACGCCTGCTTCATTCACTTGAAGGCAGGCTCGATCGCAATCATCCGGCCCTGGCAAAGGTATTAGATATGTTGGCCGTTTGCTACGTAGCCATCGGAAACTATGCTCCAGCTGAAACTTATGCTTACAGAGCGCTTACGATCTGGGAGAAACAATCCGGAGCTGAGCTCGACATCGCCAGAACTCTCAACAATCTGGCCTCGATCTACAACAGCCAGGGGCAGTATCAAGATGGAGAGTTCTGTCTTCGCCGCGCATTCTCCACGATGGAGGAGCTCGCGCAAGAAGACCCTGATTCCGTCCAGGATTCAGATTTACTGCCAATCCTGGAAAACTTCTGCCTCTTGCTCAAGCTGACCGGAAGAGAAGCCGAAGCACAGATGCTCGATGCACGTATCCATGGTGGCAGCGAGCAATCGCTTGCCGTCAAACAATAGTTGCTTTCAGACCAGTAGTTCGTTTCTGAAATGAAGCGCCACTGAAAAGACTGTGCCTTGCCCGGTGCGGGCGATGCCTGGCATCGCCCCTACATTCGAACCGCAAATTCTCGGCTTGACGAACAAGAGGAAATCTACGGAACACTGGCTTGCCCGGGTCGCACCACAATTGTAGGGGTCATGCCAGGCATGACCCGGCATCGTCGCTACGGACTTGCCAGCAGATCATGCCAGGCGAGCTAGAGCCTCTGCCAGAGCCTGCCAAACTGGATCTCGTCCAGATGGTTCTGGAGGCGTTAGAGCTCTTTGCCGCTCGACAAACAAAGCGGCAATCCGGCGAGCCGTACTTAAATCTCCCGCCTTTTCATAATGCAGCAGCAAATTGAGAACCAATCCGGCGCATTGACGGTCGGCAGCCGGCAAGAGCTGTTCCCACGTAAGCCGCACCCGCTCGTAATTTCGCTCCGCTTCGGAATTCAGCGAGCGCTTTTCCTGAATTTCAGCCAATTCCGTCAGCGTCAACAGTGTGATCGGGCTTTGAGAGCCAAAGCAACGCTCTCTAATTGCAAGCGCCCGTTTCAACATCGGTTCGGCTTGCTGCGGATCGCCACCGGCAGAATAAACCTTGCTGAACTCGTCGAGCGCTGAAGCTAACTGCGGATGTTGCGGTCCAAGCGTCTGATCGAGAATCTGCAGAGCGCGCATGTAGTATTCGACGACTCGATGAGATTCATTTTGTCTGGTGTAATAACGCCCCAGATTAATGAGAATATCAGCTACCTCTATGCGATGCTGTCCAAGCACCGCTTCGCTAATCGAAAGCCCCTGTTTTAGATACTGCAGAGGATCGCTGCCGGTGAGCGCGCACAGGCGGGTCATGCAATTGAGCAGCTGGACCATCGCCATCGACTGCAACCCAAGCTTGGCTTCGGCCACCTTGCCGGCCTGCTGCAAGATTGCAAAGGCCTTGCCCGCGTCGCGCTGGAACATGGCGACGTCCGCCAGTTTGATCATGGCGCTGATGCACTGCGAAAAATCCGCCTCCTGCGCCGGTTCCAGGATGCGCACCACTCGCCCACAGATCAAAACAGCCTGATCCAAGTGCTCTTGAGCGATCTCCAGAGCGGCCAGATGATTCAACACCGGAGCTAGGCGCACATCGCTGTCTCCGCCCTGCCGCTCGATTATTTCGCTGGCATGCTCCAGGCTATTGCGAGCATCTTTGTACTTTCCGATCTCCGTATAGAGCTGACCGAGCTGGTCTAAATATGGCACGAGTGCCGCTGAATCGAATCCCGAAAGCTGCTCCTGAATCTCCAGCCCCTTTATTAAGGTGGTTTCGGATTCCTTGTATCGAGCTTGCTTGCGATAAATGGTGCCCAACCCTTCCAGGGCCGCTGCTTCGTCTTGACTGTTCTTGCCGTTCAATTCGACACTCAGCTCACAGGCGCTTCGGAAGTAGCCTTCGGCATCCATGTATTTGCTCCAACTCAAATACAATCGAGCCAACTTCAATGATGTTTGAGCAATATCAGCGCGACAGCCAATCAAAGAATCCGCTCTTATATCAAGCGCTCTCTGGTAAGAGGCCTCAGCCCGACCGAACTTTCCCTCCGTGCCGTAAATTCGCGCCAGTTTCTCATAGAACGTCGCCACATAAGGAGGCAACGGTCCAGTGTCCGTGATTGCTACTTGAATGGCGCGAATATAGAGATTCTCCGCCTCCGAAAACTTGCGTTGCTCCATGAAAAGATTGGCCAGATCATCGAGCAGGGCGGCGATGTCGGGATGAGTCGGTCCCAAATTCGCTTGCAAAATATCGAGTGCTCTTCTATATCTGACGTCTGCTTCAAGATACTTCTTCGACTCACAGTTCAGCTTGGCGAGCTCCCGCAGTGCGTAAGCGACTCGACAACTGTCCGGACCAAGCGAGCTTTCCAGGGCCGCCAATCCAGACAACTGCAAACGTTCCGCTTCGTTGCCGTCACCTCGCCCTCGAGCCAGAGCAGCCATTCCCCTTAACACATCCCCGAGCTCTGGGCTAGACTCCAGCCCATGCTGCTGAAGCATCGCCAAAGCTTCTCGGTAGTCCTTTTCGGCAGCAGTTTGATCTCCCAACCTGAATCGCGCATCAGCCAGGCGTGCGAGCACAGCCGCGCAAGCTACCGGGTCAATCTCCAGAATCCCCCTTAACTCCGCAAGCGCATAAGTAAAGAGTGAGGCAGCGATCTGATGCCAACGTCTTTTTTGACAGAGCAAGCCGATTTCATACAACAATCCTGCCAGCGCCGGCATGCCGAACAGCTCACCGCGCAAATTGTACGATCTTGCATTAGCATAAATCAGGTCCGCCTGATCCACACCACGCTTCATCCCATAGAGCGCTTCGAGATCCGTCAAACTATCCGGGCTGCTTTCGGTCCTTTTTGCAAATCGCTCCCACCAGATGTCGGTTGCTCGCCGATAAAGCCTCTCTGAACTCTCGAAGTCACCACGAAATTCAAGCAAGTCGGCAAGTCGACGCAAAGTCACAGCCACTTGCGGATGTTCGACGCCAAGCTTATGTTCGAAGATATCTGTTGCCTTGCGAAAACACTCTTCCGCTTTTGGAATTCTGCCCGATGCCAGATAGACATCACCAAGACCTTCCAGTGTTCGGGCAAACTCTTCATGCGTGCTGCCGAATGCACTCTCCTTCTTGGCCAGCGTCTGTTTGTAATATCGCTCGGCCGCCGCCAGATTTCCCTTTCGGAATTGCAATAGAGCAAGCCGATCCAACTGTTCGGGAGCCGCCGACTCAGACATAAAAATGTCGAGACCTCAAAGCTGTATTCGGTAATAAATGAGATCGCAATTTAGTCGAAGGAATTGCCAGACTTGAATATCACGAATATTACTCTTTGCGATCCAGATGTCAAGTCGAAATCAATCAATTTCACCGCCGTTCTAATAACTGTGTTCGTCTACTTTTACCTTCCCTCTAAATACCCAATAAACAATCGCGGTATAGGTCAAAACGAAAGGCATGCCGCAAAGGGCGATCACAAACATGATTTGTAGAGTCTCGTGAGACGACGCTGCATTATAGATGTTGAGACTCCAATCCAGCTTTGTACTGGAAACAGCCAGATTGGGAAACATCGCCAGCCCAAAGAGACAAGTAAGAGCCGCAATCGTCGCACACGAGGAGAAGAATGCGTAAAGCGGCTTACCCAGATAAAGCGCCCGCGGTATGTTGGCGATCGCCAACACATTGAGCAAAACCACCAGCCAGGCCCAGGGCATAGTGGTGAAGTTATGGGTCGAACGCGGAATAGTCACGAGCGTTACTATCGTAGTTAACATGTAGCAGACGATGAACACTCCGAAAGCGTGCCAGATCCAATTATGAATTCGCTTTTGATGATCTCCGTCCGACTTGAGATACAGATAAATCGAGCCATGCAGCGCACAGGTAGCCACCGCCAAAGCTCCCGTCAAGATCGGAAACGGATGGCAGAGGTCGAAGAAGGTGCCGCTGAACTCTTTATCGGGACCGATCGGAATCCCCAGGAACATGTTGCCGGCGGCTCCGCCGAAGAGAAAGGCGGCCAGGGTGCTCGACAGGCAGAAGGCTAGATCCCAGCCCCCTCTCCAGAATCCGGACTCTTGCTTGCTGCGAAATTCAATCGATACGGCGCGCACAATCAGGCTGAGCATGATTGCCGTAAATGGCAAGTAATAGGCCGAAAGCACCGTCGCGTAAGCCTCCGGAAAGGCAGCAAAGAGCGCTCCGCCAAACGTCACCAGCCACACTTCATTACCGTCCCAGATCGGTCCAATCGAATTCAAGTGAACGCGACGCTCCTGATCGGTGCGGGCAAACAAGTGCACAATGCCAACTCCGAAATCGAAACCGTCAAGAATGGCATAGCCAGTCAATAACACGCCCAGAAGAATGAACCAGGTCAACGGCAGATTCATTGCTCCTCCTCCTGCGAGTCGGCCGCGCGCTGCGCTTCGGACTTGCCTTGTGAAGGTCTGACATTGTCGTCTCGAGACGATGTGTAAGAATACTTCTGTCGAGCCAACAAGCTCGCGGCCGCGTCGAGCAAGGCTGGCCTGGTGGTAGTGTCCGGCACTATCGCTGAGACTTCAGGGCCGTGCTGAATCTTGTTGCTAAGCACATAAATCCAAACGAAGAACAACAAGGTATAGATCAGTCCATACAAACCGATTGATATTAATACATGCTCGGCAGGCACAGCCTTGGAGATCGCTTTGCTCGTCCTTAGCAAGCCATAGACCGCCCACGGCTGCCGGCCGACTTCTGCAGCTACCCAGCCCAGTTCGTTTGCGGCAAAAGCTCCGGCAACTGCAAAGACATAAATCCACATAAGCCACTTGGTGGAGAATAAAACGCCACGCCAGAGTAGAAAGCTGCCCAGGACCGTAAGCGAGATGAACATCATCCCCAAGGCAACCATTAAGTGAAAGGCGAAGAATGGGATGACAACCGGCGGTCTGTCCTCTCGCCTGAATCGGTCCAGACCGGTTACCGGTTTGGACGGGTCGCCATGCACCATCAAGCTGAGCAGCCCGGGAATTGCCACCGCGAAATCGACCTTTTGCCCCTGCGTGTCCGGAATTCCGAAGATAAGCTCGTCGGCTCCGCCGGTGCCCGTCTTGAAGTGCGCTTCCATCGCCGCGAGTTTAGCCGGCTGATGCTTAGCCACTATCATGGCGGAATCATGGCCGGTAACCAGCGAGAGTAATGAAGCAATTAGCCCGTAAACCAGAGCAATCTTAAATGTCCGGCGAGAGAACTCCAAATGCCTGTCTCGGACAATGTAGTAAGCCGAGACACTCATCGCGAAGAAGGCACCCAAAATGAAAGCACCGATCAATACATGCGAGAGCCGCGTCATGCTTGAAGGGTTGAAGACAAGCCCCCAGAAATCGATAATCTCCGCTCGCACAAAACCGCTTGGCTGAGTGACGAGATGATAACCGGCAGGCGTCTGTTGCCAGGAGTTGGCAATCACTATCCAGATCGACGAAAAGATCGATCCGAGCGCCACCATGATGGTTGAAAAGAAATGGACCGGCTTGGAAACACGCTCCCAGCCGAACACAAGCACAGCCAAGAAGCCTGATTCCAAGAAGAAAGCAAAGATACCCTCGGCGGCCAAAGCCGAGCCAAATACATCACCGACGAAACGCGAATAAGTAGCCCAGTTAGTACCGAACTGAAATTCCATCACAATGCCGGTCGAAACCCCCAATGCAAAGTTGACGGCAAAAATCTTTGTCCAGAAAAGCGCCATCTTTTCATAAATCGCTTCGCCCGTTTTGACCCACAACCACTCCACAATCACCAGCAGTACGCCAAGACCGATTGTCAGCGGCGGAAACAGGTAATGAAACATGATGGTCAAAGCAAACTGCAGCCGCGATAGAACGACTGGGTCCATCTCAGTCCTTCCCTCCTTTGTCTACTTTCATACTGACTTCCGATTGCAAGTGCATCAGGAGCAAGCCGGCGGACTCGGTCCGCCTGGCTACAGCCTCGCGAATTGAGCCGGTTGGGCTGCATCGTTATGTTACGCCGCCAACGGAATTGTTTCCTGAAGTGGCGCGAGCCGGTGACAATTTGCAAAGGCAACAGGCGCATTCTTGAGGCTGCTAAGATTTCGAATAATGTATCGTTACTGAAAGCCCTCTAGAAGTACTTACTTATGTGGCAGTTCTGGATCGACCGTGGCGGCACGTTCACCGATGTGGTGGCGAAAGCCGCTGACGGGAGTATCCTCGTACACAAATTGCTGTCGGAGAATCCCGAACGATACAGCGATGCCGCCGTCCAGGGAGTGCGAGACGTACTGGGACTGGCTGCCGGCCAAGCGATTCCGGCAGACCAGATTTCAGTCGTGAAGATGGGCACCACAGTGGCCACCAACGCTCTGCTCGAGCGAAAAGGGGATCGCACCGTGCTGGCCATCACACGCGGCTTTCGCGATGCTTTGAGAATCGCTTACCAAAACAGACCCGATATATTCGCCCGCCAGATCGTAATGCCTGAAATGCTTTACGAAAAGGTGCTGGAGATAGACGAACGAGTGAGCGCTCAAGGAGCGGTGCTCCTGCCGCTCGACATCGACGCGGCAAGAGCTGAGCTTACTGAGGCCTTTCGAGCAGGAATTCGAGCCTGTGCTATCGTCCTCATGCATGCTTACCGCTACAGCAGCCACGAAAAGATAGTTGCGAAACTGGCACGCGAAATCGGCTTTACTCAGGTGTCCGTGTCACATGAAATCAGCCCGCTGATCAAGCTCGTCAGCCGTGGCGACACGACGGTGGTCGATGCTTACATCTCTCCGGTTCTGCATCGTTACGTGGAGCAAGTGACAGCGGAGTTTGGTGAAAGCCGGCTCCTGTTCATGCAATCGAATGGCGGGTTGGCAGAGTCCGGGCATTTTCACGGGAAAGACAGCATCTTATCGGGTCCGGCCGGCGGCATTGTCGGCGCCGTCAGAACCAGTCAAATGGCTGGTTTCGATCAGATCATCAGCTTCGACATGGGCGGCACGTCCACCGACGTCTCCCACTATGCTGGCGAGCTCGAGCGAGTTTACGAAACAGAGATAGCCGGAGTCCGGCTGCGCGCTCCGATGACCTCGATCAATACGGTCGCTGCCGGCGGCGGATCAATCTGCTATTTCGACGGAGAACGTTATCGAGTCGGTCCTGAATCAGCCGGAGCGAATCCGGGACCAGCTTGTTACCGGCGGGGCGGACCGCTGACTGTAACCGACTGCAACGTCATGGTCGGCAAATTACAACCGCAATTCTTCCCGGCAGTATTTGGCCAAAATGGTGCCTTGCCAATCGACACCGAAGTGGTTGAAAGGAGATTTACCAAGCTGGCCGAAGAAATCAAGTCGGCAACCGGAGATGACCGCAGCCCGGAGCAAGTAGCGGAAGGATTCTTGGCGATCGCCGTCGAACGGATGTCGGAAGCGATCAAGCAGGTCTCCATTCAAAAGGGCTATGACATCAGCAACTACACTCTCTGCTGCTTCGGCGGTGCCGGCGGGCAGCACGCCTGCCTAATCGCCGAAGCGCTTGGCATGTCTCAAATCTTCATTCACTCCTTTGCCGGTGTGCTTTCGGCTTATGGAATGGGATTAGCCGATGTCAGAGTAATGCGAGAGCGAACTGTGGAAAGCAAGCTTAATACCGCGTCTTTAGCACCGCTGGCAGCAGCTTTCACAGAACTGGAGAGCGAAGGTAAGCGCGAACTTTTCGGGCAAAAGCTTCCTGATCTCGCTATCTCGCTCCAACGCAAGGTGCATATCCGGTACGAAGGAACCGATTCATCCATACCAGTGGATTACAGCTCGCTGGACCAAATGAAAGAGGATTTCGAAGCGAGTTACCAAAAGCGATTTGGATTCATAGCCAGAAATAAAGAGCTGCTGGTTGACTACATCTCGCTGGAGGTAGTCGGTGCAACAGCCGAGCTGGCTGAAAGCCTGCGCTTCAAAGAAAGGATGAAAGCGCCTCAACCGGTTGCATTCGCTAGAATTTTTACAGGCAATAGCTGGCGGCCGACGCCGGTGTTTCAGCGCGCGGAATTGCAGCCTGGAGACTTGATTCCCGGACCGGCCATTATCGTCGAGCCGACCGGTACCAATCTAGTTGAGCCGGGTTGGCAAGCCGTTCTTACCAATCACAACAATCTCGTCTTAAAGCGGACAAAGTCGTTGCATCAAGTATCAGCCTACGGAAACATTGGCGGCCGGCAACGCGGTCAAAAACTCTGTCCGGTAAAGCTGGAAATCTTCAACAATTTATTCATGTCGATTGCCGAGCAGATGGGCTACACGTTACAGAACACCAGCTCGTCAGTAAACATCAAAGAACGCCTGGACTTCTCCTGCGCAGTTTTCGATCACCAGGGGCAGCTGGTCGCCAACGCACCGCATATGCCTGTACATCTCGGCTCCATGAGTGAAAGCATTCAATGTTTGATTGCCGATCGCGCCCTGGAGTTTCGTCCAGGCTGCGTCTACGCCCAGAATGATCCCTACAACGGCGGCACGCATCTGCCGGATATCACGGTAATCACACCGGTCTTCGATGAAGCGGAACGACAGATTATCTTCTATGTAGCATCGAGAGGTCATCATGCCGATGTCGGCGGGATCAGCCCGGGTTCCATGCCACCAAACAGCAAGTCGGTCGAGCAAGAAGGTATCTTGATCGACAACGTAGCGATCGTATCTAACGGAGTCTTTCTGGAAGACGATGTCATGACTCTCTTTACAGCCGGAGCTTATCCAGCGCGGAATCCAGCCCAAAATATCGCAGACTTGAGAGCTCAAATTGCGGCCAACGAAAGAGGGGTGCAAGAGCTCCGAAAAATGGTCGATCAATTCGGACTGCCTACCGTGGTCGCTTATATGGGTCATGTTCAGGACAATGCCGAAGCGGCCGTTAAACGGGTGATAGATAAACTACCGGATGGAAGCTTCAGCTATCCGCTCGATGACGGCAGCGAGATCAAAGTGCGAATTGAAATCGACCGTTCTGCACGTAAAGCCAAAGTCGACTTCACCGGTACATCAATGCAATTACCCAACAACTTCAACGCGCCCTCGGCCATTTGCAAGGCAGCAGTTTTGTATGTATTTAGAACATTGATTGACGACGATCTACCGCTCAATTACGGCTGCATCAAGCCGCTCCAGATAGTAATTCCGGAAGGTTGCATGCTGAATCCGAAGTATCCGGCAGCGGTCGTCGCCGGCAATGTCGAGACATCGCAAGTAATTACCGACGCGATGTTGGCCGGTCTGGGAGTTCTCGCCGCATCCCAAGGCACAATGAACAATTTTACTTTTGGCAACGCCCAGTATCAGTACTACGAAACAATCTGTGGCGGCTCCGGCGCCGGACCGGATTTCGACGGGATAGACGCCGTGCAGACACATATGACAAATTCGCGCTTGACCGACCCGGAAGTGCTCGAATGGAGATTTCCAGTTCTGGTGGAAAGTTTTTCGATTCGCCCCGACAGCGGCGGTCGAGGACTTCATTGCGGCGGCAATGGTGCGATTCGCCGGATTCGCTTTCGCGAGCCGATGACGGCCGCCATTCTTTCCGGACGCAGAGTAGTCGCACCCTATGGCATCGCCGGCGGTGGCAATGGCGCGCTCGGCAGAAGTTATGTAGAAAGAGCCGACGGCTCGACCGAAGAGCTGCCTGGTACGGCCGAAATCGAAATGCGACCGGGCGATGTCTTTACGATTGAAACTCCAGGCGGCGGCGCCTACGGAGCAGCTCCTGACGCTGACGCTTAAGGACTATCTGTCCGTCAGCAACGAGCCCCGCTTGATCTTGCCAGATACGCTGGTAGAAACCCGCGACGCTCCAGCTGAGACTCCAGCGGCGGTCGGATAATCAGCATATCGTTTGACAGTCTGCGTAACCGGACCAGATTCGGCCGGCGCTGTCGCAATATTGCGAACGTTTGAAATAGGCTGAACGTTTGGATTGGAAGGATTGGGAAGATGCACCGCACCGCGTCCGGTCGGTTGAGATAGAAGGTGGTGCCTGGGCAGAGCCTGCGCCGTGTAACCTGGCGGCTGCTGCGGTTTGAACAGTTTGCCCATCAAGTTGGTACTGGCGCCCGAAGGCAGATTGGGACCCTGGCTAATTTGACGGACAGGCACATTCGAGCGAAACTGCGCCTGCGGCAATGACGCCGGGCTTTGCACCATGGCCGGAGCTGCGACAACCGGTGCGCCACCAACAATATTGCTTTGCAGACCGGCCGGAGGAAGCGCACCACCGCCAGGAATATTCGAGACAGGACCGGCCGGCTGCAGTGAATATGCACCAGAGCCGGTGCTACCGCCACCGAACTCAGTTGCTCTCGGTCCATTCAAGATCTGAATCTGCAGAGGAGCCTTATACCAGCGAACCTTTTCCAACCCTCTCGTGTCGGTCGACGACGGACGGCCCTGGGCCGTTGCTGGCAAAACTGCCGAGGCGCAGATTAGTGCGCCGGTAATAACAAACACTGTCTTGGAAACTGGCATGACTCTCCTTTCCCGACCCATTTAGCAGGAGCACTGCCGAGCACAGAGTCGTCTTTTTAGTAATTGACACGCACAACCGGCCAATGCCGGCAACCAAACAAGCTATCAAGCAAGCAGCCAGCCCAAGAATCTTTCCCATTGTGAAGGATTTTTCACTGGATATCAAGGGGTTTCCGGCGGAATTTTATCCGCTCAACCTGACACCTTTTTGACACACCCAGTCCTTAATATGACCGCCAAACAGTACTTGCATCCCGCCTTTTACTAATATCCCAAAGGAGTATCCATGAGCTCAACCGAGATCAATCCGCCGCCAGACTCCCAGGTTACTAAGGATACAAATAACGAGCGCGCCTTGGATTCGTCATCAACTCAGCCGGACACGTCAGCCCAGCGCTCCGTACAGGCTTGGGACGACATGAACAAGCTTTTGAAGTCGGGAACCTTCGAGGCAAAATCAGCAAGTTCGCAAAATCCGGAAATCGCCCGGATGCTCGGAAAGGACTTTGGGATTGACTTAACTCCACCGTCTGCCCGCGGTCAGTCGGCGCTAAAAGAACAAGGAGCGATGAGCGCAACCGTTGATCCAGTCCAGGATAAAAAGCCTGAAGATAAGGATGCTGGCAAGAGCATCGGTGATAACAGCCAGGGCGACAAGGAGCAATCGACCGCCGGCCGCTCGGCCCGACCCGATGGGCAGAAACAAGCTGAAACCGACCACCCGGAAACTGAACTTAAGGACGGCAAGAAGAAAGACCAGAAACAAGCAGAGAAAAAGACGGAAAAGCAGTCATTTTTTACCGAGCCGTATGATGCAACCAAAGCCGATAAGTTGATTAAGGATCTCGGCGACGACAGTTTCAAAACACGCGAAGCAGCTCAGGCAAAGCTGGAAAGGATGGGACCGCAAGCGCTCGAAAAACTGCAGGAAGCAAGCAAGGACAAAGACCCAGAAGTAAGCAAGCGAGCGGACCGAGCCATCAATACGATCAAAACTCACGAGCAACAAGAAGCCCGAGATAAAGCGCTGGATCAGGCGAAGACATTAGGACCGGCTGCCGAAGCGATGCTTAGATCGCTCAATATCGACTACTCCAAACAGATCCAGCCAGTGACAGCTGAAGAGGGTGCGATCGGACTGATCGGGCCGAGCTTCGTAATCGGGCAACCGAAAGGAGTTCCAACTGCAGAGCAGCAGAAACAAATCGACAGGACTCTAAGCGATCTCGACAAAGCCGGCGCCGGAAGCAAGAAGATTTCCGCTCTGGAGAAGTCAGAGAAAGACAAGGTAGCAGATGAGTATGCCACCGACAAGATAACCGCTGACACGAAGGAAAGCTTCGCAAATATGAGACTGCTTGATTCGGCCAGTAAATATGCTCGGCTCAACTATGCCGAAGCCTTGTCCAAATCAGACAAGGCAGCCGACAAAACCAAAGCCGTTGATGTATTGACCGATCATGTAAACAAGCAAGAGAGCTTCAAACCGACTGACGAATTCAGGCAATTAGCAGCCAGTACAGGCGCCGACAAGAGCGAGAAGTTCATCAAGGCGATCGAGCGTCGATGCGGGAAGGACGTTGCAGATTCATTCCGAAGTCAAGATTGACCTTTACCGATTACTTGCCCGACAAAAGTGCACCACGTTTCAACTCTGCATGTACGGTAGCCGATGTGGCAGCACCGCCGGATGCCGAGCCATTGCCGGTCGGTCGAGGGTAAACCCAGACCGCCGGCGCGCTTTTGCTAACAGGAGCATGCGCCAGCAGATGGCCTGGGCGGCTGAGCGCGGCAGCCGGATTCGGATGCGGCATCATCTTTCCGCACAGGCGATTGGTTGTGGTGCCACTGGGCAGATTCATTTTTCTGGCCAGTCCATAAGCCGGGATATTTGAATCAAAACCAACTTTCGGAAGAGTAGGCAATCCAGCTAACAAAGGAGAACTGGTTCGATAGGGCAAGGCGTTGCCAGGAACCGGAATACCACCGGACGGAATCGATGCATTATCACCGGCTGTACCCTGCGCAACTGCCGTCGGCAATGGCGCAATCGGTATGTCAAACAGCTGCGCAGCTTCAGGTCCAGTGCGGTGATCGTGCACAATCGGCCGATCATCAATGAGATCGATCTGCCTGGGAGCATTGAACCAGCGAACCTTCTCGAGCGCCTTTTTCGGCATTCTTACTACTGCCGCGGGCTGTTGAGAAGAGCTTGATGCCTGAGCTATGCGTGCCTGCTGCAACAAGTTTTGACTTTGCAGTTGCTCAGCATTAGCCGGGCCGGCCAAATTGGCTAAAGCCGTTACCGCAGCGAATCCAACCATAAACTGATTCTTCATTTCGACAATCCTCTCTTACACCGCTAATTCCGCGGTGGCAGCCATCAAATTCAGTTACTAAATGTCGACTGCTCGACCCGGCCGGATCAGGTGTCAACCGTTGCCCAGTATTCTGCCGACTAGCCGCACTGTTTCAAAGAGGGAAAACCCTAGGATTTCCCTATCCTTTCCCTTTGCCCGGCTGGCGCCGGCCGCTCCAAACGGAGAACCCAAAGAGCGCCAAGAGCGTCGCAGCTGTTATCGCCGCCAAGCCAAATCCCCTGGCCAGACAATCCGGCCGGTACTGAAATCTCACGACATGAGTGCCGCTCGGCACCACTACCGCCCTGTTCATTAAATTCGCCCGATAGAGATCGGCCGATTCGCCATCGACAGTTATGCTCCAGCCAGGATAGTAAGTATCTGCAAGCACCAGTAAGGAAGTGCTGGTAGTTCTTACAGTCAGAGTAACCTCTTCATCCAAATACTGAGAAGACTCGATTATCTGGTTACCACTACCAGCCAAGGCAGACGATCGTGGATAACGGCGGGCAAGTTTATCGCTGTCAGCTTGATCGATGTAAGTCGTAATTGCTGGATCGAAATCCTCATACTCTTTAGATAGCAACAACTTGGTGAATTCGTCGTCCGCCGCAAGCGAACGCCAATTGGCCGCGAAGTAGGCTCTCGGAAGAGCGTCTTTCACTCGATACAAGCGGGCATTGGCCTCCGGATATTGAGCCAGCAATTCAAAATGGTCGGGAGCTAAGACTTTGAGGAGATAGACCGAATCATTAGCCGTCCTGATTTGGGGCGTCAGAACGTACTTTGTGGCTGTCAGCTTGCAAAACCTGACAAACGGCCATTGATGAGCTCCTTTGTCGAAGTAGCAAGGACGATCGAATGATTTTGCAGAGCTGGTAAGGCTTCCCGCGGCATCCGAGATCTTGCAGATATCCCAATCGGACTTACCGATCCGGACAAATTCATGTCCAACCGCATCCATCAGCCGCTTATGATCGATTGTCCAAGCCGTTTCGTATCCGACAGAGCATGGTACAGGCGTGTCCAAGATTTGATTCGGCATCAAAATCTGTCGCTTGTACTGGTAATACTTTTCAGTCCAATCGGCACCAGGAACCGCCGAAGGCGGAGTGAGCGGAAAGTACATGAACGGCATGTATCGAAACTGATTTTGTCTTTCGCCTGCAAAACACTTCAGCACCGCTTCGCGGACCGGTCCAGTGGTTCGGTAGAAGTTCGGCGAAGCGCCGTGAGACAGAGTTCCACTGCCGGCGGCAACCGACATGCAGACTGGAACACCGACCAGGAAAGCGGACAGAGTCTTCTTGCCGATCAACTTCTGGTCTGACAATAATCTCAAGAGCGCTGTGCACAGCCCAACAATCGCTGCCACTTCGCCGGCTTGGCCAATCAGGGAGAACGCCTCTCCGCTCAGGCTGCCCGCTTGAGCACGAACAGGAAGCAACGGCGAATCAAGGATGAACTGCGCTTGCACCGCACAAGCCGAGCTAACAGCAAGAACCAAAAGCCAGATTGCTGCCACGACAATTTGCGGCAGCAATTGTCTTTCACCCTTCATACAAGTAAAAGCACCGCGGGCAGCCAGTATTAGCAAGAACACGATCGGAAAGATCAAGAGCTTGGCCGGATAGCGCAACGGGATGAAAACCGGGCAGTGCTCCATAATCCACGAAGCGAAAAATGCATTCTTGCCGGCCGCCAGCGTGGAAAACCCAATTAGACCGGCGAGGTAAAACCAGCGTAGACTCCAACCCACCTCAAAGAGCGCCCACATGGCAAGCGTCAGAACTACCGGTCCCACGAAGACCGATGATGCCAGGGGAAACTGTTCGAGCGGAGCGACGACCAGCGCTGCATATCTGGAGCCGAAAGCTTCGACATCACCCAGTGGCCGATTGAGAATCAAGCTGAGAAAGTCATACCAAGTTGCGCTATAGCCCAGCACCTCAATCCACGCCAAGCCGCCTTCGCGCGGCGACAAAGATGCCCATTCCATCGAAGGCAGAGTACTTGGCATTGAAAGAGCGATACCGCAGACGATGGCGAGCATTCGCCAACAAAGTTGTCTTGTCTGTCTCGAAAGAAGCGAAGCCTCGCCAGGCGCATCCCGGTTATTAGCGAGCGGGCGATGCATGGCATCGCCCCGACCATCGTCCTGAATGCTGTCATCAGGGACTTCCGGCTGAATGCCATCGTCGATGCGGTCTTGCCCTACTGCGTCACCGCTGTTCGTCCGCACTACATCGGCTCGGGATTTAGGCATTGCCGCCGACAAGAGCGCGACGAGCCCGGATAAGCACAAGCCGGGCAGCCAGATCTCGGGACGGCCGGCCGTGATTAGTAAGCAAAATGAAATTGCACAAATTGAGATCGAGCAGACATTTCGCGCAGTCAGATCGGCACCGATCCTCAACAGGCTCCAGAGGCAGAGCGGCAGCCAGGCCGCAGTCGCCATCAAAGTAAAATTGTAGTATTGCGAAAACATATAGCCGCAAAGAGCGAAGCCCGAGCCTGCCACCACTGCCGGTACTATCCCCCAGCCCAGGGCTGCAATCAGAAGATATGCGCCAAGTCCAGCCATTGCCTGGTGAAAGATCAGAGAAATTGCCAGCGCAACGCTGAAGGGAGCAATCACAAAGATCAGATTCGGCAGGTAGAGCGCTCCCGGCGACGAAACCGCAACTTGAGCCATCCCGCAGTAGACTTGCGAATTCCACAGCGGCAGGTGGCCCCGACTAAGATGATCGCGCAGATATGTGCAGAGTGGCTCGAAGAAGCAACTGGCATCCATCCGATAGAAGCTGGCTTGCCCGCTCCAATATGGAAAGTAAAGAATTCCCAGAACGAGAATCAGCCCGAGGCAGAAGAACGTGGCGTTAAACGACTTTATCCGCAAGACTGACTTTCTAATTGTCCCCAATCATTGCAGACTCAACTGCCTGAATTGTCTAGGGGTTGTGACTCTGGACGAGGGCTTCTCTTACAACAAACGCTCGGACTTCAGGCAAATCAAACGGGCGGAATCCGATCTAATTCCAGTGGCTATTCTAACGAAGCGCACTTGATTTGCCAATCGCAAAGCAGGATTTGGCTAATTGCGAAGGCCAACTGAACAGGTAAAAGCTTGCAAACGTCCCAGAACAACCCGCTTACGATTGTCACAAGAACGTTTCCAAGGAGGTATAAATGAGCAAACAGAACGTTCAAAAGTCGAGCAACATTGGCGCTTTCTCCAACCGGCTGCTCAGCGGGAATCAAAAATGACCACCAGTCTGGCATACGAAAACATGCACGAAACCTGGACGGAGCTCTCCATCCAGGAACGTATGGAGCAGTTTACCGCCTTACCACTTTCAGCCAGGCAAGAGTTTTATCGAGAGCTTTCGACTAGAAATCAGCTTGAGATTATTGGCGCCTTACCCGAAGGGGAGCAGATGGTCTGGCTGAGGTTGCTCGATCCCGATGATGCAGCTGATTTGATCCAGGAAGCTCCGGAAGACGAGCGAGATATGTTGCTTGCCTTGATCGACGAGCACACAGCCAATGATGTCCGGGCCTTGCTCAAGTATGCCGAAGATGTAGTGGGCGGATTGATGAGCCCGCGATTTGCCCGGGTGCGTCCGAACATGTCGGTTTCCGAAGCGTTGACTTACGTGCGGAAACAGGCGCTCGAACAGACGGAAACCGTCTATGCAATTTATGTTCTCGATGCCGATCAGCGCTTGGTCGGCGTCATGTCGCTGAGAAAGTTGTTCTCCTCCGAACCGCAACAACGAGTTCGGGATATCATGCGAAGCAGCTTCGTGGCTGCTCCGGAGGAAGCCGATCAAGAAGAGCTGAGCAGGCTATTTGCCGAGCACGACTTGATCGCCATTCCCGTCATCGATGCCGACGGGCGCATGAAGGGGATTGTCACAATCGACGATATCGTCGACGTCGTCGAGGAAGAGGCAACCGAAGACATTCAGAAACTGGGTGGCAGCGAAGCGCTCGGTGCGCCTTATTTGGACCTGTCCTTGACCAGCATGGTCGGAAAGCGAGTCGGCTGGCTCACCATCTTATTTCTCGGCGAGATGTTTACGACCAACGCGATGGGCTGCTTCGAGAACGAAATCGCCAAAGCAGTAGTATTAGCGCTGTTTGTACCACTGATTGTAAGCAGCGGCGGCAACGCCGGCTCGCAAGCTTCGACGCTTGTGATCAGAGCAATGGCAGTGGGCGAGCTTCGCTTGCGAGACTGGTGGAAGGTCATGCGCCGGGAGCTGGCAACCGGTCTGGCAATGGGCTGTATCTTGGGTTTGATCGGAGTCGCCAGAGTCGAATTAGGCGAGTACTTCTTTCACTCCTTCGGACCATATCATTGGCCGCTCGCCTTGACGATCGGCTTGAGCCTGGTGGGGATCGTCTTGTGGGGAGCGGTGGTAGGGTCTCTGCTGCCTTTTGTCTTAAGACGAGTAGGATTCGACCCTGCGAGCGCATCAACTCCCTTTGTAGCAACGATCGTCGATGTAACCGGAATGCTCCTTTACTTCAACACAGCCAGCATTATCTTAAAAGGGACTTTGCTGTAAGTAAGCAGGACAAGCGTGAGCGCCGATCGGAATTCAGGCGCAAATCGGCAGAAACATCCCCGTCTCAAGGCAAAGCTGTTGCCTTATTCAGCCTGTATCAAAAGTTGCGCCGCTAGCATCAAGATGGCATAAAGGTGCAGCACTGGGGCTAAAAACCGATCTAAGCTCTTTATTAGTAAGTGCTTTAATCGACGTGTCAGTCCTCTAAAAGCCGGAGGAGGCCACTATGCTCCGAAGCGAAACAACCGAAAGACAGACTAACATCCACTACCTGCCAAACCAACCGCTCATGGGGAACAGACATGATCCACATGAGCAGACGAGCTTGCTAGTCTACTGCATCGTAGTATTGAGTTTCACGCTGGGCTGGGTCTGCGCAACCATCTCGTCGCCCACTGGCGACCAAACCGGTAAGCACATCGCCAGCTACGGTCGATTCGGACATGTGTCACCAGCGTTCAGATAATCTCAATAAACCGTCGTCGCAAAATCTGGATGCCGATAAAATTTCAAGAATTGTGATTCCCGGAATTTCCCTATTCTTGAGGCCCACCGAACAGGTTAGATTGCCGATAGGGTCATGCTTGGTTTAAACCAGGCAATAAGGGGCTATAACCCTTTATGCCTTATAAAACCTGCGGGGGATCAAGATGAGAGTACTGCTTACGCAGCGAAAAGTCGTTGCTATCGGTCTGGCAGTCTTACTGGTCGGAATTTGTCTGGCTGTTTTCAGCCTCCAACGCCCAAATCCGGCCAATGCCACCATCAGGGCAGAGGCCCCGCCCAAAGACAAAGCTACCGGCTTGGACTTTCGCCTGAGCGAAGGTGCGCCTGACAAGCCGGTCAAGTCAAGCAATCTAAAAGTTGAAACCAGCGCGCTGTCGCAGAGCGAGACGGAAGCACTGCTCACACGGTTACCGCCCTTGAAAGCACCGGCCAAACAGGAGTTTGCCCGTCCACCTGAGTCGCTGCCGGCACCCCGCCCGGGCAAGACTTTCAAGCAGCCGTTCCCTCCCCCGGCCGGCGATCCGGTTGAACAGCCAGCCGCCACCAGAAGCGCTCCGCAAGTGCTGCGTTACGGTCCCCAGGGCGAGATTGGACCGGAGACCCAGTCCTTGAGCGTTACATTTTCGGAACCGATGGTCGCTGTCAGCTCTCATCTAGAGATCGCCAAGGGCACATTGCCTGTAACGCTGAAACCCTCTCCGCCGGGTGGCACCTGGCGCTGGATCGGCACTCGCACTTTATTATTCGAGCCGAAGGATAGACGTTTTCCAATGGCTACAAACTACGAAGCCGAAGTCCCGGCCCAAACCAGCTCGGCGCTGGGAGGCAAGATTGAAAAGGGCGTGAAATGGGCGTTCAAAACACCGGTGCCAGCGGTAACCGAGATCGCCCCCAACGACAAAGCGTTTGATCTCGACCAATTGGTGTTTGTCGGATTCGATCAACAAATCGACCCGGCATCGGTCTTAAAAACTATCCAGGTGATATCAGCCCAAAAGCGCTTCGCTTTACGAGCCGCCACCGACAAAGAGATAGCAGATAACGAGTCGATCAAGAAGATCGCGGCTGCTCACAAGAAAGGAGCATGGCTTGCTTTCAAAGCTCTGAGCAGATTCCAGCCGGACTCACCGGTGCAAGTCACTGTCGGTCCAGGCACGCCATCGGCGGAAGGTCCGCTGACGACGACCAAGCCGCAGAAGTTCGATTTCAAGACATATAGCGCTCTCAAGATCAATCTGGCCGAATCCAATTACAAGAATTTGACGCCGGAAGAGAGCTGGTACATCCGGTTTAACAACCCGATTAACGAGAAGACCTTTAAGCAATCAATGATTCAGGCGAGCCCTCCGATTCCAGGATTCAAGGCGGAGGTGTATGGAAATACTGTCTCATGCTATGGAAGAACTCACGGACGGACGAACTACAGAGTCACCGTCAGCGCCACCATCACCGATATCTTTGGACAGAAGCTTGGCAGATCGCAATTGCTGGCGGTAAACGTGGGCTCAGCCCCGCCTCGCTTGTATGAAGCAGACAAACATCTCGTTACGCTCGATCCTTCTGCGCAACCGAACTATCCAATTTACAGCGTCAACGAAAAGGCTATACGCGTAACCGCTTACAAGGTCTCACCATCCGATTGGGATACTTACCTAAAATTCAACTCCTACGACAAATTCCAGCCAGTATTTTCCAAACGGCGGCCGGCATCCGTGCGCTTGATCCACCCGGAAGTGAAACCGGACGAGCTCACGATAACCAGGCTTGACTTGACTCCGCTCTTGAAGAACAAACTCGGACAAGTAGTACTGCTCGTCGAGACCTTAGATAAGGAACCGACGCGTTTTGCTGTTTGGGTTCAAGCTACACAAATAGGCCTTGATGCATTTGTCAACCACAACTCCATGCTGGCCTGGGCGAATGCACTCAAAGACGGTCAGCCGCTGCAGGGAGTAAAGATGCAGCTCTATCCGGCCGCCCAGTCGTCTGAAACGGACAAGAATGGACTGGCCAAAGTGCAATTGCCATCAGAGTCCGCGCATGCGTCGATGTTAGTCGCGCAAAAAGGCGAAGATATCTCCATACTGCCCAAAGCAAACTCGAAATACGATGCAGGCTCATGGTGGCGCCACACATTGACTGACGAATATCGCTGGTACATATTCAGCGATCGCGATCTTTATCGACCGGATGAGGAGGTTCACCTCAAGGGCTGGCTGCGAGCAATCGGCGCCGGACCGGGGGGTGATGTAAAAGGCGTGTCCGGATTGTTCAAATCGCTTGACTACGAAGTGCTGGATTCGCGCGAAAACAAGCTCTGCAACGGCAGCCTGAAGCTAAATGCTCTAGCCGGTTTCGACTTCACCTTAAAGTTGCCAAAGAATGCCAACCTCGGACAGTGCCGGGTCGTCTTCACGGCCAAGGGTGAAAATGACCTGAAGGCAGACAAAGAGTATTACTTCAAGATTCAAGAATTTCGCCGGCCGGAATTCGAAGTGACAGCGGCAGCAGAAAAGGAGGCGCCTTATTTCATAGGATCGCACTCGATTGCCGGCGTAACCGCCAAGTACTACTCCGGTGGAACACTGCCGGATGCTCCCGTTTCCTGGCAAGTTAGCGCAACACCCGCCCACTACTCACCACCAAATTGGTCTGAGTTTATCTTCGGCAAGCACCGCTGGTGGTGGCTCGACAGTATCTACAGCCAGGACGAGACGGTCAACAAATCACTCAAAGGAACGACGGACTCAGCAGGCCAACACCATTTACGAATCGATTTCGATTCGGTCAACCCGCCAGAACCCACCAACGTTGTTGCCGAAGCTACAGTCACCGACGTTAATCGCCAGGAATGGACCAGCCGCGTATCGATGCTCGTTCATCCATCGAAACTGTATGTAGGACTGAAGAACGAGCGGATGTTCGTCAAGCAGGGAGAGAAGCTCAACTTCAAAGCGATTGTTACCGACCTGGATGGCAAGGCGGTCGCCGGGAAGACTATAGCGCTCAAATACTGGCGAGAAGACTGGCAAAGAATCGAAGGCGAGTACAAGGAGACCAAAGCGGACCTTCAAGAAAGAGCGGTCGACTCACTGTCGGATCCAGTCTCATTTTCGCTGGATACTAAGGAAGGCGGACAGTATCATGTACAAGCAACGGTAGAAGACAGCTCGAGTCACAGGAACCAAACCGAGCTCACGTTCTGGGTAGCCGGTGGAAAGGCACCGCCGAACCAAGATCTGTCTCAGGGAAAGGTCCTTTTGATACCGGATCGCAAAGAGTACAAGTCCGGCGACACAGCGGAGATACTCGTTCAATCGCCGTTCACCCCGGCGAAGGGAATTCTGACGCTCAGGCGATCCGGGCTGGTAAAGAGCGAAAGCTTTGCCATCACCGACTCGACTGTCGCATTGAGAGTGCCGATTGTGGACGAGTATGTTCCAAATTTGCATGTACAAGTCGACCTGGTTGGCTCCGATCGCTCGAACGTCGCGGGAGCTTCGGCAAAAACCAGAAGACGACCAGCATATGCCAGCGGAGAGCTGAATTTATCGGTGCCGCCAAACTCCAGGAGACTGGCGGTAAAGATTGCACCGCAGAGCAAAGAGCTGGAACCAGGCGGAAAGACAAGCATCGACATCGAGATAAATGATGCCGCCGGCAAACCGTTGTCAGGCAGCGAAGTGGCCATCGCCGTTGTAGACGAATCGGTTTTAGCCCTGACGGATTACAAACTGGTGGATCCAGTTACTGAATTTTACTCAGACCGTGATGGCGGGATCGAAAACTTTCACTCTCGAGACTACGTTGTCTTGAGTACTGAACAGGTGGCAGGTACCGCAAAAGATGAGCTGGCACCGGCTTGCCCACCGCCACCAGCTCCGATGAGGACAGGCGCAGGCGGCGGTGGTCCCGGTGCGCCCATGCTCCAGGGCGCAACCTATGGATCGATCGGCCCGCAATCGGACGGCGCAACTGTTGTACAGGGTATCAACACAGCCGGGGTGGTTAGAAAGCGGGCTTTTGAGGCGAGCGCTTCGCCGGCGCCAGCACCGGCACCGGCACAAGCCGCGCAACCGGCAATTCAAATGCGCTCTAACTTCAGCGCACTGGCGCTCTTTTCTCCGTCGGTGACGACCGACAGCTCAGGAAAGGCACAGGTAGCGCTCAAGCTGCCAGACAGCCTCACTCGCTATCGCATCATGGCTGTAGCCGTAGCCGACGGGCGCCAGTTCGGCTCCGGCGAATCGACAGTGACCGCGAGAATACCGTTAATGGTGCGTCCGTCGGCACCACGCTTTCTAAACTTCGGCGACCGGTGCGAATTACCGACGGTGTTGCAAAATCAAACTGACGAGACGATGGAAGTCAAAGTCGCAATGAGGGCTGGTAATCTCACCCTGCAGAGCGAGGCCGGCCAGAGCGTTAAGGTTCCGGCCCACGACCGGGTAGAGGTCCGCTTTCCAGTCAAAGCGGAAGATGTCGGGCAAGCAATTTGCCAATTTGCTGCAGCCAGCGGGCAATGGTCTGATGCATCCGAAGTTAGCTTTCCAGTCTGGACACCGAGTACAACCGAAGCGTTTGCTACATATGGAGAGATTGATGACGGAAGCATCATGCAGCCGGTGCAAGCTCCATCTGAGGTCTACTCCCAGTTCGGTGGTCTGGAGATCGCCATGAGCTCGACGGCATTGCAAGGGCTGACCGACGCCGTGCTATACCTCACCAAGTACCCGTTCGAATGCTCGGAACAGTTGTCATCACGCGTTCTGGCGATCGCATCTTTGCGGGATGTTCTGAGCGAATTTCACGCCAACGGGCTGCCTGACGCGACAACATTGGAACGAACCGTTCAGCAAGATATCTCAGTGCTGGAATCGAGGCAAAACTATGACGGCAGCTTCGGCTTGTGGAGCAAAGGTGAGAGCAAATGGCCCTATGTGACTATTCACGTTGCGCATGCGCTGCAGATGGCCAATGACAAGGGATTTGCGGTTCCGCCGGCTATGTTGTCCCGCGTAAAAGACTATTTAAGCACAATTGAAAACCACATTCCTGCCAGTTATTCGGCATCCTGTCGCAATTCCTTGATTGCATTCAGCCTGAACATCCGGCATAAGCTGAAAGATTCGGACCCTGGCAGGGCGCGAAAGCTGATCAAGGACGTTACTCTGGAAAAGCTGTCATTGGAATCAATTGGATGGCTGCTGCCGGTTCTTTCTAAGAACTCCAGCTCCAGCGAGCAGGTGGCGGCGATCCGCACCTATCTAAACAATCGCGTCAAAGAGACGGCTTCGACTGCGCAATTCTCCGACTCTTACGGAGACTCTGACTATCTGATGTTCTACTCAGGTCGCCGGGTTGATGCTGTGATCCTGGAAGCATTGATCGAGGATCAACCGAAAAACGATTTGATACCAAAGCTGGTGAAAGGTCTGTTAGCGCACAAGAAGGAAGGACGCTGGGAAAACACGCAGGAGAACTCGGCTGTTTTGATCGCGCTCGATCGCTATTTCAATACGTACGAGAAGGTGAAGCCGGAGTTCGTCGCGCGCGTCTGGCTGGGTTCCCAGTTTGCCGGTCAGCAGGATTTTGTCGGGCGCAGCACCAACCGCAACGAAATCGATCTGCCGATGAGTTATCTCGCCGAAAGATCCGGAAGTCAAAACTTGATTCTCAGCAAGGATGGCCCCGGACGTCTCTACTATCGGATTGGAATGCGCTATGCGCCCAAGCAACTTATCCTTGCGGCAGCGGACCACGGATTCACCGTCGAAAGAGACTATGAAGGCGTAGACGATCCAAAGGACGTTCGCAAGAGCGAAGACGGAGTCTGGCACATCAAGTCCGGTGCCACAGTCAGAGTGCGCTTGAATCTGGTCGCACCAGCCAGACGCTATCACGTCGCCCTGGTCGATCCACTGCCTGGCGGTCTCGAAGGGCTTAACCCAGACTTAGCAACGACGAAGAAAAGCGCAGATGAGCGACCGAATCAGCCGGAAGGATTCTGGTGGTGGTGGCGTCCGGTCTGGTACGAGCACCAGAACATGCGAGATGACCGCGTGGAAGCTTTCTCCTCCTTGCTCTGGGATGGCGTGCACAAATATTCCTATCAAGCCCGCGCCACCACCCCCGGTACCTATATCGTGCCGCCACCGAAGGCTGAAGAGATGTACGCTCCCGAGACCTTCGGGCGCGGACCGAGCGATACCGTCGTGGTTGAATAAACTTGCACGAGCTACTGTTCCGTCAAACCCGAGCCGGCGAAGACGCTTGTAGAAGTCACAAGCTATCCTTCAATTCTACCGACTTCTGCCGGAACTTCTAGAAAACGACTGTCAAGCGGCTGCCAATAGCGAATATACCTGGCTGCGGGCCAGTCCCACCCGGCGACCAGATGTATTGGATATCAGGCGAGATCGACACGTTCTTGTTTAGCTGGTAACGGTAGTATGCTTCCAACACCTTCTCATTGCGAGTAGTTGTTCCGGGGTCAATCGCTGCCACATTGGCGTTGACCTGCTCGAGGGTTGTTGCAGGGATTCCATTTAGCGCAACGAACGCAGGCGTCGCCGGCGCTATGGTGCCGCGAGTGTAAGGACCGATTTGGCCCCAGGCCACTCCGATAACGTCATCCGGACGTTTCTTGGTGACGATCTTCATCGGGACCTCAGCACCGAAAGACCACGAATTTCGTGAGGATAGCAGCCCACCTAGAAACACTTGGCCAATATTCTTGTCGTTGAAAGCAAATCTGCCCCAGAGTCCGATATCCTTCCAGATTTTTTGATCGACGTTCAAATACATTCCTACCGGCTTTGGACTCTGGTCCGCAGTGCCGCCGGGAATAATGGGCAGCACTGCAGTACCGGTCAGATCGGTCGGACTCACGAACGGCGGCGCACTACCGCTTCTGAAGCTCCAATTCCAAAAACCGGCACGAAGATTACCTTCCTTTTGAAAAAACTTATGCCCGAGCTGAAGCTCATAGTTGTAACCGTAACATCCGAAGACATCTCGATTGGTAATCGTGGCCATGGCAGCGGTTCCACGCAAGAACATCTTATCTCTCAAGAACGACTTTTCAGCTGAAGCCATAATCGATGGTCCGTTGAAATTAGCTCGCCAGGAGATGCTGTTGACGAAGGAGGTATTCATGAACTGCAGAAGCTCACTGTTGGCATAATTGTTGTTGTCGAAAAACGCCCCCAGATAAATCAAGCCGGCCTTGAAGTTACCCTTCACCTCTTTAGAGAGCTTCAAGTCTTGCGAGTAATATGCTTGCTCCAGACTGAAGGTCGGTCGCAACGAATTGCTATTGTTGTTATTGATGAAAAGCGTCGGTACCTGTACTTCCCCAATTCCGGAGTTGAATGGGCTGGCATTGGCATCGACGATGTCGTTGAGCGGGCTTAACAGGTACTTGTTGCGCGGGAAGAAACGACCTGCCGCTGCCGTCAGTCGGGTGAATAGAAATCCATCACCAAGCATGGTGCCATCTTTGCCTTCCACTACTCGGCTGGTCAGGTTGATGCGGGCGCGGAAGTTGGCAGCCATGGAATCGTGGTCTTGCCTGCCCATATCTGATTGAGGCGCAAAGGTGAAATCACCGGTAATCTTTGTGTTTTCCAAGGCGGTCAGGCGAGCATGCGCAACCGCAATCTTTGCCGATAGATCTGCCTGTTGCGGGAGCTCAGTCTTGAAAGCCCTGAGTGCAATTGTTCCCTTCACCTGCTTGATCGAACGCTCGAACTCTTCTGTCAAGAGCCCGATGTCATAGAGATCTTGCGAGCTGAACTCTTCCGGGCGCAGCTCAGCGAGCTTCGGCATCAACCGGAGAAAGTATTCACCCAAATCTTGATGGCTGATGGCAGTCGGCTCGGGCGGCGGCAAGTTGTGCCTGGTTGCCAGTCCTTCTAAATCGCGGCGCAGCAGGTCTGTGTTTCGCACCTTGATCGGTTGCGTTAAATCTGGGCTCGGCTGTCCATCCGAACCGCCTTGGGCCCGGACTGACAGAAAGGAATTGCTCACCGCTGCAGCTAACAGTAGCAACAGGAGGAAAGTTTTGGGGAGCATCCAAGGTCTCTATTCTAGTTTCGAATCCCAAGTACAAGGGACCCGGTCTATCTACTAAAGTTGCAATTACCTTCCTGCAACGATTTTAGCGTTTTTTCATAATAGAGCAATAGTCAAGATAGATTTATCGGATATCTCACCGCTATTTTTACATTCGAATTTATACAGCCAAATGCAATACCGTTGCCAAGGAGTTCGTGGCTATTTTTGCCCTGCGGCGACTACCGGCGTGGGACCACCGGCGGTGCCGTCCAGCCTGGCAAAGCATTGGCTCAACTGAGAGTCGAACCCCGGCATTAACTGTCAGTGCGGAATCGATACCCAACACGCGTCTCGGTATGAATGAAGCGTGGTCTTTCCGGAGTCTTTTCAATCTTGTTGCGCAGATTTGCCACGTGAACGCGAAGCGTGTGATGGTCATCGGCGTACTCCGGTCCCCAGACCTTGCTTAACAGTTGGCGGTGCGTCAACACTCTGTTTGCGTTGGCAACCATATACCTGAGCAGGTCATACTCAATCGGCGTCAAATGGACTTCTACACCATCACACTGCACGAGCCTGTGAGCAAAGTCGATGTAAAGATACTCACAAGTAAAGTTAGGCTCCTCCGCCTCCTCTTGCTGGCCGGTTCTTCTCAGTACCGCCCGCACGCGCGCCAAAAGCTCTCCTACGCCAAACGGCTTAGTCAAATAGTCATCGGCACCAAGATCCAATGCTTGAATCTTGTCCTCTTCTCCTTCCCTGACGGAAAGAACGATGATCGGCTTGTTGCTCCATTGCCTGAGCTGCCGGCACACTTCATAACCATCGGTACCAGGCATAGCCAGATCCAAAATGACCAAATCAGGATTATGAAGAGCGGCTAAATCCAAGCCTTCCTCGCCGGATGCAGCCATAATAACTTCATAACTGCTGCGCTCCAAACCGGCACGCAAAGCACGTCTAATTTGCGGTTCATCATCGACAACTAGAACTTTCATCGGTTGAAATCTCTTTTGAGAATTGCTCGGTTGAAGAATCCAGAGGAAGCGTAGCACGAAAGACGGTACCACCCCCTTGCCTGTTGGACGCACAAAGCTTTCCGCCATTCGCTTCTATCAGCCCTTTGCATATGGCAAGCCCAATTCCTACCCCTGGAACAGAACTTTCTTTGAGACCGGGCGCCCGGAAGATCGGTTCAAATATTTTTAGCTCGTCATCTTTCGGTAGGCCCCGCCCACGATCCAAGACCTCGAAAGTTAACGCGCCGGCTTCCACAACTGTTCTCAATTCAACCTTGCTGTCGACCGGAGAATACTTCAGTCCGTTTTCCAGCAAGTTTTTAAGCACCTGCACCATCTGAACCGAATCAACCGATACTTCGCTTATGGATCGGTCCAGACTCACCTGAATTCTGTTGTTATCGTCGCGATTGAAGTAATCCAGAGCAGATCCAATCATCTCCGCCACCGGCACCGATTCCTTTCGTGGCCGCCAGGCGCCAGCCTCCAGGCGTGAAAGATCCAGAATATTTCCGACCATCCGGTTCAAGCGATCAGTCTCTTGTTCCACTCCCAACAGCAAGCTGCGCTGCACATCCGGTGCAACCGGAGCTCCCTCTTCGAGCAAAGTGCTGACACTGGCCTTGATCGAAGTAAGCGGACTCCTAAAATCATGCGACACCATTGACAGCAAAGCTGTTTTCAGTCGATCTGCTTCTGCCAGAGCTTGCGCTCGAGCCTCCGCCTTCATCAGCCTGTCGCGTTGCAAGATAACTGCTGCATGGTTGCGAAGAGAATCGACCACTTGCGTCTCGATATCGGACATGTTTTGATCGTCTTTCAATCTCAGGTAAAGCACTCCGAGAACCTGATTTTCAATCACGATTGGCAGATAGGTCGAAGGCAGCGGAGCGGCAATGGTTGCAGACTCTTGCCTTTGGCTGCTTTGATCGAGACCAGTCGGCTTGCCGCTCGTAAACACGAATTGAATTGCATCACCAGCGATACCAATTTCGAAAGTTGAATCCGGCAATCCGGATCGCGCAATCACAACGTCTTTATCCGATTCATCTCGAATGATTAGAGCTGCTGCTTGCGGCTCGACCAGCTCAACCAGCTTTGACAAGACCTTGCCGAGCGCTTTGTCACGATCGAGTTCGGACGCCACAGCCCAACTGGCAGCGGAGAGAGCAGCCATTTCGACCCTCCTTCTTTGAGCTTCTTCCGCTCGGGCAGTCAGCAGCGCGGTCAACTGGCCTGTAACGATCGCGGTTAAAAGAAACGTGCAAAGTGCAAGCCATTCGGCCGGCTGCTGAACAGTCAACATCTGCCGCGGCTCGACAAAGAACCAATCGAAGCAGAGGAAAGAGACGATCGATGCGAACACCGCCGGCAAGCGACCCAAAAACAATGCTGTTGCAATCACAACCAACAAGTAAAGCATCGGAACGTTGGCGATACTGGCTTGAGCGTGAGTTGCCTGAATAAACAGGGTCATCACGGAAACCGTCGCCCCAGCCAACACAAAGGACCAGGGAGCGCGTTGCCACAAGCGCTTAGGGTCAAGCTCGTAGAACGGTCTTGTCATTTAACACACATCGCAGAGCGCGTTTCTAGTAGAGCGTCTCCCCATCAGGACCACCGATGTTTACCAGTCAACCGGTCAGCAGATAAGGATAACCGACGGCGGTGGATGTTGCCGCCAGATCGAAACAACTAGCCAGGACTATGGACGGCTAGCAATAACATTATTGGCAAGATCTCCGCTATGATATGCCAATTCAATTATTGACTCTATCCTCAAGCTGGGCTGTCGATGAGAGATTACTTACTTTTCTATGTTAACGGTAAAGAGCAGCGAGTAAGCGGCGCCGAAGTCTTTGCCCCTTTATCGTCTTATCTGCGCTACGGGCAGTCAGCAACCGGCACGAAAGTCGTCTGCGCGGAAGGGGACTGCGGAGCCTGCACGGTCATGATCGGCAGATTATCCGCAGGAGAGCTCGCCTATCAACCGGTGAATTCTTGCATTCAATTTCTGCACCAGCTCGACTGCAGTCACATCGTGACAGTGGAGGGATTGAAGGACAAACAAGCGTTAAATCCGGTCCAGGAAGCGATGGTCGACAATCATGGGGCGCAATGTGGATATTGCACGCCGGGCATCATCGTTTCACTGTGCTCGCTTTTTGACTGTAAGCAACCTGCCGATGCACAGGACATCAAGGACGCCTTAACCGGCAACCTCTGCCGGTGCACCGGCTACGAATCGATCATCACGTCCGGACTAGCCGTCGACCCGGCTGGTATTCGCAGCCTCAAAGAGCTTTATCCGGAAAGGGAAATGGTCGCTCAGTTTCGCTCGCACATTGAGCAGCCTGCTTTGATCGAACATAGAGAGCAATCATGCTTTGTTCCAACATCAGTCAAGCAAGCAATTGAGTTCAAAGCGAAACATCCGGACACGGTTACCATCTCCGGCGGCACCGACGTTTGCGTAAACTGCAACAAAAGAGGTCTGGAGCCGGCGGCGATCGTAAGCCTCTCCAACCTGTCCGGATTGTCCGAAGTACAAATCGAAAACGGCCAGCTGGTAGTCGGCGGTCGAGCCAAGCTAGCCACGCTGGAAGCCTGGGCACGCGAAGAGATGCCTGAGCTCTACAAGATAATGTGGCTGTTTGGCTCTCCACAGATTCGCAATGCCGGCACGCTGGCCGGAAATGTAGCAAACGGCTCGCCGATTGCAGACAGCCTTCCCTGGCTATTCGTGATGGAAGCACAGGTCGAGCTGACCGGGACCAGCGGAATTCGCCTGGTCAACATCAATTCTTTCTACAAAGGTTATAAACAGCTGGATATGAAGGCCGATGAGCTAATCACTCGGATCATCATTCCGTTGCCTGAACCGCAGGAAACGCTCAGACTCTTCAAAGTGTCCAAACGACAGAATCTGGACATTTCAGCGTTTACGGCTGCAATTCGCATGACGATCGCCGACAACAAGATAGTCAAAGCAGCGGTAGCATACGGTGGAGTAGGTCCGGTCGTTCTCAGGCTGCCCAAGACTGAAGATTTTTTGACCGGCAAAGAGACGACTGCGGCAACCTTTACCGAAGCGGGCGAGCTGGCTCGCAGTGAGATTACACCGATATCCGATGTGCGCGGCTCGAGCGACTTTCGATTGCAGTTAGCGGAGAACATCTTGCTCAAGTTCTACTACGAATCAGCCTGTGAAAGGGAGTACGCATGCCAAGTTTAGGCAAGAATATTCCACATGATTCAGCGAAAGGTCACGTTGCGGGCGAATCGATTTACATCGACGACATGCCGTTCGCCCGCAACGAACTGGTTGTCGACTTCTTCTGGAGCCCGGTCGCACACGGCAAGATCAAAGAGCTCGACCTGTCAGCCGCAAAGAAGGTGCCTGGCATCGTCGGTCTTTACACGTACAAAGATCTCGGCGGTACTAATCTCTTCGGACCGAGCATCAAAGACGAAGTGCTCCTGGTCGAAGACACCTGTGAATTCATCGGACATCCGATTGTAGTAATTGCCGCTGAGAATTCCCAGGCGGCCAAGGCAGCAAAGTCCTGCATAAAGATTGAAATTGACGAGCTCAAGCCGATTCTCTCCATTGAAGAAGCGATTGCAAGAAAAAACTTTATCGGCCCGCCACGCACGATTCGCACCGGCAACCCGGAAGCCGGCTTCGCAGCAGCTCAACACGTGCTGGAAGGTAGCTTCTTCAGCGGCGGGCAAGAACATTTCTATCTGGAGTCGCAAGCAGCGATCGCTTACCCTGGCGAGCACGGTCAACTGGTCGTTCATTCCTCGACTCAGAATCCGACCGAAGTGCAAGATGTGATCGCTCACGTTCTCGGTCTTAAACAGAATCAAGTAGTGGTGACAACCAAACGCATGGGAGGCGGTTTCGGCGGCAAAGAGTGCCAGGCGACGCATCCGGCAGCGATGGCATCGCTGGTGGCACTCAAGACAAAGAGGCCGGCCCGCATCGTCCTGGATGTGGACACCGACATGCAGGTCACCGGCAAGCGTCACCCGTTCCACAACCGATACAAAGTCGGCTTCACCGGCGACGGCAAAATCACGGCACTAAAGATCGCTCTTTACTCCGACGGCGGCGCGGCCTGCGATCTCTCTCTGGCTGTGATGAGCAAAGCATTGCTACACGCAGAGAACGCGTATTTTGTAGACAACGCAGAGTTTACTGGCACGATTTGCAAAACCAATTACCCTCCCAATACCGCCTTCCGAGGCTTCGGCTGCCCGCAGGCGGTAGCCAACATGGAGAACATTATCGAGGAGATCGCGGCGTTTCTAAAGAAAGACGCACTGGACATAAGACTGCTCAATATTTACGGCGTTGAAGAACGAAATCTCACGCCTTACGGACAAATCGTCACTAACAATACGCTCGCTAAGCTCTTCTCCGAGCTAGAGCGGTCGGCCGATTATCGCAACCGCATGGCTCAGGTAAAAGCGTTCAACCAAAGCTCGAAGACGCATCTGAAAGGGCTTTCGCTCATACCGGTCAAGTTTGGAGTCTCCTTCGGACAGAAACACATGAATCAGGGCAGCGCTCTGGTCAATCTTTACCAGGACGGCACGATTCAAGTCTCGACCGGTGCAACCGAGATGGGGCAGGGCGTAAACACCAACATCAGACAACTGGTCGCAGACGAGTTTGACATCCCAGTCGACTCCGTACTGGTCATGCCGACTTCAACCGAGAAGAACAACAACTCGTCTCCGACAGCAGCCTCGAGCGCCACTGACCTGAACGGCCAGGCGGCGGTCAACGCCTGCGAAAAGATTCGAGAACGTCTGGTGGTCTCCGCCGGCCACTATTTCAATTCGGTCGATCCCGCCTTGTCGAGCAGCGCTCACGAGATCGTATTCGAGAACGGACAGGTCTTCGACCGCCGAAATCCTGAGGCTAAGTTGACCTTCGCCAAACTGGTGCAGCGTGCCTATCTCGATAAGGTCAGTCTGGGAGAGCGCGGATTCCATGCTCACCAAGGTTTGCATTTCGACTGGGAATCGGGATCTGACAAGACCGGCAGCGGTATTCCCTATCTCTATTTCACCTTTGGTTGCGCGGTCGCCTCGGTGATAATCGACCGCTTTACCGGCGATCTCAAAATCGAACGGGTAGACGTGCTGATGGACATTGGCAGATCGATCAATCCCGGTGTCAGTCGCGGACAGATTGCCGGCGCTTTCGTCCAGGGAATGGGTTGGGTTACGACTGAAGAGCTGAAGTACTCCGACAAAGGGGCTTTGTTGTCCCATTCACCGACGACTTACAAGATTCCCAATATCCAGGACTTGCCTGATGTTTTCAAAATCGACTGGATTGAAAACAACGAGAATACAGTCAATTTGAAGGGCACCAAGGCAGTTGGCGAACCACCGTTCGTGCTCGGCGCAGCGGTGTGGACGGCAGTCAAACATGCTCTGTCATTTGTGTCCAAGGACCAGGTTGCCAGATTGAGACTGCCTGCTACGAATGAAGAGATTTTGACCCGATTGACTCAATACGAAAAGCTGCAGGCCGGAGCGGAAGTCCAACTGAAACAGCCAGCGCTCCTGCCATAGGGCACTGAAAATGACTTTCATCGATAAGCTAAACGAGCTCTACCAGTCAGGACAACCGTTTGTCGCCGTGACAGTCGTCGATGTGATCGGCAGCGCCCCGCAAAATCGCGGCGCAAAGATGCTCGTCACTGAAGACGGGCTGCACTTCGGGACGGTCGGCGGCGGCAAACTCGAGAAGAAGGCGATCGAAGAAGCGCTCCGGCTACTGGAGAATAGAACAGCCGACCAGAACGTGCACTTCGTGCAGTGGAGTCTGACCAGAGACGTAGGCATGACCTGCGGCGGCGGCGTGAAGCTATTTTTCGAGACATATCGGGTCAACACCTGGCGGATCGTTGTTTTTGGAGCAGGGCACGTGTCAAACGCTCTTGTCTCGCTGTTGACCAACCTCGATTGCCAGATTATCTGCATTGACCCTCGCCAGGAATGGTTGAGCAAGTTACCGGAATCATTAAAACTGACGCGGGTCTGTTCGGCCGATATGCCGGCGGAAGTGACCAAACTCGACGAGAACTCCTTCGTCGTTTTAATGACGATGGGTCATACTACCGACAAGCCTATTTTGCTGGAAATCCTCAAGACCAGAAAGTTTCCCTACGTTGGAGTAATAGGCAGCAGGGCAAAAGCTGTTCGCCTGAAGAAAGACGTAGCCGAAGCCGGTCTACCGGAAGAGTTAGTGTCGACTTATCGCTGCCCGATCGGCCTGTCGATTGGATCGAATCATCCCTGGGAGATAGCGGTCAGCGTAGCGGCACAGCTGATCGATGAACGCGACAAAGGGGCCGATCAGCTAGCTCAAAAGAAGGCTTGAGCTTACCTGCGTCCCGAGCCCTGGCCACTGCCACAACTTTTCCACGAAATATAAATAGACTTCAGATCTAAGCGCGGCTGGAAGATTCTTACTATTCAAGGCTGGATAGATGACTGAAGCAGTTAATCAAGGTCAAATACCTTGCAATTCCGAGATAAATAGCTTTTTGATCGGTTACAACGGAAGCGGTCTGGATCAAATTGACTTCAGACCGACCCCAGGATTGCCGGAGAAAATAACAGCAACTCCTGAGCCGGCAGAGCCGAACTTGAGCGATCTCGCTGCAGCGCTGGCCACCACCGAAGCTGCGCCGGCGGTCCAGTCCGAGCGAACCTTCAAGCGCAACGATGTCACCTTCTCCGACGTCATGACGGCAGAACGCAAGCGCATCACCAGCGAAATAGCTGGCTTGCCGTCGGTCGACCTGATCTAGTCTCCAAAGACGGCAACGCTGGCAAGCGATGGCGCCGCCGGTCTCGACTCTATTGAGCGACTGCTCCCCTACCGGCGCCCAGACTTCGGCGATTAGTGCCGGAGCCGCCGGCTGCCGTGCCTCGTCGACTCAAGCTAAGTTTGTAGGCTCCGCTTGCTCTAGACATGTGCGACACGACTGCAGCCGTCTTGAGCATCTGCTTGGCGGCGTGCCTTTGGCTGGCCGACGGTGAATGAAGCATCTGCTTCAGCAGCTCGACATTGCTGAGCGCGCTTACAATCGACATTTCAGACGTATAGGCTGTGATGCCGCCGCCGAGATCTCGGGCGCGCAGATTGCGATAACCAATGGTGTAAGCCGGATTAACCGCATCAAATTCACTCTTACCGTCTCTGCTCAGAACGATTTGATGTCCAGGCGAAAGCTCGACAGTCTTGTTGTTGGCGACGATTTTGACGTCTCCGCAATGGCTGTCGGAGAGATCGCAAATAGCCACATCATTGCCGGTTTCCATAATCCAGACATGGGCTCCAGGAGCGATGTAAGCTACGCACTCATGCGTTTTCACTCTAATCTCTTGTTTGCGCGGTGAAAACAAGACATTGCCCTTGTCGAGATCGAACAGATTCCCGCGGGTAGCAGCGCCGACGACGATGCCCTTGCCA
Source organism: Candidatus Obscuribacterales bacterium (assembly GCA_020050835.1). Taxonomy (GTDB): domain Bacteria; phylum Cyanobacteriota; class Vampirovibrionia; order Obscuribacterales; family Obscuribacteraceae; genus JAGVKB01. The sequence goes on along the minus strand of JAGVKB010000101.1, from coordinate 8,320 downwards.
GCTAGCTTCCGCTTGCTTTCAGGATTGCGCGTGTCGTCGAAACTGGATGCCTCAAAGATAGCTCCGTCCTCGTCCTGGTTCGCCTCGTCCTTGGAGACTCCTGCCAGTAAGACGTTGTCATCCTCAGCATCAGCTTCTTTGCGCTGACTGTTCTGTCCGTCGCGCAGAGAAAATGGCGTCAGATCGACTGCGCTTCTTGCCCCAAACTGGTTGACATTGCTGAAATCGGCAAGTCTGCTGGTGGCTTGCCAGCCGACTGCCGGCCCAATTATCTGTCCATCGAAGAATCCCCGTACATTGATCGGGTGTGCAAGAGAAACAAACGGACTGTTGATGATTACCGTTCCGCCTCGCCCCCAGATGCTGCTGAAGTCTATCCAGCCTGAGGCGAAGAACATCGGAGAGTTGACTACCAGCAACCCGCCATTGCCAAACTCGGCCGTGCCATATATCGAGCCGACAGATACAATTCCGCTGCTGGTGAGAAAAACGCTTCCGCCGTTTCCAAACGGGGGATCGCTTACGTCAATCAACGCAGCCGAGATGCCTGCACCGCCGTTGATTGAGACCGTACCGCCGCCGCCGCCACCATTAGCCAGAGCGCTGCCGACCACAACACCGCCGGGAGCATTCAAAGTAATCGCCCCGCCGGCTCCGCCACTCGACGCGTTGGCCGAGCCGATGTTCAAATTGCTGCCGTTGACCGAGATATTGCCGCCAGCCGCTGACCCGATTGCCGATACTGTTCCGAGATTCATGTTACCGCCGGCGAAGCTTATCCCGCCACCGATGCCACCACTGGCGCTGGTGTTAGTGACATCAATGCTGTTGCCGACAACGGCAATTGTGCCGCCGATGCCGCCATTGGCTAACAAGTTGCCGATGAAGACGCCGCTGTTACCGGTTAAGGTCAGCTTTCCGCCTTGGCTGGCTCCATCAGCTTGTACGGTACCCCCGACAATGCCACCGCTATTGAGCACCGTAACGGCACCGCCTTGCGACGTACCATTGGCTGAGATCAGGTTGAAGCTGACTATTCCACCTCCGGAGTTCAAGGTAACTGCTCCACCGTTGGCCCCACCGGTGCCGTCGGCAGTAATGCTCGAGACGAGGATGGAGTTGGCGCTGATGAAGACAGCTCCACCGGTGTTGCCTGGGCCCCCGCCATTAGCAAAAATGTTGGGAGCGTTGAAATTACCACCGGTGATAATGAAGCTCACCACGCCGCCGCTGCCTCCCGGCTTGGATGAATTGATGTTGCTCGTCACCGTCAGATCGCCGAACCCGGTGTAATGCAAGCTGCCGGAGCGCGGAACATTCAACCTGGTGGAAGTCTTGCTGTCCAGATAGATATCGCCGTCGGTCGCCACCGTAATCTCGGATGAGGATACATGCATGTAATTCAACTCCAGACCGATATCGCCGTTATCAGAAGTAATTACCACCTCCGGAGCAGAGACCAGCACATCCGGGAAGAGCTGCGTGATCGAACCGACGGTCGTGGTCAGATGAACTGATGCGCGTCCAGTGACGTCGCCAGCCATCACGATCTCACCTCCTGTTGCCGTCAGCGAGACATTGTCAGCGGTGACGCGACCGACTGCATAGAGGTTGCCTTGAACGTCTACCGTCGCATCGTCGCCTGCTTCCAGGTTGATGATAGCGAGAGTGCCTTTGTTGGTGAAAGTCAGGCTTTCTCCCACAGAGGCAACCAGCACTGCGGTTCGATCGTTATTGACAGTGGCGTCTCCGAGCGTATTGACAGTTACCACGGAAGCATCGGTATGAAGCGGGCCGACTCCACCGATGCCGGAAGACAGGGACAACACAATTGCGGAGAGGAGTTTGTCGGCACCCTGCGTGATGCCACCGTTGCCGCTGGCATTCAAGATCGCCGCATTGCCCACTGTGACGTTGGCATTGAGAGCGATATTGCCACTCGAGAACGTGCCGAGCACAAGATTCTTGGACGCATTGAGATCACCTGCCACATTAATATGTCCGTTTTCCAGCAAGACCAGAGTTGTACCGCTCCACGACTTCAGATCGAGCGAGCCGGTCGCATTGGAATTGAAGATATAAACACTCCCGCTGGTGACGAAAGTCAGGTCGACCGCATCGGTAATCATGAACTGCTGTTGCGAGCCGATGTTTCCGGAACCGGTGCTCAGCGTCAATACCGGCGAAGAGACCCAGACGCCATTGTTCTTCTGCGAAATGTTACCGGCACCGGAGGCCAACAAAGACAGGCTGCTGGTGCCGGTAATGTTGTCGCCAAGCGCTATGCTTCCGCTAGCGCCGGTAGTTTGCAGAGTGACGTTGGTTCCCATAATCTGACCAAGTGTGCTGATGTTACCACCGGACTTGGCAGTAAGATTTGCTTCGCTATCCATCGCCGCGACTATCAAATCGCCGCTGGTAGTGAAGTTGCCGCTGCCGACATTTCCGGCCAGCCCGAGCACCGTCGAGACGTTGTTGACGGTCGCTGCTCCGGACGTAGTCACCGCCAGCGAGCTGCTCGCCAGATGTTTCAAGTCGATGCCACCGGCGCCAGCAAAGACAACCGTAAACGGCGACGTCAGCGTGCTTACGCTGTCCTGCGCGACACCGCCGGTTCCACCCGATACCAAAACGGTCGACTTGCCGGCGGAGAGATCGGCATTGAGATTGATGAATCCATCATTAGAGGTTGCCAGCGCGATGTTGTCCGAGGCGTTTAATGCGCCGTTGACATTGATTACACCGTTTTCTACAAACTGCAAAGTGGTGCCGGTCCAGGCAGGCAAGTCGATCGAGCCCTGCTGATTGCCGGAGCCGTTGTTGTTGTAGATGAACACACTGCCCGAGCTGACAAAGTCAATTGTGGACGCGGTGGTGTTCAAGAAGACATCGTTTGCGCCTATGTTGCCGCCGGCGGTGACCAGAGAGAGAACCGGAGACTCAATCTTGTCACCAGCTCGCACTTGCTGAATAGAGCCGCTGCCGGTCGTCGTGAGCGAAACCGAACCTTCACCCTTGAGCGTGCCTAAGATGATGATGCTGCCATTATTGGTGGTATCCATCGTCACGACTGTCTTGGAAGAAGTATCGGCCGCGACGATATTGCCATCGGCATAAACTGTGATCGCACCTTGCGACACGAGACCGGCGACGGCAACATTATTGAGATTGTTCAAAGTCAGGCTGCCGACCGCTCCGGTCACGATCGCTCCCGATAGATTGGTCAGCTCGACCGCGCCGGTAGTGAGCAGTCCGATGAACTGCGCATTGGTATTGCCGAGCTCGACTCCATTGCTGCCGGCGCTGGCGATCAGCACCGGTGAGTAAACCAAGCCGTCAGTTTGTCTGATGCCGCCGGTGCCTGCCAACACGACCATTGTTCCAGCGATGACATGATCTTCCAGAAAGAGAACACCATTGTTCAAGGTCGACAAGGAGATCAGTCCGGGAGCGAGCAGCTGTCCGGTGACATTAAGATTGCCGTGGGAAGTAAAGGTCAGCGAGCTACCGGTCCAGGCCTTCAGATCGATTGTGCCGTTGGAGTTGGAGTTGTAAATCGTGACTGCTCCAGCAGTCGTGAAGGTAATATCCGTTGCATTCGTATTGAGAGCCAGTCCCGGCGCTCCAATATTGCCGGTGCCCGTGCTCACAACAAGTGTCGGGGCCGAAATCAATACATTCGATGAAAGTTGAACCACTGAGCCGGTTCCATTGCCGGTGAGACTGGCAGTATTGGTGGCGCTTACATTGGCATTCAAGAAGATGCTGCTGTTTGTGCCTGCCGTCAAATCCAGATTGGTGGAGCCGATCGCACCATTAACGAGAATGCCGCCGCCGGAGCTCAACTTGAAGGTTTGACCGCTGGATGCGCTGCCAAAGACTACAGCCTTGGTGACCGGATCGAGGTATCCGCCCACGACAATCAATGAGCTGGCGTGAACATCGACATTGCCTCCGGCATTGGCGACCAGGAGCGTGGCATTGGTGGTAGTGACATTGATGTTGCCGGCAGCCTGCAGCTTGAGTGCGGTAGTGCTGAGATTGCTCGACGAAACATTGCCGGCCGTTGAATGCAAGCTGATCGATGCAGCGTTGATCTTGGCCAGGCCGGTACCAGCATCACTTACCGACTCGGATTGCGAGAGACCGATATGCCCAGCCGTCAAGTTTGCCAGAATGCGAATGGAGCTGCCATTCAATTGACCGTTGCCGACACTCAGCGGACCAAAGACGGTGATCTTGCCGGAGCTGGTCAACACCAGAGTCGAGGCGATTGAAGTTGCCAGCCTGACCGGTCCGTTGTCATTTATATAGGCACCATTTGGAGTGAGAACCGATAAGTTTTGAACGTTGACTTGCAAGGCGCTGGCAGCGGTGCCGATGCTGCCTTGAGTGGACATCAAGAAGCCGTTAGTGCTGGTGATGGTACCGGTGCTGACATTGCCGGTAGCGAGAATGATCGTGCTGCCGGTAATCGCGCTGGTCAGTCCGGTGCCACTGGCAGCCGTAACGGCACCGGTACTTATGCTGCCGGTCGAATAACCGGCATGGGTTTGGAGAAAGACGAGCTGCCCGTTGGTCGTAAGCGAAACATTAGAGATGTTGACATCACCGCCGCTGCTGGTGCCACCACCTAGAATGAGCCATGGGCTGTTGTTGAGACCATAAGTCAGAGTGGCGGCCTGATCGCCGGCTGCCAGAATGATGCTGCCGCCGATTCCATTTGTGCGGCTTGTATTGATGCTCGCGCCGGCCGGAGCGGTGCTGGCGATGATACTGCCGGTGGCCAGACCGATGAAGTCTACACCGTCGGTCTTCAAAGCTCCGCCCGGACCGGCGAAAAGATTGATATGGCTCGCACCGATATCGCTCAAGTCCAGAGTTCCAGCCTTGTTTTGAGCGATCACCACCGGCGTGGTCGCAACAATTTTGCCGTTGTGCCCGTTGCCATCTCCGATAGTCAAGCCGAGCGTGGACCCCGGCCAGATAGTCGGAGCGGGAACGATTGGTTTCAAGAGGAAGGTGACTCCCTGGACTTGCGTCACAAACGTGAGCGATCCGCCAACCACAGCCGAATTTTGATCGCTGCCTAAGTGAATAGTTGTGCCTTGCATCAAAATGGCGCCGCCCGGACCCGAATAACCAGGTCCGTTGGCCGGCTCGAATCCGCCCGCTGCATTGACATCACCTTGCACCTGGATAGTCTTGCCGGCCAGGAAGTGAATGCTTCCGGCCTTGGCGGTGTAGCCGGACTTGGTCGGATCGATGATGGATCCAATCGCAGTAGCCGTAGAACCGGTGGTGGAAGTGCAAGTGCCGCAAGTTCCGCCGGCTGAGCTACCAGTAGATCCGCCAGTCGAGCCGCCAGTCGAGCCGCCCGTCGAACCACCAGTCGAGCCACCAGTCGAACCACCAGTCGAGCCACCAGTCGAACCACCAGTCGAACCACCAGTCGAGCCGCCCGTCGTACCACCGGTCGTGCCGCCACTGGAGCCGCCCGTAGCGACTTGATTGTTAGCCGGCGCATTTTGAGTGAGTGCAGCAACGGTTCCGAGTGTGTAGTTATTGTCTGTCTGCCCGCCGAGATCCAGACCCAACCCAGTGAAATTAGCGCTAGCAGTTTTTTGCGAAGTGGCGCTCACACCACCGCTGCTAACCGTTGCTGAGCGATTTTGCTGCTGGCTCATGTCAAAGTCGACGTCAATGCCGCCGCCGCTGAAAGTGCCGCTATTGGAGGAAGAACTCGAGCTGCTGCCGCTTGCGCCGTTGGGACCGACCGAGCCGGAGTTTTGCGAGCTGACAGTGGAATCAAATGAAATACTCACGCCCGCTGACGTCAATCCGCCGCTCTGGCTTTGATTGTTAGAGCTGCTGCCGCCGACTCCGCCTGCTCCGACATTGCCAGCGGTGGATTGGCTGTTGCTGCTGGACCCGTTGAATGTGATGCCCATGCCGCCGCCGCTGATGCTCTGCGACTGGCTGCTATTGGTAGAGCCGCTGACGCCACTTCCTGATACTCCACCGCTTGCACCCGAAGACTGCGACTGGCTGCCAGTCAAATCGACGGCGATTCCCCCTCCCACAAAGCTGGCGCTGCCGGTCTGCGATTGCGAGTTGTTGGTTTGCGCATTGACTCCACCGCCGGACACTCCTCCGCTGGCCGAAGAGCTTTGGCTCTGGCTGCCGCTGACATCGAGCCGAACTTCGCCGATTTGCACCGTCGCGCTACCGCTCGTGTTACTGCTGCTGCCAGTGTTTCCGTTGACTCCGCCTGCACCGGCGCTGCCACCGGCCGACTGAGAGTTGGTGTTGCTTCCGCTCAGGTCGACGTTGACGCCACCACCGGTGAAAGTGCCGCTTCCGCTTAGAGTTTCAGTCTGGCTGCCGTTGCCGCTGATACCGCTGGGTGTAATGCCGCCGGCGGCTGTTTGATTGGTAGTCTTGCTGCCTTCAACGTTGATGTCGATGCCGCCGCCGCTAATGCCGATGCTACCGCTTTGCGATTGAGTTTGCGAGCCTTCGGCGATGATTCCGCCCGGTCCAACGCTTGCACTGCCGCCTGTCGTTTGACTTTGTCTACCGCTGACTGAGATATCGACGCCACCGGCGCTGAAACCGGCGCTACCGCTTTGGCTCTGGCTCTGACTGCCGCTGCCGGCAAGCCCGCTGCCGTCCAGCGTTGCTCCACCTTGCTGAGTGGTAGTTTGCTGTCCTTCGGCAAATATATTGATGCCGTCGCCGACGATATGAGCGCTGCCGCCGGAGCTTACACTTTGAGTACCTTGCCCGGAGACGCCAGTGCCATTAATTACCGCGCTGCCCGATTGAGTCTTGCTGGCTTGACCGCTCACATCGATGGTTAAACCGGGAAGAGCTACCTGCACCGTACCGGCAGCTTGCTGGGTCAAGGAACCGCCGGCGCTCGCTCCATCCGGGCCGATGCTGGCGGCCCAATCAGCGGAAGCAGAACCGGTGCCAGCTACCGTAATATTGATGCCGCCACCGCTGAATGTCGCATCGCCTGAGCCCGAGGCGGTTCCCTGTCCGGATCCGTGCAGTCCGCTCGTGTCCAATCCACCGGTTGCAGATGATTGCACTTGACCGGCTCCTTGAAAGGCCAGGTCGATGCCGCCACCGCTGAAACCACCAGCGGCGCTGCCGCTTTGACTGAAGGCGGAGCTGCCGGTAAGACCAGTCGGGCTGAGAGTGGCCGAAGCCGAGGCGCTGATCGAGTTGGTACCCTCGAGATTCAAAGTAAAGCCCGGCGCATTGATAGATAGATTGGCGCTGCCTTCCAATTGCAGGTCGGCGCTGCCGGTTATGCCGTTTTCAGTGATGCTTACTGAGCTGCTGCCACCGGCGTTGCCGCTGGCACCGACTTCAATCACGCCCAGGTCGATATTGGCAGAACCCGAAACCGATCCGCTGCCGGAAGCCGAGAAGCCGTCCGAATTGATTGTGATGGTAGCAGTAGTCGATGCATCGCCACTGATATTGATGCCGCCGATATTCAAGATGCCACCGCCGCTTGCGCCAGCAGTGAATCCGCCATCGGCAGTGATGCCGACGCTCACCCCGGCGTTGAATCCGAGGTAAATATCAGTTGCGCCATCGGCTCCGCGAGCACCGTTGACGCCGCTGCTGCCGACCACGCCGTTGACTCCGCCAAACGACTTGACGTCACCGCCAACGGAGATAAAGCCAACCGGCGCATTGACTTCGATGTTGCCGCCGTCTCCGCCGGCACCTTTGACCCCGCCGGTGCCACCAAGCGAGCCGGCTCCGCCGGAGGCTCCAATCGAACCAACCGCTACTCCGCCACTGATGTTTAGAACCCCGCCATCACTAATACTGATGGCGCCGCTCCACTGGAGCCCGGATGCCGATGAGCCGCCAGTGCCACCGGCACCGCCGGTACCACCTTGCCCGCCGTTGCCGCCGATGCCGCCATAGCTGCTCAAATCAGAGCCGATGGTTATATCGCCACTGTCGGCGCTCAAAGTAATCGCCGCTCCATCGCCGCCGGCACCACCGCCACCGCCAGCCGAGCCAGTCCCACCGGCACCACCTTCGCCGCCGCCACCGCCGCCGAAACCAAGCGCTGTACCGATGCTGCCATCACCGCCGTTAATACCTTGACCGCCGAGACCGCCGTAGCCGCCGGCTCCGCCTCTGCCACCGGCTCCGCCAAAGGCATTGACCCCACCATTTATATAGAGATCGCCAACCCCGGCTGAAACCAGCACCGCGCCAGCGTTGCCTCCATCACCGGCCAAACCTCCCAGCGGTCCGCCGCCGCCGGCACCGCCGCTGCCGCCGG
>JAGVKB010000120.1 GCA_020050835.1 Candidatus Obscuribacterales bacterium | reverse complement strand
CCTTTCATTGGCCTGCTCGATTTCAGGTCGGTTTCTCATGGCATCAGCCAGATAAGTACTGACCTCATGCGGCGTTTCTTTATATTCAAGCGGGTCCTTGAGTATGATCTGCGAAATGGGGTCGATTCCTAAGACCACCTTTAACTTGATCAACGAGTTATTGAATCCTCGATAACTGTTGTTGACTTCTGCTCTGGCCTTAGCCAGCTCGGCCGCCTCTCTCAGGTAATCCGCCGGTGGCGCTTTCCCATGGTCCATGCGCTCTTTCATATTGGCGGTGCTCCACTCGCGGAATTTGACGTAGTCGGACGCTACCTGCGTTCGAGCCTCGTTCAAAGCCGCCTCTAGATACGCCTCTTTCACCTTCAGCGCAGTGGAGATACGATCTGCCCGGTATGTTGCTAGCGTCTGGCGCTCGCTTGCCCGAGCCGCCTTGTAGCCGTGCCAGAGCCGGCCGCTGGCGAACAGCGGTTGTGTGCCAGCAGCGAGCGTGTGAAATGAACTGCCGCGAATAATCGGCTGCATCGGCGCATGCACAGCGCCATCGCTTTGAAAAAAGAGCATCTGGTCTAAGGATGACGTGGCATAGAACGGATTTACAGTAATAGTCGGCCCCAGTTTGCCCAGCTCAGATCGCGCCTGAAACTTAGAGATCAGCCAGGATTTCTCTGATATCTGCAAACTCAAATTGTTCTTGATCCCAGCTTGCACGGCATCATCCATTCCTAGTGCGCCGCTCATGGTAAGAAAGTCGGAAGGCGGCGCATCTTTAGTCACCGTCAGCTTAATTGGGTTGGCAAGCTCCACGTCGTCCTTCGAAGTTGGCGCAATCGAGCCTGAGTCAGGTACGGCTTGAGCCAATCCCGGCTCCGCTATGGAGACAAGAAAAACACTCATCAGCAGCAAAGCTGTTTCCCACTTGAGCTGTCTATCCTTTCTCACGGATTGGCTACCTCCTTCTTGCCGCCTCTCATGCGCGCCAGCTTTGCGTCCCACAATTGCCGTGTCTTTTGCTCTTGCGTCTCGTCCAAGATACCTAGACCTTGCTCGGCAAAGTTTTGCTCTATCTGCCTTTTCTTTCGACTTAGTTCTGATATTGGTTGAGCAGCAGCTTGAAACTCGTCCATCCCTGCTGATTTCCCCTGGCGTTGCGCGGCAAACTGATTGAACTCCTGCATCACGTTGCTGATCTCTCCTTCAATCGGTTTGAGTTGCACCTGTTCTTCCTGCAGTAGCTTTTTCAACGAAACTTCTTGTGTATCTCGCAAATTTAGCTCCTTCGACCAAGACAGAAGATCGGCCAGGGCCGGTTTGCGCTGAAAGTGCATATCTTCGCCCATGTCCACTTGCCTTTGAATAGTCACCTTGGGTGGATAAAGTAAGCGCCAGCCACCAATCACAAGCAAGCTGACAAGCAGAAAAATCGTGCCACGACCGAACACTCGCCGTTTTATCATCGACCATTGCCCGCCATGTGCTGGCTTCGACTCTGTCATTGCGTCTTAACCTCGCGCTTGAATTTGCGATTGAGCCAGTTGATGAGATCGTCAACATAGGCATGCATGATCGGAATATCCAGCAAGCTGAGGATAGTCCCGACGATCAAACCTCCAACAATCACAGTCCCCAGAGGAGAATAAGCATCCATCCCAGTTTTCGGGGCAATCGACACTGGCAGCATGACAATGATAGTGATTACCGACGTCATCAAAATTGGCCGCAGTCTCTGCGGACATGCCTTGATAATGGCTTCGTCTCTGGGCATGCCTTGTCCTCTCAGTCTCAAAATCTGATCGATTAAAAGAATTGCTGTAGTAATGTCCATTCCGGTAAGAACAATTACCGCCATGATTGAGACGCTGGAAAAGGCTTGATGAGCCAACCAGAGAGCAAAGAAAACACCGGACAGCTCCAGAGGCAAAGAAAAGATCATCTGCAAGGGTTGCAGGAAACCTCTAAATTGCGCCACCAGCACAAGAAAAATAAACAACACGGCTAGCTGCAAGCCAAGCAAAAGCCGGCCAAAGGCATCCATCATTTGCGTCATGTCACCACGCATCACGATTGTGTAGCCGGGTGGCCAGTTGAGCTTGGCCATGGCTTTCATCATCACTTCCATAGCCACATCCATCGATGGCGGCTCGCCGATTCGGTAGTAGCCCATGACTGTTATGGCCCGACGCATCTGGTCGTGGCTGATTACCGTCGGGGCATCGCGATACTCAAGATGCGCCACGCTCTTTAACGGCACTTGCTTTCCGTCCTTTGTGGTTACTGTCATCAGCAGAAGGTCCTGTGGATCGCGCCTTTGTGCCTCGTCGTACCGCACAAGAATCGTTCTTTGCCTTATGTTGGGCAACCGATAGTATTCGTTCGTGAGCGCGCCCGTGACTGCGTAATAAGCCTGATCGGCTATTTGAGAGGGCGTCAGCCCGATCTCCTGCGATCTTCGAGGATCGATCTTTATCTCCCAATCCGGTTTGCTGAGCGACCAATCTGTTGCCACCTGGTGCATGCCATAGGTTTCCCTGGCTATATCGGCAGTCTGCTCGGCCAGCCGCGACAAGATGTTCATATCAGGACCGGTGACCAGAATTGAAATTGGCGCTTGCGAGCTAGCCATCACATCAGATCCCATTTCCTTGATCTGCAGCCGCCTTATTCCTGGAATCGTCTCCATTGCTTCTTTCTGAACGTTATCGATCACTTTGAAAATAGTCTTTTTTCGCTCATCCTTGTCACTTAGCGTCATCATGAATGTGGCGAAGTTCACTCCCGGCATGTTGTAGCCATTGAAGTAAGTGCCGCCCGGATCTGTGCCTATCTCGGTTGAGACGTCTTCGATTTCGGGATGCTCGAGCATCAGGCGCTCAACTTGCGCGGTTATCTTTTCCGTCTCGTCAAAAGACAGCCCGGGATTGACCTCCAGCACGCCGTAAGCCTGTCCTACATCGGCTAGCGGCATCATCTCGCTGCCAATGAAGTTGTAGAAAGTGAAGCCGATCACAATGGTGGAGAGGATGCGCGCCATATTGACGAAGCGATGCTCCAGCATCCAGGCAATAAGCTTCGCATAACCATGCTCCATGTTAGTGAGCATTCGATCGAACGGCTCAAGTATGTGTACTCTCAATTTCTTCTCAAGCCAGAACTCATGTATGTCCTCATAAGACTCCGGCTTAGCCCGCAGGAACTTTTCAGCCAGCACCGCAGTTAGTGTCAACGACACGAGAAACGATGCCAGCAGTCCATAGATAATCGGCCAGACAAGACCGACAAACATCTGCTCCACTATGCCGCCGCAAAAGAGCAAAGGCGCCAATGCCAGAATGAGGACTAGGGTTGAGGCGGCTACCGCCAGACGCACTTCTGTAATACCGTCAATGGTGGCTGTTTTCGGGTCCTTTCCCATACGCAAATGACGTTCAATGGAATGAATATCGATGATTGAGTCATCAACTAGGCGCCCGATCGACAACAAAAGTCCAATCAAAGTGGAGCTATTTAGAGTCATCCCCATGGGGATAAGAGCGAGCACCGCCATCGCCAGCGAGATCGGGATCGTCAGCATGGATATCATGGTGGCACGCCACTCTCCCAGGAATAGCAGGACAGCTATGCCTGTCAGTACAATAGCAACACCCAGCTCCTCTACCATGTTGCGCATAAGGATGCTGACAAAGTGAGAGTTGTCGTAACTGAGCTTGAAGTGGATGCCTGGAAAGTCTTTCTCCAGTGCGGCAATTTCTTTCTTGACACCGGCAATGACAATCGGCGAACTTGCCTCCGGCGTTTGAATCACGCTAATTTCAATGCCTGGATCGATCTTGCCATCATGCACATGATGGTACGCTGCTCGCTTTTCCCAGTAGGTATCGACTACCCGAGCCACGTCTTTGACATACACAACGCGGTCGCCAACCGCTTGAATGGGATAATTGCCGACCTGACCAGCACCACGAGCTAGTGTATCCACACGGGCAATGGACTCATTGCCGCCATAAGTCAGCCTGCCAGCAGGTTTTGCCACATTCTGCCGATCTATGGCATCGCGCACATCAAGAATAGAAAGACCATAAGCCGCCAGCCTATTGCGATTAACCAGCACCTGGAGCTGCCGTTTATAACCACCAAATGAGTATATCGACCAGACATCAGGAACTTTCTTCAGCCGGTTGGTGATCTCATTGTCGGCTAACTCCCTCAATCTGACCGGGTCCCAGCCGGGCGCTGTCAGGTTGTATGTCAACACCGGCAAGTTCAACGGATCGATGAACAGGACCCAGCTCGGTTTCAAATTCGCCCCAGTGACCGGTAGATCAGCCTGGACGACATTCATGAGGGCTTGCACTTCCACCAGCGAGCGCTTCATATCCGTCCCATAAGGGAACTCCAACGACACCATGGAGAAGCCTTCCTGAGACGTCGAGCGAATGAATCGCACACCACGTATGTCGACCATTCGCTCTTCAATCGGCTTGCTGATGTAAGTCTCCATTTCCTCAGCAGAAAGCCCTGGCTGCATGCTGACGATGCCAATCATCGGACTTTGCACGTAAGGCATCAGCCGCTTCGGCATGTAAAAGCCGATGGCAATCACCGCCATAATCACCATCGACAGGTAAAAGGCTGCAATTGTGTACGGGTGCTCGATAGACCAGGCGCTGATGTTAAAACCACGCCGTATCTTTTGGCGCTTTGGTGGTGCTTTCCGCTCCTCACCGCTTACCACTTACGGCACCTCCACATCGATAGTGCTCTCAACAGACTCTTGTCCAGGGGGCGTTATCGATAATTTGAGCTGCCACAGTCCGCTCATGAAATCGCTTTTCAGGCGCACTTCTCCATTGAGCCCTGTGGTGCCATTTAAATCCGGACCGGGCATATTCATGCCGGGCATCGATGTTTTGATCGACACCCGGGCACCGGCTACGGTACCACCACCGTGCTTGCCTGCCTTCACTACAACCGAGTTTGAGCCGCCCTTGGTGGGAGACAGCGACACCTTGACCATCAAGGCGCCAGCCGTCTCCTCATGGGTCCAGTTGTTGCTGGCATCGAGCCGATTGCTGCCTACCTCAGATGCTAACGGTAGGTTCACAGGACCGCTCTTGCCCCACTCTGTTGCCACAATTGGCATGCCCGGCTGCAGTCTGGCAAAGCCGGCAAAAATAACTTCATCGCCTTCGCTGAGTCCGCTTATCACCTCTGTCTTGTCAGCGTTGGCCAGTCCAACCTGGACATCTACCAATTGAGCTACTTTTCGGCCGCCCAGCTCTTTTGGCACCAGGTCCATAGCGCACTTCGGGCATTTACCAGGCTTATCCGCGATCACCTCCGGATGCATCGTGCACGTATACTGCTTCTTCGCCGAAACATCAGACTTTTCTTTTGCGCTTCCAGTAGAAACTGACTCCAGTTTCATGCCGCATTTAGGGCAGGTGCCTGGTTTATCCGAAATGACCTCTGGATGCATTGGACACTGGTACTTCTTGACGCTCGTCAATTCTCCTTCTGAAGATGCTTTCCAGACTTGCGCCTTGCCTTCTCGCCAGACAACCGCACTGCTTGGTATGACCAAACCCTCGTCCTCTCCCGTCAACAAGCGCATCACCACATACTGTCCAGGCAGAAACCGGTAATGTCCTGCCATGCCTTCTTCTGGCAGGACATTGTTTATGAGCGCTTCGACCGTAAAAGTTCGGCTGGCTGGATCAGCGGCCGGGAAAATAGCAGTGATTGATGCCGGCACTTCCTGCTCGGAGCCCTCGGAGCCTTTGATATAGACTTTGTTTCCACGCCTGAGCTTCTGTGCGTCATCACTTGCTACTTCCGCCTGCACCCTCACATTCCTGACGTGCGCTACTTTCAGAAGCAACATGCCTGGATTAACTACAACCCCAGGGCTGATGATTCTCTTTGTCACCACACCGTCGTCCTGAGCGACAATCCGCGTGTACTTTTCATAAATGGAGGCATTTTTGAAAGCGGCTTTCGCCTGCCTGGCTGCGGAGGAAAAATGTCCCACATGGTGAACTGCACCATCAAAAGCGGCTTGTGCCGCCAAACGCGTGCTTGCGGCTTCAAGCAATTTGGCTTTTGACTGCTGTAATCGTGCTTGCGCTGCCTTTAGCTCGGATGCTTCTTTCTGGTACTCGTCCAGCGACACGACTTTGGCGTCCAGAAGCGCCTTCTGACGCTCCACCTCTGGTTTCCAGTAGGAAAGACTGGCCTCTGCTTCATCAACCCCATTTCTCGCAGCTTCTTCTGCTTGCTTTGCCGCCTCCAACTCATGCCGCTTTTGGTCGAATTCTTCCTTGGCTATGCCAGCGTTGTGCATGGCAGCATCTTCAGCGCCTTCAGCCTCTTCTTTTTTAGCGGTATATTCTGAATCCGAAGGGTCTAGCTGAACCAACAGTTGACCTTTTCGCACCCTGTCCCCCGGATACACAGGCATGGACACTACGCGTCCGGTTACACGCGGATAAACATCTTCATCGGTGTAAGCCTGAACTGTTCCCGTATACGTCACCGAGCCTTGTATCGTTCCTTGCTCGACTGTTGCTACGCCGACAGGCACCGCTCCTTTGGGCGGCACCATAGCGTTCATATCCATCGCCTGCGATTCAATGACGCTCATTTGACCAGGCTTCTTGAACACCTGGACTATGATGACGCAGACCACAGTCACGATGATGATCGTGGCAAGCCCCCAAATGTTCTTCTTGAACCAGCCTAATATGCCCACCTTCCGAGATTGCTCCTTTTTTGTAGCTTCAGTAATTGAGTCAGTCGGTGCCATGTCTTTTCTTCTCCGCGCCGTTATTGGGCTTCGGTTCCTCGCTTTCCTTGATGCTCTCCACCTTCAATACTTTGCCTTGAGCTGTACCGGTGACTCGGACATAAAAACCGCGTTTTTTCTTGCTGGCTGTGAGAACCTTCACCGCCAGCTCGTTGCCTCGTTTGTCCAGCTCATACCATTTATTGTCGACAAACAATGCATAGCCCGTTGCCCTGCAATTGGGCATCAGGGCACAATCTTTCGTGTGATGCAGAACAAAAGCCTTTGAATCACTGTCGCCTTTGACTGATTCAGCGCATTGGCGATCTATCAAATATCCCTGCCATTGCTTTTGACCGGCTGCCAGTCCCTCTAAGCCAACTGACCATGCGGTTAGCATCGGAATTGTTCCTAATAACACGTGCAACTTGTTCATCACTTGCCCTCTCTGGCATCCTTGAAGTGATTGCCTGACGGCAGAATTCGCATACGAATACGCCGCAAATCCCTGAACATCATGGATGCTTGGTGATGAGACTTAAGTCTCAACGCACAAAGACACCCATCCAATGTCCAGCTTCGACCGGATCAGATGAGTAGTGTTCTCTTAAACAAGTAAGTGTCACTCGAACCAAAGCCCCTTATTCTGGGCGGGGCCCGGTTCATGTTGCCTGGCGAGCCTTGATAGACAAGCTTTTCGACTTCGCTACCAATAAAAGGGCTGAAAAGCTTTATTCGCTCAAGCTCTGGACTACTAACTAACTGAATAGAAGTGGCCACTGCCGGCGAGGCATTGCCCATCATGCCGCAACAGCTCTTAGTCTCTCCTACCTGTGCCTCTGACGAAGCGCATGGCGCACTGCTGCTTTTCGCCTTGCAGCAGCTGTGCTCTTTGCAGGTGGGTGCCGAGACGGCTGTCTTCTGGACGCACGCACAGCTTACGCGCGGTGTTGCGTAAAACACCGCCAATAGAAGCAGCAATAGTGGAAGAAATCGTTTCAAGAGCTTCAAAACCGACTAATAAGCCAATTTTATCTTAGCGTGATTTGCCGATCTTTCGCCTTACGCTTGCCTCACATCTTTCCATTGAAATGGTTGCCATGAATGCCCGAATGTACGCTTGCCCCAACTATGGCGGGCATTACGAACTGAGTCATTACAAAACTCATCAATCCATACATGCCAAGAGTCACAGCTATGTGCAGGAGAAAGCTGCGCAGTGGTTTACCGGACTTCTTGTGCTGCCGCCACATATGGAAGCTGGCACCAATAAGAATGACAATTGCTCCTGCCTCAAAGGCCTGATGATATGGACCAAGCCAATCCCTGAAAGCCAATGCCCCTGACAGCCCGAGCATGAGCGGGATTAGGGGCACCGAACAACAAAGGCAAGCCAGGAAAGCCGCCACGGCTCCAGAAGCGTATGACTTCAAGGACTTAAGGTGCCCTGACTTTTCCCGTCCGCCGACTTGAGGCGCCTCTTCGCAGCAGGAATGGTCCTTTTTCATCCCCGTCACCTTTGATCGACTAATAGCCATGATTTCCCAACTTCTTCCAAATACGCTCGGCGCGCGCATCTGCTGCGTCCGCTTCCGCATTTCGCCCATTCATTCTGAGCAGGTCGCTGTAATTCTCCAACGCCCCAGCAAGCTCTGGATGCTCCGGCCCGAGCGTAAACTCAAGGATCTTAATTGAGCGCTCATAGAGAGGCTCTGCTTCTTTACACTTGTGGTTCTTACAGTAAAGAGCAGCAAGGTTGGCAAGCGTCTCTGCCACCTCCGGATGCTTACTGCCAAGCTTGCGTTCGCGAATGTCCAGCGCCTTTTTGTACATTCCCTCAGCTTCATGACACAGTCCTTTTTCGCAAAACACAAGAGCCAACCCGCTCATGAGCCTGGCTGTTTCAAGATCATCCTTGCCTAAACGTTTTTCAACAATAAGTAGAGCCCTCTTGTAGCACTGCTCGGCATCGTCATACCTTTCGATGCGCCGAAAGTGGGCAGCCAAATTGCTCAGATCGGTTGCCAGGTCCGGATCGTCCGGTCCCAGGGCGGTCTCATCGATAGAGAGGGCTCGTTTATAGAAAGGCTCTGCCTCCGCGTGCTTTCCCTGGCTGCAACAAGCAAGCGCCAGATTGTTCAAGGTGTGGGCCAGTCTCGGATCCTGCTCCCCAAACTGCTCTGCTTCGTGCAAAGCCGCTTTGAACATACGTTCCGCTGCGTTGTAATTTCCCTTCTCAAAAGCCATGGCGCCAGCCGCTATGTGTACTTGCCACTCTGAATGTTTCGTCACGGCCATCAGTCTTCCCTCTCTTCTTTCTGAACTAATATCATTGTGAACTCATAGCTTATTGCCGTCATCGGCCACCCTGACGAAAAACATCTATCACGATCAGCCCTTCGGACGATAGTTAGCGTGCTGAGCCTGTCAGCCCGCTATTTGCTTGCCACTCATTGCCTGTCCCCAAGCTCGCCTCTGAAAGTAGCTGTTCACTATACGACCGGCAAAAATTGTCAGCACGAAGGATGCGCCGGAAAGAAGTCCGATGTACAAAATTTGCGTTCCCGTCAATGGAAATGTACCCAAGACCTCCCGCAAACCCGGCAGATATACGGCACTCAACAACAACCCATAGGCAATAGCCATATTGATGGCCATAGGCCAATTGACGCTCATTCCTTTGCCCTTCGCCTTCGTGTTCACCTCAAGCCATGACCAGGCTTGGAACAGAAGTGCCATTGATATTCCGGTAAGCCCTACCGTTGTTACACAAGGCGCATCGCCACTCAATCTAGTGTGGATCTCGAGAATGCCTATAATTGCCAGGGAAACAATAATACTGCGGACCCAAATCTGTACTTGCTCATGTTTTCCCAGTAAGTCTTCTTGCCCTCCACGCGGTGGCTGCGTCATTATGCCCTTTTCGGCCTTCTGCAAGACAATTCCCAATCCTGGAAATATATGCATAATCAGATTCAGCCAGAGAAGCTGCAGGGGCGTAAGCGGCAGTCCGGTATTAAATATGACACCAAAGGCAATTGTCGACACGGCAGTAATACTTGCTGTAAGTAAGTACCCGACTGCTCTTTGAATATTGCCGTAAATCACTCGTCCTTGCTCGATTGCTTTGACAATGCTGGCGAAGTTATCATCGGTGATGATCATCTCTGACACTTCACGCGCCAGATCGGTGCCCCGCCTACCCATGGCCACACCTATGTTCGCTTGCTTCAATGCTGGAGCATCATTCACTCCGTCACCTGTCATTGCCACCACCTCTCCTTGTCCCTGCAAACTTCGCACCACCGACAGTTTCATCTCGGGTGTAACTCTGGCAATAACCGATGCTTGCGCCAGCGCTCCGGCCAACTCCTCGCTATTCAATCTCTCAAGCTGCTCACCGCTCAAAACAGCGCTTTCTGGAGCATCTCGCGAGATAATATTCAACTCTTCAGCAACAGATCTGGCAGTCGCTTTTTGATCTCCCGTTACCATAATCACCCTAATGCCGGCATCGTGACATTGCGCAATTGCCTCCTTAACACCAGGCTTGGGACGATCACACATGCCAACAAGACCGAGCAAAGTGATGTCTTGCTCGATCATGTTCTGATCTAAGCAAGCAGGCTTGTCAGTCAATTCTTTTACACCGATCGCAAGCACCCGCAATCCCTGTCTTGCCAGCCTCTCATTCTGCTCTATGAACCAAAGCCTATCGTCGCCAGCAAACTCCTGCTTGCTGTTATGCGATGCCCATGAACTCGCCAGAGAAAAAAGTACTTCAGGAGACCCCTTTATGCATGCAAACAGCCGCCCGTCAGCGGTTTCGTGCACCGTCGTCATTCTCTTTCGCTTCAACTCAAAGGGGAACTCTCCAACTCTGCGAAATTGTCCTACGAGAAGATCCTTAGCCAAGCCCGCTTTTGTCGCCGCCGCTATCAGCGCCGCCTCCGTTGGATCGCCGTGAGCCGTCCAGCCTTCCTCGGTTTGCTGAATATTCGAATCATTACACAAGGCGCCCGTGCGCAAAAGATCAAGCAGCGATGGCTGTCTGCCTGGTTCGAGTATCTCGTCCCTTTCTCTAAACTCGCCTATCGGCTCGTAGCCACCGCCTGAAATCCTCACACAATGTCTGCCAAATACGACCTCGGTTACGCTCATCTGATTCTCTGTAAGAGTGCCTGTCTTGTCCGTACAAATGACATTCGTACAGCCCAAAGTCTCTACTGCTGCCAGACTACGCAACAATGCCCGCGCCTTTACCATCCGTTGCGTACCAATGGCCAACGCTAAGGTGGCCAGAACCGGCAACCCTTCTGGTACCGCTGCTACAGCAAGCGCAATACCAGTCTGCAGCATTAACCAGGCATTTTGCTTCTGCCAGATGCCAATTGCAGTGACAGCCACGCTTACAACAACTGTAAGAATGCTTAACTGGCGTCCAAGCACCTCCAAACGCCGCTTCAGAGGCGTCTCCCCTGCTGTCGTCGAGGCAACAAGCTTGCCTAACCTGCCAAGTCTCGTTTTGGCGCCGGTCGCACTCACCACTGCTACTGCTCGACCGCCAACAACCATCGTTCCCTGAAAGCCTAGTGTTGAATACTCGGTTTCTAGCTCCGACCACTCATGGCACTTCCAGACTGGCACGCTTTCTCCTGTCATCGCCGACTCATCAACACTCAACCGAGCCGCCTCAACAAACCTGACATCGGCTGGAATACGACTACCATGCTCCAGAACAACAATATCTCCAGGCACAAGCTCTCTTACAGGAAGCTCTGTTTCTCGGCCATCACGCCTTGAGCGAACCGTGGACCCAGAAAGCCGTGCCAGAGCTTCAAGCGACGTCTTCGCCCTGAGCTCCATGAAAAAGCCCACTCCCGCATTAATCAACACGGCAATGAGGATACCCCAAGCCTGAAGCACTTCATGGCCCATGTATGAGATAATGGCTGCCACCAAAAGCAGTACCACTACGCTGGACTGGAATTGTCCGATTAAAATTAACAGCCAGCTTTGCTTCTTGTGCTTTTCTATCTCATTGCCGCCAAACGCCTTGAGCCGAGCACGAGCTATATTGCTACTTAACCCCTTGCTTACATCAGTATCAAGCAAGGCCAAAAGATCACTTGAACTCAATTGCGACAATTGACACTCGTCCAAATCTGCCGCTAACGCCGGTGTTAACGCTGCCTGATCCGGAATCAAAGACTGTACCAATTCTGCTATCTCCCGAATTTCCCACCATGGCGCCCTAAAAAACCACTTTTATCATTCCAGAATTAATTATCGAAAGAATCGTCTGCGCGGACGAGCTTTTCTCGCCCGGCAGATTAACTGATCCCATTTCACTCATCCTTTAGATGGATGGAGGAGCTTTCAAGTTAGATAGCTGGGTCGATGTCCAGCGGCGCCGACATCCGTCACCATACCTGTATGTCCAACGGGAGACTTCAGTTGCAACTTAGATTCTCCAGATTCACTATCAAATATCTGCTTCCGGCGATTGGCTTGATTGTTCTCTATGTGGCTGTGCAATTATTTGTGCATGCCTTTAGAAATCCCAATCGGATGGATTTTGTTAAGTCCCTGACCATGGATATGAGTGTTCAAGTTCCTCCTGGTGCAATGCCTGTTGAAACAGAAGCTGTGCGCCGCGACACCGTGGGAGATGTTGTCACCTATACTGGTCTAGCTGACGCGTATAACGATGTTGCCATTTACCCGCGTGTGCAAGGCTGGGTAGTTGCACTTCCAGTCTATTCTGGCGACCGGGTCAAAAAAGGCCAGATCCTGGCACGTCTTGATAGTGTGGAGCTATCTTCACGGCTCCAGGAGGCAAGGTCTGCCAACGAGGCAGCCGAAAACTCGTATCTGGCAGCCAAGAAATCTCGCGACGAATCCTTAGAGCACAAAAAACACTTCAGCTCCGCAATAGCTGAAGCTAAAGCCAGCGTCGAATACTGGGAAAGGGAAATAAAACGCGAGGAAGCATTGCTCAAGCAACAAGTGATCTATCAAGAAGAATACGATCGAGAGCTAGCTCAATATGAGGCGGCGAAATCCAAGTACGCCCAAGCGTTGTCGCAATGCCATGCTGCTGGGATGGCCGCCGAAGCAGCCGAATACCGCTTGAAAGAATCAAAGTCCCTCCTCACAAAAGCCTCTGCCGGCGCTCTAACCCAGAACATCATCCGTGATTACACTCAGGTCGTTGCACCTGTTAACGGCGTAGTGACAGACAGGAAGCTCGATCTTGGCATACTGGCTAAGCCTGAGACAGAATTGATGCGTGTCGCTCAAATCGATCCGATCAGAATCCAGGCAAGCGTTGCGCTAAGCGACATTCAAGATATCAACATTGGCACACCCGTGAAGATATGGACCGACAAACACAAATTAGGACAACCAATACTGGCCAAAGTGACGTCCATCTTTAAACAAGCCGAGCTCCCCACACGAACGGTTGTAGCCGAAGCTCTCGTTCCCAATCTACAAGGACGAATTCTTCCAGGCGAGTTCGTCACTGTGGAGTTCCAGCAACGCCAGAAACAAGGAGTACTCGTTGTTTCAAACAAGGCGATCATTGACAAAGACCAACAACGAGCCGTTTGGGTTGTCGAAAACGGAAAAGCTCATCTGCGGTACGTTACAACTGGTATCACCGATGGTGCACGCACCGAGATCCGTAAAGGACTCGTTTCCGGCGATGTCGTGATAACCAGAGGACAGACCTATCTCCACGACGAAGATCCGGTTGCTTCTGCCGCATTTACCGCCGATGGTGTTGCCGAATTGCCCAAGCCCCCAAACACTAATCGACTTGAACAGGCGAACAATTATACGGTCAAACAAACGCTACAGCACTATCTTCTGACCACGCGGCTCAGTACCACCCCGCTAATCCAGGGCGTCAACAAACTAGATATGGAACTATCCAAAATTCACGAAGACCTGCCAGATAATCTATCCCTCGAAGTGAAATCGCATATGCCGTCCATGCCGAAAATGACGGTGCCGCAGCCTGTTGTCTCCATATCTGGCAAGAACAGCTTCGCCGTCAAATTTGAGCCTACTATGCCTGGTCTCTGGCAGCTGACAATCACCCTTAGCCAGAATCGCAAGGCTATCGCCACTACAGAAATATTCCTGGAGCTTGCTGAGTGATGCCTGAAACAAAACGCACTGGCTTCAATATCTCAGCCTGGTGCGTCGCACGACCCTACTGGGTCGTTGCCTTCTACGCCAGCATCATCATTCTCTGTCTACTGGCCATCAACTTCTACATGCCTCGGCGGATGATGCCGTATGTCGTGAGCCCTATGTTGGGCATTGTCACCATGATGCCCGGTCTGTCTGCCGAAGAGATGGAAACATACCTGTCTAAGCCAATCGAAGAGCGCATGGTGGCTATCAACGGTGTGCGCTTTATACGGTCCACTTCCCAGGATGGCTTCTCGATGGTCTCGTTGGAGTTTCCTTACGGCACCGACATGAAAAAGGCTCTTGTAGATGTCCAGGCTCTGATGAACGTGGTCCAGGGAGACTTACCTGTCACCGGCGCCAACCTTAAGCCATCATGGGTGGTGCTGATTGATCCCCTGAACATCCCCGTGCTCACTCTGAGCATCACCGGCGATAAACGCTGGGACCCGGTGTCTCTCAGGCAGCTAGCTGACAACGCCATTATCAACCGACTGAAAACAATCCCAAATATTTATTCCGTCAGCTCATATGGCGGCAGAAAACGCCAGCTGCAGATCGTCATCGACCGCACCAAACTCAGCGCCTATGGGCTCTCAATTCTCGATGTCAAACGAGTTATAGATGATCTCAATGTGGCCAGGCCCGCCGGCGTACTCACAAGCGGGCCTACCGAAGCAATAGTAAGGCTCAATAACTTGCCTGCAAAGCCAGCGGACGTGGAAAACTACCCGATTAAGGCCATGCCTGGCGGCAAAATTATATACCTCAAAGATGTCGCTTCAGTCCGCGACACCTTCCAGGAGCGGCGCAGCGCTTACCACTATGTCACCCATGGCAGAATAGAAGAAACAGTCGCAGTAAACGTCGTGCAAACACCCGGAGCCAGCTCTCCAAAAGTCATCTCTGGCGTCCTTGAACTTGTTAAACAACTGGAGAAGAGTTACCCTGGCATCAAGATAGAAACAGCATACGACAATGCCCACTTTGTGGAGATTCTCTTTGAGAACATGTGGGATGAGCTTGCTCTGGCTGTATTCCTTACAGGCCTTTCGATCTTCCTGTTTCTCGAGAATTGGCGAACTAGCTTGGTCGCTGTCATCACTCTGCCAATCACGTTGCTGCTGGCAATTCTGTGCATGGTTCCCCTCGGACTGTCCTTGAACAGCTCTACTCTTATTGGGCTTGTGTTGGGGACGGGCAGAGATACTGACGATACTGTCGTTGACCTGCACTGCATTGAGAAACACCTGCGCATGGGCAAAGATCCCAAAACAGCAGCAGTCGATGGCGTCACTGAGATACGCCTGGCTGTGCTGTCATCAACGCTCATGACAAACATAGCTCTTATTCCACTGCTTGTCTGTGGTGGTATCGTCGAGCAAATGTTTGTCGGGCTTGTCTGGCCAATTATCTTGGGCAACACTTGTTCTTTCTTTGTTGAGCTAACCCTTACTCCACTACTTGCAGCCAAAATTATTCGATTGCCAGATCCAAATGCCAAACGCCCATTGATCTACACCCATTTCATCGATCCCATCCAGCGGTTTCTTGCGCGTGTGGAAGAGAAATATGGAAGTGTCGTTGCCTGGACGCTCGCCAATCGCTTCACTGTGACAGCTCTGGCGCTGGGTTCGATAATGATTGGCTTTGGCTTTTATAACTTCATAGGCAGCGAAATGATGCCCTTAGGCGATGTAGCCCAAGCTTATGGCGTGTTAGAAAGCAAACCGGGGACAAGCTTTGCTCGAACCGAACAAATCACTACCGAGATTGAAAAACTGCTTGCAGCTCAACCTGAGGTAGAGAAAGTTTCTACGGAGCTCGGCATCGAATCCGGCCCCGCCTATGCCAGCACCAGAGCCGTCTATTTCACTGGTTATTCCATGAACCAGGTAAATGTGGCAACCATGATGATTACGTTGTCCGACAAAGACACCCGCAAAAGAAGCATCTGGCAAGTGATTGATGGTGTCCAGAAACAAGCTATGGAGAGGTTTCCTACAGAGATTCGTCGTCTTCAAATCAAAGAGATGGGCGCTGATGTTATGGCTAGTTCCCAAGCTCCAATCTCGCTTCTTCTCTATGGACCCGACCTTGATGTTCTCGATAAGCTAGGCCAACAAGTTGCTGAGATTGCTCGAAATACGCCTGGCATGGTCCAGGTCGCTACCGACTGGACCATGGGATTACCGGCCAAAGAACTTTCCATAGATGCGAAAAAAGCTCTGGAATTCGGTCTCACCCCACAAATGATCGCTGACCAGCTTTACTACTCGCTTGGTGGCGGCTTTGCCAACGAATACTACCGTCTGCCCAACATCCGGCAAAACACAGTCTTGCTCCGGTATGACAAAGACCAGCGCCGTGACAACGATCACGATCTCAATTCTACATATCTAATCAACTCAAGCGGTGCATTCGTTCCCCTTAAGTCAGTCGCCACCATTCGCGATCGCGAGGCACCAACGCTTGTAGTGCATGATGGCATGCGCCGCGTGATAACCGTAACCGGTTTCTATCGGCCGGGCGGCCCACCTTCCATGGACCTGGCAATGGCAGTTATCCAGAAAGCCGTCGCTCAGGTCAACTTCCCGCCCGGCTATGGCATCGAAGTGCGAGGCGACATGACCCAAATGTCTGATAGCTTCCGCCGCCTGTCTTGGGGACTTTTGCTTTGTGTAATTTTCATTTACATGATGCTGGTAGCACAGTTCCGAGGCTGGCTCCTGCCCTTCCAAATGATGCTTTCATTGCCATTGGAAATGACCGGTGTCTTCTTGGGGCTGGCACTTATGTACCAAACCTTCTCTTCTGTTTCTGTGATGACCATCATCCTGCTGACTGGTATGCACATAACCACGGCGATTCTGATGATTGATGCAATTGACGAATACAAGAAACAGGGACTGCCGAAAGACGAAGCTATTCGTAGAGGCTGCCTGGAGCGAATACGGCCGATTTTGATGACCACTGTCGCCTCTATACTCGTCATGGTCCCGGTATCGATCTTCCCGCAAACTGGCATGGACGCATACGCACCACTTGGTACTGTCATCCTTTGGGGACTCTTGGCTGGAACGATACTTACACTCCTCGTCATTCCAGTCATGAACAGCCTGATCACGGATCTCAGCGAATGGGTTGCAGCCAAGCTGCATCAGATTCGTCACAAACCAGTGCCATCAAAAACCACATAGGCAAAACCCCACAGAACTTCCTGCGCCCTTCAATGATTGGTATAAGACGACGGCAAGAAACCACAGCCATACCTGCTTGAGCCTATGTTACAGTTCAAGCAAATTATCCAGCTGCAAATCAGCCTTGAGGATGGTGTAAGGTGCCGCCATCGCTGTCACAATTGTTGCTGAACATCCATAACCCCAGCTGTCTTTGCAGGAAGGCCCGAATGATCGAAGGCACCTTGGTGATAAATCTGGAACCACCCTATATGGGCTTCTTGCCAAAGCCTTGCGGCCAGCCAATCAATGCAGTAGGTGACCTTAAAAACTACACCTGGCATTACTGCACACAGACGCAAATAAAAGACCTTCTTGTCGAATTGGGTGTGATATCTACCGGACAGCTCTGGCCGCCGCGTGAATGTATATTGCGGTTGCCCGTTGTGCTTCCCATGAAAAGCCTTACCAAACATGGACTGCTTAACATCCACAGTCTTGAACTTACAACCTCTTCTAATCGGCTTCTCCGACGCATAAGCTAACATCGAATGCCAGCAAACCGGAGCCCGAATTAAGTATGCCCGCGACGAAAACCCAATCTTGCTGCAGCAACAGAGAGACACCTTGCCCAACGCATGGATCCGTTATTGCTTTAGGTGACCATCAAGAAAATGTAGCCGCAGGCAGAAGCTTCCCTCTTGGTTCTACGCTTGTCGCTGGCGGCGTCAACTTCTCAGTGTTTTCAACCTGTGACGGTCTTGAACTTTTGCTCTTCGATGCGCCCGACTCACCAACGCCAAGTAGAGTCATTGCACTGGATAAAAAAAACAACAAGACCTTTCACTACTGGCATGTTTTCCTTCCCGATTTATGTGCCGGACAGACTTACGCCTATAGAACTTACGGCCCTTCCTCGCCCGAGCGCGGACTGCGCTTTGATTCAACCAAGGTGCTGATCGATCCCTATTCGCGCGCCGTTGCTAACACCAGCAACTACTCTCGCCAGGCAGCCTCTCTGCCAGGCGACAACTGTCCTGCTTCACTGCGCAGCATCGTCGTTGACACTTCGCAGTATGATTGGGAAAAGGACGCACCCTTGCGTACTCCCTTTTCGCAAACTGTCATCTATGAGCTCCATGTTGGCGGCTTTACTAAAAGCGCAACATCTGGATTGCCCGCACACAAGCGCGGCACGTTTTCAGGCTTAAAAGAAAAAATACCCTACCTGAAAAGTCTTGGTATCACAGCCGTCGAGCTTCTGCCTGTCCATCAATTCGATGAGCAGGACGCGCCACCAGGGCTAACTAACTACTGGGGATACGCCCCAATAGCCTTTTTTGCTCCCCATGCTGGTTATAGCTCATCTAAAAACCCTCTCGACGTCCTCGATGAGTTCCGCGATATGGTAAAGGCCCTGCACAAGGCAGGCATCGAAGTTATCCTAGACGTTGTTTTCAATCACACAGCCGAAGGCGATCATCATGGACCGACCCTTAGTTTCAAGGGTTTTGATAACGCCGCCTATTACATGCTTGAACCATCCAATCCAGCCAAATATGCCAATTTCACTGGTTGCGGCAATACTTTCCGCGGTAACTATTCAATCGCCCAACGCCTCATTCTTGACTGTCTTCGCTACTGGGTTTCGGAAATGCACGTCGATGGGTTTCGCTTCGACCTGGCTTCAACTTTATCGCGCGACGCATCCGGTAAACCCCAGCCGATCGAGCTCTCAAACGTCCTTTCCGCCATCGAATCGGACCCAATCCTAGCAGGAGCCAAACTGATTGCCGAGGCCTGGGAGCCTGCTGGCCTTTATCAAGTGGGCTCTTTCATCAATGAAAGCCACTGGTTCGCCGAGTGGAATGGCCCGTTTCGCGACGATGTACGCCGATTCGTCAAAGGCGACAACTCTACTGCCAAAGCTGCCGCCCTTAGAATTACTAGCAGCTCAGACCTTTACTCAAGACCGGAACGCGAGCCGAATCGCAGTATTCACTTCATCACTTGCCACGATGGTTTCACGCTCAATGACCTGGTCTCAAATAACACCAAACGCAATGAAGACAATGGTGAAAACAATTGTGATGGCACCGATGCTAACTTCAGTTGGAATTGTGGCCAGGAAGCCGAACATGTCGACTTTGCAGCTGAGAGCCTCAGAGCCAGGCAGATCAAGAACTTTCTGACAGTGCTTTTTATCGCACAAGGAACGCCGATGCTACTAATGGGCGATGAAGTCAGGCGTTCGCAACGCGGTAACAATAACGCTTACTGTCAGGACAATCCCATCAGTTGGTTCGACTGGAGCCTGGTTGATAAGAACAAGGCTATGTTCGACTTCACAAGCGATCTGATTGCCTTTACCCAATCGCTCCATCTTTTCCAACAAGATCACTTGCTGTGCACCATGAAACCCGAATGCGGATGCCCTCGCATAACCTGGCACGGCGTTAAGCTCAACTGTCCGGACTGGTCTGATAACTCACATAGCCTTGCTTTTAGTCTGTCAGATCCCAAAAGCGAAGAACATTTGCACGTCGTACTCAATGCCTTCTGGGAGCCTCTGACATTCAAGCTGCCACCACTCCAAAAAGGAAAACATTGGCACAGAATAATTGACACATCTTGCGGTGATGCGCCCTTTACGCCGTATGCGGAGGCACCAAGACATCCTTCGTGCAGCTACGATGTAACAGCTCGCTCCTGTGTGCTTCTAATGGTTTGACGCACCTGCGGATTCTCCTGAATCTGCACACTATAACTTACTTCCGGACAGGCTTCATGCGCCGTTTATGACAGAGGGAATGATTATACCCCAGCCGCAACCGATGACGCGACGTCCTTGCGTGTGCGCTCCACACAGGTCAGCAAGTAATTCATTGCCGACTCATCCACGAATGGCGACATCACGAACGACTTCAGGGCTACGATTGGCGCACCACAAGCCGCAACCAAGCGGTAGCAGTCGGTCATTCAGAGGTTCATGCCGTCGCCTCGTTCGACCTGGTGACGCAACGCCTCGAAAACTTGCCGGTTGTATGTGTTGTGCGCTTGCAACTGCCCTGCCTTGTCCATAAGTGTTGCCTCCTCTTGGCAGGACTGGGTTTACGTCCACGCCGTCGGGGTAGACGCGGAACAAAGTAACTTCTAGCGAGAGACATTCCGATCCAATCTAATTTCGCATTCTTTCGGTGTCCACTGCTTACCGTCCTCATGGGCACCATCAATGGCCGAGTTCTTCTTCTGCTCGCAACCAGTCTTCAACATCATGCCCGTTTTCACAGCCACGCTCCAGCCACAACTGATAAGCCCTTTCGGCTATCTGTTGCGCGTCGATCTTCTTCTCTGCCTTTTCGTTTTTCTGAGTAGCTTCCCGTTTCTCTTTAGTCAGCGTGTTCATTGAAACTTTCTCCTCCTGGTATGGACAGACGCATGCAAACACTCGCCTTCGTAGTAAAAACGCCACCCCAGAGTCCAACATGTCTTTCTGTTTTCTGCTGCTCTGACTCGTCGAATCAGACTCTGCCTAACATCTCGGCGTCTCCATCCTGCGTTTTCGTCGTAAATTCTCCGACGCGACTCACACATTCTAGGTCTCATTCTACTGATAGGCTTCGGCCAAATTGAGAGGCCTAGAATCATCCGAAAGGATGATGTGCTCCCATGCGACCTTGTTTGACCGGCCTGGTGCAGTTTCTTTTCAAATAACGCTAAAGACTTGCTAACTGTTAAGCCTAACGAAACTCAAATCAAGTATGTGGCCTTGAGTCTTCTTCGTGCGAGCAAGTGTCTGCACCAACATCATAGCCGCAAAAATAATAGCGTAGTTTTCCGTCTTCGATACGATGGCATCCACACCGGCAAGCTGATTGATAGACAGCACGTATCACGTTAATGTCTGTTGGAAGCGTGAGGCACGGTGCCATGCAGGATGGAGCTTCGAGGATCAATCCATCATTTGGTCCGCCAATTAACTCAATAGTCATCTTTCTTCACCCTCTTGCATCAAGTATTCATCGAGAGTTTGGTGCGTACCTATGCAAACCAAGTTCGTCGCAAACTCACAAATAGAATGCACCGTAATCTTGCCGGTGTCCCATTGCACGCCAAAGATGTCCCGCTCCTCACCCTGAAAAATAATACTCCCACCAGTTTGTGCCGGAATGTGGGTCTTGTTAACGCCATGTGCTTTCAAGCCCTCTGGTGTCCATGCTCGTAACCCTTTAGCTGGCGGTTCTCCGACTGGAAAATCCATCATCGGAACAACCTTGTCACAGGGCATGTCACCACCACTGGTGCCCTTTTGTCTGTTATATTCTTTATCCGACTCAATACCACCCGATCGCCGGGTACGAAGAAACCCAGATACATACCCTCTTCCAGAGGCCGCTCATATACTTTCTGAGCTTGTATTTGTTCCAAAAATGCATGTCTATCTAAAGGTCGCTCCACAGCCACCCCTCCTTATGCTCGCTCCAAAATATAGAAGGCGATATGCCGAGCCGCAGCCGTACAGGCTCGACCGGACGACCCGGCATATCGTTTTTCAATTGAGAATTATTCTCAGTAAGTGAGCTTACAAGTTGTCATTCTAATCGTCAAGCAATGACAACTGGAAACATAAATACCCGCCCTACTCAGGCATTGCGGCTGACAGATCATTCTCAATAGCGACATGCATTCTCAATAAGGTTACTTTGGGGGCGTGCATCGTACGGGCAGGAAGCGCAGGAAAACGAGGGCACGCAAAACAGTAGATGGCAAAAGTTGCCTGCTTGAGGTGGTAGAACTTAATCGGGCAGGTCAGGGTGAATCAAGTCCTTCGAGTAATGACAAGGAAACGCCGGCGCTTGTAAGGAATCAAGACAGATGAGCTAGCGCCCTCGGATGGAGTGCCCGCACGCGGAGATTATGGAATGAAGCTAATCGTTACATGCACAGCCGCAGCTATGATGTTTCTGTCAAACATTGGTGCAGGGTTCTCTTTGGGGCAAGAAAGCGCCGATGGCTGGAGCGAAGCGTTTGACCGAGCAATCACAGCGTACCGCACTGGTGACTACGGGAGCGCGGCACGGGAATTCGAGTTAGCTGTATCGAAAGCAACAACATTTGACGCAGATGACGACCGCTTGTTTGCCACCCGCAACAACCTGGCCATGTCCTACGTGAAGCGAGCACAATTCCTTCAATCGGAAGTTATCCTGCAGGATCTCCTCTGCCGCTGCAGAGCGGGGAAAGAGCAAAGCAACACCAGACTTGGCGACTGTCTGCACAACCTGGCACTTCTGTATGAGAGACGGGATCTCCGGAGGAAGTGGCTGGGTGCGCTAAACGAATCGCAAGAGCTTTACGAGCGTTCGATTGAGAGCTCCGGGAGCGAGCTGGCGGATCGGATCTATCTGAATGGGATAGCTTACTGGCGGTTGGGCAGACCAAATCAGGCGGAAGCGGCATTTACTCAGGCTCGCTCAATCTACCGCAAGTTTGGAGCGCACGCAGGTTTGGCAGCTAGCCTTCTGGCCCTCGGGACGATCAGGGACGGACGCCGGGAATATGATCAGTCCGAGGAGTATTACGGGGAGGCGGTTTCCGAGGCGGCCAAGGCCGGTCGAAGAGACCTTCAGTACATCAGCCTGGTCGCCCTGGGAAGGCAGTATCGACGGCAGGGACGAAAGGAACAAGCGGTTGGTGCGCTCAGCGAGGCAGCAGCGATTTACGAGCGGTTTCCCAGAGCCGCAGGATTGCCGCTTGCCGACGAGCGCGCAATCATCTACACGGCGCGCGAGGGAAAAGTGACAATGGACGAGACGCTCCGCGAGCGGTTACCGCCTGTACTTAGGAACAACATGGAGAACCTGTTCGACGGGCTCCGAGATTTAGGTGCGACGCTAAATGCCAGCGGACAGCGGGAGCAAGGGCGGGACGTCATGGCAAGATTCAGCGTGCTCAAACAGGCATGCGGTCTGTACCTGAAAGGAATGCAACGGGAAATCGACCGCCACTGGGATCCGCCGGTCAGGCACACGACTGCCGAGACAGTAGTCGAATTCTCTGTTTCTCGCAAGGGCGCAATCAGGGCAGTCCAGGTGATTCGCACTTCGGGGTTAGAAGCCGACGCTCGCCAGGCGCTGAACGCGATTGAAGCAATTGGAACAGGGCCGGCCCTGCCCGCCGAGCTAAAGGACGAGATGACGCTTGCCGTATCAATGATGGTGTGGGGAAATGCGCGAGTCGGTGTGACATCAGAAGGACGGACTAAAGCATCATCGTGTCGACATGAGGCGAGGTTCGTCTGCCCGGCGCCAATTGATGATCGCGGTATGGGAGGTGGAAGCGCGAATTAGCTCTGGCGGCATACATGGCAATTGTCCAATTTCTATGCCTGCTTCCAAACACGGCCGTCCTTGTTTAACCGTATCAAGAGTTGTGTGTAGTGTTGGCCTACTTGCGGCCTCGCTTCATCCGTCGCTTGAAGTGATCGTAGACATCATCGTCATTTCGACGGCCGATTTCCACCACCCAAAGCACTTTGTCATCGAACCGATAGCAGATTCTGAACTCGCCAATATCGGTGCGGAAATGACCCGCCGCCCCCTTCAGATCGATGCTGTCGTGGGGACGCGGGTTGTCCATCAGATCCAGGATCTTATTGGAGACTTGTCGGTGCTGCTTCGGCTCAAGGTTCCTTAGGAAGTCGACGGCGTCGTTCGTGCCGTTAAAACTAAGCTTCGGCACCGGCGCTCTCCTTAAGAGCCTTCATTGACTCCTCAGGACCCGCCCAGCCGGATTCCTCTGCCAGGCGGCAACGAGCTACCCAGTAAGAGTCCTCCAGGCGCTGCAGCCGCTGGTACTCGCCATAGCTCAGCACTACGGCAACCGGCCGGCCAGCCTTCTCTATAAGGACAGGCTCAGCTACAGTGCTTTCCAGGTACTGACCCAGCCTATTCTTCATTTCGCTTGAGCTAACAGTCTTCATGGCTTTTCTCACAAGTAACATTAAACGATATAGCTATAGTAAGCCAATTTGGCTGTTTTGGCTAACTGATTTAATCTTTCTCTCAAAATTCTAAGGGTTTCCGGCGCTACCTTTAATGGTTTATGTTCGGAGAACCAGGCCCATGACCGATAAGCCATCAATAACCCAGTCTCCTATTGAACAGCAAATTCCGGCTCACCACCCGCTCCGGTTGCTCCAGGCCCTTACGGCTGAGCCTGTTCAATACACCGTGACTAGGCTCTCGGCAGGAACGCCTGAATCAGAGATGCCCCTGGACCAAGCTCTACGAGCAGCTCTGTTGCAAGCCTTTTATTGGTTGCCGGACCACCAGCATTTCGCGGATCACCTACGTTTCAATGCTCTCTTCCGCTGGTTCATCGGCTTGGATGACCTGGATCAACCCTGGGACTCCGCTCTATATGCGCAGCTTCAGCAACGACTTACTAACGACCAGGAGCTGCGTCAATTCTTTGAGTTGGTCGCTGCCACCGCAAGAGCCAAGAAACAAGCTGAGTACACGCAAATAGCTAATGCTCTTGATCGCTGGATAAGTGTCTACTCGCCGCGCTCGGTTTACTTTCATCACTACTCAAAATCGCCATTGAAAGAAGTGATGCTGACCATTGGAGCTTTCAATCCGGATTCGCACCATCCGGTCTTTCCCTCACACATCTTGTATGACCATCTCAAATCGACCTTTCCAGTAAGGGAAGTCGACAGTGAATATGGCTATGCAGAAGTGCCTGAGTTGCGCACAAGCGATGGTCTTTGTCGGGTTTTGGCAGACGAACGCGGCATAGTCCTCTGGACTAGTGCTCACTATGAGACGTGGGAAGAAACTTTCAGACCGTATGCTGTTGATGTCGTGAAAGCTTGCAAAGCCACTTACCATCAGGCAAAAATCACCAAGGTTGCGGTTCTCTTTTCCAACTTGATCACGCTGCCGGCAGAAGTTGAGCTTACAGATTATTTCCACATGCTGCCCAACGAGCCGCCGAGAGTGATTCCGCCCCGATTTATGCGGGAGCAAAATCTTTCCTATGCCTTTCCGAAACGACTGATGCGGGCTAATCATTTGACAGACCTTATGTACGATGACGATCCACGCTTTCTCAGATGCATCTATGGCATCGAGCCCGTTGGCTCGTCCTTGGAGGTGCGTCTCGACCTTGAATCACACTGGATTCAAGAATGCACTCTTGACCAGGTTCTGGAGCTTGCTGACGGACTGAAAAAGAATGTCTACATCGCTTTTCACAGTCTAATTACCGATCAGACACGGGCGCTGTTTGAGTAGCATCTTCCAAAGACCGCGGACTTGACGCCGGGACCCCAAGGCGCGCGCATTCACCGCAGGCGTCGCAGGCGGGGGCGCCGGGAGCGTCTGGGTGGTTCATCATCATGGATGGCGCCTCCTGCCTGCGGTGGCGCTCCAGCCTAGCGCGCGCCAACCCGGCGTAAAGCCTGACCAAGCTGAGCAGTTTCGGATAGTCGACCCGTTGAAAATGACCGGATAAACCCGCAAGATCTTTGTATGGATAGCCGGTCAGGTTTAACAATAGTCTGAGTTCCTGGTTGACGATGACCGGCTAAATATGTAAGATCTTAGTATGTTAAGCCGGTCAACATTTACAAATGCATGGTTTTTTGCGCGCCATCCCGTATTTACTACCGGTGAGTTTGCCGACGCCAATGAACGCACCAAGCGCGAGTCCAAACACTCGCTACTGGCTTACAATCGCCGCTCCGGTCGGTTGCTGAATATCCGGCGGGGTCTTTATGCGGTAGTGCCGGATGGCATGGACGCAGAATCTTACATGGTCAACCCGTTTCTGGTGGCCGGTAGGGCCACTTCTGATGCGGTGCTTGCCTATCACGCCGCGTTGCAATTCCATGGCTACGCCTACAGCCATTTCAACACCATGACCTATCTGACTACCCAAAAGGAAACGAAGAAATTCACGTTTCAAGGCACTGCATACATCGGCGTCACGCAGCCCAAAATTCTCATGCGCAAAGACGAGCACAATTTTGGCGTCGATGTCGTCGACCAGTTGGGAATGGATCTACGTGTAACCTGCATCGAGAGGACACTTGTTGATTGTTTCGATCGCATAGATCTCGCTGGTGGCATCGAGGAAGTGTGGCGCTCGTTGCAGCTCGTGCCGTACTTGCGTATGCAGCGCGTCCTGGACTATCTGGTGCTGATGGACAATGCGGTTACAACAGCGAAAGTCGGACTGTTCCTTGAGACTTACAAGGAGCACTTTCGCGTTAAGGACGAAGACCTCGCCTTTCTGCGCAGTCGCCGGCCGCTCCACCGATGCTACATGTTTCCCGGAGAACATGGCGGAAAGCTCGTTTACGACTGGAACTTGATCGTACCTCTGGCGGTTCTTGAAAGAGCCTGGGAGGAGCCGCTTTGAGAAGTTCAAGCAATCGAGTCAATGAGATCGCTGCCGAAACAGGCTCCAGACGCTAAGATCTATGAATATGACAACTCTTAAATCAGGCTCTATAATTGCGCATGCAACATAGTTGGAGAACCAAATGCAATCGCTCGTGGGCTCAAGCATCGTCGACCAGTGCAGGGACTACACCTGCTGGCATTGCTGCGCCCTTTCTGGCGTGCGCATCACACATGACGATGCTGCATCCCAGGAATGGTTTTGTTCAACCTGTCGCGGATTGATGCTCGTTTCCAAACTTGAAGGCTCGAAAATCAGAATCGAGTTAGGGCGTCATGGACCGAATCACCTCGGCAATCTTGCCCAGCCACCGGGCTGCTGCCGCGCTGTCCCCGACGTAACTCCGACGGTCATCATCAAACCAACGAAGGTCAAGAAAAGCTTGGTTCCAGTTGTCCATGAACGGCTTGGAGAAAATATCTTCAACGAGCAGTTACTGAAGCCTGGAGAAGAACTTGCTGCTCGCTTCTTTGACCAAAACAAACTGACTTTTGAAAAAGGTTTTTCTGTCGATACAAAGCTCATAGACTTTTGCATTCGCACAGTCAACGGCGACATCCTTTGGGACAATGCCGATCTGGAAGAGTGTGAACTGGACAGAGCTGCGCTCAAGGCGGGCATCCAAGGTATTTTGCGTTTTGAGCATCTATTCAAAAGAAACTACATCAATCAACTCAAACAAAAACTTCACTCCCTCTCCGGGGTCGCAGCCAGTGCTGGCGGTGCCTGGAATCCCCATGCTCGCATTGCGGCAATAGTGCGATCAAAGAGCAAACAATTCAAACCCGCTAAAGGTAAGTATCCATGTGTTCTGGCTTTGTACAACGCTGGGTCAATCCCGGCGGATTCTGACCTGTTTTTGCGCCAAGGCATTGAAGGCGACAAATACTTCAGACCTGATCGCTACTCTGCAATCAGCGCGATTAGTGTGCTCGAAGAGACCCGGGGACAAATCACCTTACGTCTTTACCACAACCGGTATGCGGCCGTGCCACTATGGCGAGGGGCATTTCCTGTTGGAACAACAGAGTTCGACGTCGACAATCTGTGGGATTCAGAGACCAAGAAGCTTGGTGAGTGAGATCGCTTAGGTAATTGGCGGTTATAGTGGTTGACAAAATTAGGACACCTCAACCAGTGTGGAGCATAGGGGATGGATCAAGCGCTCGTCGCGCTGTCGAGAAAGGGACAGTTCAAAGAAGTCATCAAAGCCCGCGATATTCCCAGTCGCGAGCACGCTCGTAAGCTCTGGCCACTTGTCACTCCAGAACCCCCATTTGAGTTGGTTACTTATGTCCGTCCTTCATTCGATGCAGACGGCAAGCTATTACGACGCTCTCACTTCAGCCGGTTGCCCAAAAACAAGCGGCAAAGCGTGGCCAAACAGTTTGAAGCCGAAGAGAAGGAATGGCACCGGGTTGTCTCTGAGAGCAAGGAGCACAGACAGGCGAAAGAATTACTTGCGCAAGAACTTGTTCGGCTAATGAAAAATGAGGAACCAGTGCTATGGTGTTTTGCCGACCGGCAGCGAAGCGACTTTCCATTTAAAGGCAACCTATTGCTTGGTGCAAATCAGATTGAAACGGAATTCCCCATCAAAACCCCTCTAGGCAAAGAGTACAGACTTGACGTAGCGGTATTGGGACCGCCGATCAAGACCGAACGAATGCTATTAGCTGGAATTGAAATTGAACTTGGGCATGCTTTTGATGGCTATAAAGGTTTGATTAGCAAGACGCTCGGATTTCCGCTGATTTCGGTGGATATCACCGACATGCAGCTTCAC
Organism: Candidatus Obscuribacterales bacterium; assembly: GCA_020050835.1. Lineage (GTDB taxonomy): Bacteria > Cyanobacteriota > Vampirovibrionia > Obscuribacterales > Obscuribacteraceae > JAGVKB01. The sequence continues at coordinate 98,975 of JAGVKB010000120.1, read as the reverse complement.
GACATTACTGCGCAATGGGCAAGCAATGCTCTGCAGGCAACGACACTGGATCATGTGCAGGGGCTGAGAAAGACTTTCATTTATTTGCATGATCTCGTCTATCCACAGTTCGTTTGTTTTCCAGAGTGGTTGAACAAAGAGCAGAGACATCAGTATTTAATTTTTGCGCACGACAGCGAGCTAAATCAATTGGAGAAGTGGGTTAAAGAGCTGGCGAGGTGCCTCAATTACACTAAACAGGAAGTAGCTGTCGCTAAGGTTCATGCTGTAAGCGAACAGGCTCGGCTACAATTGGAACGCGCCGGATTCGTTGTTGGCAGCGATTGGGCAGCCGTCAATGATCATCAATGTTTGCGTATCACCGTCGACCGGCCAAAATCAATAGATGATGTCCGCGCGCATCGCTTTCACACGACACTGGCTAGGTTGCTGCTGTCGGAAGTTAATGCACTAGTCGGGTATAAATACTGCACCGGCATCAACAACGACGATCCAGAGGAAGATCTATGGCACCACCACCGGTGGCTCGGTCCTGAAACCGAACCGGAGGTGTCAAGAGTATTGCCTAAGCGATTGGCGGAGCCGATGTCCAGAATTCTTTCGTTAGTAGAACAACTGAAGAACAGTACAACCGATTAGTTGCCGAGTCATTCCCTTTATAGTTGCTAAAGACTCCGATTCTTCAGCTTTGCCATGATGAAGCGTTGCGATGGGTTTTCTGGAGAGGCTCACTCTTTCTGTAACATCGATACTGCTCGCTTCAAACTTTTATAAGTAACCAAAACTGGTGCTGCTCTTCACGGTGCCGGTTTCAGCCAGTGGCAACCAGCTTCGACAATCTCTTTCGGACTGACTGTCATGTCGTTCGGAATAGGTATGGTGCCACCGCGGCCGAACGGATAGACAGTTTCGTCGAAATCCCACGGCCTCTCCAGTGGAGTATGGGCTTGATAAAGATGGCAGAAAATGAACCTGAGATCTTTTCCTCTCGGATCGAAGGAGGCACTGGTGCTAAAAATGCGGGCAAATCGTTCGTGCTCGACTAGCATGCCATCATATGTTTCAAGTCCTACGTGGATGACTCCAGGTTTGTCGGAAGGGAGCTGTCCATTTGCTTCAGATAAATGCTTACGTATATCTCGCGCTTTCCTTTCATAGCCGCGTTCTGCATCACAAGCCCAGACCGCGCCCGCAGCCCAACTGATGTCGTCTACGTAATCGTTGAAAATTTTGCCACTGCCCCGTTTCACAAAATTTGCTTTCATCACAAATGTCCGACCGCGACCGGTACCGGCTTCTTCACCAGTAATAAGCTCGTCAATTTGTCGCGATGGAATCTTGACCTGGTAGCGTCTCAGGTGCGCGAGTATCTTTGCAAAATCAACAAATCGTACTTTGATAGCTACTTTGTCATTGTTGAGGAGCGTGCCGGGCACAGCAACAAACTTGAGCTTATCACCAATCTCTTTCTCCAGAAAATCGTCAGAGTATGTCTCAAGTTCCTCGTGGAACGTTATCTCCAACACTAGTGACTGCCGGTTATGCACGAGCATGCTCTGAATAGGCTTCCAGAGAGTGAGCCATTTATCCCGTTCCTTTAGACTGTACTCGGAGCCGGTCAATCGTTTCGCCTCGACAGCCCATTCCTCCCCGTGCTGGACAGCCCGTATGTCATGCAGCTTACGTGTGCGGTCCGGAGTCAAAAACTCGACTTCAGTACAGCCGTTGCGAGCCCAAACGAGAGCGACCAGTATCTCGAACAGCTCCGAGTCAGGCTGCTTCGACGTGATCAGTTTTTCGATCAGTTTCTCGATCCTGCCAATGCCCTTTAAGAGATCAAGATCCTCGCCAATTCGAGTAAACAGCGGCAACACTCTGGCCGCCTGATTCACCTCTACATTGAGCGGCCTGTACAGAGAGGATTCAACCAGATACATGTACCAGCCAAATTGGTCATCCAGGTAATTGAGCCTGGAGAAAGATGCTTCGTCTAAGGATTCTTGTCGTCCAGAAACCACTTCGAAGTAGCGTTCAATTTTTTCCTTGCGCGCCTGCCACTGTCCAACACCTATGAAGGACAAGATGAACTTGTACAGCGCCTCAACATGAGGGTCGGGTGAGTGTCCTATCAAATCGCTCAAAAGATAGTTTCCCTGTTTCCAGCCACGATTTCGGCGAGCTGTTCGAGACTGAAATTGCGAGTATCGGCCATTGTTGTCATTGTATGCCACTGCTGACGGTTGTTATAGCGGTAGGCAAAATGTGTCTTTTGTCCACGACGACGACCCTGTCACTAAACAACTTGGAAAGGTGTGCAATCTCAGATTCCTTGCTTGCTATCGAAGCAAACCCGGTAACCTCTTTATGCGCATTTCCTCGATGACCTTCTTAGACAGCTTCCACGGCTCTCCTGAGATCTTCTCTATTAGGTTAAACCAGACTTTGCCAAACGCCACAATCGCGTCATCTTCGGTGAATGTGATACCAGGCGGTAGCAATGGTGCGATATCTTCGATCAGACTCTTTTGGAGTTTCTCCAACATGCGCTGTTCCGCAGTGGCGCGATTGATCGGTTGCTCCTCAAGGGACAGATAGTGCTCGAAGCAGGCAATCAGCTTACTGGAATCCATAGATAGCTGCTCTAGTCCCTCATGCAAATCAAACAGATCCCGATTTTTGCGCCGTTGCAATAATGCTCTTAGCTTTGTACCGAACAGTTCTTCCGGTTCGAAGGAAGCGATTTCGGTACGCGCTCTGTACCATTGGCTGTCTACTTCGAAAGGGTATTTCTTGATTTCGTAAAAACTCTTTTGTTCACGTGTATTGATCTCCACCTTCAATTTGAGCTTAGAGTCCGGGGCAACCTCGGGCGCGAACTTGAATATCAAATGCATGGAATGACGAGCTGGATCTCGGTTGCACTTGCCCAACCATGACAGCGCCTCACGGATGGCATCGACCGTTTTACCAATCGGCTCCGGCTGCGTTTGCACCAGGTCGATATCTTCCGAATAGCGCATTGGCTTCTTGAAGAGCAACTTGTTGATTGCCGTGCCACCACGGAAGGCAATCTTTCCCTTCAATGCGGGCGAGTTGAAAAGGTCACACAGCGCGCGGCAGATAATCAGGTCCTGCTCAATCTGTCTCGAATCCGGCCATGGTGCCTTCAAGCTCCACTCTTGCACATAGGCGGCCGGAATCATACGTCGATCTCCACAGGTTCATTGATCGTCAACATCCAGTTAGAATCCTTCTCTGATATGTCATCCATCCCCTCTATTAGCGGCGTCACTGATGGGTCCAACGGCTTCATTGACTTGGCTTTTCTGGCGAATGGTGCCAAAAGTTTGGCTTGGCGTGCATGTCCAAAATGATCAAGCAAATAACCCAACCGCCGCACAGCCGAATTTTCATAGGCCGATGCGGCTTTCGCGAGCTTACGGGGATCGGCGGTGCCGCCCAGGTCATGGGCGATTTGTGCCACCCCGTTGATACCGCCAACCTTGTGAAAATAGCGTGTAGCATCCAGAAGCAGCAGCTCAACGCCAGCCACCTTCGCGAACCCCGACTCGCTTTTCAGCTGCTGCAGCCACTCGGGTAGGTTAGTCATGGTAAAAGCCACAGGCGTCTGATAGAGAAACTGTATTCGGTGACGACCAAGATCGAAGGCCCGGAGCTGCTTGGGAACGATCACTTGAAAGACCATGGCCGCTTGGTGCGACGAGCCGTGAAAGGCAGCGGCCCGTAGAAGCGATATTCGATAATCCAGCCCCAAATGCTTCATGAGCGGGTCCAGCCACTGGGCTGGGTCTGGCGCCCCGGTAATCCGATCTTCTGGACGGAGAATTAGGTAAAAGCCACGCCAGGGGCTCACCAGCCGCTGCTTCTTGATCAGTCTGGTGGCTTGGGCAGTAAACGCCTCTGCCGTTAGTCCGAGCGCTTTCACCGCCTCTTCCTTGGGGAAGTAGGACCGGCCGCGGGCAAGCTGTTCATCTAGGTAGTGATCGAGGGAATGCATACCCCCCAATTATATGCGAAAACCGACGAAAGTTAAGGGTATTTGCATATAATTGGGGAAATGGAGGGAAACCTGAAGGTTCCTAAAAGAAGTCCCAATTATGCCCCAGGCATATGCGAAAACCGACGAAAGTCAGCGGCAATTGCATATGAGTGGGGAAAAAGAGAGAACATTGAAGGAACTCAAAGAAAGGTTCGGCAACGCAGGGCGAATCGTTCCAATCCTTACTGACAGACGATCTTGCTCTGTCCGTATTCATGGGCTACTAAAAAACAACCGCGGCTTTCGCCGCGGGACCTGCTGTCAAGCATGTGGCCTGTTCAGCAATAGTTTATTTCTATGCTTACTATCGCAAGAGCGATGGGTTGTGTCAAACGAAATGCTTGACATCCGCATGGTAGATTTGGGTTCGGCAACGATCCTGGTTGGAAGAATGGAGGGAAGAGCTGGTTTCGCTCTTCCCTCCCCACCGAATCCCTCCATCCCGGGGTTTGACAATCGTCCAGGTAGCAGGTACGATCAAAATGGACTGAAAAGTCTTTGGGTCGTCCTTGACGGCCGCAGAGCCAGTAAAATGGTGTCACCCTCAGAAATGGGGGTGTTTCTGTGTTTACGGTTCGAAACAATAGAATTTGACCCATGTGGTCGAATCGCCGACCAGTGTGTCAACAAGCTTCTTGTCGCTCATGAATCGCTCGAAAGCCTTGTTTGGCTTTCCATTGCGGCTGGTGGCCAGTGGAAACAGGCATAAATCTGCCACCTGGAGTAGTTCGTTATCTTTCTTTCGCCCAAACGGTTTTTCGGACAGTAAGCCAGCGGCCTCTGTCGCGTCCAGCGGTGCATACTTCTCGGCATTGGCTTTGTTGAAAGGATGCCCCTGATCGCGAAGCTCTGTATATGCTGTCTTGAAGATGTTGTCTTCAGCATTACCGCAAAGTTCGAAATACACCGAGAGGCTGTTTCCACCAACTGAACGTACAAATTTAACACTACGTTCAAGCAGAATAGCTGCCGCGCTTTTGCGCATATTCCAAGTGCTACGCTCATAGGTCTTATAGAAGCGGTTGTAATACCGCTCCCTGTCCACTATGCAACCGTGAACTATTATTGGCATTGACATGACCAATTCCATAATTCCGGTTTTGAATCGGACCAGATCCTCTTTGGGAAGTTTAGACAACCAATGAAATCGATCTTTCATCGTCCTGATCTCAGCACCATGCAAGGGTGTCTTCTCGTCAATCGTCCATTCACCTTTGAACTGACGAATCAGCCTTCGAATGGCTGCTTCTTCTGAGCGATTCACGATGACTCCGCCCAATCCAAAATATGCAAATTCATCCCTTGTGCCGGGTGTTCCCGAGCCAATGTCGTCGACATACAGAGCGTAACTGGTACCAGATTTTGCATTCTCGATCACATCCTGCTGTGTGTCCGCGGCAGCATGGCTTCCCATAAAATTCCTCTTGCTGGTTTGCGTTTACCTGATGTCAGGCTCGTTTCTATAGCTTCCTAATTTCCTCGAGATCCTTGTCCGTCTGCTCCAGAATGCTCTGGAAGCACTCATCGCACACTCGTTTTGCTGTCGAAAACGAGTAGCCGGTTTGCGGTATGGCAACGCATGTTTGACCCTTCTGGAAGATCGCCTTGCATCGATAGCACTTAGACTCCTTGCCGACTGCTACTCTCTTGGGCCTGCCGTTCTTACCGCCAATCAGTGAAGGGACCTTTCCTTTAGGCTTCGGTTTGTTCTTGGGTTTGTTCATATTCTGATTTTGCCTTTCGTAAGCGCCGCACCAATGGTTGAAGAATTCGCTCATCGAGATTGTCGAGCAACTCTTTGAACTCCTCTGTACTTGCGTCTTTGCGTGTCTTGCCAAGTTCGTCTTGCATCAGTTTGTTGACCATCATCAATGCGCAGATGAAGTTGTTTCTGCCTGCTAGTCTCAGAGTCTTGTACTTGAAAGGGATCTCAACACCTGTCGGCTGCAGTTCAACGTGATTGAGCAAGATGTTCGCCAGTCGACGGCCTTGCTCGTTTAGTCGCCTTTTTGCCTCCTCCCATTGTCGTTGCGGTAGCACTGGGAACGGCTCGGCAGCGGCATGTTTACGAATCGAAGAGCGCTTGGCCTTCATGACCATTTCCTCGACGTGCGAAGGGTCAAGCCCGAGAAGAGTCATGCGCTCGCGCAAATCATCGATGATCTGCTGATCTTCTGGGTCCGTGAAATCTTCTTCCCAGAGCGAATCAACGATTTCGTCGTAGACAACGACTCTTTCAGCGGCCCGAAGCCTCGCCTTTCCGTCACGAACAGCCGCCGGAACTTCGGGCTCTTCACCCCCGATGACCCTATTCCAAAACGCTTGGTCGTCATTTTCAAACTCTTTGAACTCTTTGAGGCGCTCATTGAGGTTCATACCGAGGTGCGTAACGATGTGCCCGACGTTATCTGGATGCGTTGGATCGTTTTGCACGACGACGCGCATGATGCGTCCGACAAATTGAATGTACGGAGCAAGGCTTCTGAAAGGTCGGAAAATGGCGGCGACGCTAAGTTTCGGATGATCGAAGCCTTCGCCGAGCATTTGCACTTGAACGATGCAATCAAGTGCACCACTGCGAAGATCTCTCAGAATGGTTTCTTGTTCATCCGGCGTCAGCTTGCTGTGCATAACTTCGGCATTGTAGCCACGCTCACCGTAGAGCGAACGTATTTCCTTGGCGTGGTTGATCGAACATGCAACTGCGATGAGCTGATGCTGTGTGCCGCTTTGACGCAACTCTTCCAGCTTCGCCAGGCTGCTGTCGACAATGTTCTTGTTGCACGGAGCGCTCAGCGCTACGCCCCTGCTGAACCAATCTTCTTCCTTCAGCTTTAGCACTTCTTCAAGGCTGTAGCTGGCGCCGGCTTGATCGTGGAAGCTCAAGATGACAACAGAAGGCGCGACATAACTGGCTTTCAGTCGCTTGATGTAGCCTTTGAGTGTGGCGCTTCTGAAAGAAAAGCGATAAGCAAGCTCGCCTTTGAGCTCCTTCCGGTCACTGCGAAACGGTGTCGCTGTAAGGAATATCACCTTAGCGGTAGGGAACCGCTCAATCGCTTTTTCCCAGCTCTTTGCTGCGCTGTGATGCGCCTCGTCAACAATAATCATGTCGAAGAAGTTATCTGGAAACTGCGTCAACCACTTATCTTCATTGGTTGCGAGCTGGTGAATATTCGTGATTACGATGTGGCACTTCTTAGCTACGGTGATGTTGCCACTATCTAAGGTACATGCGAGCGGTCCTGCCACCATTTGCTCTGGTCTCAGCACACCAGTTTTACGCCAGAAACACTTCTGCCGATTAGTGATGTCCATTGCATCGAACAGCTCGTCTTTGATCGTTAGGTTTGGCGCTACAACGAGAACACGCCCTGCGGCTAGGCCCAGTGGAAGTATGGATGCTAAGCCGGTTTTTCCACAGCCAACAGGAATCTGAATAATGGCATTGTTGTTACCGGCCCGGAAGAATTCATAGATACGGGCGTACCCCTCGCGCTGCGGCTCGCGTAAGCTATTGTCCCCTTCTACATTCGCGTCCAGGTTGAGGAAAAACGATTCAAAGGATTGAGTGCCGCGTATCCAGGCATCTAGCGCGCTCTTTTCAAACATCCACTTCTTTCCCACCTTCTTAGAAGGTATGCGGTTCTCCCGTGAAAGCGTGTAAAGCAACGTCTTGCCCATGCCCAAGTACTCAGCCGCCTCATCAAGGTTTAACCAATCCGTAGAATCCATTTTGCCGCCTCACTGCCATCTGATAACAAATGATAGCAAATGACAGGCAACTCGTCAAGATCTGAGAATTCACCGCCTTGACGCCCAGGCACAGAATTGTCCCTTCTGTGCTCCTAGTAAGGACTTCCATCGGCAGCTTCCTGGTGCCACCATAAGTGGTGATATCTTGTCTCTCAACTACTTCATTGCTTGACGCCAGGACCCCTAGCGCGCGCCAGCCCGGCGTCAAGCCTGGCAGTAGCCCGACCGGAAAGTTCTTAGACCTGGTCTTCTTGCTGGTCCGCCGTGGGTGTTACCGTGCGCCTGGGGGCAGAATATGAAGAAAAGTCGACCTATCCTTAACCCCATGGAAACTATCCCGGCAACAGGGCAGAATAGAGTAGCACCGCAAGGTGCAAGGTCGGGCGAGCGACAACGGCTCAACAAATCCCGGAAACGTGACGCCCGAAGACGATTGCTGCCGCTTACACGTGCTGTTTCTCCGCCACTGCAACCACATTGCAGCGCGATCAACCTGCCACTTTCACACAGATGGTGGCACTAAACCATGGCATGCCAAAAGCATGTCGTTCAAGGAGAAGGAAATGCAAAACAACTCCAACGGACAAGGCTCTTCGGAGCCGATGCCTTCTAGTTGCTCTAGATTTCAATCGCTGCTACTCAGCCGTAAAGAGGCTGCCGCTTATCTAGGAGTCGCCGAACAGACGCTCGCCATCTGGAAAACGACTGGTCGTTATAGCCTACCGGTTGTAAAAATCGGTCGTTTAGCCAAGTATCGCAAGTCTGACCTCGACGCCTTCATCGCGAGCCGCGTTCAAGCCTAGCAATCGTCGGGGGTGGTGCCTGCGCTTAATGCGCGGGTACCACCCTTTTTCTTTTTGTCAATCCCTGGTTTTCAATAATCGGCTGGTTGTACAGGCCGAACTCAGTTCAGTGAACATCTGCGAAAGTCAGTGCCAGTCAGTGCTGTGCCAAGAGTCCTGATTCAAGCGTCCCTGGAAAGTCGGGGTTGCCGAGCGACCACATGGTTCTTTTTGTGCCACTATCAGTGGTGGCAAAAGTCTTTCCCAAAGTTCCTCAAATTGCCTCAAAAACATGTCACCGGCATGTCACCGTGGTGACATGACTCCCCCAATAAAAAACGGCCAGTCTTCCGAAAAGCCGTCAGAAAAGCCGTTTTAAGAACCTGCCCGGTAGGATTCGAACCTACGACCTCATGGTTCGTAGCCATGCGCTCTATCCAACTGGGCTACGGGCAGATGAGTTTCTAATATTACCACACGGGTCCAGCGGTAAAAGGGGTAGATGGGCGACTGTTACAGGTTGCAGGTAGAAACATTTCTAAGAGGAATTTATGAATTTCGCCCAGGCGCGGAATCCTTAAGGGAAGTCCCTATCCAGCCGGTCTTGATTGTCAATGGATTAAGGCTGGGACGGGAAAGCAAAGTTGATTCGAATGTGGCACAAAACCTTTGCTAGGCTTAAGTAAGCTTTGGTTCTCAGAGCTTCGATTGTAATGAGGCTTTTAGTACTCACGCTCGGCTCCTCCAGTAGGGTAACGCATGGCAACGGACGGAAAATCGGACGAGCAGCCGAGTCACAATTCGGATTTGGACGCTAGCTCCTGCTGTGGGTCTGCTGAGTCTGAAGTGCAGTCAGAGCCAGTCGAGCAAGTACCGGCGGCAGCTCAGCCCACCCAGACAGTCCCATCCGCTGAGCCCGAGAAATTCCAGGGGTTCCAGCGCTGGTTCGAGTTAAACCGGACTACACCGGCCTCGACGCTGCTGCTTTCCTTGAATATTGCAATGTTCGTCTCGATGGTACTTCAGGAGTACTCCAAGAGTGGGCCGATGGTCATCCTCTTGCCGGACGCCATTCAGCTCATCGACTGGGGGGCGCTCTATGCTCCCAGCACGCTGCAAGGCGAGTACTGGCGCCTGGTCTCTTCGCAATTTCTCCACGCCGGCATACTGCATCTGGGTATGAACATGTACGTGCTCTGGTATGTCGGCCCGCTCGTGGAGCGTTTGTACGGCTCCTGGAAGTTTTCGATTCTTTACTTGCTTGCTGGTGTAGGCGGGGCGATCAATACCTTGCTCTGGACTCCGGCTGCTGTCGGTGTCGGGGCGTCAGGAGCTATTTACGGAGTATTCGGCGGTGTGCTCGCTTTCTTCCAGGCGCACCGAGCAGACTTTCCACCGGATGTTTTTCGGCAAAAAGTTAGAGGACTCCTCATCTTCCTTCTGATCAGCCTTGCTGCTGGTGCTGTATCTCCAATGATCGGTAATGCTGCTCACATAGGAGGTCTCGCAGTCGGCTATCTGATTGGGCTAGCAATCATGCCCAAGGAGCCCACTGACCTGCGTTGGCACCAGCGTGATACTCTGCGTACCGCACCATTGGTGGTGCTATTTGTTGCGCTTATGTACTTTCAAACTATTGGAACTTTTGACTTCGGGGGCGAGCTTTCACTCGTTCGGGCGGTGGGCTTCTTGAAAGATGGGAAGTACAAGGAAGCTCTTCCTCTCTTGGATAAACGAATCAAGCTCGTGCCTGACGATACCCGGGCCTATGCTGCTCGTGTTGCGGCGTACGGCTCGCTGGAGCAATACAAAAATGCAATTAGTGATTGCGACAAGATACTTCATTACGAACATCGCAATGTTTCGGCGCTCATATCCAGAGCTAATGCCTATGGGCATCTGGGACAGCACAAGAAGGCAATTGATGACGTCAATACTGCACTGAAGTACGACCGAAATATTCCAAACGCGCAGGCCATTCTCGGTTGGGATGAACTTGCGTTAGGCCAATACCGCACGGCGATTGACCACTACTCGCGAGCGATTGCCGCAAGACCCGGGCTAACCTTTGTCTACAACAGTCTCACATACGCGCATTTCTCTATCAAGGATTACAATGGTGCTGTCGAGTATGCACGGAAATTTCTGCACGCCGTGGGCTGGCAGGATCACAATTCGGCATATCCGATTATCATGGGAGCGCTGTCCTACCGGGCGATTGGGGATAGTAAGGCTGCGCAGCAAATGCTCGATGACGGCATTTCACATCTTGATCAATCCAATTGGCAGTATCAGATTGTTCGCTACCTTAGTGGCGATATAAGTGCTGATAAGCTGGAGAGTTTGTCCGACGATCTCGACAAGAAGACCGAGGCGAAGACTTACATTGGATTGCAGCTTGCTTTCTCGGGCAAGAAGGCCGACGCGATTCCTTATTTCAATTGGGTAATTGAGCATGGAAATAAGGAGTTTTTCGAGTATCTCTTGAGCAAGGCTCAGCTCGAAAATGGCGAGTAAATGAAATTTCGTACCGGGCGGCTGCCAGAGCCGCTCAGCTACAGCCTAACTACACATTCTCCGCTAGACGAACAAGAAAAATCTACGAGCCGCCCATCCAAGCTGTCCAGCCCAAGCCGTTGCTGCAAGGCAATTGCCTTCCGCTCTGGTTAATAACTGCGGATCTTGGGGCGGGCCCAGTGCAGTACGCTTCCTTTTACGTTTGTTGAAGCGGAAGAACCGCCGCCTGTATAGGCAGATTGGCCGGCGGGAGCTCCTCCGCCGTACCCTTTATATGGAGCATATGCCTTGACGGTCGGAGGACCGGACGAAGCCGGTGCTTTAGGCTTGAGGCTGAGATTTCCGGCTTTGCCGTGCATTCCGGATGGTCCTCTGGGTGCCGCCGGTGCAGCTGGCATCGGTTTGGGAACGCCGTTGTTTACCTGTGGTAATGCATTTTGAACGCTGGGAATGCTCGAGGAGTAAGGCATCCAGCCGGCTTTGGGCAACGGTACCGGTCGGTTGGGCGCCGCCATCTGTTGTGCCGCGCCGCCGGGAGACCCTGGCTGGCCGGTAACTACCGGGGCATCCTCAATAATCTGCCATTGTTGTCGAGCCATGTAGAAGTGCCCGATATTGGGATCGCTTTGCCGAAATCCTCCCTGCGCCATTGCAGCTCCGGCGGTGGAGGTGATGACTGCACAAACCAAAAGGCACAAAATCTGTCGTCGCATCGTGGTAGTCCCCAAATACTGCCCCTCGTTCGGGCTCTTAGCTCAGTTTAATCCTGTTAAATTGACGATGTCAAGGAAAGTGGTTACTGTGTCTATCCTGGTGATTAGGATAGTGCATCTTGTTAACCGCGTTAGTTTCGGCTGTCCCCCAAACCTTCGCTCCAGTTCAGGCAAGATCAGCAAAATATACGGATAATCTGTTTACTGTTAATACATTGAGTTAAGAGCATGATAGTGCAAACTGAAGCAGAAAGAACATCGACGGCGAAGACCAAGCCATTAATTGGTTTAGTTGCCGGCGAGGGTAAGCTGCCTGGCATTCTGGCTCGCTCGGCCAGGGAGAAGGGCTATCGGGTCATCTCTGCTGCCTTGAGCGAACTCGCCAAGGCAAATGTAGTCGAGCATTGTGACAAAGTCTTGATGGTAGCGCCCGGACAGCTCGGTCGAAATCTCAAGCTGTTGCGGCAAGAGGGCATCGAGCAGATCGTATTTATCGGGAAAGTGCCGAAGCTCAATATTCTGCGCGACATCACCAAGCTCGATTGGACAGCGATTCGGGAGCTCAGCAAGCTTTCAGACTTCAATGATGACACCGTTCAAAGAGCGGTCGGAAACTTCATGGAGACCAATGGCATCAAGGTTCTGACTCAAAGAGAGTTTCTCCAGCATCTCTTCCCGAACGTTGGTGCGATGACGCAACGGGCTCTGACAGCCGCTGAATATGCGGATATTCAAATGGGATTCAAGGTAGCGAAAGAAATCTCGCGGCTGGATATCGGTCAAACGGTTATAGTCAGAGATCAAATGATTATGGCGATTGAAGCGATTGAAGGCACTGACAGGGCGATTCGCCGGGCGGTCGAGCTGGCGCGCGGGCCGGTAGTCGTCGTAAAGGTGTCTAAACCTGGCCAGGATGATCGTTTCGATATCCCCACCGTCGGCATGAGCACCTTGGAGAGCATGATCGGAAATCAGCCCGGCGGTGTTCTTGCGATTGAAGCGGGGCAAACGCTGGTCGTCGATCGTGACGAAATGCTCAGCTTTGCGGAACAGAACGGCATCGCCATCGTCGCCGTTTAAGTGCGCACCGTCTTCAAGGAGCAGGTTGATCTAGGGTTCACCCCAGAGCGTTGGGAAGTGCTAGTCACTATAATGGCAATCGACTCACTTGCGGAAATAATTGCATGCATCGGGAAATTCTTAACCGTTCCAGACTGACCTCACTCGCCCTGAGTGTGGCGATACTGCTGAGTTCTCAGTCTTTAGAGTGTCTTGCGGATCCAGGAAGGGGAGCAACCGGCCGCCAGCCTAAAGGCTCAGAAGCAAAGGCTGGAAAGTCGGCTCAGCTGAGCTCGAAGGCTGCAAAAACTAAAGATGAGACAACAAAGACTAATTATGAAGCCGCCAAGTCTGCGCAAGAAACTGCAAAGACTAAGGCCGAAGCAGTAAAGTCATCAGATGAAGCTGCAAAGGCAAAGGATGAAACTGTTGAGTCTGCTGACGCAACTGCAAAACAGACTGTTGAATTATCTGAAACAGCCGAGGCATCGAAGCAAAGCGATCCTTCTTCGAATTCTGCTGTTACTGGAACCAGCGAGCCTGCCAAAAGCACATCGTCTGCAAGCGTAGCTGAATCAACCGCCCAATCAGCCGAAGAGCTGACCGAAATTCGCAAGAGCCAAGCAATCTCTCACTATTGGGCAGCCAGCAGCTACTTCAAGCGCTGGAAGCTCGAGCTGGCGATGGTCGAGTTTCAAATCTCGCTGATGAACTGGCCTGAGCTTCAGGCTGCCCATCGAGACCTCTGCCTGATTTACATGCTTTCCGGGCATCCACTCAAATCGCTTGCCGAATTCATGATGCTCGTCGGGCTGGGCGACCCGCTGCCGTACACCGATGCGGAACGGGCTCAACTCAATCTGGATGCCGCAAAAGCTCATTACAAAGAAGCTCTCAAGCTGGGAGCACAGCATCAGTGGCTAGATGCCGTAACTGAGTTTCAGTGGGCGCTTAGCTACGATCCGAAGAACATTAACACCAATCGTTCGCTCGCCTTTGCATACGCCAATATCGGCAATTTTGACCGCGCGGAAGAGTTCTATCAAACTACATTCGAGATGAATCCGACGGATGCCTTCCCGCATGCCGATTTTGCATACATGCTGTCAGATTTGGGGCGCAAGGAGCAAGCCGAGCAACAGCTCAGCGAAGCTGTTAAGTTGGCACCGAACGCTGCTGCACTGCATGTGGACCTGGGCTGGGTAGCAGAATCAAGCGGCGATTTTTCGACAGCAGAGAAGGAATTTCGCAAGTCGGTGGAGCTGAGTCCTCAGCACGGTGGGCTCTGGTCCCACCTCGGTCGCATTCTCGAGCACGAGGACAAGAAGACTGAGGCGATTGAGGCCTATCGTCAGGCGCTCAAAATCGATCCGCAGCAAGCCGAAGCCAAGCAAAGTCTCGCAAAGCTTGAGCAGCCTGGGGATTCGTAGTTTCCCCAATGACTCTTTGGGGGTAATTGAATAGGATATTCGAGGGTGGGTTGTGTCCGCCATTTCTCCGTTTGTGGAGCTCGACTGAGTGTTCGAAGACATCTCTCGGGGGTTAAAGAATGAAGCGGCTGTTTTCGGGCAGGTGCTCAGTGATGTTCCTTCGGCTGTTTGGAAAGAGATTAGCAATGATTGGAACAACCAGAGCGGCAAACTCCTGGCTAAGGAAGGTATCGCGCTAGGTCTTGGTGTTGGAACCGGGATTGCTCTGGCTCGTTCGCCGTTTTTAGCTAAGGGTGTGCTCGGTGCGTTGCTTGCCTATCAAGGCTATGATCTGGGCTCTAAGCTGACTTCGCTCGCCGGTCGCGCCTGGCATGCCGATTCAGCCATCGATCGCCTGATGCTGTCGAGCCAGGCTACAACCGGAGTTTCCCGAGCTCTGGCTGACGTAGCGGAAACCACTCCTGCCTTCATGTTTGGCGGCGGGGCTGGAATGTATGCAGGTCGAAAGTTTTCTGCGACTAACAGCTTCGCTCTGTCGGTGCGGGAACGGCTCAATGATCCCGCTCAATTCGGCTTTGGCAAGATTACTTCTTCGATTGGAGAAGGAGCACGGGACCTGATTCCGGCTGCAACGCGCGAACGTTTCGCGTACTTTGGATCTGGTTCGGAAAAGCTTCCCACGACCTTGATGGCAGCAGACGGCAAGCTCAACTTATTAGAGTTGAGCAAATTAATGGCGGAGCGCCATCCCTGGATAGAAAGGGAAACATTGGTGCGGCTGAATGATGGCAAAATCGGCCGAATGATGCTGGGCAATGAGCAATGGCGATCGATTCGTCTAGCCGATATGAAAGCGAGTAAGACCTATACCGGATCTGATCTGGAGCTTAAGTTGCCGCTTGCGGACCGCCCGGGAAAAGTCCCGTTCCACACTCATCCACCGGAGGGGATGTCAGCGACTTATCCGGTTGTTGGTGCGCGACCGTCAATCTTTGATCTCAAGAATACTTCGGAGGTTGGAATCATTCAGTCCGGTGAGATGACAACGATTTATAAAGGCGCGGCCCAGGAGTTTGCCGAAAGCAGGATCGCTGGAAGACCATTCGAGCCGGTCTTGAATTCAGTTATATTCGATCGAGAGGCGCAATTGGCGTTCGAATTGAAGACAGTCTGGAGCGATGAGCTGCAAGGATTTCAACCAACGTTCGCGCGTCCACTTAACTATGGTGAGACCAGGCGTGTTCTTTCATCTTGGGATCGCGACTGGTCGAGCATATCGTCGATTTCTAGCGATTACAACGTACTGAAGTATGGTTCTGACCCGAGGGCATTTGAATTTTTGAAGCTGGGAGTTTATAAAAGTCCTGGTTCCTAATCGGAGGCAGCTGACTTGAAGGCGCATACTAAGTATCTCTGGTTCGACACAAAAAAACGGCGCGAGTACATTCGCATCACTGATGAAGTAGCTGAGTTCGTGCAGGAGTCGGCGATTGAAGATGGGTTCGTGCTCGTCTCTGCGATGCACATTACCGCCGGTGTGTACGTCAATGATTGGGAAAACGGATTGATTCAAGACATTGATGAATGGTTGGAAAGGCTCGCCCCGGAGAATCCCGCCTACAATCACCACAAGACCGGTGAGGACAACGGAGATGCTCATCTGAAGCGCATCTTGATCAATCATCAAGTGACGGTGCCGATTACCAATGGGAAGCTCGATCTCGGTCCGTGGGAGCAAATCTTCTATGCGGAATTCGACGGTCAACGCAAGAAGAGGGTCATTCTGAAGGTGTTGGGTATCTAGGTAGCCCACGCTCAGGATTACGTCAGTAATTGTTGTCCTATTGTAGACACTGTTTGTTCTGTCAAGACAGAAAGCTGGAAAGGTGGTGCTGGTGCAGCTCGTAGCGGCAGCTCTGGCAGTCGCCCTACGAAATATCGATAGGACCAGACCAGGGCATTTCATCCAATCAGTTGATTCTTCATAAGGCGCTCCAGGCTTCGAGATCTTTTCTGGTGAATTGATAGTCAAAGGCTGCGTCAGCAGGTTCTGCCGGCACGCAATTCTTGATTCGCTCGAAGGAAAACCAGACGATCAGAACTATTGCTTGCTCTCGCGCTGAAGCAAGGTGTGAAATTTGATCGATCAATTCACCGCGAGAGATGGCTGTATCGGCGGGCTGGGGATACTTGTCGATGTCTTTGAAGGTTTGTGCCATGTATTGTGCAACCTCCGATTTCGGTACCGTATCTACCAACTCCATAATCTCGGAAATCCGATCGGATGGAAGCTCCGCCAGGATTTCCTGCAACGATTGGTCATCCTTGGTATGACCGCGGAATGCTAGAAAGTCTTGTAGTTGCATCTTGATTGAAGATTTGCTCGATTCTTCCGGACTCACAGTTGGCACCTCTAAACCGCGTGGTAACAATAACTACCTCTTTATATCGTGCCTTTTTACGGATGGCTTTAAACCATTGCTTCTCAAAACCAGCTATCAGCTTGTTCCCCTGCTTGAGATCCACAGCAGTCCATCGAATTGGCTTAAACTTGATAGAAAATTGATGGCTTTCAATCGTCCCGTAAACCTTTGATGCCGGAGCGTGGACTGTAGAGTTTCCGCCAGTTTTCAACTGGTGGGGATTGCCAATTTGTGAAGTAGTGTGACTGAAACAAGCCCCAATACTGCCTGGAGGTGATAGATCTCAAGTAATCAGGATGCTAGTCTATTGTGAACTGATAGTATCCATCAGGATCTCAGGAGATGCCGCCCGTTACTGCCGCAGGAAGGGAAGGGGTTATGAATACAGCCAATGCTCGCCGCGAAGCCATCAAGACCATTCAAGATAGAGAGTCCGTCTTTTCCAGTGTTGATTACATACATGAGTCGATGATCGACCAGTTCGGCTCGAACGTTTTCAGCCGGTCGGTCATGCGTACCTTGCTTCCGAAAGACGCTTATCGGGCGCTTATACGCTGCCTGGACCATGGCGAAAGATTGGAGCCGGCGCTGGCGGATGTAGTGGCCAACGCCATGAAAGATTGGGCGATTAGCCGTGGCGCGACGCACTTCACACACTGGTTTCAGCCGATGACAGGGGCAACTGCCGAGAAGCACGACTCGTTCTTGCAGCCAGGCGGCGACAATGAGTGGCTTTTGGAATTCTCCGGCAAAAACTTGATTCAAGGCGAACCTGATGCATCAAGCTTTCCTTCTGGCGGCATCCGCTCGACATTCGAGGCAAGGGGCTATACCGGCTGGGATCCGACCAGTCCAGCGTTTATCGTCGATAGCATCAATGGCAAGACACTTTGTATCCCGACGGTTTTCTGCGCATTCAGCGGGCACGCGCTTGACAAGAAAACACCACTCCTTCGCTCGGTGGAGGCAATCAACAAACAAGCAATCCGTTTGTTGCGGTTGCTCGGTAACAGTGAGTCGCAGCGGATCACCTGCACGGTCGGTCCTGAGCAAGAGTATTTCTTGATAGATGAAGCGTTCTATAATTTGCGGCCGGATTTGATCAACGCCGGTCGAGCGCTGTTCGGAGCCCGGCCTCCGAAAGGTCAGGAGATGGAAGATCACTATTGGGGATCTATCCGGGAGCGCGTTCTCGCTTTCATGATGGATGCTGAAAACGAGCTGTACAGGCTTGGTGTTCCAGTGAAAACCAGGCACAACGAAGTTGCGCCGGCTCAGTTTGAAGTAGCGCCGATCTTCGAGCAAAGCAACGTGGCGACCGACCACAACATGTTGCTGATGGAAGTGTTCAGAAGAACCGCACAGCGTCATCGCCTGCGGTGCCTCTTCCACGAGAAGCCGTTTAGCGGCATCAATGGTAGTGGCAAGCACAACAACTGGTCGATGGCTGACGACAAGGGCAGCAACCTGCTCGAACCTGGTTCTACACCGCACGAAAACGAGCAGTTTCTGGTTATCCTGACTGCGGTAATTCGGGCGGTAAATAAATGGGGCAAGTTGCTGCGTGCAACTGTTGCTTTCGCCGGCAACGATCACCGTCTCGGCGCCAACGAAGCGCCGCCGGCCATTATGAGCATCTATCTCGGCGACACTCTGGGTGAAGTAGTCGACAGCATCATCACCGGCAAAGTGCCGGAAGGCAGCAAAGTCAGCAAAGTGATGGAGCTCGGTGTATCGACATTGCCGGAGCTGCCGCGCGACGCTTCCGATCGCAACCGAACCTCACCGTTTGCCTTTACTGGCAACAAGTTTGAGTTTCGTGCAGTCGGAGCTAGCCAGTCTATTGCCTGGCCGAATACAGTGCTGAACACAATGGTTGCCGAGTCACTCGACTTCATGGCTTCCAAGATCGATCAATTGATTAAGAGTGGCAAGACAAGCAACCAGGCTGCTCAAACCGTCGTCAAGGAGACACTGGCTGAGAACAACCGAGTGATTTTCAACGGTGACAATTACTCCGAAGAATGGCACAAGGAAGCAGAACGCCGCGGACTGCCCAACGATCGCAACACGATCGAATCGTTGCCGACTTTGGTGTCACCAGAGGTCAAAAGGTTGTTCAGCAGCTACGGAGTGCTGACGGAAGAAGAGTTGGTAAGCCGCTATAACATCATGCTTGAGAATTACATCAAGACGATTAACATAGAAGTGCAGCTCACTCTCAATCTCGCGAGCACTATGATACTGCCAGCGGCGCTGCAGTATCAGGGCAATATCGCTTCATCGATCGCAAGCATGTATCAGGCTTTGAGAGAGGAAGATCGCCCAAGCAGCATGCAGCACGACAAACTGCTGAAGGACATTTGGGAACGAACTTCGAAGTTGAAGTTCTCGATTGATCAGCTCGAGGCAGTAAGCAAAGAAGCAGACCACGCCACAGGCGATCATCTGGAGCATGCCAAGTTTTATCAACAAAAGGTGATTCCGGCTATCAATGCCGTGAGAGCCGTTGCTGACGAACTCGAAAGCATCGTCGATGATTCGCTCTGGCCGCTGCCTAAGTTCCGCGAGATGCTCTATATCTACTAAAGAGCAACGATTGGTTTTGCGACTGACTGAGCTTGCTTCTCATGCAAGCCATGGGGGCATTGCCGAACTCCAAAGGGAAACTCTGTAAGTTTTGATTGGCAGTCAGGCTTTCAACCTGCTCACCACTCGGTCACACGAGTTGGGTATCGTTGGGACTGTGAGCGACATGGAGAAAACGGCATTCGAGCTAGTGCTGATACTCTGTGAAAGCTTTCAGCCCAACCGGAGACTTTCCAGCCAGCCTGTTTCCGGTACCAGCGAAGATGGGGGGTGCCTTCATACACCCTCCATCAATGCCGGTGCTTGCTCAATTTGAGCAGGCTGCCGTAAAGGCTTGCTTTTTAGTAACCAGGATCCATCGAGCAGAACCAAGTTTTACGCTACTAGCAATCGGGCATAGACCTCTTAGGTTGGAGGTTAGAGGTTCGATTGACGCCTGACACTGTAATCCTTCGGCAGCCCGTTGAACAGTTGGTAAGCAGATCGATCAGGAGAGCTAGTTTCATGACTGCCGAAAACGGTGAGATCAATGGTCCGGACATTTTGCCTGCCGGCAAAGTGCAGAGCGATTCGGCTCTGGATAAAATTAGAGCCGAGCTTTTCTCTATGAATTGTTTCTTTTTGACGCTCGTCGAAAAGCAAGTTAGTGGTGGGAAGAGAGAGGCATTATCTGAAGACCAAAGACCGCGAGAGGCAAAACCTGAAGCTGATAAGCCTGAGAGCGACAGCTGTAAATCAGCGAAATTTGAGGCAGGCGTATCCAAGACTACCAGTGGCATCTGGCAGGAGACCAGCTACGGAGACAAGCAGATTACACTGCCGGACGGCTCTACCATTCGGCGCTGGAGCACCGATACCATTACGGCAGATCTTGTCGACAAGATTGCGGTCATTGTTAGGCTAAATGGGTCGACAACAATCGATGGACTAAACGGCGTATCAATCGATGTTCTTCCGCAACAGATTGCGATACTCGGTTTCCCGGACGAGCGCAGTGTCACTTTCGCGCCTGACGGCAGCCGATTTACTCGCTTTCAGGACGGCACTACCTGCCTTCAGCATGCAAATGGTAGCACGCTGACTTGTTTCGAAAGACCGATCAAAGTGGCTATCACAGAAAGTCCGGACGGCCGGAGAGTCGCAGATTTGCCTGATGGACGAAGAGTTGATTTGAAAAACAGGCAGTCTGGCATCAAGGACGCTGCACCGAATACAGTGGCGAGTGAGAGCGAACCAGCTACGCTGCTGAATAAGCTTTCTGAGGTCTCTGAGAGGCTGAGAACTGAGCTGATATTGATTACAGCATCAGCTCAGGTACCCGCCAAACTGGATTTCATCAGTCTACTTGATTCCTTGAGGCAAGCGTTGCCAGCAGAACTAACCACGCCGATGCTTCTTGCTGATGATAGAAATCGATTGAACGAAGTGGTGCGCACCGCAGCTGATGGCACTCTATTGCGTCTTCCGCACGGAATTGAAATTCGAAGAGTTGACGAGCCAGAGCCTCCTGGCGTGCCTGGAGACCAGGCTAGTCAGTTGCAGTCGTCAGCGGTGAGGGACCAGCGACAGCCGGCGCCACGCACCCTTGACGTACTGAGTAAGGACTACAAGGAAGATAAGGTAGAGCAAGCACCGCTGGGCGAATACTCGCCTGTCGGTCCGGCTGCCATGTTTGGGGCGCCACAGCCAGTTCTTGCTGGTGGAACTGGCGATGCTGCCGACCTGGTATCTGCAGATAAAGCATCGGCTGAAGGAGCTGCCGAAAGAGAGGAGTCCGGCGCGCGTTCCGGAGCGGGAATTGTGAGGAGTCTGGATCAGGCGGAAGCAGCGCGGCGCAGATTTGTCCGGGAGCGGGAGCAGGGATTGGAGGAGAAGGGGCTGCCTTCTTCCTGGGCTGAAGTATGTAGCAGGAGCAAGTCCGGTTCTAAAGACGGTGATAGCTTCAACAGTGCAACAGAGTCGGCAGCCAAGCGGGTCTTCGGTGACGACTTGACTATGGCATTGGATGCTGGACCTTCTCGGTATCTTGCTTATTGCCTTAAGCAATACATTACCGGTAATGAGCAAGAACGGAAGAAGGCGATTGAGTCCCTGGAGAAGGAGGTGCTGGAAGGTGATTCATATCTTGCCGGCAAGGCGCTCGAGAATTTGAAGAAGATCTATCTGGTCGAGGCGGTAAGACGACTGGAAACAGCAGTCACCGAAGAAGATCAGCGCCGTGCGGTCAAGGACCTGGCGGCCCTGGAAGCTGGTGATAGCAAGAGCGAGGGCGCCGGTAAGTTGCTCGATGAACTCTCCCGGCGCAGCGCTTCAGGCGGTGGTGCTGCTGAAGTTAAGCGCAAAGAAGCGATGGTGGCATCGGCCAGGCTGGAGGCAAAACAGGAGAATCTCGGTGCCCTGCTTGCAGCCGACCAAGCAGTTCTTCAGATGGTATTTGCTCCACCGGAAGGGCGAGCGGCTGCCCTGTCTGGACTTGATGAGATTGGGCGGTCCGACCTACGTAGATACGGACGAGCAGATGTTGTCGATCTGTATAAGCAAGCGGCGCTTACAGATGCGACCGCACGACTCAAGGACACCGACGATCCCAAAGTCGCGGCACGAGTACTGACCGCACTAGCAGAAATGGCAGCGGCCGGAAATTCAGCGGCGGCTACTTTCTTGAGAGAAAAACTGGAACCGGAGTGGACAACCGGAATACAGCAGCGCCTGACCGACAAGAGTAATCCGGAAGGCGCAAAGCACGCCTTGCAAGAGCTCAAGGATAAGCTTAGCTCCACCGGCGAGCCGACCATCACCGACCTGAGAGCAAAGACTCCTGCGGAGATACTGAGCACATTTGGCGACAAGGAAGCAGTGGAGGCAGCCAGAGATGAGATTAGGCAGTTCGCCGCCGAAAATCTCAAGCAGGCAGATAAGGCTCTCGCTGACTTTCTGGACAGAGCGAAAACTGAGGAAGAAAGAGCGGCGGCGCTCAAGTCATTACAGGAGCTGAGCCAGGCTCGCTCCAGGATCATGCACAGTGATGCCCTGACCGATATAGTCCAGGCGATAGCTGCCGCTGATATAAGCGGGCGAATTCATCGTTCAGCAGCCGAGGCTGCCCAGGCGATCGAGAACAATGCTGGAGAAATGCAGGAGAAAGCCGCGCAGACAGCTAGATTTTTGAGTGAACTACGTCAGCAGGCCGTAGCGCGTGACGGTAAGGGCGGCAATCGGTACGCGCTTGCCTACATAGAAAGAGTTGGCGGGTTTGGTAAGCTCGAAGAGCTAATCAAGGCAATACAGTCCTCCGCTGATGAAATCAGGGCAAAAGCGCTCTCCTCGGTAAGAGAGACCTTGCCCTTGCCTGATAGCGATCTGGATAAACTGCGAGCCGGTCGGATTGTGCGAGAGCTGCACATGGGAAGCACTCCGCAGGAGTTTGCTGTAGCAGGTGAGTTGCTGGCGGCTGAGAAAGCTGCGGGAAACAAGCGTGCTGAGCAATGGATAACGTGGGTGGAGATACACCAGGCAGTGGCGACTGTCATTCAATCTCAGACTGCTGGAGATGCCGGCGAGGTGAAGAAGGCTCAAGAAGCGGTAGCCAAGGCTCTGACCGGACCAGAGTCCGATGCCGTGCTGGGCACGGCCTTTGATGCGATTCGAGCGCGCGTCCCTGGCAGCGAAGCGCTTTCCGACCTCATTATCAAAGGAGCGGGCAAAATTTCCGAAGAGCAGTTTGCGCAATTGAAAGGTCTTGCTAGAAGTGGAGAACAAGCAAGCTTGCGCATCTTGGCTGGTATGGCCGGCGGTGCGGGTGATGACGACGCTCGCGCTGCCTCGGCAAGGGAAGTCTTGAAAGATGCCGGCAATGTACCGGCGCTGCGCCAGGAAGTTATATCAGAGCTGCTTCATGCGTATCAAGCCAACGGCGACAAGTATCTATTGCTTTCGACACTAGGGGCAGTGGCCGCAACTTTCAGGAAGGAATCTGATGTACCGCCGGCAGTGCGGCAGGCGCTGCATAAAGGGTTGGCGAGCGACTCTACAGACGAGCGCATGAGCGCTGCCCGCGGCATGGAAGCGATCGCTCACCTCTGGGGACCTTCCGATGTGAAGGCAATCGCCGGAAATCTATCCGAGCCAGTCATACAGTCACTATGGACCGCCGGCGGCAGCATTACTGCAAATTTACGAAGGCAACTCCTGTCTGAAATCCAATGGAACATATTACAAGGATCAGATCCGGCCAGACCGGAGCAGCGGCAGCTTGCTATTCAAGCGTTCACTGTTTTTGCTAAAGATGTAACCGAGCAACAGGTAGATTTGCTGCGTTTGCATGGACAGTCTTACCACCTCGACCAGGTGGCGAAAGGAAAGGACTCACGCGGAGTTCCTTACGCCGATGTACTGAAGGGGGAAGCCGGTATCGCGTTGCTTGCTGTTCTGGGACGCACCGAAGGCAAAGTGAAAGAGGCAGCGCTCGTTGCCTTTGAGAAAGATAAGTGGCCAAGTATTGATGAAGGGCTGCGCACCGAGCTTTTGAAAATGATGAAGGGACAGCCTTTCAACCTCGAGCTGCTAGAGAAAGCCCAAAAGCTGGTTTACGGACTGGGAATTGAAAAGCCCGCTGCCGCCATACTCAAAGAGTGGCAGATACCTGCTCGCAATGACGCCGAGTTGTTTGAGAAGGCAGACCAGATCAAGAGGCACTATAGCGACCCACCGTTCAAGCCAGGTGGTGATGAGCTGTTAAGGCGCATCGCTACCAATATTGAACTTGTAAACAGTCTCACTCCGGAATTGCGCAAAGAGCTATTTGGACTCGAAGGAAGAATGTCGCCCCAGCAGGTGGCCGGACAAATGCTCAATCATTTGCTGGAGCAGTCCACCAATCAGTTTTTGCTGGGAGAGCTTCGCAAGACGCTTGAAACCAAGCTCTCTGCGGCGGCAGGACCGATAGAAGACCTGAAAGGCAAGCTCTCAAGTCTTCAGCAGGAGAGAGTTGACGCACTCAAAGAGCTCGAAAGGGTTACTAAAGGCAAAATCGGTCTGGGCGACAGAGCTCAATTTTGGGGACAGATGCTTGGAGTGTCCGCAGTTGTTCAGGCTGTACCGGGAGTAAGAGTCGAGAACCCATACTCTAAATTCGACGAGACTCAATCCAATCTCGTCGCCCGCATTCGCAATCTCGATTGGCGAATATCAGCTCTCCAGAACTTAAAAGCGGATGCCACCCCAAGACACGAAGCGCTTCTACTTGCCTCACAGGTAGCCCGATACACCGACTTGAAGAATAGTGGCAATAGACAGGAAGCGGATAAATTGGCTGTGTCCGAGCTTTGGGCAAAGCACGGCGAATTGTTGGCGAAATTTGCACCAACGGTACACAGAGACCTGACAGGTGATGACGGGACTCAAGTCGGCAGAACTGCTCAAAGGCGGCTGTTTGATGCCGGGTTGAGCCAGGTTGAAAGGTTGCCACGATACAAGTCGGATACGGACAGCAATCGTACCGAAAGCTTCTGCTCCGCACTCAGTACTCTTCGTGGGTTGCGCGCAACCAATCCAAAGACAGGGCAGTCTTTCTTCGACGCCGAAGTTTTGCGCGCACAGGCATTGCAGGCGGTGGCGGCTGAGCCAGGCATGAGAAAGCTTTCCACTTCTGCCGAACAGCTAAGCAATGACATGCAGCTTCTGCAAACAATGTTCGCCTCAGCGCAAGGTGGCTTGAAGTACGAATTTTTTGTGTCTGAAGCCAAAAAGAGCGCTTCGCGACTGAAGGATAGTGTGGAAAAACTTACCGGCGAACTCAGCCAGCAAGACCTGGACAAGATGTACATGCGCATTGCCGATATCAGGAGAGCTGCTCGAGAGTGTACTGATCCGGAAGCTAAAAATGAACTACGGAGAATGGCCGAGAGCATGGAGGGTATGCGGGACCTACTCGATCCGAATTCTTCCAAACACAAGCAGTTCATGCACATGCTGGAATCAGTAAACAGTCCGAATTTTAGGGCCGACACTCTCGAAAACTGGATCAAGCAGCATGGACCGGAGCTAGCTGCCACACTGACCGCCGCTGCGCTTACGGTTGCAGCTTGCGCTACTTTTGGTGTAGCATCACCGCTGGCGGTGATTGCTTGGTGCTCGGTTTCAGGCGTTGCAGCTTCTCAGGTCACTAAAGAAGTCCTTTACCGTGTTAACGAGAGCGGTTATACAGGTTGGGGAACTGCCGGCGAGCGTTCGGCAATTGGGGGCTGGGTCGAGAAGTACGGAGATTTTACCAACCGCGAGCATCTAGGGGAGTTCGTCAAAATACTGGGTGGGCATGGCGCTCAAGTAGTATTCGATACCGCTCTTGGACTGGCTACTCTCGGCACGTGCAAGGCCTTTTACAGCAGTATCAACTTGATTGCGCTGGCAAAAAAGCAGGGTCTGCGCGCGGCAGCAGGCTCAGTCTGGGCAGGGATGTCCCGCGAAGCGATGAAAGATGCGCTTAATGGATTTGTAACTGCTGAAGCACCAACAATGGCTCGCCTCGCATTCGACGCCAGGCGGGCAGCTGCCATCGCTGAAGGACGCACTGGAGTGAGCACTGCGGCCAGGGACTATTTGAAGGAATTTTTGAGGCTGTCCGGCAGGGAGGTACTGACTAATGCCGGCTTCACTGCGGCCCAGATGTGCCTGGAGGGAGCAGTGGAGGAATTTGCCCCCGAAAGGGCCAAGAAGATTTTGCACGATTCGCAAGAGGCTGTGCAGTTTGGGCTGTCCACGGTTCTGGCTATTGGCCAGGGTTTCCTACTGTCATGCAAGCCGGGCGCAGGCGGCCGTGTTCGTTTCTTGCCAGCTAACGCAGCTGGCGAGCGGGCCTTTATCGAGCATTTCCGCAAGGATGGCTATCACGTAGCAGCCGGTAAGCTGCCCGGCACGTGGGAGGTTACCCATTTTAACGCTACACCTGGCACCCGCCCGTTCGTTTTAGAGCGAGGCATCGCTGATGTTCCCGAGCACGTATTTCCAAACGGGACAAATCGCCCCTCTGCCTCCGATACAACACCAAGCTTGCCGGTGGAGACGAGAGTGGAAGGTGACGGTCACATCTGGCAGCAGAATGAGCACGGAGCCAAGACGCTGGGCGACGTAAGTGAGTTCAACAAGGCCTTTATGGAGGGTCGATTTGCCGAAGCACGCCAGCTGATTCAAAACAAGCTGGACTCCCTGCCGGCACACAGAACAGAACTAAGACCGCTTGAAGTAAATGCTGAGAGTTTGAAAACTCCCCAGCAGCTGAAAGACTACTTGCAGCAGATGCGCGATCTGTCCAAAATGCGGCGTGATGGTGCTGCTGGTGCCGAGCAGAAGCTTGTCACAGAGCTCCCGCAGCCGGTAGTCGAGCTGGAGAAGGGAGTGAAGATTGATCTATGCAATCCGGGAGAACCGCTACGCACCATCGGTGGTGAGCTTCTTAGCGAGGCTCAGAAGTCCAAGCTCAACGAATTCTGCTCAGCAGGACCAGGCGCTAGAATACTTGCCGAGCAGGCTTTGAACAGTGTGGAAGAATATATGCACCACCGCAACGCTCAGTCCGGCGAAGGCATCATTTCTCCGTCGTATGCAAAAGTTTGCCGCGACATGATAGCTGTCGGGGCAGACACAAACGGAGACTTGCGGAAGGTTTTTAGCAACAATCCCGCGGGGCGCTCAGCTGCCACGTTCGAGCAAGAAGCGATTCTGATGCTACATGACTCGGACCCGGTCAAATGGAACGCTGAAATGCTCAGACGGCATTTTGGCGGACAGTATCAAGAAGTGAGAGAGCCGGTGCTCAAGTGGATTGAAGCGCAGGAGTCGGCGCGCCTTGCCGGAGCTGAGCCCGTCGTCAAGCCAATTGTCCAGGAGCCCGCCTTTAAGTTGGAGGGAAGAGTTGCTGTAGAAGAGAGAAAGTTGGAGCTCGGCAGAGACAACGAGGAAATTGCTCTTGTGGTGCCGACAGTGAATGCGGCGGTCTACAGGGATCTGGAAGTGCAGATCGGTAGGCTGCAACAACAGGGTGTCACACCAGAAAGGGTAATCGCGCTAAGGGCAGCACTGACTGAGCACTTGACTCCCAAAGTGATTGCCACAAAACTCGAGTTTGTAAGAGAAGTCAAAGCTGCAGCAGATCAACTTGTAGCGCAGAATCTAAGTCCTGATCGCCTTGCAATTGCGCTCGATCTCTTGCAGACTAAGCTGAAGCACGAACATGTGACGATATACTTTGGGCGGATTGACAATCAAGTATCGGTCCAAGCGCTCAAGCTGTATAGAGACATGATCGCCCAGTCACCGAAGGAAGCGAGAGTTCCTGTTGATGTACCTGACGGTGTGCGGTTTCAACATAATGCCAGGCGACCAATCGATCAAGCATTGGCAGCACCGGTCAGCGTCGGCGATGTGCAAGAACATTGGGCGTTTGTTCCATCCTCACCGAATTCGCCGGCAGACAACATCGGCATGGACGGTATGTTTGTAAATCTGCGCTCGGGAGTTATGGTGCCAGTGGATCTCGGTCTTGATGCGCTCAAGAAGGCAGACCGGGCCTGGTATCTGAATCTCGGCGATCAGTTGCAAAGCAACTTGAAGAGCGGCCGCTCTCTTTCCCAAAATGAAATTCAAACAGTCGGGCGAAAGATTGGCGAATTCTTGGAAACGTCTCGTCAACAGAAGACTTACTTGAAGGCGGATGATTTCAGCGAGCCAATAATTTCCAAGCGCGATGTTTCGAGCGAACCAGGCAAGCTGACTTTCCCGCTGTTTGAGACGACCGGTGCTATGAAGCGGCTTGATCTTTCAATGCTCGAAACGTTGCGGTTTCAGATCAAAGAAAGGCTGAAGAGCGGAGCCGGTGGACAAGAGCGAGCGCTCAACATTCTGTTTGATGGAGTCGAGAGAGCGCATAGGTTTAAGATTAGCGAACAGCAGATTCAACATAACTTTGCTAGCCGTTGCAAACTCGCTCTCGAAACTATGCTAACCAATCCGCTTGCGCCAACCCTGGAAGCTGGTGTTAAGCCGAATCAGCGTGTAGTAGTTGATATCAGCAAGGAGAGGTTCGGGAGCAAAGATGTACCGATTTCGAAACTAATTCTGGATGGTTCAGAGAAGTTTACGTTTCGGGGCAGAGACAACAAGTCCGGTGAAGATAAAGTCATTGATGGTGGCAAGTTTTCAGAACAGCTGGAAGAGTCCGGGAAAGCGCTGGTGGAGGCAGGAAAGTCCAAGCTGGAGGTTGATGAACTGTGCAATAAAATCCGTAGCGACGAACGATACAGGAGTGAATTTTTGTCTCGTGTAATTGCGCCGGAGAGAGCAGCACAGGATGCCGCGTCATTTCAGGATGCGCGGGGAAAAGTCGATATCAGCAAGGCTCGGGTTGAGGGTTGGAATGAGTGGGCTGGCTTAATCGAGACCGGTACGGACGGAAGACCCGGGTTAGCTCAGTTAGTTGAAATCGGTAAGTACTTCGTGGGAGATCTGATGGGAAGCCAAAATGATCCGCAGTTCCAAAAGAGAATGGACAAGGTTAGAATAGAGACCGCCGGCAGGCAAGCGAGCGCTATCTGTACTGTAGTTAAGCAGAATGATGGGTCGACAGCTGTTCGTCTAAGGGACGGTGTCTCGCAAGAAGTAGCTGAACGGGAAGTGCTCAAAGCATTACTGGAAATTGGCTTGAAGGGAGACGAGAATAGGAAATTGACCGCCGGTGAAACTAAGATAGTCTCTGATTTTGGGCAGGTTTTCGGATCGATTAAACCATCCCCTCCAGTCGAAGCAGCCGCGTCCAGTAAACCGGCGGAAGCTTCGCCGGAATCCGGAAGTCGTATACCGACTGCCTCTGCTGAGACCAGGAGCTTGTCGCTCGGGCGTTCCGATGGTCGGTCGGCCGATAAGGCAACGGTTTGGACCAAGAAAGCCTCAGCGCCAACTCCTGGACCAGAGCCCGAATTTGCACGGTTTACCCGACCACCTGTCCAGCATCCGACTGCCGCCGAGAAAGTTTCCGTGGCCGGCAACCGTTACGAGATATGCGGTAGAGATGTGGTCTTGCGCCCGGATGATAGCATCGCGATTAGCGCTGTAGATCTAGGCATTGTCGGAGGGCAGGGTACTTTCACTCTGATGAACGATGGCGGACGAACTTACATCTTGCCGGGAAAGTCCATCGAGCTGTATATCAACGGCAAGCGCGTCGAAGCATTCGTCGATACTGCACTCAAGACTGGCGATGAAGTTCGAGTCGGTGGCAAAGATGGCGCACTGCTCAGCTGGGAAAACGTGCCTGCCAGGAATACGGAGGCATCATTACGAGACCCTAAATCGGAATTGCCAAACACCAGCCGGATTGACCCGTCGAAACTTTCGCCGGAGGTGCGAAGCCGGTTTGCCGCCGAAGGACTTATCTCGCCACTAAGTACGGCCGAGTGCTCTGCTGGCTTCACCAAGCGGGGCGTGGAGATGGCAGTACGTTGGGATGACGCTAAATTACTAGATATTTCGCGCCGGGCCGATGAAGCCAAAGTAAGAGCCGAGCTGGCGCACAAGCAGTATATTGAAAGAGTGCAGAAGAAGGTAACCGGCGGAGAAATGCTGTCGATGTCTGAAGTGCGTGCCACGCTTGAGAAAGATCCGGTAACAAACAAAGAAAAATTGGCAGTTTTACAGGAAGCCATGGATGCCGGCAAAGATTGCCTATCTGCTACAAAGGCTTTCAAAGAAGTGATTGAGTCGCGACGCCAGGATTTAGAGAGCCTAGTAAACGAGCTGGCCAGGGCTAAGGGAATGCCAGAGACGAAGCTTACCATGCTAACGGATTCCGAGCCGAACGGTTTGTACGCCAACGGCGAGATCGGAGTCCGGCAGTCTGATCTTACGGACAAGGCCAAGCTGCCGGACTTGCTCAATACGGCTTTTCATGAAAGCATCCATAATGCCGACGAAAAGTTGGTCGTAAGTGGGCTTGCGGACGAGCGGAATATTGGCACATTTGCCACCGAGTATCAAAAACTAGAGTTGATAAAGATCTTTCATGAGCGCGGAGGTCCTGAGCTTTCAATTGAGCGTATCGGACAGATATTGCAAGCGCGCAATGGCAAGCCGCTCAAGCCTGGCGAGGCTCACCGCGCTGAGATATTGGCTCAGGACTTTTATCTGTGGCATTCGACTGTAGGCAAACCATCCGAACAGTTGCGAGCACGCTTGCTGGCCACCGGTGCGGAAGTGCGGAGTTTGAGGGCTTGCAATTCGCTTGCGGAGTTTAATAGATTTTTTGAAGATTTTGCAGCAAAGGTCTCCAAAGTCGAAAGTTGCGAACAATTCTTCGGGCTGTCTACACCGCCGGAAGCAGTGCTTAAGCTAATCGAAAAATATCAGCAGGTGCAAGCAGGCAAGCTGAGTAGTGAGGCATTCAGACATGAAGCTGAGCCTCTCTTGGATGCATTGATGGTGCGCAGAGTGGAGACACTTGTGAGCCTGAACAAAATAGTTCACAAAATCTACAGGCATGTCTCAATTGAAGGTGCGACTTGGTACGGTGGGGCAGAGGTGGAGCGGCTCACCAGAAGAGCGCTCGGACAGCCAGAAACGCCGGAGTCCGCTGAGAAGGAAAGAGCGCGAGATATCGTCAGGCGTCAGGAGTAGCCGGACTGGCCGGACGTCGGAAAACAATAACGGATCACGAAATGTTTTCGAGCTTGGATGCCTAAATGGGTTTGGGCGCTAGCAAATGCGCCTCGTACTTCTCGTTAGCAAACTTTCGTCGGAACCCGGGATGCCAGAAGCAAACGGAAACTGCTGGGCTCAAATCGAATGCATGCTCTTGGGCGCGAATTCTGTTGGGGGACTTTTCCCATTGATAAAGAGAATCTGTTTGATTAACATATTGCATGCTGGCTGAAGGAAAAATCAGAGATGTCTGAGAATCTGCGCGGGGCAGATTTCAAAGGCGTTCGGACTTCGTCCGATGAGCCTGGAATTGACTCCTTGCGCCAGCAAATTGAAGTCCATAGGCGATCCGATCGCTCGCAAAGCTGTCTGAGCAAACTGGTTACGTTCACTCTCTGTGACGACAACCAGTCGCTTTCATCCATGCAACTTCTTCACAGCGAATTGAAAGCACGGCAAAATAGCGGTGATGAAGCTTATATCGCGGCTAACAAAGCGCTAATCGAAAGACTGATAGCTTCGGATCGGACAGCTTTGAGCTGGCGCCAAGAAGTTGGGCATTACGGCACAAGCTTTTGGAAAACAGCCAGCCTCT
Source organism: Candidatus Obscuribacterales bacterium (assembly GCA_020050835.1). Taxonomy (GTDB): domain Bacteria; phylum Cyanobacteriota; class Vampirovibrionia; order Obscuribacterales; family Obscuribacteraceae; genus JAGVKB01. The sequence goes on along the minus strand of JAGVKB010000120.1, from coordinate 67,366 downwards.
TTTTGCGCGGCAAGTCAGGCATGGTTGGTGCCGCCTGCACCTTTGGACTTGACCAAGTCATCCATCCGGAAAACGCTCGGGTAGCTGCTACAGATTTTACTTTGGGAGCTTTGAAAGGATGTCTGTTGAAAGGGGTGTTTCACACAATCGGGCGGACGGAGATGGCTGTCGCAGCCAAGGGGGTAAGTCTAGGTGTTACCTCCCGTGCAATCGATCTCGCTTTGACAAGGCAAATCTATTGCAATCAGTCGACTGGTGAGCTGAGCCTTTCCAAGGGGCTCTCAACGGCTGCCGATAGCATCTTCGATCGAAGAGCGATCGCTTGCGACCTGGTAATAATGGGCGCATCACATAATCTAACCAGAGCAGCGAATTGCTTTGCGAACGGTGCGATTGACAGAAGTCCGTTGCTAAACACTCTATTAACTGGCACCACTTTTGGCTTGAGCAACGGTGCAGTGCAGGAAATCTGGCGGCAGACGCAGAACGGTGAGGAATTCGATCTTTCCAAAGTCTTCAGGCGAGCTGCTTTGCAAGGGGCGGTTGATACCGCTGCTGCTTCGCTGGGAGCTGTGCAAGCTGGCAGGGTTTCTTCAGCCCTGAAAAGACGCTTTCAGATTGAGCCGAAGCCGGCTCTTGAGAATGGTGCCCCACCTGGAGTTGTCGACAAAGCTTTGCAATCAGTAGCGCTCAAATATATTGCGGCGCCGCAATATGAGCTGATTCAAAAGTCATTGCTGCCGGTCGAGTCTCTCTCTGGAAGACTCACAGGCTGCAAAATTGAAGCAGAGCGAGTTGCTCTGCCGCGACCGGATGCGGCCGGTCGATATCGCTCATTTGCTGAGTTCTACCAGAAAGCGTTGACGGAAGTCGAGCGACCGATGCTCGTATATGATCTTGACGGGCACAGCGCTCAGATTGCCGTACCTGAGGCTTACGCTCTAGAACTCGACCGCATAAGACAGTTGCGCCAGGCTATGAGCCAAATTACAAACGATCGCCTGGGCGCATTCAAGAAATTGGTCCGCGATCCTTATGGCATGAGAGCCTTGCCAGAAGATGTGCTCGCGGCTCTCGATGATTTGCCAAACAGGCGGATCGTTGAACGCGTGCGACTCGTAAACGAGCAGAATCCGGAAGACGTCTGGAACAAGCAGCAATATGGTCGGGATTTCTCCTCCTATGCAACCTGCGGTTCATCGGGAGAGATCAATCTGTTTTGCGTGGAAAAGGGCAACCGTGGTGCGCTGAGCGGCAGCTACGACACGTTACTGCACAAGGCGATCCGTCATGAATGGGCGCACATTGCAAAAGGCCGTTTCGAGTTGGAGAACGAAAGCCGCATGTTCGACGTTGCCGCAACAGTAGAACGGGACGGCTATTTCAGCCGTCCATACGCGCGGCTAAATAGTCGTGAAAATTGGTCAGTGTTGCTTGGGGAAGAGATGCTTCACCCGGATGGCGATTTTTTCCTGGTAGCGGCGAAAGGGGCACCAGTTAGGACGGCTGTGCTTGGAAAGACTTTGCAAAGAATGCTCGAAGTTTGTCCAGAGTCGGAACACAGCCCTTATCACGAGAGTTACTCGCAGCGCGCCCGTTTCATTGAGCAGGAAATCAGACCCGCTGCCCTCTCTTTGATTGCTAGCTATCGCCAGCAGGCGGGCGGTAATCTAGCTGCGCAGAGGCAATTGCAGCAGCTGTTGCAGTATCTGGGCGGCTAAACCTGGGGGAAGTGTAGCTTCAGGGCGTATGAGTCGAGCGGCATGTCAAGTGCTCTGCTCTGATTATTCCCTCCTGTTACTTCAATTGTGCAAAACATCCGAACATTGCGCGTGCTCTCAGCAGATACTTTTGGGTATTATCTAAGTGAGGCGACAAACGAAAGATTGATGAGGCGATGGAACGATTTAGATTGGCCTTTAGTATCGTCTCAAAGTAGTTAAATAGCATCTGCTACTTCCGGTTAGAAGCAATGAACAAGAAAGCAAAGAAGCAAGAGTTACCCAGGCAACAGGCACGTCAAGCAGGCAATAGTACTGATGCTTCGGAGAAGCTAAAACGAAAGGTCTATGAGCAGGAATTGATCGATCTACAAAAGGAGTTATGCCATCTGCAGGAATGGGTGAAGGCGACCGGCGAGCGAATCGTGATTGTTTTTGAGGGTAGGGATGCTGCTGGAAAAGGCGGCACGATTAAGGCCATAACCGAACGCGTGAGCCCAAGAGTATTTCGTTTGGTGGCGCTACCGGCGCCCTCAGACCGGGAGAAAACACAACTGTATGTTCAACGCTTTGTCGCGCATTTCCCAGCGGCCGGTGAAATTGTCATATTCGATCGTAGTTGGTACAACCGGGCTGGCGTCGAGCATGTTATGGGCTTTTGTACAGACGAGCAGTATCGGCGGTTTCTTGATCTCTGTCCGTTTTTCGAGAAGAATTTGATTGAGAACGGTATAAGGCTTCTCAAATATTGGCTGGAAGTAAGTAATGAAGAGCAACAACGCCGGTTCGAGGCGAGAATCGATGATCCTTTGCGGCAATGGAAGTTGAGCAACATGGATCTGCCTTCGAGAGAACGCTGGTACGCCTATTCCCGAGCACGCGATGCTATGCTTGAGGCAACTGATACAAAGCATGCTCCCTGGTACATCGTCAACTCCAACGATAAGAAGCGAGCACGCTTGAATGTCATCTCCCACTTGCTGAGTCAGATTCCCTATAAGCCGGTGAAACACGCTAAGGTGAAGCTACCGGAGAGGGACACGAAGAAGAAGTACGATGACTCGGCTACAATGCGGCGCCGTAATTGGGTGCCGGCTAAGTACTGATGGCAGCAGTGAAGACGATCCGTTCAGTGTCCATTAATCTGTTCGATGGCGGGGGAGGAAAGTAAGCTTTGTGCCCAGACCTTGGGCAAGCATTCTCCAGTTTGAAATCGTTCTTCATAACAGCGATTGGCACTAGACTGTTCGATTGGTTCGATTATTACAAGTCAAAATAGTATGATTCGAAACATGTCAAAGTTTTCGAACTCAGAGTCAACCTGCTGCTTTAAACAAGACAGCGCCATGCAAGGGTACTTGGTCTTGTGCGTTCTGTTGATTCTGGGCTTTCTCGGTCAAGGCTCGGTCTACGCCGGCGATGCCAGAGCGACCGGCAATGAGCCGGGGGGACCACCGCTTCAGGAGCTCTTCGCGGAGACCGATAAAAAGCTACTTCTTGCTCTGGTTAAACTGGCGCGGTTTAACATTCACCTGCAGCTGGAAACCAACCGCCATCAAAAGTGGCGCAGTCTCACTTATCCACTTGGCAGGGAGTCCGGGACAGCGCTCACTTTTGCAGCCACTCTCATGGATTTGAGACAACAAGCGAAAGGACTTGATAGTCCGGCTCGCATTTCCAGGAATGAGCTGAAAAAGGCTGTCACGTGCGGGTTGATCGGAAATGCCGTGAGTGGCGGCTCGTCTGCCCTGGAATTGGCGCAAAACACTTGGGTTATGCTGAGGGCGAAAGAGAAGGGTTATTCACCGAAGAGTTCGGTTGTGTTTGTAAAAAAGATCGTTGCCGATACGGATCGCTTGCTGGAAATTAGACAACAATTGTCAGCTTACGAACCGTCGGACGAGAAACGGCGAATCACCGATCTTGAGACAAAGCTGGTTCGCAGAATACGGCAACAACTGCTCTTCGAATTTTGCAACTGGAGTCGCCACTCCAGAGATCAAGCCTGGCGTGAGAACACGTTCTATACTCTAGACTCGATGCAGAACTTCACCCGCATGAGCGCTGCGATCATGGCAATGAGGGCGTTCGGGCATCCCGAGTTAGCTCGCCCTTCTGTCGTCTGCGCGTTGGTGTCTAACTCGCTTGCAACGCTCAATCCAATTGTTAGCAGTTGTGCAGGAATTGCTATCCGCAAGCATCAAGAGCACAGGCTGACCGAAGAACTTTTGTTCGAACGCCCGTCCACTCCTTCGCCGGAGCTTGATCTGCTTCTGAAGAAACTCTCACTGGAAAAACATGAAGATTGGCTGCAAAAGGTGGTGGCACTCACGACCAGAACAGAATTGCTGGACACTGAACTGAATCGCGAAACCAGAGAGATAGAGCGTTATCGCCAGGTGGCTCAGCAGCAGACTATCTCGGGTCCATTGATCGGTCTGACCGGAGTGGCAAGCTCCATCCTTGCCGCTGTTGCCATCTACGGATATCGTCGCGATCTGGATACGGCTAATAAGCTGGGGTTCGCCGGCCGTTTAACGCATGGAACAGGTCAGGCTTATGCCCTCCTTAACACGCCATACACCATTTCTAGTGGCATGATTAGAAACCGCAAGCTCAGGAAGCGCGGCGAATTGCCAATTCAAGTTCTCGAAGAGCGGCTTGAGCGGCTGGCGAGATACTAACATTAATGTTCGGTAGGGAAAGGGAGTAAAACTGTGCTCTTGAAACCGCGATTAGACACAAAAGTGGCAGTTGGACCGATAACTTGGCACTCAAGTAGTAGTAGATTGTTCGCTTGGAGACGTTTCCGTATCGGTCAGCTGATTGACAGCGGTAGTGCCGAAGAATCTGCTCACTCCGTGGGTACATTGTCGATGCGGATCGGTGGGCTGCAGTGCCTGTACTCTAAGACGTGAAAAGGAATCGAAAGGTATCACAGTCCATGCTACAGATTCGAATTCTGCTGACGGTCATTGTGCTCACGGTAACCATTTTGCTGGCAACGGTTCAGGCAGCTCCGGAGAAGACCAATTTTGTGTCCGAACCTGAACTTCCTTCCGAAATGTGTCGGGCACACCAGCGTGTAGCCTCCGTAACGAAGTGGTTCTGTAAATACGATCGGATTCGGAGAGATGCGGAAATGCCCTTAAGCGATAAGCTGCTGTTCTGCCTGCTGACAGCAGCCAGATCTGAGAAGCGAAGCTCGGGTTTGGCAGCCCGCATGATAGAGAGGTATACAGCCGCGCTGTCTGCATTGAAGGAGCTGAAGCCGATACCGGAGACGAAGGACTTACAAGATGGCTATGTCTTGTACTTCAGCACGGCGCGCCAACTGTTTACCGATTACCTCGACGCGCAAAAGCAGGGAACCATTACAGATCAATCCGTCATTTCGGAAAAGAAGAAATTGGAAGAAATCGACAAGGCAAACAAAAAACTTGACGCTACCCTGCGCACAGAGTATGAAATCAGCCGATACAGGCACAGAGGATATCTGTAAAGCGTGACCACCAATGCATGATTTCGTAGCCATAGCGTGAATCGAGCAACGGCTTTAGCAGGAGTCCACGGCTCAAATATCGTGGATCAAAACAATGCGTTGCCAGGGACGATTGACTTGCTTGCTGATCTTGTCAGCTGTCGGTTGCCAATCGCGAGTAACTATTCCTTCAAGAAGCACACGTCTAATCATAGTACCGTTGGCTGCGTAACCAACCTTAGCGACCTGGACAAATCGTGAATCCGGACCGGTTTGCTTGAAACGGCAGATTACTTCAAGATAGCCACTGCGCTTGTCTCCAACTGCGCTATTGTGCTCGTATCTGCTGACTATGTCTTGCTCGACAATTCCGGTCCCGAGCGTGCGCAAGGTGTTGGCGGTGATGGTAGCTTTGCCTGTAGCCCCGCCTAGTCTAGCCCATTCACCGCTGCCCAGAGAGATAACTGGATTTCGTTCCAATAACTGATCGGGATCGATGTCCTTACCAGTTTGATTCGCGGTCTCCTTCATCTGTTCTAGGCGAGCCGGGCGAAAGACTGAGTCTCTCACGCGCTTTCGCACATGCGGCATGAAAATCGTTGCCGGTTTTAGCTTGATATCATTGCCATCTTTAACAAAATGAAAGACGACTAACCCTGTGATGCCCTCTCGTTGCTGTCCATCCGCAAATGGGCGGGCGTGATAAATTGAAGTGATCTTCAATTCACCGCCCCAGAAGCCGAGCATATCGGACGAAAAACTTGACTCTACAACCTCACTGCCTAGTTCTGTGACTCCGCCTTTGAGCACTGGGCGATGAGTCGTATCCATCTTAGGAACCAGCGCCTTTAGCTTTGTTAGTCCAGCCGGCAACGGTACCTTGAAATCCGCAGTCTGCTCGATTCGACCTTCGAGAGGCGCAGCCTTTGAAGAATTGCTGTCATTGCCGGATTCAGCAAGTGTTGTTTCGCTCGCGACACTTGAAAGAACGACAGCTAGCAGCAGGGCACAATTGCAGATTGCATTTTTCATACGAGTCTTTCAACACTTTCTGGTTAAGCGAAGCCAAATGAGTGCGACTTCAGTTACAAGTATCGTTCTCATCGATTGAAATTGTCAATGTTAATCGTTGTATGAGCTCACATCTCGATTACGGACTGCTCACCGCATGTTCATTCTACCTGATGAAAGGTGATACTGCCTGTCTAAATGGCGCACCACTAATAGTGCGTGCCAGACAGCAGGAGTAGTAAGAATGCCACCATGCAAGTGCTCTGCCGCAAGCTACTCATCCGGAGAGCTTCCGGGCGATTGGTTACAAATTGGTTGCATCTCCTGGATAGGGTGAAATTGTGGATGCTGAGGGTGCGCGTAAAGCACAACTGTACGGCAACGTTTGGCTGGGACTTTCAACTACGGGTGGAATGGAGATGAAGTACGCAACTAGTGGTTTGAGAACGCAGGATAGGGCTGTGCGCGGAACTGCACCGCGGATGGTTAGAAAGCAATCCGGTATAGCAGTATCGGCTTTGGCTCTGGTCTTTGGCTTTGCTGTCCTAGGAGCGATTGGACTCTTTGCCCTGGAAGTGAGCCGTGCGGCGCTTGCATCTGAACAGCTTAAGGTTGCAACTGATGCGGCAGGGTTGGCATACTTGCTGACATATGCGGATAAAGGCAATTCCACTGGCGCCAGCACAAACATCAAGGCGACTGCCAGGAAAGTTGCCGACGAGATTTTTGCTGAAAATACAATTTTAGGATCCAAACTTCAAAAAGGTTCCTTCATCGACTTCGAGGTGGTTGATGGAAGCGCTAAGGAGCCAGTCACGGTGAAGGTCAACTCGAGCTGTACGGTTACTCCGCTGTGTCAAAGAATTCTCGGGTTGAGCCCCTATAAGCTCAAGTGTAAATCCCAAGTCGCCTTCCCAAAACTGGATATCGTACTTTGTGTGGAGATTGGCGACAGGATGGCTGACTGGACGCCGGTAAAATTCGCTCGAAGGTACAGGAAGTGGCAGGACAACGACCCCGGCAAGGGGTTGAGCAATGAGTGGGGGTATGATGTCTGTCCCAATGGGGAGATGGTTTTCGGTAAGCGCGGATGGGAGCATCCAATCGGTTATCCATTGCCTCCCCAGATGCTAATCGCCAATCATGATGGGGGTGGTTATTTCCCTATGTTGCACTTTAATCCACTGCTTAGAGAAACTGGGGACCCTCGTAAATGGGATCTTCCGGCGACATTCGGTGATGCTCAGGTCGACCCGGCAACAGGCTTGCGTGGCGGACCTATTCGTCCGGGCAGTCAAGATGAAAAGCGGCAATATACAGATCTCGTCGTTGATGTACCCAACTGGCCTTTGGAAAAGCTTGTCGATGAGTCAAGAGCCGCACAGCAAAGCAAGGAAGGTTTTACTTCGGCTTATGAAATGGAAGCAAGACAGCAACTTCAACCACTCAATCTCTGCTTGGATTCTTTGAGGGGGTTTGTCGACACTCTTCATGAGAGATATCCCGGTGCGCGGATTGGCCTGGTGACATTTGCCGGTCAGGCAGCCTCATCAGCCTATTCTGACCCCAGCACCTCTGAGTTTAAGTTCCAGTCGGTTTCGACCGGTTATGGCGACACTGCAGGCGGCAGCGTTGTTGGCAAAGGAGTGGGTGAGGTCAGAACATACACCTTGCCTTACAGTCAGCTGACAGATAGTGCCGATGCGCTCAAAAGAAAACTCAGCAACGATCAAGATGGGGAAGGGGTTACGGTTTATCCTGGTTCGGCGATCAATCATGGTCTCGACGAAGCGCTTAACTTGCTGGATGCACAGAAAGATCCCACGCGACGCAAGGTTATCGTGCTTCTGACCAGAGGACTTGCGCTGGGCTTGCGTGAGGAAAACAAAGATGACAAAAGTCCGTGGGCGTACAAGCTGAAGCGCTGGATGGATTTCCCGCTAGTTGATGACTTCAAGATAAGTATTCTGGGGATTCATACCTGGAGACAGGGCTCGTGTGTTGACCCTTGCAACCGTGCTCGTAAACAGGGCATTCCGATTTATACAATCGGATTTTATGGACCACGCGAAGAGTTTGGACATTACGACGCTCCTCACAACTGGCATTTTCGAGACGACCCGGAAGTTAAGCTTGGCAGCGTCGACAAAGACCTTGGCGATCAGTATAAAGATGGTTTCGGACTGGCCGGAAGTTCAGGGCATGGAGCGCGCTATTACCGGGTAGCGGAAAGCGATTTTGCCGGCGGCGTCAAACCATCAATGTTGCCGGGTGAGTACCAGGCTCCGGAGCCGGCTCAGCGCGACAACATAAGAAGCAGGCTTGATCAGGTCTTTCAAAACATAGCGCGCAATCTAGTTACGCTTTAGGAGGTAAGTCATATGAATATTAACGTCTCGCCCAGGCTGAAGTCGAATAGTAAAAATCGGACCAGCAGAGGAAGTCTACTTGTGGAGTTGTGTGCTGCTATCCCGCTGTTGTTTGTGATGATCGGGCTGACAACCAACGCAGTGTTGTTGGTTCAAGCAGCCAGTCTTAACGACAAAATTACACGCGAATCCGCACGCGCGGCAGCTCAGTCATCGGATGCAACCAGTGCAAAGAATGCGGCAAGGGCAGTTATAAGTTCATTCCAATTGAATCCGTCATTTTTTACCGTTGACGCTGACGCGCCTGAAGTATTCAGCTTTCCGACGGAAGGAGCAGAGTCAAGTGATGGACCGCGCGTTACGGTTGGCACCAGGCTGTCTGTTCGCCTGCCGTTCCCGCTCATGCCTTTTGGGGCCGATTCAGCGGGCACGAAAGTTGGTTTGAGACAGCAATATACTTTCCCGGTAGTCAAACTAAGATTGCCGAAGGTGACCGCTATCGGGTCTTCTGGAACGGATGGTTCTGCCTCAATGTAACCGAATGCGGTCATACTCTTTCTCTGTCTCCAGAGCCCGAATGGATGTTACAGACTGCGTCTTGCTGGGTAAAGGTGATAAATGGGGAATAACGTGCGATATCTGGATCTGCCGCTGTGACTGGCTCAGTTGAGTCCTGGTCAATAATCTTTCGGTGACTTGTCCTCACGATAGTGTCTTAGAGCTGGGGAGCTGAGATGACTAAAGATAGTTCGGTCGACGCATCGGTGGAATTCATCTGGCGGCGCGAACGGTTACGGTTTGGTTACAGATAAGAAGTAAGTTCGAACTTGGATGCTGCCAGAGTGTTTAGCGAGGGATCCTATGGTGAAGTTTCATTCACTGCGTAGATTTAGTGCAGGTAGTACATTCGAGCAAGGAACTGTCTGGATCTTACTGCTTGTATTTATCGGTGAATTCTTACTTCAGCCGGCGCTGGCGGAATCATTGCCTGAGCATCTGGACCTTTCGTCCACTACAGCTTCAATCGAGGCTCCGGCTGCTGGACAGATACAGATTGCCGGCCAGGACCCTAGACAGATCTCTGCTGGCATGTTGCTAACACCGGCAGAATTTGTAGCGCTCACTCAGGTGCAGTCCGGGCAGCAAGAACTAACCGTCAACAGTCTGGGTGCGGCAGTAGGAGGCTCTCTCAATCTCGGGCCGTCGACCAGTCTGGCTAACTTCGTTTTACCGCAAGGTGTCGTTGCTTATTCGGTGGTGTCTTCCAGCTCTGGTGGTGCAGCAAGTGAAAGTACTGTCCATTCGTTGAATATTGCAGGGCAGGCAAGTATTGCAGGAAGCATTTTGATGCAGGCCGAAAATGGCATTATCAATGCGTCCAACCTGCAGGTTGCTGCCGGCGGGCAGATTTCCAATGCGCTTGCTCAAGACAAGGCGAATTTGACGCTGAATGTTCTTGGAAGCTTGGCTAATGCTGGCTTGATCTCCAGTACAGGCGATTTGAGTGTGTTGGTAGGGCAGTCGATAAGCAATTTCGGTGTCATTCAGTCAACTCTCGGCAACGTGAATTTTGCTGGATCCGGCAGCAGTTTTGTAGTAAACAATGCCGGTGGCAACATATTGGCTCCGTCTGGTACGGTCAACATCCAGACTGCTGTCTGGCAGTCCCAGCTGGCGGTATCTGGTGGCGCGCTACAGGCTCAAAATATCAACCTCACAGCTTTGCAGGGAGCAATTAGCTTGGCTGCGCAGCAAGTGCAGGGGGCAGTGTCCATAAAGGCCAGAGAGCTTTCGGCTGCGGTCTCAAGTGGAGACTTAAATATCGCGCGTTTGGACCTGTCCGGTGATCCGGTCTTCAATGTCGCTGGCAATTTCATTTCTCCGGGAGGAAATTTCGCTGGGGAGCTTTTCCAGGTAACAGCTAACGGTAACATAACCATCACCAGTGATCTCAACACAGCCAGCACAACCGGGCGTGGAGGCAATGTTGTGCTTGTGGCTGGCGGTGCTGTAGACGTGCAGGGCGGCATCAATACATCCGGCCTTGACGAGGCCGGCCACATAGCACTGCTGGGAAGAAACGGTGTTACGGCGGCTAATATTAAGGCAGTAGCGCTTGCGGCTGGAGGCAGCGGTGGCAGTATCTATGCCAGCGCTGATGCGCCTATTTCGCTCGGGAGCCTAGATGTTTCGAGCGGAGTTGGCGGTCGGGGTGGCGATGTTCTCGTCACGGCCGTTGGCGGACTGTCCGGAACTAATCACAATGTTGTTACTGGCAGCATAGCTGGGGCGCATTCCGAGCAGATTTATGAAGACGGATCTGTTCCGGTGTCTGGGACTCTGCCAGTTGCATTTACGAACTCCGGTCCGCTGCCGGTCACTCCCTCCATGCTGCCAGGGGGCGGTTTTGTCAGTTTTGATAACGATCAGGGGCAGATTACACTGTCTCGGGATATCGTCGTGCCTCTGGGGCTGGGAGACGGGTTTGCTGGCTTCGATGATCTGGTAGTGCCATTTTTTGTCTCTGACCCGGCTGGCGCTAATTTTGAAGATGTTTTCGGAGTGCCTGGATCACCGGCAACAAAGGGGCAGGAGTTCGTGGCGGTGTCGGTCGGCAGCATCAATGCTTCACGGGTGGCAAACAGCGCGGCCGGTGCACCATTGCCTGGCGGTGTATACGTGGCCGGTGAGATAACGCTGGCATCGACTTCGGGTAGTGCCAATTTACAACCAAAACCCTTTTCGGCTGAAATCGATGACACGACTGACTATAACACCGGCACCGGGCAGATATTGTTGGTCAACAGCGGTGGTGCTGAGCTGTCAACGCTGGGTCGCGGGAACTTCTTTTTACCTACCGAAAGGACAGGTCATTTGACACTGGGGGGTGGACTGATAGTCAGCCGGGGCGGTGGCGGGTTACAAGTGTCCTCAGACAATGTCGATCTGTCGCCTGCTATGAATGGTCGTCTGTCAATTGACGCGGACGGACCGGTAAATTTTTCAAATGCAATTGCCATCTTTATTACCCTGAGTGGCGACCTGCCGTTTGTGGTTCGCGCAGTGCCAAACGGAAGTTCTCCATTAAACCAGGCTCTAGGCTTCGGCGCGTTGTTGTCCTCTTTCGATATCGGCGGAACCAGCCCATCGATTCAAGTTGAGGGTGGTGGAATCGCTGCGGCTGTCACGCTACTCGACTTGGCGGCTGGTGCCAGTTTGAGTTTGAGCGCCGAGTCGTTTGTATTGTTGCTGGCCGAGACAATTACGGTTCCGGCAAGCAGCCGGATAGATGTATCAGTTACTTCGCCTAATGAATTTGGAACTCAGTTGATTTCGATATTGTCCGATCTCGCCTTGGCCAACATTTCTGTGAACGGAAGCGGGCTGACTATTGGAAGCGGAGGTAAAGTAAGTCTTTCGGGCGATGTTACATCCGTTTCTTCCAGCACCGTCAGTAATGGAATTTTTATTCTGAGTGGCGATCCGACCGGTGGCAGTTTCAGAGACTCCAGCGAGATTGGAATCAGCGTGAATCCAGGAAGCAATCTTACTGCGGTTGGCGGAAACCTGGCTCTGAATGTTTATGGTGCTGACACTAATCCACTTTCCCTACCGGTCGCTCCGCTGGTGAATGTAGACTCCGCATCCTTGCAGTCGATTGGTGGATTTGTCGGACAGACACCGGTTGGCGGGGTTGTAGGGATAGTTGTAAATGGACCGCCCCCGACTTTGGTAGAAGACTTCATTCCACTGTCAGACATTCCGTTTGCACAGCTCGATCAGATGGTCGTGCAGAGGCACGGACAGTCGCCGCCGTTGCGAATAGAAAACGCAGCCAGCATGAGCTTCGATGATGGGCAGTTGGTCACCGGGGTCTCTGGATTTACTGTGGCACTTAGCGGTGGTGGCATATCGTCAGCTGGCAACGGGTTGGCTACCATACTGGAACGAAACGTGTCTGGCAGCGTCGTTTTGACAGGCTCAGCCCTGTCAGCACAGGGCGGCGGATTGTTGATCGATCCCGGTGGCACTTATTCCGGTGAGATAATCGTCAACAATTCGACTATAGTCGGTAGCTTGCCTTTTCTCTTGCTACCTGAAGTTCCAGAGGGAGATGGTGTTCCGGGTGTCTCCAGCAACCCTTTCGGCGTCAGATTCAATCTTCCGTCCGATCCGCAAAAGAACGCTTTGGTGCCAACCGATCTCACTCCGGTCAATAAGGGTGTCTTACAGTCTCTGACTGATATGTGCCAGCAAGCTGTCACGTTCAGCGTAGATCGAAATGTCGGGGTCGGTTCGGACAATGGCGAAGAATGGCTTATTGCCCCCGGTATCTGTCAGCCATTTGTATTTCAACACAGCGACGGTCTGTTCTTGATTGGTAGCTCTGGAGCTACCGTCGGACGCTCCGGGGCGAGGTCGCTTGAAATTGAAAGCGGCAAGCTGGTGGTTCTTGCAACAAAGGACGAGGGCTGTGTTTTTGGTAGTAGATATGGCAAAGTAGAGATTTCAGGTTCGAGCGCCTCGATCGTCGAGTGCCGGAATGACTCGGGTAAAAGTGTCCTGGTTGTCAGCTCAATTGCTGGTGCACCGGTGAAATTCGTGGGGACAGATCGGAGCGGCCGCACCAGGCAGTTGGAAGTCCCGCCGGGTCAACAACTGGTTGTAACCGCTGCCGAGTCAAGTCCTGGTGAGCTAGCTGGCGTAGATTCTATCGACCGTGCTCGCAATCAGAAAATGCTTGCATGTGATATCGCCATATCAACCTTCGACGCGAACAGGATGCTAGATGATACCAGTAGCTTTATGTGTAGATTTGACTGCGTGGGAGTGATGGGTTCAGATAACATGCGATCGCTAAAGGCTTACATTCAACGAAAATGGGGACTCGTTCCGTCGAGTTCTGGTGCGCATGGAGATGAAGTATCCATCAGACATGAGCGTTTTGATTTGTTTCCTGAAAGAGTTGGCGATCTGCTTTCTGATTCAGGCAATTTATTGGTGGTGCGCTTCGACGAGCGGATAGCCTCCAGCAGTGGTACCAATGAAACTCGCTTGAGAACGGTAATCACTGATAAGGCTGAGACGAGATACATCGGTGACACTACTCTCTCTTTCAATGAGCAGCAACATATGACGCTGTATGAAGGAGAGGTGCTGTTGTCGGCATTCGAGGACGTTTCAGTACGAGCCGGCTCTTACAGCATAAGTGTATCGGAAGGTGGCATGGTGCACGTCTGCCAGCAAGGGGATGTCACAAAGGTGCGAAACGTATACGAGCACAAGCGAAAGTCCGTCAAAGTGAGCTTAGGGGCAAATTCATTTGCGATATCAGCTGGAGAGGAAGCTCTGTTGGTAGGACGGAAGCAGTACAATGTTAACAGTCTGAACGATCAAGTAGGACGTCGGGATATTCGCAGGCTGGATCTTCCAAACGGACATAGCATAGCAAGTTCTGAAGTTTCTATTGTCGGGTTGATCCACAACTCCAAGCTTCTTAGAGAAGTAATCAACAGCAAGCAAAAGCGCGATCGCTTACTGGCTAGCAAGCTGATCTCCATGGCTGCTTGTCTTCAGATGGTCACTGTGTCTCATGGTCCTTATGTAGCCATACACAAGTAGTGTCAGTCGTAGAACCGATAAGACCAATGTCTTGCATCGTTGCTACTTTTGCACTCGCGCCTTGTTAGTTGCGTTCGAATTTTTCTGCATTCAGTCGGCTGCACAGTGATTGGTCGCTGCCAGGGCTGTCTGTTATGGAGCCGGTGGGCTTCATTTTGTGGTGACTCGCACCAGGTATGGGCGATCGGTTTGCTCTAGCAGATTGGCTACAACTTGGTTGCAGAAGATCAATAGACTAAAGAATGTTGGCAGTGCTACTGAATCATGCAAGTTGTACGAGGTTTTACGTCATGCTGTTAAATCAATTCTGTAACAATAGAGTCGGGCTGTTTGAAAGGATTGCGAAGGGCCGGCAAAACTCAAGTTTTGAATCGGTGACGCAGAACACGTCCGAACCTTTGCGCCGGGAGAATATATACGAGCTTCTAGAGCAGCAGCGCTCGGCTGTCGAGCAGAAGGTATTAGAGAATTCAGAGCGCCAGAGCCGCGTTCCGATCGTCGGGGCAAATAGACCGTCCCAGCGGGAAAGTGGTGTGATGATGCGTGTTTTCAAGGATTCCGCCTGCTCGGTTCCGTGGAATTCCATGGTGGGATTGGAGAGACTCAGGTGGTCGGAAATGTGCAATCACTTTGTCTACGACCCGAAAACATTGAGTCATCGAGAGCTCGAAGCATTGATCATGTTTCGTGAGGGACGAAGACCAGATACTTTATACCGGCGAGCGGATGGAACCATTGTGACCTGCCGTTGTAAATTGGCTGGTAAGAAGAACTCAGCTGGTGTGATCGCAGTTATCTGTGCAATGGTGGCGTTGGTCATCTTCTTTGTGGCAACCTTTTCGATGGGCAACTAGTGTCAGTTGCGTTCAATCAGAGATGTCGTGCTCGGAGTTAAGTTGCGTGCAGCTCCTAATTAGGCGAGGGCAGATGTTTCTTATGATAAACAGTTTCGGTACGCAAGAGCCACCATCACCGGCGGGCAATCGGAATCTTCCGAGTGGCCGCCGGTGATGGTGGCAGTACGATCTAGGTTCTTTGGCGAGCTCAACGGACTAGAGTCTGGAGGGCAGCATTGCGGACAAGCTCGTGCTGTGCAGATAGGTTACCAGACAGAAAGCGTGCTTAGTCTTTCGTAAAATTTGCGGGTAATTTCATATACAGTTTTAAGTCCATCTGTGTTCAGCACTTGTTTGGCATCGCAGTATATGAGCATGGACCAATGCGTACCGTTTGGTATGCAATAACAGTAAAACGGATCAAACCTGCGTAGTTGACTTCGCAGGTTGTCGTCTGCGAGTACGTGCCTTAGTAGTTCAAGGTCGTTAGTAGTTGTCAGAAAGCTGCTGTCGAGCTCTGTAAATCCTGTTTTTACCTTTCCAGATTCCATCGCGTTGCAATGTGAATGGTTACGACCGATCTGAAATCTGAACGTAGAGGAGGTTCGGCATGAGCATTGAAAACTGCTTGAGATGTCCGGATAGGTTGCGTTGGTATCCCACCGTCCCCGATATTTTCGGTACTGCAAAATAATGTTTGTTGAGTCGCTGGGAACTGTCAAGCGGCAATTGGGGTTGCGATACTCCACAGTCGTGTGTGGTCCAAGCTCGTCCTGGAGCGCTCTCATTGCACAGCCGATCTCATCGAGGGTTGGAGCATTGGACCGGCGCCGGATCGCGAGGCATGTCTCCGTCCAAAATTTCCTGATGGCGTTAGCCCATGCCATTTTCGAGCCTCCTGAGGTTCTCAGGCTAAATTTAGGTTGACCAGATTCATAGCCTGAGTAATTCGACTGGCAAGTAAATGAAAATTGAGTACCAGGCTCCGAGCGCTTCTGTTTCTATAAAATACCTTTCTTTGGGCCAGATTTCAAAATGGTGCTTGCAGTTTATATCGCAGTTTTTACATGCCGTCCTGTGGTCGACTACCTGCAGGTAGTCGAGTTTCAGTAGTCCCAGGGTGTGACTGCGCTGCGCGAGTGCCGCTTCCCGCCCCAGCTATTCCGCTTGAGATTCGTGTTCGAACAAACTTTCCGGGTGCTCGAAGAAGGCGCGAGCAGACTCTCTGATCTCAAAGGGTTCCGTTAGTCCGGGTACTTTGCCGAACATCGATTTGTTGAAGACTAAAAACGGAGTAATGCTTGCTTTAACCGACACTTCGAGTTCACTTACATGAACATCTGGATTGAAACAGTGATACTGTTGGTCAGCCAGATAAGTACCGATAGTTGCTGAATGATCCTTGCGGGTTGCAGGACTGTTTGTAGTTTTTGCGCCCTTGAGAACGACTATTTTTACATCCGGTGTTTCAGTTTTGATATTCATCGGAGCCAAACTGTTCTCGATGATTCTCTTTGCTGTGGCACGTGCGCTATTTGGATCAGTTGCGTCGTCGAAGGTCGCTTTCTTTGCTGATTCCTCGGCGGCTCTTCTTACGACTGTTCGAACCCAGGTACATTGAAGCGTAATGGTCACCAGGTCTATCAGAGGAAATCCGAGAATCACAAAAAGAATAAGGAGAACCAGAGGCAATTCAGCCATAGATGTGCCGTTGTTTTTTCTAGAGCTTTTCAGCATGGATCCGTCCTCTAAGTCGTTGATGGTCATTAGTCTGGATTATTTGAAATCATCAGTTCACAGTTCCTAAACTAGTGCAAAGTTGCAACCAAGTTGTAGCCATATGAGTGATCGCCTCCGCCACTTTCGCCGGTCTTCAACTTTTTGACCGCATACTTATAAGTGATTTCGGATGGGGCGGCGCCTGCGATGCGCCCGCTGCGAGCACACTGTCTGTGTAGTGCTAAGTTCTAGCGCTATGGACTATGCTGCGGTCAGTGGTGCTTCAGGGCGTTCCAGCGGTAGCTTGAACCAGAAGGTGCTGCCTTTGCCCTCTTCGCTGTCAAAGCCAATGATTCCGCCATGTTGCTCTACGATCGCTCGGCAGATAGCTAGCCCGAGACCGGTTCCACCTTTCTGCCGGTCTTGTTTGCGGTCTACTTGCTGAAATCGCTCGAAAATCACATCTTTGTATTCAGCCGGTATGCCTCGCCCCTGGTCGGTGATGCTAAACAAGACTGTATCGCCGACCTCGCGCACGCTCAGTGTGATTGTCGAGCCCTTCGGTGAGAATTTGGCGGCATTCGAAAGAAGGTTGACCAAAACTTGGATCAATCGGTCTTCGTCAGCCCGTACCAATAGATCGTCCAGGTCCAGGGCGATCTCAACCTCAAACTTCTCGGCAAATCCCTTCACTGAATCCAATGCTCTTTCCACGGCAGAACATACGGCAATTTCACGAAGCTCCATATCCACCTTTCCACTTTCAAGCTTTTGCAGGTCGAGCAGATCGTTGACCAGGCTGGTGAGACGAACCGCATTGCGTTCCGCCGTGCGAAAGGCATTTTCAGCATTCTCGTTGAGGTGTCCGAACGCGCCGGCTGTTGCCAGACCGAGTGTTCCTCTGATGGAAGTCAACGGCGTGCGCAACTCGTGGCTGACCATAGCGACAAACTCTTTTTTTAGTCGTTCGATATTTTCTCGCTCTGAGATGTCTTGCAGAACCAACAAATGTTTCGTGCCAGTGGCTGTTTCGAACAGTTCTCTTGTAAGTTCGATCGTAATGGGTGGTCCTGCCTTGCGCTTTATCCGCCACTCGCTGATGCCACCGATCTCTTTCTGGTTTAGCGTTTGCAGAAAATCAGCAAGCGTAGGGAAAAGCGAACTCTCCAGGATGTCTGTGAAACTTTTTCCAGCTAAATCTGCTTGTGACCACTGCAGCATTTGCGAGCTCTTGGTATTGAGAGACTCGATCTGTCCGCTGCGATCGCAGATGACTACCCCGACAGGTAGTCTGTCAATAATGCTACGGATGTATGACTCGCTCGCTTCAAGCGCCTTTTCATATTGTTTTCTGCCGGTTATGTCCTGAGCTACACAGAAAAGAGAGTTGTCGAGTTTGGACCAGGAGATGTACCAGTAAACAATGCTTATCTGTCCATCTCGCTTGCGAATGGACGTCTCGAATGTACATCGGGAAGAACGCTCAACTGCGTTGGCAACCAGCGAGTGTGCCTCAGCTTTGCTGTCCTCCGCGATAAAGTCAGTGAGCCGTCTTCCGATCAGCTCTTCTGAGCTATATCCCCAGAGCTTCTGGCAGGATGGCCCGACCCGCAAAAAGCGTCCAGTTGAGTCTATCGAGCAAACAACGTCAAGTGTACTTTCTAGTATTGCTCGCTCTCGTTCTCTGAGCTCGCTTAGCTCCTCGGCCACTCGATGCAGTGCCCGGTCCAATTCAGCAATTTCGTCCTTCCCGGTTAAAATGACGGCCGGTGCTTCCAGTGTCACTAGCCTCCGGCAGTTTTCCTGTACGATCGCCAGCCGTTTGACTATGGCCTTGCCGAATGAATTTGTCAAAGCGAGAGCCAGGATAATATTGCCAATGGCGCCGACAATGAGAAGCTGTACAATTCGCTCCCTCGATTTTGATTGGGCTTCGGGACTGGCTAGTTCAACCTTCCGTTCTTGGTAGATAATGCTTTCCATCTTGGCAGCCAGCTGGTCGTATTGCAGTCTGAGCTCAGGACCATCGGTCTCGATTCGATAGAGCAGCTCCGCTCTATCTTCCTTCCGCATCAGGTCGGCTAAGTCGGACAGAAGTTTCATCATGTTATCCGCTATCAATCGGCCCTCGTTGAGCTGCTTGAGCTCAGCGGGTTTGTCGTCCAGCAGCCCTTCGATCGCCTCGAACTTCTCCGGTACCTGTCTGGCAGACTCTTCGTATCGCTCTGAGAATTGCTTTCCTCCGGTTAGACCAAATCCGGCCGGACCGGTGGACATATCGTGAAACAGCTCGATCAGATCACCGACATGTGCAATGATCGACTTCGAGCGAATTTCGGCGCGACGCTCCTGGAAAGATTGTTGGAGTTGAACGGAGAGCAACGCTAGCAAGACCAGCTCCACCAGCACCGGTACGCCGACAAGAACGAATCCCCAGTGCGTCAGTTTAAGATTCAATCTCATAGGTGGTCTCAAGAGCTTTCCGATTGATTGGACGCTTGATATCTGGCGATGTGCGCCGCCTTCGATTTCTATGTACCACTTGCTGTGATGCCAACAACCTGACTTGATGCGCCGGCGCGCTGGTTGGTTTGGTTGTATGCGCTTGGTATAAGCTTGTTAGAAGAGATGACGGTCTCATTGGTGGTTGAATGGCGGCAGACATGTCGGAAGAGCTGGACGTCAGGCGTTGCGTTGAATGCGGGCTAGAAGTTTCATCGGGCGAAATCGTATGCCCGAAGGATGGAGCTGTTCTGGCAAGCGTTGACCCGCTGATTGGAACCGTGCTTGGAGAGCGGTTCAAGATAATCTCGGTCCTCGGTCGCGGTGGCATGAGCATTGTCTACAAGGCTCGCCACCTATTTTTGAACAGAACTGTTGCTCTGAAGATGTTGAAGGAGCAAGAATGCGATGAGATAAGTTTGAAACGTTTTCAGCAGGAAGCGATGGCGTCAAGCAGTCTTGGCCATCCCAATATTGTCACGATCTACGACTTCGGAGCAGATAAGAGTGGACGTCCTTTCATCGTGCTTGACTATCTGGATGGACAAAGCCTGGCAGACCTGATCGAGGCTAGGAACTTAACAAAGGAGTTATGCGCGACAATCTTCTTGCAGTGCTGCGACGCTCTCAGTCATGTTCATCGTCGTGGCATCGTCCATCGCGATTTGAAACCGAGCAATATCATGGTAGTCAGAAATGAAGTCGGACAGCAGACCGCCAAGATCGTGGATTTTGGCATCGCGCGCCTGTTGCCACAGGAGGGCAACAAGGTTGAAACCCTGACTCGTACCGGTGAGTTGTTTGGGAGTCCGTTTTATATGAGTCCCGAGCACATTAGCGGGGGACAACTCGATGCACGCAGCGATATCTACTCTTTCGGTTGTGTAATGTATGAGGCGATTGCTGGTCACCCACCGCTGGTCGGCGAGAGTACGTTCGATACACTGATGAAGCATCTGGCTGATCATCCGGACCCTTTCGAGGCGGGCAAGTTGATCGTCGAGCTTTCTTCGCCAATCGAGTCGGTGATTCTGAAGTGTCTGGAGAAGCAGCCTCGGGACAGATTCCAGAGCATGGCGGAGTTGGGCGAAGCTTTGCATGAAGCGCTTGCTCAGCCAGGCAAGCGGCGATGGCAGGGCAGCTGGCTTACGCTTCGTCGCTGGCTCATGCGTCGGAGTCGAGTCCTGGCTAATCCCATTTTTGGTGTCGCCTGTGCTTCAGTCCTATTGGTCGTAACGGGGCTGCTGGTGCTCAACGAGCTGAAATTTCAATACGACCAGGTGAGTCAAGTACCCCGAGGGTTGACCGAATGGGCTCGATTGGATGATAAAGGCAGAAGGTCCTTACTGAGTGGAAACTATGAGGAAGCTGAGCGGTATTTCCTTGAGGCAGTGCCGGTAGCTGAAAGGGATGGCAGCACTATTGCTGTGATGGAGAGTCTTGATTACCTTTGCAAGACAAAGAAGGCTCAGGGGAAGGATACGGAAGCGGCTACAGTGAAGAGTCAGCTGTCATCACTGCGAAAGCAGCGCAGACTTGCGCTGGAATTAGATGAAGAGCAAGCTCTGAGCAAGATGTCCTCATTGAAGCGTGATGCGCTGACAGCGTTTGCGCAGAACAACACGCAAGGTAGCCTTCAAGTAGCACGTGAACTTATGGCGTTGAGCGAGTGGGCCAGCCGGCACCAGAAGTACAAGATGGCCGAACAGCTGCTTAGCGAAGCGCTTAAACTACAGGTAAAGTCTGTCGGCGCCAACAGTGTGCTTGCCGCCCAGACAGAATTGCTATTGGTCGAGGCTTTCTTGCAACAGGGTCAGCTAGACAGGGCTGCAACTTTGACAAATAGCACTATTGCCAGGCTTGCTCCATTGCTCGGGGCGGATTCCGCTCAATTGTTGCCGCCTTTGTTGCTGAAAGCCAAGATCGAGCAAAGGCTGGGAAATTCACGGCAGTTTCGTGCCGCCAAACAGAAGGCGCTTGTCCTGGCTTTATCCACCTGCCTGCCTGATGATCCGATTTTATTGGAATTGAGGAAAGAGGGCAAAGATTTCGTCAAATGACTGACACTTGTCGCTTCCGCCGTCAATCTTGGGCTGCCTCGAGCTTGTAGCCCAGCTTGTGTAACGTCCTTAGGCGAATACCGGAGTCGCTCTTCTCGACCTTTTTTCGCAGGCGCATAATAAATGTTCTTACGCTTTCAGCCGAAATGTCTCGCTCGTAAGACCAGACCCGCGAGATGAGCGCTTCGGCGCTGAAAACCTGGTTCGGGTGTTTTATCAGAAACTCGAGCAGGGCAAACTCTCGCGGCTGCAGGTGAACGGTTGTGTCGTTTACTACGACTGAGTAACTATCCAGGTTCATCTTGAGCGCTCCGAACTGCAGCACTGATGGGATCAGATTGCTACTGCGACGGAGGAGCGCCTTGACTCTTGCAGTTAGCTCACGAACATTGAACGGCTTAGTTAGGTAGTCGTCGCTGCCGGCTGCGAATCCGGTCTCTTTATCGTTGATCTCAGACTTGCTAGTAAGCATTAGCGCTGGTGTATTACCACCTTTTCCCCTGAACGTTTTTAAGACTTCCAGCCCAGAGGGCCCGGGAATGTTCCAGTCAAGTATTAGCAGTTCGTACGAATTCAGCTTCAAAAGTACGAGCGCTGCGTCACCGTCCCGTGCAACGTCTACTGCGTGCTGCTCCTTTCGCAGGAGATTGGCAATCAGTTCGGCAAAAACGTCTTCGTCTTCAACAACCAGTATTTTTGCCATAGCGCATCAGTGCCAGGGATCCATTAAGACTTTACTGTGTTATGTACCCAATCTACTGGCATTTATTGATGCCAACTTCGCTAATCGGTTACTCCGGAGGTTTGAAAGCCTCTTGCGGTGGGTACATAAACTCGTTGTACCTTTGAGTTCGACAGGGCAAGCAATGGAATCTTTGCAAATACTTCTGCAAGCGATGCGAAGTAAGTTTCTCACTCGAGTGCGAGCGGCTCTTGGCGAACTCACATCGATTGTCTCTGACTATCAAAGTGGAAGCGGCGACAAACGGAGTGTCTCTCGAATGCAGCACCATTTCCATTTCCTGTCTGGCGCCGGCAGGACTTTCGGCGTTCCCGAAATTTCCACCTTAGGGCAGGATGGTGAGGCGGTATCGCAGAAGCTGATTGACGAAGCACGTTGTCCTACCGACCGGAGTTTGGGAAAGTTCAAGCAATTGATTTCGGAACTTTCTAAGACATTGTCTGCAGATGACTTGAGTGCATCCGAACCCTGCGCGGGCGACCAAAACTGTCGAGAGGCGGATCAACTTGAGTTAAGTACCGCTATGAACTTCGAGACAGATGAGAAGTAACATGGGGTGAGCCAAACTTGCTCAAAAAAGCAATGAGAACCCAGTCTTGGGTTCTCATTGCTTTTTTGACTTGAGTCTGTGAATTAGACTGCCGTTGCTGCCAGCTTGGCTTCGTTAAGCGCAGCTTGAAGCTTGGCTTCATCTTCGTGCGTGAGCGATGTTTTCAGAATTGTTCCGCCTGTGCCCTTGAGTTCTTCGAGCGCTTTGTCCGGCGTCATGCTGCGCGCAAGCACAAACAATGCTGATGACCCAGGTTTCAAAGTTGTGGACAACTCTTTCATGAACTTGTCATTGATGCCTACATCAGACAGCACGCCAGCAAGTGCTCCGGAAGTGGCTCCAACAGCTACTCCGAATACCGGGCTCAGGAACAAACAACCGATTAGAAGTCCCCAGAAACTACCTTCGGTGGCGCCGACTAGTGGCAGATTGATCGCCTGGTTGAGCTTGATCTTGCCGTCCGGCTTCTTGACTGCTACTACCGCGTCTTCTAGATCGATCAGGTATTCCTTCTGCATTTTAAGCAATGTCAAACGGACCTCTTCGGCTTTGTGTTGGTCGTCGTAGCCGATCACTATAAGTTGACTCATGGCGTCTCCTATCGTTGTTTTAACTGGATACTACCTGGAAATAGGCACGCACAACACCCTTGCGCTTGCAAAGAGAGCTGTGATGTGCAGAACGAATTGCCGTGAGATATACTCTACGACAATTTCAGGTTTCGGTCATTAAAGCAGAGCGTTGCAAGCTCCTTGCGCTCAATAGGGGCAGCAGTGCGCGCAAACGCCTGCCCGGACGGGTTTTATTACTGCTCGTGGACGAGTTAACCGGGCCGTACGAGCTGCTTGCTCTGGCGCCCTTGATCGGCATTGCCCAGCAGTTCGCGATAAACATGCACCGATGCCATGAACGTGATCATGATCGCCGGAATGATACCGACTACGAAGAGAATGAGCCCGGCCATGTTGATTACGAAGCAGAGCAAACCAAATAGAAATAGTCGGCCTGTATTGTCCTTGGTGAGCGTGATGCTATTGGCGATCGACTCTCCCATATTGGCATTTTGATCGACGATAAAGAAAGGAAAAAACTCCCGTCGAATTTGCCAGATGATACCGGGCACGATCAGCAGAAAAAATCCCAACAAGACCTTGAGTCCGACTACGATGGAAGCAGTAACGTAAGTGGACACATGGGAAAAATTTGGTATCAGGTCGGTTGGTAACAGCGGTTGTTGATCGTAAACCTTCAGCGCTACTCGCACTATTACCGTAGTAGCCATTGCGCCGAGCAATATGTTGAAGATGATTTGAAGGCCTCCCAACATTTTTAAACTATTAGGCAATTGCGAGAGTCCAAAACTCAATACCAGCTCGAGCACAATTGTGGCAAAAATAGGTGCGCCCATGTAGACCAACAAATTGCCAAAATTGTTGGTCATGGTGCCCCAGCCGTAACTAAGGGCATCCTCAATCGAGAATTTCTCCACCGTCTTGACCTCTCCACGCGCCGATACCTAGATATCATCGATTAGGCGGTGCGATTCGTCAAATTGTCTTGGCAGGTTAGTCGTTAGCAGGTTGGTTGCTGTTAGCCTTCTTTACGATGCGAGCCGGGCGATGCATGGCAGCGCCCCTACGGCCGAACCGCAATGTCTCGGCTTGACGTTCAAGAGGAAATCTACCAACGTCTCCGGGATTGTAATCGACCTGTAGCATGAGCGTAGGGGGCATAGCATGCATGCCCCCTACGCTTCTGGCATCGATTCAGGAACCTAGCGGCGCGGGAGAACGCGTTTGCGCATTCTAATAGACTTCGGCGTGACTTCGACGAGCTCGTCCGATTGGATGTATTCGAGACAGCGCTCTAGCCCCATCTCGATCGGCGCTTGCAGTGTCACCAGTACATCGCTGGTCGAGCTGCGTATGTTGCTCATCTTCTTCATTTTGCAAACGTTGATGTCCATGTCTTGCTGGCGGCTATTTTCCCCGATGATCATGCCACCATAGACGCGCGTTCCCGGCGAGATGAAGAAGACTCCGCGGTCTTCAGCGCCAAGCAGTGCATAAGCCGTGGCTTCGCCTTCTTCCCAGGCAACCAGTACGCCGTTTCGCTGCTGCTGGATGTCTCCGCTCCAGGGACGGTATTCCAGGAAGGCATGATTCATCACGCCGTTACCTTTGGTCAGCCGCAGGAATTCACTGCGGAAACCCATCAACCCGCGAGTTGGTACTACAAATTCCAGCAGCGCTTGCGTGCGATCGATGTGCATGTTTTGAAGCTCGGCTTTGCGTGGTCCGAGCTCTTGCATGACGTTGCCGAGATAGTCTTCCGGTACGTCGATCAACAGCCGTTCGAACGGCTCGCAGCTCTTGCCCTCGATCTCTCGCACGATCACTTCCGGTCGCGAGGCGGCAAATTCATAGCCTTCCCGGCGCATGGTCTCGATTAAGATGCCCAGGTGCAGCTCGCCGCGCCCGCTCACCATGAAAGTATCGGTGCTGTCTGTTTCTTCCACGCGCAGGCTGACATTGGTCTCTAGCTCACGCCAGAGCCGCTCCCGCACTTGACGCGAGGTTACGAACTTGCCTTCTTGACCAGCAAACGGGCTGTCGTTGACGAGAAATGCCATCTTCATCGTCGGCTCGTCTACTCTAATGCGCGGAAGTTCAGTTGCCTGATCGGTTGAAGCCACCGTATCGCCTACATTGGCGTTGGCAAATCCGGCAATCGCAACAATCTGTCCCGCTAACGCTTCCTGCACTTCCAGGCGCTTGAGCCCCTGGAACGAATATAGCTTCGTAATCTTGCCCTTTACCTGCTGACCGTCTTCTTTCAGCAGAAGAACTTGCTCGTTGTCTCGAATTTTACCGTTGTAAATTCTGCCGATGCCGATCCGTCCGAGGTAGTCGCTGTAGTCGAGGATGCTGATCTGCATCTGAAGCGGCTGGGAAGGATCTCCGGTTGGTGGTGGGCAGTGGCTCAAGATCAGATCCAGCAACGGTCTTAAGTCTTTGCCTTCCTCTTCGAGGGTGAGCGACGAGATGCCCTTGACTCCCGAGGCGAACACATAAGGGAAATCGAGCTGATGCTCATCGGCGCCGAGCTCGACGAACAGATCGAATACCTTATCGACAGCTATGTGCGGGTCGATGTTGGGACGATCGATTTTATTGATCACTACAATCGGGCGCAAACCACGTTCCAGAGCTTTGCGAAGCACAAAACGTGTTTGCGGCATCGGACCCTCGCCGGCGTCCACAATCAACAAGGCGCCATCGACCATCCCTAGAATTCGCTCTACTTCTCCGCCGAAGTCAGCGTGCCCTGGCGTGTCAACGATGTTGATCAGATAGTCTTTGTAGGTAACGGCAGTGTTCTTGGCCAGAATAGTGATGCCGCGCTCGCGCTCGAGATCGTTTGAATCCATGACGCAATCGACTACTTCCTGGTTGTCGCGAAAGACACCGGTCTGTTTGAGGAAGCCGTCAACCAGAGTGGTCTTGCCGTGGTCTACGTGAGCGATGATTGCTATATTGCGAATGTGGCTCAAGATGGCGCGATCGGCCGAGCTGTTGTTGTCTTCGCTCTGATTGTCTACCAGTCCCGGTGGTGGGCTCATTGTTGCCGTGCTCATGGAGGTGCTGCCTTTAAGGATTGTAGTGTATTCTAAAGTGGTCTCGAATGTGTGCGCCGGTGTAGCCAGGCATGGTAGTTGGAACTGTATTGAGAAGCCACGCTGGTGGCTCTGTGGTGCACTCGGATGAGCTGGGTGTCACTTTACAGTGCGCAGCTCGAGGGCGTCTTAAGAAAGAGAGAATCTCGATACTTACGGGCGATCGCGTCGAGCTCGATGAGATAGATGCTGCCCGGGCTACCGCTGTCATTTCAGCGAGATTAGAAAGGCAGAATCTATTGTCTCGTCCACCGATCGCCAATGTGGACCAGGTGATCATTGTACAGTCCCTCCATCAGCCCGAATGGAGCCCGCTTTTGTGCGATCGCTACCTCGTGCATTACCAGTTGGAAGTGCCTTCCGCACTGCCGATCCTGTGTGTAAATAAGTGCGATATTGCTGCTCCGGACGACCTTACTACTTTACAAAAGATTTATGAGCCGCTTGGATACTCCGTAATAATTGTCTCGGCGGTGACCGGACAGTCGATGCAGACCTTCGTCGAGATGTTGACCGGAAAGGTCTCTGTGCTGGCGGGACCCTCCGGGGTCGGCAAATCGAGCTTGATTAACTATCTCGACCCTGAGCTGCAGTTGAAGGTCGGAGTCGTTGACGAAGAAGTTCAGCTCGGGCGGCACACTACGACCTACAGCGAGCTTTATCGAATTCGGGCGGCGGTTGACCGGCCCAGTTGGGTCGCCGATACGCCTGGCTTCAATCTCTCCGAGCTAAAACATCCTGAACCTTACGATGTTTTCTTCCAATTCCCTGAACTGACCGAGCTTTACGAAAATTGCCGTTTTTCCAACTGCATGCACCTGGTCGAGCAGGACTGTAACGTTCTGGCCAATCTGGATAAAATTGCCGAAAGTCGTTATCAAAGTTATAGGACTCTGGTAACGGCGGCGCAGTCTGAATTGAAACTGCGCCAGGAAACCTCACAGAAGGAGGAATCTTCGGTGAAGGTGGTCGGTGGCAAGAACGACCGTGGGGTTGTCGTTCCCAGGCTTGCAGGGCGATATCGCGCCGCCTCGCGGAGAACGAAGAAACAACAGCTTTCCGAGCATACAGCAGAACAGACCGATGAACTCGAAGAGGACGCACTCGATGACACATAACAACTTCAGCTTTCCGCGTGATTTCCTCTGGGGCGCGGCTACCGCTGCCTACCAGATTGAGGGTGCCTGGAATGTCGACGGGCGAGGCGAGTCCATCTGGGATCGCTTCAGCCATACGCCAGGCAAAGTTCTGGGCGGAGACACCGGTGATGTCGCTTGCGATCACTACCACCGCTTTGCCGAAGACATTGAGATTATGAGGCGCATGAACCTGAGGGGCTATCGCTTCTCCGTCTCCTGGCCGCGGGTAATGCCGACCGGCAGCGGACCGGCGAATTGGGTCGGGCTGGATTTTTACGATCGGCTGGTCGATTCGCTGCTTTCCGCCGGTATTGAGCCGTTTTTGACCCTCTATCACTGGGATCTACCGCAGGCTCTGCAGGAGATCGGTGGCTGGTCGAACCGTGACGTCAGCGCTTACTTCGCTGACTATGCCGCTCTCATGGCGCATCGACTGGGCGACAGGGTGAAGTACTGGACGACTTTCAACGAGCCTGGCGTGTTTACATTCATTGGTAATCGCTCCGGCGAGCATGCCCCCGGCTATAAGGATGAGAAGCTTTCGCTGCAGATCGGACACAATGCTCTGCTCGCCCATGGTATGGCGATGCAGGCGATGCGAGCGTCTAAGTCGGATATTCAAGCCGGTATGGTGCTCAGTCTGTGGCCGTCGGAGCCTGCAGGCAGTTCGCAGGCTGAGAAGGATGCAGCAGAGAAGATCTGGCAAAAGGATCAAGCTTGGTTTATCGATCCACTCCTGCGGGCCCACTACCCGATTATCGGCTGGCAAGAATATGGAGCATCCGTTCCCGAGGTAAAGCCAGGCGACATGGCGATCATCGCTCAGAAGCTGGATTTCCTGGGAGTCAACTATTACTCGCGCAATCTGATTGGACCGGAAGGGCAGATCAATCCGGTGCCGGGCTCCGAGTACACCGAAATGGGGTGGGAAGTCAGTCCTCCCACGCTTCGCCGATTGCTGGTTCGTCTTCACAAGGAATACAAGGTTCCACCGATTTACATCACCGAAAATGGTGCCGCCTTCAAAGACGTAGTCAGTGAGGACGGACAGATTCACGATGAAAGACGGATTGCCTTCCTCCGCGACCACTTAATTCAAGTGCGCAATGCAATTGAAGACGGTGTTGATGTGCGGGGGTACTTCGCGTGGTCGCTCCTGGACAATTTCGAGTGGCAGTACGGCTATTCCAAACGATTTGGATTGGTTCATGTGGACTACCCTACCCAAAAGCGCATCATCAAGGACAGCGGCAACTGGTACGCACAGACCAGCCGTCGAAACGGTTTTTCGATGAGCACTGCCGGTGATGACACGAGCCAAAAGTCTCTGGCTGAGCGAGCGCTGGCGAAGAGCTTGTAAGCTCTAAGCGCATGCCGGTTCGTAAAGCTAATATTGCTCCTTTCGGAGCGGCGTCCACTCGTCACAACGTGGCTGCTATGCCGACTTGCGAAACAGGCGTTCCGTCTGTCGTGACGCTGCGTCCGGATCGTGCTGTTCCTTGAAGATCGTGCTGTTCCGTGAAAATTGTGTTGTTCCGTGAAGATCGTGTTGTTCGCCTGTTGATTCCCTCTTGCTCGTCAAGCCGAGACTTTGCGGTTCGGCCGGAGGGGCGATGCCATGCATCGCCCGCCTGCGGCAGCTGGACTCTATTCCTTTCGCTCGAACGCAAATAGACTGTGGTCGAACGTACCTGTCGGTTGGAGAGAAGGCACTGCAACTCTGTCAGTCAATCTCCAGTCTTGCTTGAGCGCTGTGAAGAATCGCTGATCGGCCATGATGTCCGAGTCCATTTCTCCAACATAGAGCAGTCTCTTCCCCTTATAGTTGGAGAGCGCTTCGTATGCTCCTCCGGCTCCGGTCGGCCAACACAGAAACAGGCTGTGATCCGGATGCAATGCCGACATCTTTGCGTCGCCCGTCAATACCGGTGACCAGGTGACTCCCGGGGCATATGTGCTACCAAGCCAGGCATCGTATGCGGTGACGTCCACTCCCCTTTGCCTGAGCAAGGCGGACCAATAACCGCTTCCGGCACCAATTTCGACGATCGGTCCAAAGCGTCCCATCAGCGCTAATGCTTGTTCGGTCGGGACGGCATGCGCGTAATAGCTGGTTAGGTCGCTTTTAAAGTCAGCCAGTCTGCCGAGCTGTACAGCTCTCTGGTAGCGGTACAGCATTGGATTGATACTGTCTTGATCTACTGGTAGCTCTTGCAGGCGCTGCGCGGCAGAGTCCATGCGGGGATTGTACTTCGGATTCGCTTGATTCGGTTGCAAGTGAAGTTTGGTGGTGATCAGGTCTTGCTCAACCCATCTGATCGCGGACTTTAGGTGGTCGATATACTGCGTGTCTTGGTTGGAAAGCTGGTCGCGAACCTCAAGTTCTTGCTTGAAACTCTCTGCGGCTTCTAGCAATCTCTGCTGTTCCCACAAACGATAGCCGAGCCAGTGGTGCGTATCCGCCAACTCTTCGCAGACGCGACCGTCCAGCATTTCAATCGCCCGACGCGAGAGAGCCTCGCTGAACTCATGCTCGCGCAGTGCTGAAAAGCGGTCGGCGGCCCTTTGAATGACAGCCAGACGGTGCTTGAAATTTTTGTCTGTTGCATTTACCGGGTCGTCCAGGAGATACTTGAAATGGGGAATTGCTTCTGCTGCGGATCCCTGGTCGGAGTGCACCGAGGCCAATTCATGCCTCAACTTTTCAGTGCGTGGATGATCCTTGCCGTATCTTGTCTCTGTGATATTTAAGGCCAATTCGTATGAAGCGACAGCATATATCGTCTTTCCTTGTTTCGCCTGCAGTGCGGCAATGGTGCTGAGCGTTATTGCGGTGTCGGCATGATGCTCACCGCCCAGCTGAACATCGAGCAGGCGCTGTACCAGTTGCTCGCCCCGTCGAGCGCTACCATGGTGCGCGTGCAGGCCGGCTATGCGGTTTATGCTATCTACGATAAATCGGTAATCTTCATAGCAGACAAAGCCCCACTTCTCGGCTGATTGCAGGGCTGCATCGGCAAGTTCGCGAGCTCTGCCGAAAGTCCCTTCCTGCGCCAGTTTTTCAGCCGCTTTCAAAGCTACCATTCGGCGAGCGTCCGGCTCCAAGCTGTATCTGATCTCCGCCGGGAGTTGGTTAGCTGCCAGAAAGTTGGCTAACTCATCGGTGGCTCGCTGCTTGACTTTCGACTCACCGTTACTCATGAAGGCGAGCTTGTCGAGCCAATCATCTGGATGGCGAGAGCCGATCTCTTTAGCGGCCAGAAATTGTTGATTCAAATCTCTGGCGTTTGAGCTTCCATTCTTACAAGTCCTTGCGAGAACGACTAAATCGGTCCGATCGCCCAGGTGTCCGAGCAATTGTGTGGCAATCTTTCTATAGCGCGCGTTGGGACTATCCTGTAATGACCACAGCCTGTCAATCGCTTCCGGCATGACCTCTTGTGTGATGAACTTTACGCGTTTTTGATACTGCTCGTGGTGCGGGCTTCTGCTTGCTTCCGGAACCGCCTCGAGAATCTGCCCGAGCGTTCTTCCGAACATGGCAAGCCTGATCGGCGCCGCCGCTTCCAATTCCAGCAGATGATCACCATCGGCGCGCAGCGCCTTTTCGAAGTGGACCGCCCAATTCTCTTCGGTGTCCTTGCGGGCATAGCGCCTCTGGGCCCACCCATGCTCTTCAAGAACCGTGGCTAGATTGAATAGATTGCTCTCCTTGGGCAGGGCGAATTTGACCAGGTGAGCCCATTCGTGAAAGAGCAAGTGTCTTATGCGCTCCAGCGAGTCTCTCTTGGTTGAGAACAGATCGATCTCACCGTCTCTTGAAGCCTGACCGGCGGTTTTGAACTCCCGGTCATAGCTCTGGCGGTGCCAGCGGTCGTATGGACTGATCTCTCCGTAAAGCAGGTTGATTCGCTTGGCGAAGATGACACCACCATCGGGCAATTCGGAGAGAAGCTGAGCGATGTGCTCCGGGCGGAGGTTCTCGAACATGGGAAGTTTGCTCAGCTGTTCGGTTAAGGCAGCGTCAGGCTTGCGCTCACGCTGAATCTCTAATTCGCGCACCTTTTCAATTTCGTGGGCGTGTTCTTCGCGTACGGATATCTTGACCTGGCTGTCCTTTACTTCGTAGAGCCTGAGCGGCCTGTCTTCCCATTTTAGACCTCGATTGAAAAAGTCCGACCAGCACTTGTAGGTGGCGGTATCACCTTCGATCGCTACCGGAAATTTCTCGGTCACCACTTTGTAGTCGCCGATCTTTCCTTTGAGAATCTCCATGCGTCCTTCCGGAAGCGGCACAATGTCCATGGTGCCTGGGGCGTCCCAATCAATCGACTTCTGGACAGTTGGTTTGGCGGTGACAGTTTCGGCGGTGTTTTCAGCGCTACCAGTGTCAGTGCGGGAACGCTCAACCCGGGCGGGAAGCCCCAGCTGTGATGAGTCTTCGACTGACGGTCTGCTTGGTTCAAACAACGACTTCGCTCGACCGCCGTTTGAATTGAGCTCGGCTTCGACATTGCCGGAAAGTTTGTGCTCGGCGCCTGTTTGGGTAGTAAAACGATTGGGCTGCTCGAGAACGGACTGCAACTTAAGCGCTTGGGTTGCTGCATCGTGTTGATCTAATCTCGCTTGCGGATTTCTTTCAACTCCGGCGGCGGTGGACTGCCTATGCATAATACTTCGTGCTTGAATGCCGCCTGGTACGGATGCAATGCTGTCAACAGCCGCTTGTTTTAGTCCGCAAGTGATCACTTTTGTCAGGTCGAAACTTTCGCCGGTTGCATTCTGCCTCATATATTCACCAGTCGCTCCGCTGGATAAACCGAAGGTGCCACCGGTAAAGACGGTGTTCCAAAGCGGGCTTGATTGCAGCGCTCCGTGGCTAAACTTGTTTGCCGCTCCCGACAGCCCGTGAGCGAAGAGGAAAACTCCGCCATCGATTGCGCGCGCTCGTAGATCCAAACTATTGCTGACTATCTGTTCGAGACCGGAGTTTAGATTGAAGCTTCCGGTTCGATCCAGATACGTCTTGCGGGTAAGACCGATCTCGCAAGCAGTATTGGCGAGTCCCATTGCGACGCCCTTGCTGGCTGCGCTGACAGGTCTTTCACCAAGCGTTTGAAGCACGAGTCTCATCGCTCCGCCCTTAGCTCCTCCCAGCGTCAGATCGACAAATTGAGTTTTCAAAGTGTCATTAGGATTAGCCTGGTCGAGACCATAAAGAGCGACTGTTCCTGCTAATGCTACTCGTCCGCGCAGAAACAGTGTTGCGGTCTTGAGCGCTGCTGAACTGTAATGGCCGACTTCATCCTTCCATCCTAATTTGTCACGGTCCGCCTTTACGTGGCGAATTATCTCTTCTTTCGTTTCGGCCAGCGCCTTTTGCTCCCCTGCCTTCTGCTCTCGTTGATCCTTTTCTTTCAGCTCGACGAGTCTTGCCAGCGACCGATCACAGTCAGCGGCAGTGCCGGTAATTTTTGCTATTCCGTGCCCGAGCCAGGTCGTCTGCTTCTCGTGCCGGCGATGATTTTTGATCTGCTGATCGAGCAGCGAAAATGCGTCGATCTGCCGGTCTGAATGGCCGTTGCTTTCCGCTTGTTTGTCGAAGTGACCGTCCAGCACTCTGTGCAACCTCACTTGCGCAAAGGCATACCCCCCAGATTCAGCCAGACCTGGTAATTGCCTTAACCCGAAGGCCAGGCGGCCGTATCATGACAGCGCCCGGTCTCAATGTCATTGAGGAGAATACGTAGTGCCGTCAACTTTTTAGCGACAATGTAACAACGCGAGTACCGGTGTCATTTGTCAGATTCCTTAGACGTCTCAGTCTTCGTTCTAGCCCAGCCGAAGAACAAAAGAGCGAGAATGAATGCGAAGACTATCACCCAGGCAAGCGTATCCGCGATACTCTTGCTGCCATGCAGAAGAACCTGGGAGACGGCTGTAACCATAACAAGAATTCCGTACAGCGCCAATTCGGCGTTGGAGATCTGTTTGGGTGTGGCTCGATCTCTTCGGTTGTCGCTGTGATTCATCGCCAGCAGCCTCACTATCGACGCAATCGGGCGGTTAAAGCCCCCGGGACCATCCATAAACTGCAATCAGTTTGTGTCGGCTGATCTTAATAAGTGTTCGTGAAAGTTCTGTGGAACTAAGTCGAGGACTGCGTTATGTAAAGTCGCCGACCCTAAAATCTGGGAATTTTCCGCTTTGGTGGGGACGGCACATTGTCTAGCGCCCAGTACCCCCAACTACCTTGATGAATGCCATGGGTCTTTAACAGGTAGCCCATGCTGCCCTTGAGCCCGTCGCTCCATTCCGGCAGCCCTACGACCTGTTCCAATCCGGCTCTGAATCGCCACAGCTCATAGAGCTGCCTGCTCGGTGGCAAAGTCGGATCGTTGGACGGAACCTGCGCTCCGAATACATCGATTCTCGAGTGCGGCGAAACAGCGTGTGCAACGATAGTAGCCAGCTGCTCTTTGAGCTGGGCGCGCGTGCTTTCGAGCGCCCTCGTCCAGGTTGTGCCGGCGCCTTTCCTGCTCGTCTCAAGTACCCGGCGCTCCCAGGCATTCTGGTCCAGCGCGGCTAGTATCCAGTCCTCGCGACCGGCCGGAACGGTCTTATCTACCCACTGCAAACTCTGATTGACCAACCTGCTATCAATCAGCGCACCGCTGCGCATGTTGGTGCCCTTCAAGGTGGTATCAAAGGGAATCAGCTCGCCAGTAAGCCTGTGCATTAAGAGATAATCGCAGCCGGCTTTGTCTGCTGCCGACGATGCCGGCACAGGTACTCCGCTCCAGTCCATCGCGCGCTTTCTGCCGTGCCCGTTCGCCGAAAGGATAGCCACTACCCCCGGCTGAAGATGGAGTCCGCTGCTGAGCATCTCCGATATAGCATTCGAAATCTCAGCTTGGACTTGTATCCCTTGCTGTACATTCGCTGTGTTGACGCGGTCTAGCTGTCCCTTTGAATAGGTGTCCCAGGCGTAGCTTCTTGCTAAGCGGTCGCGAACTATTTGCGCTACCAGTTTTTGCGGCGCACAGTGTTCTGCCAATTGCTCATCTGGTACTTCGATTGATTCCCTTCTTTTCGCTTCCCACTTAATCTGCCTCATTTGATTGTTGAAAAGCTGGTCGACTTCAAGCATTAGTTGAGCCTGTTGGATGCTGTCCACCGGCATGCGGTCAAACCTCTCCAGGTGTTTCCACATGTCGCGAATCGACTCGACTTTCTCTTTGGCTCCGCGGTCGTCAATGCGAATCAGCTCCGTTTTCATTGATTCGAGCCATTCGAGCGGGGAGGCGGTGGCGTTGGGCTGCTTCATCAGCATCAGGCGATCGCTGGCTAAGTTAGTATCCGGTGTATTCTGGTGCTGTCTATCCCGGAAATCACGGTGAATACTGCTTGATTGTGCTAGCGGCTCAACCGGAATTGCAGCTGATTCTCCGATGCCGGCTAAGCCAAGACGTGGACCAGGAAACGCTGACTCGATCACATTGCTAACGGATCGCTGAAGCCTTTCTGTGCTGGAGCGGAGATTATTCAAACATTCGTCCGACCACTTTCGTGCTTGGTTGCGAATGTGAGGGTCGGATATGCCATGTCCGAAGCTGGCGGCCAGGCTGTCGACTGAACCCTGCAGCAGACCGCGCACCACTATCTTCGCCGGGTCGAATCGCTCGCCTTCTTGCTGTTGACGCATCAGTTCGCCGGCGGCCCCGCTCGATACTCCGAAAGTGCCGCCGGTAAACATCGTGCTCAGCATTTTGCTGCGTTCCAGGGCACCGCCGGTACTGCTGTTCAAGCCCTTGAACAGTCCGTGTCCGGCCACGAAGATCGCCCCGTCGATTGCCCGAGCTTTGGGATCCAAAGTAGTCAGAGCTGATTGGAACAGACCCTGCCCAAAGCTGCTTACCGTTAACGCCCCGCTGCTCTTGTCTAAATACTGGTGCCTGGCCAGTCCTACTTCCAGGGTGGTGTTGGCCAAGCCAAGGGTTATTCCTTTCGCAGCCGGCCCGATGGGAGCA
This sequence comes from Candidatus Obscuribacterales bacterium, assembly GCA_020050835.1. GTDB lineage: Bacteria > Cyanobacteriota > Vampirovibrionia > Obscuribacterales > Obscuribacteraceae > JAGVKB01. The sequence goes on along the minus strand of JAGVKB010000120.1, from coordinate 31,908 downwards.
GGACCGACCTTGTCGAAGACAAATCTCATCGCTCCGCCCTTTGTGCCGCCTAGCGTTAAATCGGCAATATTGGCGAGTGCGGTGTCGCCGTAGCGCGCCTGATCGATCCCATGCAATCCGATGGTGGCAGCAGCGCCGATTCGGCCTCTTGCAAAAAGGGCGGCTGCTTTTGCGAATCCCCCGCTGTAGCGGGTAACTTCGTCCTTCCAAGACAGACTTTCACGGTCCGCTTTTACTTGTGCGTTTATCGATTGTTTGGTCGCTTTCAAGGACTCGGTGTCGCCTGCCTTGAGCTGCTGATCGGCCTTTTGCCGCAAACGCTCCAGTTGCTTCAACGAGTCGTCGCTTTGGCTGTTTAATGATGTCAACCAGCCGACGCCATGACTCAACCACGATTCTCTTCGGTCGTGCTTTCGATGAGCTTCGATCTGAACTCTTAGAGCATCTAGAGATTGATCCGGGCGATCGCTCTTTGGTTCTTGATTCTCTCTGGAAAGTCTTTCGGCCACAATTAGATCCGACTCCATAAAAATGGGTCCAGATCCAGCCCGATCTTCCCGCGGACAGCAATGTCGAGAATCACCTTTGCTAATTAATTTTGTGCTGATTAACACGAGATGTCATTGGGGAATGTACGTAGCCGAAGTTAAAATTGGGACTGTCTTATCAGCCGGCTATCGTGTCTGGCTGCTTTCCGGTGACGGAACTTAACCGCTTCTTAAACGATTCCTTGCGAGCATTTAGGCGCTCAGCTACTACGACTTTGCGCGAGGATTTGAGATGACGGTTTTAATTGGCAGTTGGGAGTTCGAGGGTCCATTTACCCAGGCAAAGGAGATCCTCCATGAGCCTGGCATTTACGCGATACTAACGTGTACTGACAGCGAATACGAATTGCTCGAAATAGATGAGTCCGAATCGGTACGAGCAACCCTGGAAAGACACGATCGATTTCCGCTCGGGAAACCGGAAAGTGCCACCAATGTTGCAGCAGCAGTGTACTATTGTGCAGATCTAACCACGGCCCTCAGGGAAGGGCTGATTGAAGAAGTCCTGAGAGAGTTCAATTCCGAGGTAGCGTAGTTTCCCTTCGCGTCCTACTGTCCTGATTTCCCGATGTCGGTCAAGCGGCGCATCAATTGAAGGCGTGAAAGTCCTTCTGGTGTTACTCGGGTGCGGTCGAGCAACAATGTCTCGAGTTCGGGAAAGGCGCTAAAGCAATCAAGACCGGCGTCGGAGACTTGTGTCCCCTGTAAGTACAGCGTTTGTAGATGCATCAGCGCTTTCAGGTGCGGTAGTCCCGCATCAGTTATCTCTGTATCCCAGAGCGCTAGCGTGCGCAGCTCGGTCAGTCCGGCCAACCACCGCAATCCCTGGTCTGTGACTTTAGTCTTGGCGAGAAACAGCTCTTCGAGACAGATGAATTGCTTCAACTTCGCAAGCCCCGAATCAGTTATTTTCGTTGCTCCCAGATTCAAGCATCTCAGGTTTGGCAGCTGGCACAATAGCTCCAGCTTCGTATCGCTTACAGCTGTATTGAAGAGGCTGAGATCTTGCAGCTGTTTCATTCCGGCGAGCTTTTCCAGCGCACCGTCCGTGATGCGCGTGCCGCCGATCTTCAGCTCTTTGAGAACCGGGAGATTTTTCAGGTGATCGAGACCGGTTTCCGTGATTGCCGTATTGGTGAGATCGAGCCGGTGCAGCCGTGTCCAACCTTCGAATGACTTGAGCCCCGCGTCTGAAATCTTGGTTTCGCTAATCCTCAGCTCGCGCAAATTGTTGAGCACTTTGAGATGACCGAGCCCGACATCGGTAATGTTGGTGCGGGCGATATCTACATATTGAAGGTTTGCGGATTGGAGCAGCTCGATCAGGTCTTGATCGGTCACATCCTTTCCGCACAGGCGGAGCTCGAGTGGACTAGTTTGTTCGTTCAACCATTCGCGTGTTCTTCTGAAGTCTTCGCCCGCAGGCAGAATGGGTGGGATTCCTTGGGAGTTTACAGCCATATTTGGTCGTCCTGTAGGCCAGTGAAGGTACCTGCCCGGACGACCAGCAGTGGTGCGCCGTCCGATGCGTTTTGAGGTTTTGACAATTAGTTGAATTCAACCCGTGCGTTGAGTGTAATTTAGCCAGCAATGGTGGCAAAATCGTGGAAGCGATATGGGAATAATACGTAGTCAATGCGCCTCTTGCGGATTTGCGGGTTTACGCAAGGTTTACCTGAACGCCTGCATCTGCAATGGATTCCACGAGGCGGCGCAGCCGACGGGCCAGCTGCGCTGGGTTTACGCCGAGCGTTTATAGGTATCTGCACGACAGTTACTTCCCGCCGAGCGCTTTGATTTGTACTTTGGAATCGGCGGCGTTCGGCCCGGATGGGGCGCATTGCAGGTAATGCTTGTACTCCGCGATCGCCAGCGCATTCTGCTTCATCGCCTGGTAGGTAGTGCCTAAGTAATAGTAGGCATCACATTGTTTGGCATCAAGCTGAATCGCCTTTTTGTACTCGGCAAGCGCCTTCGGCAGGTTATTCGTTGCCTGATAGGCAGTGCCGAGATTGGCATGGGTTCCGGCATCATCATCGATTCTAAGTGCTGCTTCGTAATCAACAATCGCACCGGGCAGATCGTAATTGCCCTTGTCGTCCTTGGTAGTCTGCTTCTTGATGGCTGACTCGACGAGCGGCGCGGCTTTGGCCTGTTTTAGTTGTTTGATGTATTGCTTGTAAGTAGGCTCCTTGGGATTCAAAGCCGAGGCCTTGGTGTAAGCGCTAATTGCGTTGTCGATGTCGTTCTTGGCTTGATAAGCGGTTCCCATGCTGTACCAGTAATTGAAGTTGTTGGGAGCGACGGCGATCGCTTTCTTGTACGATTCAATCGCTTCATCGAACTTGTTCTCTTGCTGGAGCTGAATAGCTGCTTGGAAAGCGGTGTCGGCTTCCGAACTCTTCTTCTGCTCGGCCTGAGTGACTATCTTCTGGACAGCAGCCGGATTGGCCGTCAGCGCGGCGATCCGTTGTTGAGCGAGGGCCACGTAGCTGCCTTTCGGCAAGGCTTGGACGTACTTCTGATACTCTTGGAGCGCTTTTGGACCCTGACCGAAATTCTCGTCGATTGCGGCGATGAAGTACCAGTTCTCTGCTTCGTTCTTCGGATCGAGCGTGACCCCTTTCTGGAACGCATCGCGGGCATGAGTGTAATCATCCATCGCCTGATAGGCGCCGGCAATATTAGTCCAGCTGTGGGCATCATTTGGAATGATTTGTAAACCTTGCAAATAAAGTTGAACTGCTCCGGCATAGTCGCCGGCAGCATGCTTCTTAACGGCTTCATCCAAGATCGGTCTGGCTTTCAATACCGTCGCATCAGTCAAAAGCTTCTGATAGTCCTTGTTCTTCGGATCTAGTGCAGAGGCTTTCTTGTACCACTGCATAGCGCTATCAAAATCACCTTTAGCCTGGTAGCAAGTGCCCAGTGCGTAAGCATATGAAGCATTGTTCGGGGCGATTTGAATCGCTTGCATATACTGCGGTATCGCCTCGTCAAACTTACTTTCATGCTGTAATTTGACGGCAGCGTCATAGGCTTGCGATGCGCTTTGCGCTTTCTTGATGTCGGCCTGCGTCTCAAGCTTTTGCACATTGCCTGGATTAACCACGAGAGCCTTGATGCGCTGCTGGGCAAGGGCGGCATATTGTCGCTGCCCGCCGATTGAAATGTACTTCTGATACTCCTGAAGCGCCTTGGCTCCCTGACCGAAGTTTTCATCGAGAGCGGCTATGTAGTACCAGTTTTCCGACTCGCCTTTGGGGTCCATATCGAGGGCTTTTTGATAGACCTCACGGGCTTTGGCGAAGTTATCCGTGGCTTGATAAGCCGACGCGAGGTTAGTCCAGCCGCGTGGATTGTTCGGGAAAATGGACAGACCCTGCTCGTACAGCGGAATAGCACCGGCGATATCGCCGCCGGTATGCAGCTTAACAGCCTTGTCCATGAGCGGGGCCGCTTTCAGCTCCTGGCACTGAGTGAGCAGCTTTGGATAATCCTTGTTCTTAGGATCAAGCGAAATCGCCCTTTGATACGCGGCAATCGCGTTGTCGTAGTCGCCCTTAGCCTGGTACACGGTGCCCAACGCGTAAGGATAGCTGGCTTCTTTGGGAATCAAGCCGGAGGCCTTTTCGTAGAGCGGAATTGCTTCGTCATACTTTTGGGACTGCTGGAGTTTCACGGCTTGATCGTAAGCTTCTGCCGCTTCTCTTCCGGACTTGATTTCGCCCGAGGTTGCCAGCGCTTTGGTGTCGTTGGGATTCTTCGACAGAGCGGCGACACGCGTCTTTGCGTCGGCCGCGTATTGCCCGGTGGGAGCTGCTTGCAAATACTTCGTGTACTCTTGGAGCGCCTTTTGTCCCTGTCGGAAGTTTTCGTCGATCGCCGCCATCAAGAAAAGATTACCGACGGCGGCCTTTTGATCGATGTTGTAACCCTTCTCATAAGCTTGGCGAGCGTCGGCAAATGCGTCTGATTGCTGAAGCGCTGTTCCCATGTTGGTCCAGAGCCCTGAGTCATTGGGCAGAATATCGATCGCTTGTTGATAAAGTGCAATCGCTCCCGCTACGTCTCCGGAAGTTTGCTTCTTGATCGCTTCTGCCGCAATCGGTCCAGCTTTTAAAACATATGCCTGCTGCAACACCTTGGGATAATCTTTGTTCTTGGGATCGAGCTCCATCGCTTGCTTATACCAATTGATCGCGATGTCGATCTCCTTCTTGTCCTGGAACAGCGTACCCAGGGCGTAGACATAATCAGGATTCTTCGGTTGCAGGTTGATCGCCTTCTGATAGAGAGCGACCGCCTCGTCGTACTTTTGTAGCTTCTGCAGATCGATCGCTTTGCGGTAGGAGTCTTCGGCCTCTTTGATCTGGGCGATCTCCGTTTCGGACTTGATCTTGATCGTGTCTTTGATGTTGGTGTTGAGAGCTTTGATTCGCTCTTTGGCGCGCGGTGAGAACTGCCCGTTTGGAGAGGCGGCGAGATATGCCTGGTAGCCGTCAAGAGCAGCCTGACCGCGGTCGTAGTGCTCATCGATCACCGACATCAGGTAAAGATCGTCGGACTGACCTTTGGGATCCAGATCCAGCGCTTTCTTGTAAGAATCACGTGCTTTGTCGTACTGCTCTCTGGCGTAATACGCGCTGGCCAGGTTGTACCAGAGACCGGCGTTTTTGGGTAGAAAGGTGATCGCTTGCAAGTAAAGATCGATCGCGGAGGCGTAATCCTTTGCGTTGTACTTTTGCACTGCCTGTGCGACGACCGGATCTGCCTTCTGTTGATAAGCCGCTTGCAAGGCTTTCTTGTAGTCGTCGTTCTTTGGATCTAAGTTAATTGCTTGTCGGTACTGCGTGATCGCCGCATCAAGATCTCTTTTGGCCTGATAAGTGGCACCGATATTGAAGTGAACGGCAGGATCGGTCGGATTCTGCTTCAGCACTTCCTGATACTTTGCGATCGCATCGTCATACTTGCCGATCTTAAACAGGTCGGCAGCCGACTTTGTCAGATCGTCGACCAGCTTGTCCTGTTTAGCGTCCTGAGCCGCCTTGATTCCCTGCGTCGCAGTGGCATTCTTAGGATCGAGCGCGAGAGCTCTCTTGTACGCGTCAATCGCTTCGTCGTAGGACTTCTTTTGCTGATAGGCGCTGCCAATGTCCACCCAGGCGACGGCATTCTTGGGATCGGCCTCGAGCGCCTTGTTGTATTCGGCGATCGCCTGGTCGAACAAGCCTTTGGTTTGCAGGTCCACACCAGAGTTGATGTGCCGTTTGATTGCGGCTGTTCTCTTCGCCACTTCGAGGTCCGCCAAAAGCCGCTGAGCGATCGGTGCTACCTTGCCGCTTTTGTCCAAACGGATGGTTTGCTGATACTCAGCCCTGGCCTGTTCGAAATCACCCATATACTGCAGGGCCTGGCCCAATCCAAGGTGGTTTTCGGGGGCGAGCGGCTCTTCTTTTAAAGCTTCATCCCAGCCCGCTTTCAGAGCGTCAAGCACATCCTGGTCGTCAGATTTGAATTGAATAGCGCGGTTGTAAGAACCGATTGCATTTGGTAGATCCTTCTTGGCCTGGTACGCCTGCCCGAGCTTTACTTCGATCTCTGCTGAATCCGCCGTCCTGGTGGCTGCTTTATATTCTTCGATCGCCGGATCGGTCATCTCCATCACGCGATAAACATCACCCAGGCTGGAGTGTGTCTTGCCGTCGTCTTTGATTTTCAGCGCTGCTTTGTATTCGATGGTGGCGCCTATGAAGTCATTAGGTGATGCGTTTCTGGCTTCGTTGGCAAGGGCTATCCGATCCTTGAAAGAGTTGGGATCCTTTCCCATGTAGCGGATGATGCCGTCGAGGTTGGCTCCGGTTGTGCTGTTGGTGGGATCGTAGAAGAGCGCCTTGTGAAACTGTTTGATCGCTTCCTTCGGGTTGTTTTGCAGCTGCAGTCCATAGTTGTTGTATGCAATCGCTAGATTCTGGCGCGCCAGTGTATATCCGGGATCGGCTTTCACAGCCTTTTCCAGGTTCTGAATCGCCAGTTGAAAGTTGCCTTTATTCAGCGCTTGAACGCCGGCGTTGTTGAGATCAACCGCTTGGGCCGACTCTGCTTGTGCCGGGAAGGTGCCGGGCAAAATTCCGAAAGCTGCCAACCCCGAGCAAAACACCGTAGCGGCAGTTGCAATAAAGATTCTCGTACCAAGCTTGCCTTTAGTCACTGTCTACCCCTGAAAGTCGACGGTCGGAGAAACCAAGTCCGACAGTCCTGTCCCGCCGCACCATTTTGTTCCAACTATGGATTCTAAAGGATCGAAGCAAATGCTTACACCACAATTTCCCTGAACTTACTAAAAGTGTAAGTTGCAGTTGCAATTTGTGGCGCTTGGCAATCCTGTCGATTTCAAGTGACGCGCCCGGTAAGAAGTTGTTCCGAGCTAAATCGATTTGGCTCGGCAAGCGGTTGTATTGAATATGTCCTGAAGAAACCGGGTCATGCATGGCAAGACCCCTACAGAAGGATCCGAGGGTCCTTTCGAAGTCGTCATTCGTCCATCGCGACGCTGTCATAGGCCGATCGTGATGCCATTATAGTTCGATCGTGCACCGCCTGAAATGCCATGCGTCGCCGGCGCTGGAGTTGCGAATTCTTGAATCGACTAAACTTCGGGTTCGATCAACCCATATTGTCCATCACGCCTGTGGTAGACAGTATTTACGTGACCGGTCTCCGAATTCACAAACATGAAGAAGTCATGGCCGAGCAGGTCCATGTGTGCGCAAGCTTCTTCCGGTGTCATCGGCTTGAGTGGGAAGCGCTTGGACCGCACGATTCTTGACTTGATCTCTTCGGTCGCCAGCGATTTCTTGACTGCCTCGTCGGTGTCGACGTCGGGACTAACGTCAATGGAAAGGTCCGGCTCTTTGTCGTGTGGCTTCTTGCGCTGCCAATGTCTAGTCTTGAATTTGCGCAATTGGCGTTCGATTTTATCGGCTACGAGATCGATCGAGTTGTACATATTCTCGCTCGATTCTTCGCCTCGAATAATGTTGCCGTTTACTTTGATTGTCACCTCGGCTGTCTGGTTCTTGGCAATCGAGGGGTTTTTGGCAACGCTTAGAAGCGCCTGAATATCGAGCGGGTGGCTGAAATGTTTTTGCGCTCGTTGCAGTTTGTCTGATAGATACTCCTTGAGCGCTGGAGTAAGGTCGATGTTGCGTCCGGTAACGACGACATGCATGGGCGTACCTCCGCTGGGACCGGGAAAACCGGAAGTAAACTGAACCAGATGTTTGAGATTGAATGCAAAAATTGAAGGTCCTTAAAAAGGCCTTGGAAACACTCGCGTGAATGCTGGAAATTCTTCTTTTTCAAGTTATATCTAGAATAGCACCCGGCGTCGCCAGTGCTCTGAGATTTAATGGAGCTTTCGATTCCTCATATTCTCTACCTCTCGTTCTACCCGAACGATTCAAGTTCGAACCAGACTTGAGCCGAATTGTTGAGCTTCTTATCGCAAGCCTGCGCGCGCTTGCAGAACCAACTGAGAGGCATCCAGGTAGTTCACCAGCTTGACTTGAGCGGTTGCCGGCTGAGCAGCTTCGGCGCTGGCGGGCTGAACCAACCAGCGGTCCGCCCGGCGCTTCTGGGCAATTTTAGGATGATTAGGCTGGTGTTTGTGGGCCTGATTGCTGCTCTGAAACTCGATTGAACGAGCGACCAACGAAATCGCCTCCAGCGAGTCTACCGGCTGTGCCAGCGCTTGCTCGAGCGCTGCGTCGGGAGCGAACAGTTCAGGCAGCACTCCGGCATTATCGAGAATCTCCATCGCTTGAACGGTGGATAAGTCTTCGGACGGATTGCGCCGGAAAAGCTGACGAGCCACTAATCGATAAAACTCGCTGCGAGCGATCGGCTGTGACGGGTCGCCTTTTGGTGGCATCGCCAATGAGCCGGTTCGACACAGCTCTCGCATGGCCGCCAAGCGAAATCGGGAGTTAGATGGAAAGTAATCACGGTAACGACCCAGGCAAGCTAACTGTTCGCCGGTTGGAACATGATTGGGGTAAAGACTGGCGCTGGTAACTTCGGAGCTTCCGCAGGCTTTCAGGAATTGCTGGACTTGCTCGCTCGTGGTGCCCATGCCGTCGCCGATCAGGTGAATCTCGAGATCGGGCCGGCCGGTTAGCTTTCGTACAGTCTGCACGGTCAGCTGTGTATATGTATATGGATCTAGCTTCTGATATCTGCCGCCCCAGTACGTCATGGGGGCGATCACGTCCCAGTGCTGGGCAAGTGTCTTCCAGGGAATGTGTGCTACCGCCGGTGCGCGGTTGAGCGGGCTGTAGACGACAGCGATCATCGGATAGTTATGCCCGAGCTTCTCTCGCAGCAGCACACTGTATTCTTCGACGCGCTCTTGCGCGAGGTTCTTCTCCATATTGCCGGCGATACCGTCGAGCCGGTGTCCCAGCGTGCTGCGGAAGTTGGCGGCGGCGATTAACTTCTGGGCGTCCACTTTGGGATGGTCGAGTTCTGAAAAGGACCAGGCGATTACTCGAATATTGTGACGGTGGCAGGCCTCGATAATGGGACCGAGCTTCTCCGGGCGTGGCACTGCCTCGGTGTTGCTGCGCGACGTTTGCAAGAAGATGTTGCGAATGCCGTTGGCTCTGAGCTTTGAGCAGTAGCTGTCAAGGTCGCCGTCAGGCCAGTGCCAGAGGTTGACCCAGATACCGGCGCCATCGGCCAGACCAGCTGGAGATAGATTTTGCACTTGTCCGGCAAACGCGGGCGATGCCAGGGCGAGGACTGCTAAAACTGAGAGTGCCCGAACCAACAGTCCGACGGCTGCTTTCATAGCTCACCAAACTTTCTAGGGATAGCCACTTGGTAAGTGAGTAATAACCATTATAGATAGTGACGATAGTATGTCCATTCCGCTTGAAAACACCTTCATTTAATCACGGCTCGGAGGCAAGGCTGTCTCTGCCTGCTTCATACCAACTTCTGATGCGATAATTTCCTCGAAGACCCAGGATTTAATCCAGAGATATTAGATGAAAGTCGCACTTGCCCAAATTAATCCCACGATCGGTGATTTCCAGAACAATGTTGCCAAAATCGTCGATTTCGGCAAGCGGGCTGCGGCTGCCGGCGCACGCCTGGTTGTCTTTCCCGAGCTGGCTATTTGCGGCTATCCGCCAATGGACCTGCTATTGAAAGAGAGTTTCATCAAAGCGAATCTCGAAGGGCTGCAACGAGTGATCGCTGAGTTGGCTGAATTGGCTGTATTGGTGGGGTACGTCGAGCCGAATCCGGGTGCGGGCAGACCGGTTTTCAATGCCTGCGCGCTGGCCGATGGCGGTCAGCTACGGGCCGTGCAGCATAAGACTCTCCTTCCTACATATGATGTTTTTGACGAAGATCGCTACTTCGAGCCGGCTAGGTCCTATGCTCACTGTGCTGTCGATGATTGGTCAGTCGGCCTGTCCATCTGCGAGGACATTTGGAATTATCGTGAGCTCTATCCGCGGCCGCGATATCAAGTCGATCCGATCGACTCGATATCGCAGTTCGAGCCGAGAGTGCTCATTAATATCTCGGCTTCTCCTTTTACAGTCGGCAAACAACATATTCGGCACGAACTGGTCAGAAATCAGGCTCGCAGCCACAATATTCCGGTTGTATACGTCAATCAGGTCGGCGGCAATGATGAGCTGATCTTCGACGGCCGGTCGATTGTGGTCAACGCCAAAGGCGATTTGATCGCCAGAGCCAGCTCTTTCGAAGAGGATTTGCTCATTGTCGATCTCGCTGCCGAGCGCGGTGAGATCAAGGATTGTCCGGAAGACAAGACAGCCAATATCTATCAGGCGCTTGTGCTGGGAACCAGAGATTACATGCGAAAGTGCGGATTCGAAAAGACGGTGATTGGCCTTTCCGGCGGGATAGACTCTGCGGTTACCTGCGCGATCGCCTGTCAGGCTGTCGGTCGTGACAACGTCTTGGGAGTGGCTATGCCGTCGCCCTACTCTTCCAAAGGAAGCCTTGACGACGCCAAGAGTTTGGCTCATAACCTCGGCATCGAACTGAAAGAGATTCCGATCGCGCTTACGATGAGCGCATTCGATTCAATGCTGGCACCAGCATTCAGTAATCTCGCAAAGGATGTTACGGAGGAGAACATTCAAGCCAGAATTCGCGGCACAATCCTGATGTCTCTTTCCAACAAGTACGGCTCTCTTGTGCTTACCACCGGCAACAAATCGGAACTGGCAGTCGGGTATTGCACCCTCTATGGTGACATGTGCGGCGGTCTGGCCGTGATATCCGATCTGCCAAAAATGATGGTGTACGAGTTGGCCAAATTCATCAATGAGGAGTCCGGGAGGGAGATTATTCCCAGCTCTACTGTCGACAAGCCACCATCGGCGGAGCTTAGACCAAATCAGCTCGATCAGGATACGCTGCCACCATATGTAGTGCTAGATGGAATTATTAACGCTTATGTGGAGCAGAAGAAGCGCATCGATGAGATCATCGCCTTGGGATATCGCCCGGAAGTGGTGCGGGATGTTGTCAACCGAATCGATCGCAACGAATACAAGAGGCACCAGGCAGCGCCGGGGCTAAAGGTGACAGCTCAATCTTTTGGTTTCGGTTGGCGCATGCCGATCGCCCAGCGCTTCAAGGAGAGTAGTTCAGTTACCCAGGGAAAGTAAGCCGGTAAGCCCAGGCAGTTAAGTTGATGGTAATTCGGCACTAGAATTGGAGTACATAGCTGGTATCCTTAGTAATTCAGGTGACCCGATTCAAACTATTGACTGGAAGTCGTCGTTGTCATGAGCAGGCCGGAAGACGAGATTAAGGAAAAATTGGCGGAGCTGGAAGCCAGCCTCGAAGAAGCACCGCAGCCGCCAGCCACCCGTCAAAAGAAGTCCGAGATCGTAGCGGGCGGCAAGGACTCCGGCACAGACTCCACCGCATCCGATCTCTGTTTATGCGGAGGTTTCGGCTTGCTGTTGCTCGGGCTCTTTTTGTTCATGAACCATGTGCATGTCGGCTCCGGGTTCATGTCGCTTTTAGGCTTTCACAGTGCCGGATTCGGGCTCACGATCATCCCGCTCATGATCGGTGTGGGACTGCTGTTTTTTGATTATAAAAACAGGCTCGGCTGGATCATTACAATTGCATCGCTTGCACTTATTCTATTTGCGGTTCTGTCGCAGGTAGTGATGAGCTTTCCGTCTATGTCGCTGCTTGGACTGGTAATCATGTTCTTGCCGTTTGCGGCCGGTGGCGCTCTCATAGCCCGGGGCATGAAGATGCGTCAGGGGACAAGGGATTAAGGTGACTCAAACAAAGCAACAAGTCATCCTGCGGAAAAAGGCGTCAGGAATAGCGGTAGTTCTGTTGGATTGCCCGGGGAAATTGAATTCTCTTTCGAGCGAGGTAACTGCCGAATTAGAACAAACTCTCTGCGAGCTCGAGAACGATTCATCTGTCAAGGCGCTGGTTCTGGTTTCTGGCAAACCGGACACTTTCTTGTCCGGTGCGGATCTGCGCGAGATTGTGAAAGTAACCAAGGCGGAGGCAGCAGAAGAAAAGTCAAGACAGGGCCAGGACATTCTCAATCGCCTGGCGGCTCTCGGCAAGCCGACTGTGGTTGGAATCAACGGAATTTGCCTCGGTGGCGGTTTAGAGCTGGCACTGTCTTTCGATCAACGGATCGCCAGCGATTGTGAAAGCACCTTACTGGGGCTGCCGGAAGTGCGATTGGGACTTATTCCCGGCATGGGTGGAACGCAGCGGCTGCCCCGCCTGATCGGACTGCAAAACGCACTGGAGATGATCCTCTCATCCGAGCCGGTAAATGTATCCCGGGCGCTTGCGCTCGGACTCGTCGACGAGGTCGTCAAACCCGACGAGCTTCTGGAACGCTGCCAGGAAAGAGCGCTCGAGCTCCTGCAAAGTACTGCTGAAAGGAAGCGCGCGCTGGCCGACCGTAAAGTCGCCATGATCCAACTGGAAGAGGCGAAATGGACGAAGGTGCTGGCAACTGCCGAGCGCTCGATGCGGATCAAGACCAGGGGCAATTATCCGGCACCGCTCAAGGCGATTGAAGCGATTCGCAATGGACTGAGAAACGGCATCGAGCTCGGTCTCAAAGGCGAAGCCAAGGCTTTCGGCGACTTGGCTGCCAGCGACACCGCCAAGAATTTGATCGCGCTGTTCTTTAATACGGAGTTCGCCCGGCAGACTGCGGCGATGATGTCCGCTAAGATGCAGACGAATCCTGTCTCGACCGTGGCAGTGATCGGCAGCGGCGCGATGGGTACAGCGATCGCCGAGCTGGCAGCAATAAGCGGATACCGGGTGCTATTCAAGCAAACCAACCGTAATCCGCAGGACAATCCGGTCGACCGCTTGCGAGCTTTGATTGTGCGCAATCAACAGAAGGCAAAGTTGGGTGAAGCCGAGATTGCTGAGATACTCCAGCGCGTCGAGCCGGTTGTTGACGAGCGCGAGCTGGCAGCGGCCGATCTCATTATCGAAGCGGTATTTGAAAGCGAAGAGTTGAAGCACGAGCTGTTCGAGCGCTTGGAGAGCATCATTAGCGCGGATTGTACTTTAGCTTCCAACACTTCGTCGCTGTCTATCAACAAGCTTGCCAGCCGCCTGGCGGACAGCGGCAGATTTCTCGGGATGCATTTCTTCCTGCCGGTAGACCGGATGCCGCTGGTCGAGATCATCTCTCATAAGGGCACTAAGCGGGAAGCTCTTGCCAGAGCAGCCGGCGTCGTCTCGCGCCTGGGTAAGATACCGACTATGGTCAATGACGGTTCGGGATTCCTGGTGAACCGATTGCTTTGCACGTACATCATCGAAGCCGCGCGGCTTGCTGAATCTGGCGTTCCGCTCAATTGGATCGATGACTCCGCGGTCGAGTTCGGGATGGCGATGGGCCCGCTTAACGTTCTGGATGAAGTCGGTCTCGATGTCGCTTTCAAGGTTGCTGACGCTCTCCATGAAGGATGCGGCGAGAGATTTGCACCACCGGCGGTGATTGGTAAAACCAAAGAGCTGGGATTGATCGGCAAGAAGACCGGCACCGGTGTCTATAGCTGGGACGAGAGCGGCCGTCGTTTGCAGTTTGATTCGCGCTTGGTAAGCGAGATTGGGCTGGTGGTGTCCGACCAGAAACCGCCGGCGGAGAGGCAGGCCTGGATAGTCGAGCGATTGATCTATCCGATGATTGACGAGGCTGCACGCTGTCTGGCTGACAGAATTGTCCGGAAGCCCCGCGAGATCGACCTCGCCATGGTACTGGGCACCGGCTTCCCGCCATTTCGAGGCGGTCCGCTCAAGTATGCCGACAGCATCGGCATCGGCAATCTGAGAGCGCGGCTCGAGGAGATTTACCGGCAGGACGGTTCGAATCGCCAGATCTCCGAGTCTATAAAGAAAATGGAAGCGGAAGGACGACGATTTTATTCTCGCTCGACCGACGGGGATGAGTGAAAGGTTCGCAGCCGAAAACCAAGCTGTAAAGCGAGTGTTCGTCGGCAGCTTTCTTTCAGGCGAGCTTCGGGAGCAACTGGGATCGATTAGCCGTCACAATGAAGCGCTGAGCAGCTTGTGGCAAAGAAAGCTGCGCTGGGTCAAAGCTGCCAAGCTTCACATGACCTGGGCCTTTCTGGGCAGTCTGCCCTCGGAGCGTCTTGCCGAGTTGAAAGAGTCGCTTGTTGCAGCGTGCAGCGGAAGCATTCCGATGACGGTTGCCTTCGATCTCCTTGAGATCTGGCCGTCGTTCAAAAGTCCGCGGCAACTGGTGCTCACCGCATCAACAGTTGCGCCGGCCGTAACTGAGCTTGCTTTGACAATTAGGGCGGCGCTGGCGAATCGAGTTCTGCATCCGGACAACAAGCAGTTTCGACCGCATGTGACGCTGCTCAGGTTTGACTCACCCAAGGAAGGCGGAGGCAGAGCGTCGCTCTGCTTGCCCGGCTGGCTGGTCGACGAACTGGCACTACCCGTGGTGCTACCGATCGCGACAGTCGATCTGATCGAAAGCAGGATAGATGGCGGCGGCAATGATTATGCGGTGCTGGCGACCTGCCGACTCTCGTTACTGGATTGAGACTGATGTACTCGCTTCTGAGGATCGATCATATTAACTTTCGGGTCTTGCGGCTAATGATTTATCTGTCCGGCGCTCCCGGGTTTTGCATGCCTATTATCTGAACGGCATTAGATCTAGATGCCGGCGGAGCAGGCAACTTAACTCAGTGATTAGGCGCTGTCTCTTGGGTGGGCTCGGCTGGCTGCGCTGGCGCGTTGAAAATCGTTGCTGATTGAGGGTCCATCTCAATCGGCCCGCGCAAAGCCGGCTGTAGTCGTTGCTTGGTCGAAGACGAGTGCATCGCTTGTTCCGGTTGTTCGGCCGGCGCCGATTGGACGGTGTTGACCACTTTGCCCGATACTTTGCTCTCTTGAATGATTGTTGTCGATTCTGCCGGGTTGGCTTGCTCGGTTGCCGCCGGCTGCTTTTCGGAAAGCGCACCATGCGGTTGCATGTAAACTGTGGCTTGCAATCCGCTGTCCGGTGTCAATCTGGCGAGCTCTTCATTGGCCTTGTTCATGCGACTGGCGACAGCTTGCATGTGAAAGCGCTTTTGTTGCAGGAGAAAGCCGTTAAAGTCGAAGGCGACCGGGTCGGTATGATCTCCCTGCTGTGCGTAGCGATGCGTTATGATGTTTTCGTCGGCCACTTTGTAGCGCTCTTGCAGATAAGTAACCAGCCTCAGCACTGATTCTCTCAACTCGGTCGGATAATTCTGGCTGCCGGCGTGACACATTTCGATGCCGACAGTGTTGTCGTTATTGATCCCGGGCAGCGTCTTGAATATATTGACGTGCACTGTGGCGAGATCGGGGTCTACGGCTTGGAAGATACTGCCGTCGCGGTCGACCACGTATTGAGCGCCGGCATGTCTGCGACCGCCCGAGCTCCAGCTGTCGATCACGCGCGTCGCACCCATTGGCCGCCCGGTTTCAGTGGAATGAACGACGATGTATTTCACCGGTTCGCGCCGCCAGAAGATACCACCGCGCATCGGGAAGTATCCGACGATGCCTGCTCTCACGAGCGCACGCGGTGAAAATCCGTCGGCCGTGCCCTGGACGAACTGGTTATGAATACGTTGCGATAGCTCTGTCGGCAATGGAGTGCGATCGAATTCCGGTGCTTTGAGCATGAAGAAATTCATCGGATAGGCATGGCGCGAAGCGGCGACGTGCCGAACTCGGTGATGCTTGGTCTTATGTTGTCGTGCGTGGTGGCTTGTGACCAGCACTTCTCGCCGCTTGCGCCCGAGATATTGCGTGACTGTTCGCTCGCGGTTGCGCGAACTGGTGCTGTGCTGCCGTGTGCGATGGGCTGAGCGGTGCCGGACAGGAATGTTTGTGTGGTGCAGTCCTGGAGTTACGGTTGTTGCTAATCCGCGGGCGGATACTCGATCGCAGGCAGGTACGAAAAACGAAATCAGTACTAGAGAAACAGTGAAGAGAAAGTTTTTCATGCTTGCTTGGATTCCCCATCTCAGTCACGCTGGAAACGCAGTTGTACCGAGCTTACCGCTGAGGTAAGCGCTGTCAGATCCTTGCGCCAACACCATTCAGCCCTGACTTGATTATAAAATCATCGCAGCCTTAACTGCAAATTATTTAGTCAATCCAGCCGCCGCCAGTCAGAAAAGTATCGGACTCATCATATATACCCAGTACCTGCCCTGGAGTCACGGCTGGTTGCGGATCTTCAAAAACTACACGGACTGCTGCATCGGGCAGCGGGTAGACCATCGCCTTCACGGTGGCGCTGTTGTATCTTATCTTGGCAAGCGCATGAAACGGTTCGGTCGGCGGCTCGGCCACCAGCCAGTTAACTTGCGATGCAGTCAAATCCGGGCGCAAGAGCGCCTCTTTCGGACCGACATAGACAGTTCGCGATTCCGGATCGATATGCGTTACATATACCGGCTCCGGCGTGGACAACCCGATTCCTCGCCGCTGCCCGACTGTGAAGTTGTGAGTGCCTTTGTGCTCGCCTACCAGCGCGCCGGTTACCGCGTCAACGAGCGGTCCGGGCTGTTCGTCGAGAAATTGGGCGAGATACTCCTGCGCTGTCGTGCCTTTGGGAATGAAGCAGAGATCTTGGCTGTCAGGGCGGTTCGCTGAAGCGAGCTCGTGCTCGCTGGCTACCTTCCTGATCTCTTCCTTTGTATAGTCGCCGAGCGGCAGCAGAGTCGATTGAAGTTGATCTCTTGTTAATCCCCAGAGCACATAAGACTGATCCTTGGTGCGATCTAACGCTCTTGCCAGCGCAGCGCCATCTTCCTTCTGGACAACACGAGCATAGTGGCCGGTGGCGATATAGTCCGCCGCCAGCACCTTTTTGCTGTACTGAAAGAGCGCTCCCCACTTTACAAGTGTATTGCAAAGGCTGCAGGGCAGAGGGGTCTTGCCGACAGCATATGACTCGTGAAACTGGTCGATAATCTGGTGCTTGAACATTTCGCGCAAGTCGACAGCGTGATGATCTATACCCAGCTGCTCAGCGACCTTGGCGGCGTCAATCATGCCGGTATCGCAACAGCGGCTGCCGGATTTGATTAGCCAACCGGTCACGCCGACAACATCGTATCCGGCCTGTTTGAGCAGAAGCGCCGTCGTACTGCTGTCCACGCCGCCGCTCATCAGGACGGATACTCTTGTCTTACCGCTGACGGCTGGCTTCACTTCCTTGTGGGCGGAGGCGGCAAAGCAGGACGCTACCTCGGCCTCCGTTGGCATCTTCGGATGATCGTCGGCAGTGATGTCCAAGTCCAATTTCGCTCCTTTCAACACCCGAAACCGGCCTGGTCCGGCCGGTTATCAAGGGAATAATCATAACACGACCTCGTCATCCGGGCCGGCGAAACTTAAGGCTACATACTGATACCGAGGCGACGCAGGCGCTCCCGGGCGCTGTCGGCGTTTAAGCCTCTGGGAGACTGAGTAAGATATATCTGGTACTCGTGCACTGCATCACGGGTTGACTCCATGTGCTCGAGTGCCAGCGCCAAATTGTAGTGCACCACCGGCAGTGTATCGCCGGACTGCAGGATTGCCAGCTTGTAGTTTTGCACGGCAGCCTTGAGGTCACCTCTGCTCTTCAGCAGAACACCGAGCGCGATGTGAGCGTAGGCATGAGTGCCGTTGCTGTCTTTGATCGCCATTCGGAATGCCTTCTCTGCTCCGGCGGCATCGCCAAGCGCACGCAAAACCTGACCGAGATTGTAATGGGCAGCGGCGAATGTGCCCTTCTTAAGGGCGAGTGCTTTGTTGTAGGCAGTAATCGCTTCGCGGTCCTTTCGTTGTTGCGAAAGCGCCAAACCAAGATTGTTCCAGGCGACCGCTTTGTCCGGAGAGATTTTTAACGCAGCTTGAAACTCGGATTCGGCGCCCGACCAATCATTCTTCTCCAGCAGCTGGTAGCCTCGATTGAGGTGACTCTCCGTGCCGGTAGGCAAACTCAATTCGCCGATTATTTTGCGGGTGGCCTCTGCATATGAAAGATTCGTTTCATATTTTAATGAATCCTCGAAGGCGGCTTTCGCTTCTGCTGTCTGGTTGAGCGCTTTGCGAATCAGTCCGAGGTTGTAGTAGGCTTCGGCATAACTCGGCTTAAGCTTGATCGCCTTCGTAACCTCGACTGCTGCTTCCTGCTCCCGATGAAGCGAGAGCAAGGTCAAACCGAGGTTGTTGTAAGCGGGGGCGTAATCCGGCTGAAGCCTGATGGACTGCCGATAGTGATCGATCGCACCGGCATTGTCGCCCTTGTCGCGTAAGGCATTGGCAAGATTGGTGTGGATCTCCGCATCCTTGTTATGAGACAGCGCCAGAGCCTGCTGGTAGAAGATGGCTGCTGCTTCGAAATGACCTTGCAGATAATTGACTATGCCGAGATTGTTCAGGCTTCCGACGTAGGTGGGGTTGACCTTGAGCGCCCGGCGAAACTGATCGGCTGCTTTGTCCAGCTGCCCTTGCCGCATGTAACAAAGTCCGATGTTGTTCAAAGCCTGGTAACAATCGCTTTCGATTCGCAAAGCTGCTTCAAAATCCAGACGAGCTGCTTCGAGCTCTCCCTGTCTGAGGTGGGCCGCGCCGCTTTCCAACTTCGACCAGACCTTTTGGTCGTGTCCTTTTTCAGCGGCCGCCGGTGCAATGAACGGGTCACAAACTTGTAAGGAGAGAGAAGCGGAAATTAAAAGAAATGCTGCTAGAGCGAAGATAGATGAGGCCGATTGCATCCGGCCGTTTGCCAATATTAATTGATAATGTTTCAAACTTGGCACATGGCTCATGTTAGCACCGCTGCGGGCGAAACGCTGCTGTCTCTTATGCTAGGATCTATAGGATCTCCTGCCCGCTAAACCGCGCATTACTGTCGCAATCAGGTCGGCAAGAGGATCGTCAATCCCATCAAGATCCCGGCTCGGCTATATCGAGAAGGGGTCAGTCTGTCCATTTCGAAATGCGCGATAACGTTCTGGCATCCCAACTTCATCAAAGGTTTCTCGACTGTCCTCAGTACGCTCGGTTGCTGGCTCGAACCGCTCGAGCGTCCCAGTCCGAAGTGCACATTTCTGGGCTGTCTGATTCGGCAAAGTCGCTCATACTGTCGCTCTTGCTCCATGAAGTAAAGCGGCCGTTCTTTCTGGTGGCGGCCGACAATCACCAGGCCACTCGCTATTACCAGGAGATCGTCAACCTCTGTCGGTACCCGGTCTACTTCTATCCGGCTTCCGAAGTATCGCCCTATGAACAGGTTCTAAGCAGCGCCGACACCGTCAGCGGCCAGCTCGAAGTGCTCAAGCACATCGCAGCCTCTCCGGAGCAGCCGTTCTTCGTAATAGTTCCGGCCCGGGCGCTCGTGCAGCGTGTATTGGACCGCGAGACCTTAATCAAGCACACACTGCCGCTTAAAGTCGGCGGGCAGATCAATCGAGACGAGCTGTCGGCTGTGCTGGTTCGCCTGGGCTATGTCCGAGAGAACCTGGTGACGCTGCGCGGCGAATTTAGCGTGCGCGGCGATATCGTCGACATCTTTCCGGCATCCGGTCCGCCGATTCGGGTGGAGCTGTTTGATGACGAAGTCGAGTCGATTCGCGTATTCAACGTCGAGAGCCAGCGCTCGATCGAAGAGCTGTCACAGGCTTCGGTTACGCCGCGATTCTGGATCGTCCTGGATAATGGCGAGGAGCTCAGTCAAAAATTGACGGCGGTTGCCGACAGAGCGATTGAGCAGCTCGGCGATGAATCAGCCGACACTTTGAAAGCGGTGATGAATAACGAACTGCCGCTGCTCGCCGCCGGACAGTATCTTGAATCAGCCGAGTATTACGCCCCTTATGTCCACGAAAAGTTCGTGACATTGGTGGACTATTTCCCGGATAACGCACTGGTTTTGTATGACGAATGGGATTCGGTAAACGCCACTCTTAACTCCTTGCAAGACAAATTTGATAAGGCTTTCGATGAGGGATTATCTGAAGGCCGGTTGCTGCCGTTGCCGCGCGCGCTTCATCTCAGCTGCAAGGAGCTGGCTGAGAAGATGAGCACGAAACAACGGGCGTTTCTCTCCACTTTGCCGACAGTTGAAGATGGTGATGGTGCGCTGCCGTCGGTGATGTTCGATTGTCATGGCATCGAACGCTTCAACAGCCAGATGCAGCAGTTCGTAGAAAAGGTGCGGCAGTGGAAACGCGAAGGCTATCGCGTAGTGGTTTCCACCGAGCAGCCGCAGCGCATCATGGGAATCCTCAAGGAATGGGATTGTCCGGCAGTCTATCTGGCAGGGCAAGAGGAGGTCAAGAGTTCTGACAGTCCGGCGGCCGGTACATTGCTGAGCGATGCCGTGCAAGGCGTGGGCGTCGATAAAGATGGAACCCGCTATCGCCAAGACATGAACGAAGTCTGGTTAACCAGGTTCGGATTCTCCGGCGGCTTCAGGCTGGTGGACGTGCGGATCGTATCGGTGACTGACGCCGAACTGTTCGGACAGAAGAAAAAGCCGGTGATGTACAGGCGTCCAGCTTCGGAGAAGCCGTATGAGCGGTTTACATCGGTTGCCGATCTCAAAGTCGGTGATTATGTCGTACACGTCAAACAAGGGATCGGGCAATTTGTCGGAACTCAACGCATCACTGTCGACAAGCAGTTGCGCGAGTATCTGACGATTCAATACTCCGGCGACGACCGCTTGTACGTACCGGTTGATCAGATCAATCTGCTCTCTCGCTATCGTGGTGCCGGAGATGCCGCTCCGCGTCTCTCCCGGATGGGCGGCGCCGAATGGGAGTCGACTAAACGGCGCGTCAAGCGCTCCGTCAAGCAGGTGGCCGAAGACCTCGTCAATCTTTATGCCATGCGTGCCAAGCAGGAAGGGTTCGCCTGTAATCCTGACACACCCTGGCAGTTCGAGATGGAAGAAGCGTTTCCCTACGATGAAACTCCCGATCAATGGCAGGCGATCGTCGATACCAAACGCGATCTTGAATCGATCAAGCCGATGGACAGACTGATCTGCGGCGATGTGGGATTCGGCAAGACGGAAGTAGCGATTCGGGCAATTTTCAAAACAATCATGTCCGGCAAGCAGGCGGCGATTCTGGTGCCGACGACAATCCTGGCTCAGCAGCACTTCAACACGATGACCGAGCGTTTTGCCGCGTATCCGATCAGAGTGGGATTGCTCAGCCGCTTTCGCACCGCTCGCGAGCAAAGAGAAGTAGTGGGAAGGCTGTCTAATGGAGAATGCGATGTCGTAGTTGGAACGCATCGTTTGCTTCAGAAGGATATCGCTTTTAAAGATCTCGGACTGGTGGTGATTGACGAAGAGCAGCGCTTCGGCGTCGCTCACAAGGAGAAGCTCAAGCAGCTGCGCGTCATGGTCGATATCTTGACCATGTCAGCCACGCCGATTCCACGGACGTTGCACATGGCTCTTTCCGGCGCGCGCGACATGTCTTTGATCAACACGCCGCCGATCAACCGCACTCCAATTAAGACCTACATCGGCGAGTACAAGCCGGCGCTTGTCCGCACGGCTATTTTGCACGAGCTGGAGCGCGGTGGTCAGGTCTATTTCCTGCACAATCGCGTGGAGAATATCGAGAGTATCGCGATGGAGCTTAAGACGCTCATTCCGGAAGCGCGGATCGCCATCGGGCACGGACAGATGCAGGAGCGCGACCTCGAAAATGTCATGCTTGATTTCGCCGCGCACCAGATGGATATACTTGTTTGCACGGCGATTATTGAATCCGGGCTGGACATTCCAAACGTCAACACGATCATCATGGATGAGGCGGATAAGCTCGGTCTTGCCCAGTTGTACCAGCTGCGTGGCCGGGTCGGACGCAGCGATACGCAAGCATACTGCTATTGCCTGTATCGGCCTGACAAAGTCCTGTCCGAATCCGCCCAGGGCCGCCTGAAGGCGATTAGAGAATTCACCAGTCTCGGCTCGGGCTATCAGATTGCGCTCAGAGACATGGAGATCAGAGGGGTTGGCAATATATTGGGATCGGAGCAGCATGGTCACATGGTGGCTGTCGGATTCGATCTTTATTGCAAACTCCTGGAAGAGTCGGTTGCTGAATTGAAGGGCGAGGCGGTCGCACCGGAGTCGGATACGCAGGTGGACATCAATGTCACCGCCTATATTCCGGAAACATACATCGCCGACAACGAGCAGAAGTTGATTGAGTACAAGCGACTGGCTGATGTCAAAGCCGAACGCGATCTGCAGCTGCTCACTGAAGAATGGCGCGATCGTTTCGGTGCGCTGCCGATTGAGACTCAGCAGTTGGTGGCAGTCGTGCGCCTCCGCCTGACCGCTTATCGGGCAGGAGTAAGCGCAATCAAGCCGGACATGTCCGGCGTGAGATTGTCGGTTGATTTCCGCTTGCAGCAGTGGCTGCCGGTTCAGTCGCGGCTGCCCAAGCACCTGGCCAGTCGCACCACTTACAAACCGGGAATTGCAGGCGGACACGGCTCGTCGCCTTATATTCTTGTCCGGTCACATGGGCTGACGCCGGAAGAGCAGCTCTCTTTGCTCGAGGAGTTGTTAAGTGCGATGGTTGCTTATCAGCAACCGAGAGCCGTTTAGACATGCGGATCATTCAACAGTACAGGAATTGAGTTAAATGAACAAGAAATTTGCTTGGCTGGCAATCTCGGTTTCGATCGCAGGGCTGGTATCAGGTTGCTCGAAGGCACCGGAGAGCGCCAAGACGGACAGCTCGACCGGCACCAAGACCGAGGCGGCTAAGCCGGCGGAAACAGCGGATTCTCAGAATTCTCAATCAGCATCGGCCACCGGCGGGTCGACGGCCAACACTGCCGAATCCGGTTCGGCCGATTCTGCCGAGACCGAATCAGCAGAAAAGCCGACTGCAAGCGCGACTTCCGCCACAGGCAAGGAGCAGCCGCTGGCCCAGACGGCTAAGGAAGCGCCGAAGACAGAGCTGGCCAGCAATCCGTCCGCGGAAAATGCCGCACCAAAAGCGAATCCCGCACAGCAGAATGTCAACGTGGATAATCTCGGACCGGAGATGGTGATCCTGACCGTTTCGGGAACTCCGGTTACGGTAGGCGAATACCGGCGCATGTTCAAGATGCAGCAGGTGCAACTCGAATCGTTGGCGATGAATAATCCGATGCTGCGTGCCAACCTCTTGAATCAGGCCAAACAAATGAAGATCTCCTTGACGCCTGACGAAAAGGCTAAGCTTCTGGCTGCCGCTCACAAAGCGAAAGCGCCTGACGAAGCCGGCTTCCAGAAGTTCCTCAAATCGCAAAATCTGACGAAGGCGCAATTCGATCAGGAGATTAGCGAAGTGGGCGTGGCGGTTAAGACCGTCAATGCCGTCTTGCAGCAATCGTTGTTAAACGATCTGGTCAATCGCGAACTGCTGGCGAGCTATGCCAAGCAGGCCGGAATGGCCGGCAAGGCGATGAATCATTATGTGGAGTTCAAACATACTCCCGATTTCAAGCTTCTGTCCGATGCCACCAAGTTGACGGCGGAGGACCTGCACCAGGAGATCGTCAAAAATGAGCTTTCCAAGCTGATGATGGAGAAGATCCAGACTCGAGCCGCTGTCTCCGATCAAGATCTGCAATCGTTCTACGACCAGAACAAGAGCAAATTTCAACACAAAGAGAGAATTCGGATGAGTCAGATCATCGTTGCTGCTCCGAATATCGATTCCGGCGGTGTGCAGAGCGTCCGCTCGCAAATCAAGAAAGAGAATCCGAAGCTGGAAGGCAAGGAGCTTGATGATAAGGTCAAACAAGTGATGGAGGTCCAGCGTCAGAAGGCCACCGCCATTTTGACCATGGCCAAGCAAGGCAAAAACTTTGCCGAACTGGCCAATACGCTATCCGACGATATGCAGGTGAAAAAGACCAAGAACGGTGGGGATATGGGCTATCAGGACAAGGAGCAATTGATCCCCGAATTCTCTAAGGCGATCTGGCCGTTGAAGTCAGGTGAGGTATACGGGGGATTGGTGCAGAGCGCACTGGGATATCATGTCGTGAAAGTGACCGCTCACGAGGGAGCTGGCATCGCTTCGCTGGCTGAGATCAAGCCGCAATTAAGAGAGCTTTTGCTGCAGCAGAAGAAGCAGCAGATCGTAAACAACTGGCTTCAGGACAAGCGCAAGACAGCCAAGCTGGTGCTCACGCAGCAGTTTGCTTCGCTCCTGCAAAATGCTCCGCAGACCAGCTCGCTGAACACCAATCTGCATTAGGAGCGGCTGGCTGCTAAAGATAGCATCGCCCAGAACAGTGAAAGCCGGTCGGTGGTGGTCAGTCATGACCAGCTAATCTGCCCGATACGGATCGGTAGGGGCCAAAACAGCCGCCTGGGATTTTAAGTGATCGGAAAATTGCCTTTATAGAGCATTAAGTTGTAATGGGAATGTCGTTTATCTGGGTATGAATTCTACGGTAGGTTTTCCTGACGGGTTCGGGGGAGATGGAATTGGATACTCAAGCGAAAGATCCTAAAGAGGAGAGAAAGCGGAGGCAGCAGACTGCCGAGGCGGCGATGCTTCACGACAACACGATTTCCCCTCGTGACGAGCGCAAGGCCAGGGGCAAAGCGTTAAGAGCCTCTTACCCGGTCGAGGACCATGCCGGGTTCAAGGTCGCGCCGAACCGGCCGGATCCGGTCGACGTCCTGGAGAAATCCAACCAGGGACGGCTTCCGGAGCTAATCCCGTTGCGCTACGGGCGGATGATGCAATCGCCGTTTACCTTCTACCGGGGAGCGGCGGCGTTGATGGCTGTTGATCTGGCGAATACGCCGACAATGAAGGTGCGAGTGCAGGTCTGCGGTGACTGCCACCTCCTCAATTTCGGAGCGTTTAGAACTCCCGAGCGCAATATCGTCTTTGACATCAATGACTTTGATGAAACTTTGCCAGCTCCCTGGGAGTGGGATTTAAAGCGTTTGACCGTCAGCTTTGTGCTGACCGCCAGGGACAATGGTTTGAAGCCGCGCTATGCAACAGAAGCTGTCGAGGCAGTCGTGCGCTCCTATCGAGACAAGATGGGCGAGTATTCCAAAATGAGCATTCTGGATATCTGGTACGACCGGGTCGACTTCGACCGCGTGATTGAAGGAACGACCGATGCAGAGTTGCAAAAGCGGAGTAAAGACCAGCTGAAGAAAGAGAAGAAGCGCACGATTCAGGACTACTACTTTCCGAAATTGACCGAGCAAAAAGACGGTAGTTACTTGATAAAAGACAGCCCGCCGGTCATGTATCACGTACCGTCGGAGGACCGGAAAGCTTACAACGAGAGCGTGCACAATGCGCTGACTCTCTATGCCGAGTCGCTTCAAGAGGACCGCCGCCGGCTGTTCAATCGCTACAAACTGGCAGATTTTGCCATTAAGGTGGTCGGAATCGGCAGTGTCGGAACGATGTGCGCGGTCGCGTTGATGCTTGCTCCTGATGATGAGCCGCTGTTCTTGCAGTTCAAGGAGGCGCGCGAGTCGGTTTTGGAGCCGTTCGCCGGCAAGAGCATCTTCGAAAACCATGGACAGCGTGTGGTAGAAGGACAGCGGATCGTTCAGTCTGCCAGCGACATCTTCCTCGGTTGGACCAAGTTTCATGACGGCAAGCATTTCTATCTTCGCCAGCTGAGAGACACCAAGGTGAAACCGGAGCCGCAGCTTTGGGAAGGTCCGCAGCTGGTCGAGATAGCCGAAGTGATGGGAGCGGTGCTGGCGCGGGCGCATGCCCGCTCCGGTGATTCGGCGGTGATTAAAGGTTATCTCGGCAGCGATGATGGGCTGGATAAGGCGATCGCCGACTATTCTCTGGCATACGCCAATCAAGTGGAGAAGGATCATGCCGCGCTGCAAGCCGCTGTCAGATCCGGCCGGATCAAAGCGATTAGCGACCAGGAGTAGAGCTGTTTGAAACCACGCTCGTGAAGATTAGGGTCGGCACTGCCGCCGGTGGCAATGCCGCAGGCAGCACTCTTGCCTTGCCGCTACGAAAGGAAAGGATTCTCTTTCTTCTCCGACCAGATGTCGGTGTCCGGTCCATGTCCGGGAATCACTCTGGTGCTGTCATCGAGCGTCATGAGCCGGTTTGCGATCGAGTCGATTATTTGCTCGTATGAGCCGCCCCATAAATCAGTGCGGCCGATCGAGCGATGAAAGAGGGTGTCGCCCGAAAAGAGCACGCTCTCTTTGTCAGCCAATGAAAAGCAAAGGCTGCCGGGAGTATGTCCGGGCGTGTGAATAACAGTAGTCTTCAATTTGCCGATTTGAATCTCTTCGCCGTCGTCCAGATAACGGTCTACCGGCAGCGGTTGATCGAACTTGAACCCGAACAGCTGTCCTTGCTTGCTCAGATTGTCGTACAACCATTGATCTCCCTTGTGCAGGAGTATTTCGGCTCCGGTCTTCTCTTTGAGCTCCTTGGAGCCGACGATATGATCGAAATGGGCGTGTGTATGCAATAGATACTTGATCGTCAGTCCATGTGCCTGGCAGGCTTCAATGATCTTGAGCGCATCGCCGCCGGCGTCGACTATGGCTGCCTCGCCAGTCTCTTTGCAGGCGATAATCGAGCAGTTGCACTGCAGTGGGCCGACAGGAAAGGAATCGACAAGCATTATTCGAAAAGTTCGCTTACGGAAGAATCGTCGTGAATTCGGGTAATCGCTTCACCGAGCAATTTGGCTACGCTGACTTGAACGATTTTCTTGCTGATTCGCTTGGGATCGTGTGGGATTGAGTTAGTGACTACCAGTTTCTCGATTGGTGAGTTGTTGATCCTGTCCATGGCTGGACCGGAGAGCACGGGATGAGTCGCGCAGGCGTAGATCGCCTTCGCCCCTTCCTTCTGAAGCAGCTCCGCTCCTTTGACGATCGTGCCGGCCGTATCGATCATGTCATCGACCATGATCGCTGTCTTTCCTTTCACTTCGCCAACTATGTTCAACACTTCGGCTTCATTGTGCTTGGTTCGGCGCTTATCAATGATGGCGATCGGCGCGTCGTTGAGCTTTTTCGCGAACGCTCTGGCTCTGGCTACGCCGCCGACGTCAGGCGAGACTACCACCACGTCGTTATGCATGAGATTGGCGCGAATGTACTCCAAAAGCACCGGGCTGGCATACAGGTGGTCGACCAGAATATTGAAGAAGCCCATGATCTGCGGCGCATGAAGGTCGAGTCCGACCACTCTTTGGGCGCCTGAAGTGGTCAGAAGATCTGCGACCAGCTTGGCTGTGATCGCTTCTCGGCCGGCCGCTTTTCTATCCTGTCTGCCATATCCGAAGTAAGGCATCACGACTGTGATCCGGCCGGCGCTGGCTCGCTTGAGCGCGTCGATCAAGATGAGCAGCTCCATCAAATTCTCGTTGACCGGCGTGCAGGTCGGCTGAATCACAAAGCAATCTATGCCCCGAACGCTCTCTTGAATTTGAACGTAAATTTCGCCGTCGGAAAAAGGTGAGATTCTGACTTGCCCGAGATTGGTCTCCAGGTAGTCGGTCACTTCCCGAGACAACTCAGGATTGGCAGTCCCCGAGAAGATCTTCAAACTGCTTCTACTTCCACCAGCGTATTGTCGTTGCTTTGCCGGCATCTGAGCTTGAGCTACCATTGACTGTTTCTCCATCGGCCCCAGGCTCATTGTAGATAAGAAAGAGAAAATCGGGAAGACGACAGAGTAAATCTTTAGCCGTATAACACCCACTGATCACCGGCAGCCATTCCCTTCAGGAGCTCTTCGAGTACATAACGAACGTGAAGGTATGTAAGTCCGCCCTGGAAAAAGACGGCAAAAGGCTCGCGCATCGGACCGTCGGCGGACAGTTCGATCGTCGCACCTTCGATGAAAGTTCCGCCAGCCATTACTACCTTGTGCTGATAACCTGGCATTTCAGCCGGCTCAGGAGCTACATGTGAATTGACCGGGGAGAACTTTTGAATCGCTCGGCAGAAAGAGATCAGGCGCTCGGCGCTGCCGAGTGCGATCGCTTGAATGATGTCCGTACGGTTGGATTGCGGTCCAGGGGCGACCTGAAAGCCGAGCTTGTCGAAGACGTGTGCGAACAAGAGCGCGCCCTTGACGGCCTGCGCGACGACGGAAGGCGCCAGGAAAAGCCCCTGCAGCACGAGCCGGTTCTGGTTGTGGGTGAGCCCGAGATGTCCGCCGATACCAGGAGCGGTAAGCCGATTGAGCGCGGCATCGACCATTTTGGTTCGGCCGGCTATATATCCGCCAGTCAAAGCCAGCCCGCCGCCGGGATTTTTTATCAGCGAACCGGCCACCAGATCGGCGCCGGCGGCTGTCGGCTCCTTATCTTCGACAAACTCGCCGTAACAGTTGTCTACCAGGATGGCGCAATTCGGGTTGAGCGTCTTCACTGCCGCGCAGATTCTGGCGATGTCTTGGTTGGACAGCGAGCGCCGGCCGAAAGAGTAGCCGCAAGATTTTTGAATGTAAGCGACAGTGGTGGGAGGCTCGATCAAAGGTTGCAACAATGTCTCCAGGTCCGCCTGTCCTGTTAGCGCCGGCTCGACATCAGCTTGTACATAGGACACTCCCAAGGACTGAAGAGAGCCAGGTTGGTCGCCTGCTATTCCAATCACCTCCTCCAACGTGTCATATGGGTCTCCGGTCAGACAAGCCAGACGCTCTCCTGCCTTGAGGTTGCCCAGGAGTGCACAAGCCAGAGCGTGAGTTCCGGAAACCAATTGCATGCGAACAGCGGCTGATTCGGCCTCGAATACGCTGGCAAAGATCTTGTCGATAGTCTGGCGGGCAGGATCATCTCGTCCGTAACCGGACTTCTCTACGAAGTGCTCGTCGCATAGCCGGTGAGCTTGGAATGCTTCCAGTACCCGTCGTTGGTTGACGAAGGCGATACTTTCGATTGCGGCAAACTGTCCGGACAGATCGGCCTCGGCTGACTGAATCAACTCTTGTGTTTGCATCTCTGTTTTCATCTGAGCCCCAGTATCTGGCGGTTGCCGGTAGCTTTGGAACCCGAATTATATCCCTAGCTCGGTTGCAAACCATCTGCAATCAGATTGCAAGCTTCAAAATTGCGGCAAGAAGGTCAAAGCGGCTGCCTGGAAAATGCTGATGCGAATTGAGTTAAGCGCTTAACGGATTGCTCCGGACTGCCGGCGATGGCCGTATTGAGCTCGATCAAGCGGCAAGGCAGTCGACCAAGAAAGGCCAAGTTTAGTTGCTCCCAGACACCGTTGGCAGGAAAGATCGCCGTGCCCGCCTTGGACTGGTAGAGAAAAAGCGCATATGACCGCTGATTGCCAAGCGTGTATTCAAACAATGAACCGGAAGAGGCGAGCGTTCCTGGTATTCTGACTGTCCCTATACGCTTCGGCTGCGCTCCGGCAAATACCAGGCAGGCGTAGCCGTCGTGAAGGTTTTCGAGGTTGGTCGCTTGTTGAACCAGCGCATAGACAGGTGGCTGAGCGGCCGTCGTGTACATTCGCCAGGTCAAAGTGACATCGAGTGGTGTGTAGTTTTTCCTGACAGCCTCCGAGATAACTACGTCCGTGCCATGCCAGTCTCCGACTAGCGTCGGCATTGCTGCTCGCTGGCGCTTGGGCTCCACTACGCAGACCAGCTGCTCAACGACGACCGGAATTGCAAGCAACGCTGAAACTAATGTGAAGAAGAGCAGCTTTCGCGCCGGTGATAACGACGGAATTGGAAAGTAACCGGCAGTTCGCTTTGAAGAATTGGGGCTGATTCTGCGCATGCACAGCCATAAGACAGCCGCTGCAATCGGATAGAGCAGATACTCGAGATTGGAATGAATGGAAAGCGCAAACGACTGAGTCGTCCAGTAAGCAACCACCGCTGTAATGCAGAGCCGCACTCCGTTCATCAGCAAGGATAAGCAAGTGGCCAGAAAGACCAGGCTTACAGTCCTGCCTACGGTCAGTCTGTGATAGATCTGCCAAAGCAACACTAAGAAGGTCAAACCAACCCACATGGACATTCCGCAACAGGCCGTCGTAATTTCGAAGGCATCGCCTTTGACAAAGAAAACATTTCCTTTGGCCGTAATCGGAATGAAAAGAGAGGAAAGAGCGATCGTCAGACGCAGCGATGTCATCTTCAACCAGGCACCGGTCCAGTCGATAGCCGCTATGGGAGCCCCGGGCAGGAGCAGAAGGGAAAACAGGAAGAGCGGTGCCCAGTGTTTTAAGTAGGCTCTTCCGGCCAATACCCAGATTAAGCCCGCTGTCGCCGCCAGGAAACCCAGCCACGATAGGCGGGCGAAGTGAAAGTAATTCCCGGCGGCAGTAAGAGCGATCATCGCCGTGAAGAAGAGCAGCCCCGCGCTATCTAAGTGCAAAGCAAGAACGGGTGCCGATTTGGCATATCTCCTGGCTGCCCAGGCGAGTATGCAGGCGGACAGGGCGGGGATCAGGTTTTCACTGAAAGAGCGGCGAGCGATACATTGATACCAACTGCCGCCGATCTGGAAAGCCAGCATAAGCCCGGTGATTGACCAGAGTACTAGCCATGGCCAAATCGCCACCCGGCTGTTACCGCATAGCTTGCTTTGCGCCGCAGTCGTTTCGGCGTCAGCCGAATTCGAAGCAGTTGTCGGTGGGCTGTGCACGAACATACTGCAATCAAGGAGCTGCTATTGAGGAGATCGGCTGACTCATTGATCTACCGGTGCCGGCGTGGCGATGTTAATCCGACTCTAGTGACTTTTCTTGAACTTGTTCTTGAAGGCGATGATGCCAGCCGAAGCTGCCGTACCAAGCAGCGCCAACATGCCGGCATCAACTTCCGGGGCTCCTGGTGGAGCGGCAGCCGCCGTTGGCGTTGCAACTGGAACAATTTGGCCAGCCAGTGCGGCGCTGGCACAGACAGCTAAGATGCTCAGTGTCGAAAGCAGAATGCGAACTTGCATGTATCCCTCCAGTTGATCTACCGGTACCGGCGCCGCGATGTTAATCCGACTCTAGTGACTTTTCTTGAACTTGTTCTTGAAGGCAATGATGCCAGCCGAAGCTGCCGTACCAAGCAGCGCCAACATGCCGGCATCAACTTCCGGGGCTCCTGGTGGAGCGGCAGCCGCCGGTGCTTGAACTGGAACAATTTCCCCAGCCAGCGCGGCGCTGGCGCAGACAGCTAAGATGCCTAGCGCCGAAAGCAGATTGCGAACTTGCATGTACCCCTCCAGTTCAAACCACGAATAAGTATACCTGCCTTTAAAATGGCATTGTCAATGCTGGCGCCCTTGTGGAGCGGG
The DNA here is from genome assembly GCA_020050835.1 of Candidatus Obscuribacterales bacterium. Taxonomy (GTDB): domain Bacteria; phylum Cyanobacteriota; class Vampirovibrionia; order Obscuribacterales; family Obscuribacteraceae; genus JAGVKB01. The sequence goes on along the minus strand of JAGVKB010000120.1, from coordinate 475 downwards.
ATGTCATGTGTGATTCCGTTCGTTCTACACCCAGTCCGGCTACCGTTGCGCGGTGCTTGCTCCTGGTTGCGGTGCCAGTTGTCGAGAGCAGGCGGCTGCCGGCAGACCGACCTGTTTCAAATAGGGCAAGAGGCGCTGCCTGATTACCGGGTCACGAAAGCGCCAGAGATAAGCATCCTGTAGATAATGAATGAAGCTTATACCAATTAATAGACCGGCCGCGAGTCTGCCGAAATAGGCCGATGTTAGAGCCGAGACGCTGGCAAATCCGAGCGATAAGATAATTGCCGCGATTGAAAATGAGATAGTTAGAAAATTCCAAGTGGGGTTAGCTCTTACTCCTGATGTCGACTTTTTCCTAGCAGTAATAATCCAAGTGATAGCGATGTACTGACACCAGTGCATCACCAGCGGTATCAACAAAGCCTGGTTGTAATCCTTACCGACGAGTGCCAGAGGGCTGAAGAACCCAATT
>JAGVKB010000095.1 GCA_020050835.1 Candidatus Obscuribacterales bacterium | reverse complement strand
TCCACGGTGTGGCATTAGACTCTGCGATTGAAGGGATAGCCAATCAGGGCGGATGAAGTCCAGCCCATCTCCGCCCTGAACTGGCTTACTCTAATTCAAATCGTCAGCAGTAACAACGTTCGCCAGCAAAGCGAGCGTTTTTTGTTTTCTGGCATTGTGAATTGATCAGACTATTAAGTCAGGTAAACGCTGCAGAAATCTCCTTTGCATTTCACGAAATTTCCACATTCGAGCTCTAGACTTTCGTCTCGAAGGGATAGCCAATCAGGGCGGATGAAGTCCAGCCCATCTCCGCCCTGAACTGGCTTACTCTTTTTTTTGCTTTTTGGCTCTTGCCGATGATCTGTCAATCGAACAGTCCGGTCCTTAGGGTAATGGACCGGCAAGAACCGGCATTTGGCTTATATCGTTATATTCCGGCAACAGCTCGACAAAGATAAGCGTTGCTCGAGCGACTCTTGTTGAGCCGGCTGTCTCTGCTCAATCAGGAAACCGAATCGGCGGTGCTGAGCGGCTGCCTGCGTTGCTCTGATTCTCTGATCGGAGTTCGACCAAGTTTAACTCTGCCTGGGCGGATAGTGGTGGCACTCTGCCGTCGGGAACCTACTGCGATGTGTGAATGGAAGCGGCTTGTCATGCGGATTGTGTTCATGGATGGTCGACTCGAAATTTTTACAAGTGTGTCACGGAAATGTCACGATGTTTGCATAGACTTCAAATCAAGGGATAGCCAATCAGGGCGGATGAAGTCCAGCCAATCTCCGTCCTGAACTGGCTCAACTCCGGTTACCAGATAGGCAACAATTGACGCATTGAGATATCAGGCGTTTCGGCTGGATTAGTCACTCTCTTTCTCAAGTTTGGATTCGGCGATTATGTTCAGTTTGACAAACATCTTTCAACCTTTGACTGCGCTGCGCAGGGTGGCAGTGGTAGCTAACAGCCAGCTGAGCGGAGCTGCTGATGACGGTGCCAGGGTCGGTGAAAGCGCGACCTTGATGGTCAGAGACACACAGGGCAAATACCAGCAGAACATCGCCTTGCAGCCGGGCTTAGAGATTGAAATTGGAAGATATCTCGGCTCAAGCATTACTACTAGTCGCCCGCGCTTCGAGTTGCCAAATGCCGCTGTCAGTGCCAGGCATGCTTATCTCGGTCTGGACGATTCCGGAGTCTTCATCATAGATGTCGGTACCGAAGGTGCAGGCTCTCGCAACGGCACTTTCGTCAACGGTGTTCGGGTACAACCGAAACGAAAGTTCTATCTCAATACAAATGATGAAGTATGGCTTGGAAAGCCACATGGAGATATGAGTGAACGAATCATTGTCAATGCTGACCGAGCAAACGACAGTTTTAGCGTCTCGTTTCAAACTTTTGCTGCCCGCTAACAATCGCCACACAGCGAGGCAGGGACGAGGGGGAGCGGATACATGTAGCCGCTCCTTCGTCACATTTTGGAACCGGCCCGCCGCCCTCAAATCGAAAGCGCTCCCTCTAGAGATTCTAATCGTGAAGGTAGTTCATCTACTTCGTCAGTAGATTTCGCCTTTGAAAGATTCATGAGAGTTGGCGCAGATTTAGTTGATGATTGTGTAGGATAGGAGTCAGGACGGCGATTGACTGTTCATGTCTGGAGCAGACCTTGATTTTTGATAGATTAATCGGCTTATCTCTACTTTTCTCTTTTATGTTTATCCTGTCGGCAGCAGCTTCGCGAGCGCAGGACGAGCTGGTGTCGGTAACTGATTGCCGGACGCATTACGATGTCGTTCTGGATCTGTCGAAAGGAGCGTCTCACCGGGAGATCGGCGAGCTTTACGGCAAGAAAATCCTCGAGGTCTGCCCGCAATTCGAGCAATTGATTGATTCCTACTTTGCTGAGTTCGTTCCCAGCCCGCTCATTTACTGGGCGGCGATGCGGCGCGTACGGCAGATCAAACCGCAAGTGCCCAAAGCGTATCGTGACGAAATAGAGGGGATCGCCTCAGCTTTGTCCGGTGGCGAAAAGAGCAAATTCAAAGATGGCAAATTATCGACCGATGAATTGTATCTACTAAATCTTCTGGGGGATGTCGCGCGATTGCACATGTGCAGCGCGGTTGCTGTCTATGGTAGTTCATCTTCGACCGGACACACTATCATCGGACACAATTTCGACTGGCCGGACGGAACTCGCGGTCAAATTGCAAAACTGCAAGCGGTGGTGACGATCAAAGATGGCGAGAAATCCACAGTGCATGTCAGCTGTCTGGGATTCATGGGTGCTGTGACCGCCTTCAATAGCAGCGGGCTGTTCGCAGCGCTGCACGATTCTCCGGTCGGCACGAGATTTTCCGCCAGGCATAAACGATCGTACGTGATGGATCTCCGCCAGGCGCTCGAGCAGTGCCGAACACTTGAGGAGGTCTCGGCGTTTATGACGGACCAGGAGAAGAAGTATTCCTTCAATCATGTGATAGCGCTCGCTGATCGTAACAAGAGCGCAATCCTGGAGAATAATTTGAGCGGCCATGCCAAAAGTATCGATCGCAAGCTTCGTCTATCCGACTCTCAGCTTCGATCTAATTTGAATTGGGATTTGTCTGATGCCATCTGCACTGTCAACTGCTTTGCTCTAGACGGCAATGAAGATAACCACATCGATCCGCTGGACAGAAAGCAGGAGATTGTGCAGGCTCGCGATGTAAACACGCCCAGATGGGAGTCCATTCGTCAGGAACTCAAGCGGTTGGGCACGCCGGTTTCAGTCGATGGTATTGAGAGCATCCTGTCGTTTTATCATCCGGAGACTGGCGGACGAATCGATAAGGGCGACATTTACAACAGTTTCACTTTGGAGAGCGTTGTTTTCCAACCGCTGACTTTGTCGCTGGACGTGGCCTTTCGTCCGCGGGACGGCAAATTGCCGGCAAAGCCGTCCTTCGAGCATGTTCGAATCGACCTGAGTCCGGAGGAGCCGCTCAAGCAAGCGGCCAACTGAAGAGGTTTTAGCGCACTTGCGGTTTGTTTCTTAGAGGCAGTGGATCTTGAACGGTGTCGAACTTCTCGGCCCAGTATGGCGGTCTGACCAGATCGCCATCCAATTTGTGCCGCCAGGTCTCCGGTTTGATCGTTGCGCTCGGTACTTCGAAGTAGGTGTAAATCGCCCCTCTTCCCAGTGTCCAGTTGGTGCCATCCTGCAAAATGATGAACAACTGTCCGGGCCGGCCCAGACCGAATGTGACGCCGGTGTTTGGGGTGCCTACTGTTTGCCCACTCTTAGGATCGGTCGGAGTATGGAGCGGCAGAATGCCTTCGGTCGGCAAGTCCACTCGCTCCAATACCAGGTCGAAGTTCTGCAGCAACTTTACATCAAACAGCGGAAGCTTCTGACCTTTCAGCTCGAGTGACGCCATTCGTTCCAGCCGTTCGCTCAAGCGAATGAAATCGGAGAATCTCTCCTTGAACTTATCTGGCAGGTAATTGAGCGCCGTCAGTCTTTCTTGCAGGTTAAGCGCGTCCTGCCGAATACTGGCGAAGATCTCCGGAGACGGCTGAACGTAGTGGAAAAGTGCCACCTTGCTCTTGCTTGGTGTTTCGGCTGCAGCTGCCTCATTGTCGCCCTGTCCTTCCGGCTTTTTATCCGGTTTATCTGCCGTCGACCAGCTTTCGGGGGCGATCGAAATATGGCTGTCGACCCAGCCAGCAAAAGAGCTTTCCAGCAAGCGAGTCATCCACTGCTCGGTGCGCATTACCGTTTGCATACCCTCGGTCGGCGTCTTGAAATAGCCGGACAAAATCTGCCAGCGACGATCTTCAATCGGTTTGACCACTCCGCCAGGCAGCTTTGTCATAACCAGCTGCTCTAAGCTCGGTAATACCTTAACCAACTTTGGGTCGAGCTTAGTGTAATTGTCCAGCAAAGTGTTGTCAGCTTGCGGCGCTCCCCAGGCATGAAGAATCAAGAGTGACAGCGGCCAGCCGGAGGCGGCCGTGTCGTCTTCACCATGCCATAAGGTCGTGCAGGCCTTCAACCAGGGCCATTCCGGGTCGCCGGCTTTAGGAAGTAACCGGAAGCATACGCCTTCCTCCGGACCGTTCTTGCCCGCTTCTTCGAGATCGAAAATGGATGCTGCACCAAGCTTCACCGGCTTTTGCTTGCGCACCGCCAGCAGAAGTTTGGTGCGAAAGAACGGCTCGGCCAGCGCGTTTAATGTCACCTTTAAGTCGCCGGCAGCGGTCTTCACTTGGGCCTTGTATTCCAGCGGTGAAATAGTGCTTTCGCCCCAGTCCTTAAGCTGCGCACCAAGCAGCGGCCAAGATTTGTACAATCTGCTCCAGACTTCGTAGGCGGGTCTGTCCTGCACTTTGGACAGATCGAGCGCACGATAGAGCAAAGCCGAACGTCTGAAGCTGTTTCCTCTCAGTCCGCTTTGACTGGCTGAAGTATCGGTGAAAGGATAAGACATGCGAGTTATCCACTCCCGGCAGCGAAAGAAGCTCTGGAGCTGGGGGGTCGAATTGTACCAACCAAGCGGTTGATAAGTCGAGAAATCTTCCGGGCGTTCGAAAATAGTGCTGGTGGACCCTTTGCCGCTGTATATGCTATCGAGATCGGTTTGCACCATTTTTACAACGCGCAACGGCACTGGCGGGAAGTACTTGGGATCGATCAGCTTCACGGCCACGGCCAGGAAGGCCATGTTGTGTTCGATGTCTTCTCTCACTTCGGCATCTTCAGCCTGTTTGTAGTCCTTCAGAGCCACATCCAGCATGGCTTTGAGCATGGCGCTCAGATCAGGCTCGATATGCTTGGCGACCGTGTCGGCGATCACCCTGTTCGTGAAAGCGAGGTATGGATGGATGATACTATCGGCAGTTACGTAATTCGATTTGCTCCTCAGTCGATTCTCCCGGTAAACTTCCGCCATTGTGTTGAATTTTGTGTTGTCCACCACCACGAAGAAGTTGTCTCCCAGCATCTTGGTGGACTTGGCAGTCAATCCTCCAATCTTCACGCCGTTGAGCGGCAGCGGGGGCAGAAAGGTGATTTCGTAGTCTTTGCGGGTAATGAGCTCTTCGAGTTTGGAGGCCTTTTTCGGTAGAACGACCGGTCTTCTCAGGCGCGGGGCGGGAGTGGGATCTGTTTCGGACGAAAATGGTGTGATATTGAGCAGCGGTGCCTGCGCAACCGCTGCTGGCGGCAATCCCACGCTCAAGGCGATGACCGCGGCCGTCATTCGCTGTGCCAGACTGAGACGGCGTGCCGACGGCGCGTTGTCCGGCTGGTCAGCCAGCTGCCGGTTAATCCTTGGTTTGAAACCAGACAGCCAGTCCAGCGGGCTTACCGTACGCGCCCCGACAACTGAAGCAAAACAATTCTCCCCAGAACGCCGTTTAACCATTAGGACTGGTCCATACCATTTGATCCAGCGAAACATAACGAGCCATGTGAATTCCTTGCACATTGACCAGATCGGCCATCAATGCTGTCGGCAGAGGGTCGTCGAGCGTCATGACCATTACGGCGTCTTGCCGGACGCCGCGGCGGCCGACGCTCATCGTGCTAATGTTGATGTCGTAGTTGCCCAAGGTTCCTGCCACTCTAGCCACCATCCCGGGTTGATCGCGGTGGCTGGTGAACAGCATGTAGCGCGCCGGCGTCAAATTGATCGGAAAGTCGTTGATGCGAGTTACGATCGGCTCGTCGTGCGGCAATACAGTTGCGCTAATGGTTGAGGTCTCTTTGTCGGTTGAGACGATTACTTGAACTTCGGAGCGATACTGTTGCGATTCTTCGAATTTACTTTCGCGCACCTGAATACCGTGATGCCGGGCTACAATGGCGGCATTGACATAAGTGACGCCTTCTACTCGCCCGGAGAAGACACCGCGCAGCGCTGCTACTGCCAGTGGTGCTGAGTCCTTTTCCGCCAAGCCGCCACAAGCGATCACTTCCACTTCTTTGACAGTGCCGTCGGCAAGTCCGCCGGCCATCGCTCCCATCGCCTCCGCGAGCCAGAGATACTTGCCCAGCGCCTTCAGGATCTCCGGGCGCATGAAAGGCAGGTTGACCGGGCTTCTCGCCATGCCGCCGGTCAAATAGTCGCGCAACTGTTCGGCCAGGTCGATCGCTACATTGAATTGCGCTTCCAGCGTTGATGCTCCCAGATGGGGAGTCAGAATTACCTTGTCACCAAGTTCGAGCAGCGGCGAGCCAGTAGGCGGCTCATTTTCGTACACGTCCAGAGCGGCGCCGGACACTCGACCGTCCTTAATCGCTTTGGCTAGTGCCGCTTCGTCGATGATGCCGCCCCGGGAGGTATTGATGATGCGAACGCCCGGCTTGATGCGGGACAGCACGTTCGAGCTGACCAGATTGCTTGTCTCTCTTGTCTTTGGCGTGTGAATGGTGATGAAGTCGGATCGGCGCCAGATCTCTTCCAATGCCACGCTCTGCATGCTCAATTGAGCTGCCCGCTCGGCCGATACGAGCGGATCGTAGACGATTACTTTCATGCCGACTGCCTGCGCGGCCTGGGCCACCCGGCTGCCGATTTTTCCCAATCCAATCACGCCCAGTGTTTTGTTGAACAGCTCGCTGCCGACGAATCGGTTGCGCTCCCAGGCGCCCGCTTTGACAGACTGATCGGCCGCCGGGATCATCCTGGCCAGCGAAAACATCAAGGCCAGCGTCTGCTCAGCTGCGCTTGCCGTGTTGCCTTCCGGCGAGTTGACGACCAGTACACCGGCTTCGGTCGCTGCCGGCAGATCGATATTGTCTACGCCGACTCCCGCGCGTCCTACTACTTTCAGCTGTTTGCCGGCGCGGATCACTTCCGGAGTTACTTTGGTTCTGCTTCTGACCAAGAGTGCATCGTATTCCGGTATCACCTCAAGCAGTTCGGCCGGGCTGATTTGCGGCAGGTAACTCACTTCAACGGAAGTGCTGAGAATGTCCAGCCCTTCCTGGCTAATCTCGTCTGCCACCAAAATTTTTGCCATGACTGCTCCTGATTCCTCGAAACTATTCCGGTTTTGACAAGCTGGCATTAGTCAAAATCAACTTGTGCTGGCTCTGTCTTTCCAATTGTTCGGTAGAAAATGCTACCGGCAACGGATCGACTCTCAACCAGGCTTGCAATTGATCGCGAGCCATCGCCGACAGGCGGTGGCCGGACTCACCTAATGAGAGCGATTGATAGAATTTCGAGCGGTCGGACTGATCGACCAGTATTCGCATGGTCGGGCCGGAGTGGCAGGCGAACTCTCCCTGCGTGGTATCACCAGCGATATCAAGCGCGTTGATTGAATCGGCGTCGCCGCCGACTCCGATTGGACCAGTGTTAAAGAGTGCTCCCGCCCAGGGCAACCCCTGTGTAATGATGTGCCGGAAGGTGGCTTTGTGCACCGATTGCCAGGTCCAGCGTTTGGCATCATCGGTGCGCAGGCTGAGGCGCAGGGCGTTAACGGATTGCGAGAAGGTGGTCAAAATGAAAGTTGAGTAAGTCCTCTCCTCCGGCGGCAACCACTGCTGCGACTTTTCTTTCAGAAATCGCTCCACGAACAGTGGCCAGGTCGGGTACCGCTCCAGGTAATCACGAGTCAGGTCGGCTCCGAGCTTCGGAACCAACAGGCGATGGGCGAGCGTATGCAGGAATGATTCGTAAATGGCCGCTGCTGCGCTCTCCGGTTTGAGCACGCCGTCCCAATGCTCGACTAAATCCAGTGCTGCCAATTGGTATTTGTCTATCTCTTGGGCACCGGACAGCGCCTGACTGATCTCTCGCTTGACCAGCGGGCTCAGATAACTTGCCTGGTCCGACAAAAGCTCGTTGCAGTCCGGCAGCCCAATCTTTCGTCCGTGCGAGAGCAGATCGGAAAAGCAAGACTCCAATCTCAGGGCTCGGTAAGGAGTACACCACTGGTGACCGAGCAGCCAGGCGTAGCCGGCCTTGACCAGCTTTTGATTGGCGGCAATCAGATAACCGGAAGGTGGATTGTAGCTGGCCGGAAGCTCCTGGAAAGGAACTTTGGAGAGCCACTGGTTCTTGGGTTCCCAGCCTTTGCCGAGCAAGATGCCGTCGCCTTTACCGGCTCTGACCGGAATGTCGCCGGCGCCGTGATAGCCGATATTGCCGGAATGATCGGCATAGATGAACATCTGGGCTGGTCCGGGATGGACTTTCAGCGCTTGTTGAAACTCATTCCAGTCTCGCGCTTTATTAAGCAGTCGCAGCGACTCCAGAGCCGGTCTTTCGACGGCATTGCCGGACCAGCTCAACGAGACTGCTTTACTGTCCGATTTGATCAACACCGGTCCATGAGTGGTAATCAGGACTTTATGCACGATATTGGCACCGAGCCTGACCGGTATCTCTTCGGTAAGCTCAGTGGCATTCTGCCAGCCGGATGCCGTTTTGTACTTGGTGGGAAACTGCGGTGAGAATTCTTCTAATACGAGGTCTTGCACGTCGGCCTTCAGGCTGGCGCTGCTCCACGCTATGTAATCGTTGCGGCCGGCGAAGATCCCGGGTACACCGGGGATGGTGGCACCAGCGGCGTGAAAGCCCGGTACGTTAAGAGCGCAAAGATACCAGGAATCCGGTGAAGTGAGCGTTTGATCCTTGTCGCTGGCCAGGAGCGCACCGCCGGTATCCGTATTGCGACCGGAGACAGCCCAGGCGGTGCTACCGAAGTGCGGGCTCGGCTTGAAAATGCTGTCGCGGTCGGACCAAAGTGATGCCAATTTTTCCGGCAGTCCGTCTGCTTTGAGAGCCTTAGCACCGGCGCTGCGTAATACGGCGTTTGAGGTCGTGTTGTAGTCTTCCAAAAAGAGTGCTGCTGCTTTCTCTGCTCCCATTTTATCGACGATGCGTTGGCGGAGGTCGTCGAGCCGCCACGACTCGTCTTGGCAATAGCAGAGGTATTTCAAAATAGCCATGGAGTCGGCTGGCTCCCAGGCCGCCGGCTGATAACCGAGCAAGCTGAACTCGACCGGCAATTTGTCGAAATTGGTACTGAGATATTTGTTGATTCCGCGGCAATACTCGTTGAGCATGCTCTTTGATTCTGCTGACAACGTATTGGCTTCGGTCAGGCCGAGGCGACCGCAGCCGATCGTCCGCATCAGCTTATCTTGCGGCAGACAACCGACGCCGAAGACCTCTGACAGCTTTCCTTCTGCGATGCGGCGCATCATGTCCATCTGGAACATCCGATCGCGGGCAGTCAGATAACCAAGGGCCAGATAAAGGTCCGCCTCGGTGTTTGCCTCGATGTAAGGGACTCCGCGACCATCGAAGCGCACCATCACCGGGGCCGAAAGCTCAGGTAAGCTGACCAATCCGTCCAGCGATGGAACCGGACGCAACACGTACCACCAGCCCGCCAGCGGGACTGTCAGCACCAATATCATGACAAGCGTAAGCAGTGCTCGAATCACAATCGAAGAGTCTAAACGAATGGCACCCTAGAAGTGATAAGAACGAAGATTATAATTTATGGTGAGAGATCAAGCCGGTCAAAGAGCGCCGTTGAAAGAGGTTTCGACGGTCTCGATAATCTTTGCAATCTGTAGCAGCTCGGGGTCGATTTCGTCCCAGCGAGCATCGCGGGTCGCTGCCTCAACCTTGCCAACGAGTAAAGCCATCTTCTCGACTTCAAAACACAGTCCGAGGCCCCTCAACTGGTGAGTCGCTCGGAGCAGTTGATCGAGGTCCTTGCCGGCGGCTGCTTGCCGGGCGCTCGCAACCAGCTCAGTCGCTTCGGCGGTGAACGATTTGATCAGGTCATTCAGCGCTGAGGCTCCGAATACCTGTTCGAGCTTTTGCAAATTTAGCAGCTCATCTTTGCTCATCCAGCCATTTTACCGCTGCGGCCGGATTGACGGTGGGAAGACAAGTATCTGTCAATCTTTGCGATAAGGGTCGATCAAGGCTTTTACAGATTCGAAAGCATTGTCAAGGAGGGTTGAAAGGGTTTCGATGCTCGCCCATTCGGCTGAAGATGCCGAAACAGCCAGCTCGACACAGAGTTTGGTCATCGGTCCCGCGCAGACTACTGATGCCAAGCCTTTTAGTTGGTGAGCGACTGTACCGAGCTTTCGCATGTCTTGCTGTTTGCTGGCAGCTTTGAGGGCTTCAAGCAAACCGCTTGCCTCGCCCACAAACAGTTCAAGAATCTCCGGAAGCGCCTGTTCTCCGTAGATTCTCTTGAGAGACTCGAGGTCAATCGGCTGGTCGACGGGTGATTGCTCCGCTTCATCGAAGGTGGTGTAGCTTAGGGTGTCTTGTCTGGCGAGAGCCTCGGACGGATCAAGCAACCAGCGTTCCAGCGTTTGTCTAAGCGCGTCCAGGCTGACCGGCTTGCTCAGATAGTCGTTCATTCCCGCATTCAAGCAGTTCTCTCTGTCGCCGGGCATGGCGCTGGCTGTCATCGCGATGATTGGTATCTTCCGGCAGTCCTGCTGTCCCAAGTCGCGGATGCAGGCCGTCGCTTCGAAGCCGTCCATCTCTGGCATCTGGCAGTCCATTAAGATCAGAGCGAAGTTGGTAGTTTGCACCGCTTCCACTGCTTCTCTGCCGTTTGATACGGACTGCGTCTTTAAACCAAGCTTCTCCAGTTGCCTGACTGCCAGGTCGCGCAAAACCGGATTATCTTCAGCCAGAAGGATGAGCTTGTCCGCCATGCTGGTCAGTGTGGCGGCGCTATTGAGATGCCCCCCCGAGGGGTCCAGTTGCCTGAGGTCCATCGCATCGTCGGCGATTGTGGTCAAACCAACTGTGCGGCCTATTCCTTTGGCGACAACATCAATCAGCGCCGTCTGCCTGACCGGCTTTACTATCCAGCTGGCGTATCCGTGTGAAAGCAATTGCTCGGTGCTCGCCGGTTCTTCCGTTGGGACAACGGCTACCAACTTTGTTTGTGATAAGTTCTGATCAGCCTGCACCTTGCTGGCGAATTCGAGTGGTGCTTCCGGGCTGGCCGAGAGATCGACGATCACCGCATCATACGGGTGGCCGCTGCGTAGCGCTTTTCGTAGCGCTTCGAGTGCTTCTACTTGATTCGCTTTTGTATCCGCTTTGAGCCCGGCTGTTGTCAGATAGCTGTGTATGATGTCTGAAGCGCTGGCGCTGTCTTCAACTACGAGCACTTTCACCTTGTTGAGTTGATAATAATTAACAAGCATCTGGGCGCTAGCGCTGATCGCTTCGCGATTGGAGCGGCCGAAGCTGATGTTAAACCAGAATGTCGAACCGCTTTGTTCGCGACTTTCGACTCCGATCTCGCCTTCCATCAAGTGTACAAGCCGCTTTGAAATGGACAATCCCAGACCGGTGCCGCCGTACTTGCGAGTGGTCGAACCGTCGGCTTGAACGAACGGCTGAAACAACCGGTCGCGAGCGCTGTTCGATAATCCGATACCGGTATCCGTAACCGAGAAGCTGATGTTGACGATGTCGTCATCTTCATTTTGCAAAACCGCCCGGATTACGACGTCACCACTGCTGGTGAATTTTATGGCGTTGTCCGCCAGGTTGAGCAGGACCTGCTTCAGTCGTACCGGATCGCCTTTCAACCAGCTCGGGATCTTCGGGTCTATGAAGGTCATCAGCGAGAGTCCTTTCTCCTTTGCTTTATGTCGGATCAACTCGGCTGTCCCTTCCACCACCGTTAACGGCGAGAAGTTGATCATTTCAAGATCGACCTTGCCGGCCTCCATCTTCGAGAAGTCCAGTATGTCATTGATGATCGAAAGCAGTGACTGTGCTGATTCATGAATGGTGAGCGCGAGATTTCGCTGGTCCGGATTGAGTTGCGTCTTCAATATCAGCTCGCTCATCCCGATCACGCCGCTGATCGGGGTGCGGATTTCATGGCTGATGTTGGCGACAAATTCTGATTTGAGATTTGATGACTCGAGCGCTTGGTCGTAGGCCAGCTCCAGCTTCTGAGTTAGCGATTGCAGCTCTTGATTGACCGCGGCAAGCTCAATCACGCGGTGCTCCAGATTCACATTGAGCTTGTGGATCGTTTGCTCTGTCTCCTTACGCTCGGTAATGTCGTGAGCGACAGCATAAATCATGTTGGAGCCGACCCTGATAGTTGCGCTCCAGAGGAACCATTTGATCGAGCCGTCTTTGCAGACATATCGATTCTCGAAATTGACTACATCGACCCCGCTCTTCACTTGGTCCCCGGCAGACAGCGTTTTCTGTCTGTCGTCAGGATGAACGAAATCGAGATAGGGGCGGGAAAGCAGCTCCAGCATTGAATAACCAAGAGCGCTTTCCCAGGCCGGATTCAACCGTTTGAAATATCCGTCTATGCCGGCGATGCATAACAGATCGAGCGAAAGCGCAAAGAAGATATTGGCTTCAGCCAGCTCTCTGGTTCGCTCGTCGACTTTTGATTCGAGCTGGTCGTGTGCAGTTTTCAGAGCTACTTCGGCGGTTTTACGCTCGGTGATGTCGACAGCAAAGACGACTACGCCGATCACTTCGCCTTTTTCGTTGCGATAGGGGATCTTATCTGTCGAGACCCAGCGCGTGCCGAGATCGGCTGTTTCCATCTCTTCTATGATGCCGAACTTGGGTATACCCGACTCGATTACTTCCAGATCGTCAAGGTGATACTTCTCGGCCATCGACGGATAAAGATCACAAGTCGAGTAACCTTCGATCTGCTCTTTCGGCAATCCAAGCAGCTCGGCTACTCGGTCGTTGACTCTTAAAATACGATTGTGTTTGTCCTTGAACCAGATCATCGCCGGCACTGAATCGAAGATAATCTGCTGCTCTTCCTGCTGCGTGCGCAGTGCGTGCTCGGCGTTGATGCGCTCGGAGATATCAATCGCCACTCCACCCACGAAAGTTCTGCCGATGGAGTCCACCAGCGGAAACTTGAAAGTCAGCCAGTGATGGAGGTCGCCATTGGGGGTCGGTGCCGTATCGAGGTATCTCATCGACTCGCCTGTTTTCAAAACAAGCATGTCCGTCTCTTGAAACTTCTGAGCGGTTGCCGGAGGGAAGAGATCTTTGGCTGTCTTTCCTCTAACCTTTTGAATTGTGGTGTTGAAGGTTCGCTCGAACGGTTCGTTTACGTACACGAGCTGAAGCTGATCGTTCAACATGAAGGCTATGGCCGGGCTGTATTTCATGAACGAATCAAACATGTCCATCGTGCTTTTGAGGGCCAACTCAGAGCGTTTGCGCTCGAGCACAAGGCCGATGTTTGCGCCGAGCTCGTTGATCGCGCCGAGCAATTGTGGGTCGGGTTGGCGAACCTGCCGATCAAAGAACTCAAAAACGGCTATCACTTTAGTGTCGAACAGGATCGGCATGGCGAAGGCGGCACCGAGATTCGACTCGAGAGCCGCTTGGCTGCGGGGAAGATTTCGCTTGCCGAAATCACGCATCCAGATAGGTTCTTTGCGCTTCCAAACTTGCCCGGGCAGGCATCCTCCTTTCTTGAGTTTGAGCTGGAGGCTGGCCTTGTGAAAGTTAGCTACCTTTCGCGTGCTTTTCGCATACCAAGCCGGAGAACAGAGCAACTCTTTCTCGTCTGAACTAGGGAACCAGGCTTGGCCCAGCTCCCAGCCCTTGACTTTGCAAACAGCTTCGAGCGTTCGCCTGGTAATCTCCTCAATAGTCGAGGAGACTGTGGCGGATGATGTCACTGCGGCAATCAAATTGAGCGCTTCCTGCGCTTGGTAGCGCTCCGTAATATCTACCGCCACTCCGCCGGTTAGCCGGTCACCGCTCGGACTCTTAATGGGAAACTTGATGACGAGCCAGTGGTGGTACGCATCACCATTGGTTGGTACATGCTCCACAAACTCCAGCGGTTTGCCGGCCTTCCATACTTGCTGGCTATGCAATCGGAGTTGCTTGGCGATTTCCGGAGCGAAAATCTGATCGTATCTCTTGCCAATTACCGCTGAGGCCTTGACCCGAAATACCCGTTCGTACTCTTTGTTTACGTAAAGCTGGCGCATCTGATCGTCGTGAATGAAGGCTACGACCGGCGTCTCATTCATAAATGAATCAAACAGCTGTTTGGCATTGTCGAAGTCAAGCCTGATGCCGCTGGACTTGCTGCTCTTCTTCGCTGGCCGTGCCGGCTCTAACTTGGCTAGCTTGCGGCGTAGCTGGGTGAGCTCCTTAATCAGCTCATGCTTGCTCTTGTCTGAGTCCTTCATCAAGGATTTCCTTGCACCAACCGAAAAGTTGAAAGGTTGCCCTGAACTTTGGGGTTGCCGGACGCCTGTTTGGTAAGGCAACTTTTGTTCGCATGACAAGTGCGCTCTTGTCATGCACATGATCATAGACCACTGAAATGCCTGAGTGTCTTTGTCAAGATGATTCGATCGATAGTATAAACTGTAGTCGGTCCCCGGGTGGTACTGGAACAGCTTGCCTGCCATCGGCCCGGCGACCGTGCAGGATATGCGTCTGTGACGACTTTGATGGGAAGCTTCACAGCGGCAGGGAAATGGTACGAGAGGGAGCTTTGCACGGTAATTGTCCCGGAGTCTTCTCTTACTGCTCCTGCTTTGTGCTCTGACCCGTCTGGCCTGGATTTTTATCCTGCCTTCGGCGGAGGCGCCGGATGAAAATACACACCTCTGGGTAATCAATTTCTTACGGGAAAACTTTCGATTGCCGACCGGGGCCGAAGTACTGGCCGGCGGCCCGGCGGCAGTTTATGGTTCATTGCCGCAACTGGGTTATCTACCGCATGTTTTGGTGACAATGCTGGTGCCTGATCAACTGGTACCGCTTTATGCTCGTTTCGGAAGCTTGCTTTCCGGATTGGTGACGGTTTGGGCCGGATTCAAGATCGCCGCTGAGCTCTTTGCCGGGCAGAGACTGCTCACTCTTGCCCTGCCCTTGCTGCTTACCTTTCATCCGCAGTTGGTTTTCGTTCATAGTTATTCGAACAACGACGCAACAGCCTCTGCCGTTGCTAGCGTGCTAATCTATCTTCTGGTCAAAATGGTGAATTCCGGATTGAGCATCAGGTTGGCGTTTGCAGCCGGAATACTTGCCACTTGGCTGGCGCTGAGCAAATATTCCGGCTGGACGGTTTTGCCGGCAGCCGGTTGTGCATTTGTTTTCGCCACGGTCATTCACCGGCCAGATTGGCGCGTGACCTTAACTTGCTTTGCCCTGCCGGCGGCTGTCTTTCTTACAACCGTCGGCGGATGGCTGTGGCGAAACTCTCACGAATTTTCCGGAGACCTGCTCGGCACCAAAACGATGTATCACACCTGGGCAGTGGCTTTCAACAAGCAGCTCGTCTATCACATCTCGCCCTGGCAGATTCTTGGTAGTAAGCGGTGGTGGCGCTTTTTCTACTTCAGTTATTGGGCGATGTTCGGTTACACCAGCCGAAGCATCTGGCGGCCGCTTTATTTCGTCTTTCTCGGATTCCATTCGGTCGCCCTCTATGGCTGGCTGAAGCTGGCGCTTCGCTCTCGGGGCGAAAGGACCGATCAGCGCCGGCTGGCAGTCTGGTTGCTGTTGGCGCTTTGCCTCATCTTCAATCTGGCCGGGATGGTATATGCTTCCACCGAAAACCTCGGCGGTCCGCAGGGGCGCTATCTCTTTGTCTCGGAAGTACCGGTTTTTGCGCTCAGCCTTCAGGGGCTGTCTGCTGCCGGACCAAAAGCGGGACGTAAGCTCGTGATTGGGCTGGTAGCATTTACAGCTCTGGTATGCCTGGGAGCGTGGATTATGTTGTTTCGCATTTATGGCTTTCACGCCCAGCCGTAACAGCGAGGCTGCTAACCTTCGCTCAGACCGTTACGATTGCTTGCCCGGCTCGTTTGGACTTTCGCCCGAGTCAGTCTCGTTTATAGAATTCTTGTTCGATTCGGAATGCTCGGACGGCTTGATGTTATCCAGCTCGGTCTGTACCTGCTCTTCAGCCGGCTTTGCTTCCAAATGGTCTTCGCCGCCTTCCTTGCTATTATTGCTTGCTTCGGCTGTGAGCGGATCTTGGGCCAGTGATGGATTGGTAGCCTGCTGCGATTGTCGTTTCAGCGCAGCCGCTTCGGCGATGTCGCCGCGCTGCTCCAGGAGATCAGCTAATCTGCGCATAGATTGAACAGTGACCGGGGCTTCCTGCCCGACAGTTTTCTGCTTGATGTTCAAACTGCGCCTAAAGAGTGGCTCGGCGAGCGCAAGCTTGCCTTGAGAGACGTAAAGCTCGGCGAGCTTGTCGAGGCTCGAGCAGAGGTCGGAGCTGTCCGGACCATCAAGCGTCTCTTTGATGGCCAGAGCTTTGCGCAAGTAGAGCGCGGCTTGATCGACGCTATTTTCATCAAGGCTCTTTTGAGCCATGCTGTTGAATGCTTTAGCCAGAGCGGTTGATGCGACAGTTCGATCTTTGCTGTCCCCGGTTTGAGCGATTGATTCGAGTGCGGACACCGTCCCTTCGCTGGCAAAGAGAGAAGCCATTTTTATCGCCAGTTCGGCATTCGTTAGAGAGGACATGGCGAGAATCGCCGCTTTCTTGGTTTTTTCATTGCCAGCCAAGTGCGGAATAAACCTTTCGATCGTTTCGGCTTCAAGCAGTTTAATCTGCTGCTGGTTGTACGAGTAGCCGATGAACGCTCCGAAGCCACCGATCAACAGCCCGGAGAGTATTGGCGCCACACATTGAATCTTGTCCCAGCTGTCCTTCTTTTCCCGCGAGCTGTTTCTCAGCTCTTCCAGCAAGGAATTTTGTTGCTGCTGAAGCTGGGTGAGGGTCTGCTTGAGCTCTTGTTCGTCCATGAACCACCGCTTTGCTGAATGCCAGTGAGGAGAGTCCAAAGTAACACAACGACTGGCCTGGAGGCAACGCCTTAATGAAGCTGGCAGCACCGGCCGTTGTTGCATGAGCATGCTTTTGTGGCTGGCGATGACGATTTAAACGGACAACGGTCTTTGTTACACGATGGAGATCTGGGAGCTGCCGCCTCGTTTGCTGATGTTTATATGAGCCGGGAAAAGCTCTCTGACTTCGGCGATATGGGTGATTACCAGAATCTTGGCGAAATCTTGCTTGATCGACCCGATTGCTCTGACCAGGCGCTCGCGGCTTGCCTCGTCTTGTGACCCGAATCCCTCATCGATGATCAACGTTTCGAGTTTTGCTCCGGCTCGCCGAGTCAACAGCCTGGAAAGTGCTACTCGTAAAGCAAAATTGACCTTGAATGCTTCGCCGCCGCTGTACAACTCGTAGCTACGTGTGCCTACGCCGTCTCCAATCAGCAGATCGAGCGTCTCGACCATGCTACCGGCTTTGGTTCTGTGCTGGGTAGCCAAAGCAACGTGCATCTGGTTCTCCGATAGCCGAGAAAGTATCTGGTTGGCCTCGGATTCCAGCTCCGGTATCGCGTTTTCGATTATAACGGCCTGAATCCCCTTTTTGCCGAATGCCTCGGCTAAAAACTGATAGTCGTCCAATTCTAACCGCGCCTGATCTAATTCTTTCTGTCGCTCATTCAACCTGTCCTTGGAGTCCGTCAGCTGACAGAGGCGCGATCGAAGCACTGCTGCTTGCAAGGAGAGTTCTTCCCGATTCGTTCTCCACTCGAACAGATGACTTTCCAATTCGGCGATCTGTCTTTCCAGCGCCGGCAATGAAAGTACCTGCTCTTGCCAGCCGGAAAGCTCAGCAGAGATCTTTGCGTTAAGCTCCTGCTTGACCGAAAGACTCGAACGGCAGGACTGAAGCGCTTGCTCGGCTGCAACATGTTCGCCGCGCGCCTTTTCCAGGCGTCTCATGATCTCTTGCGCCGAGATGCGGTCGGCCAGCTTTTGCTTCAACTCCTGATGGATGGCCTGGTCATAATTGAGCTGCCTGACAATTTCTGCCAGCGCCATAAGCTCAGCGCGCACGGGCGCGCCATAGTCCTGATTCGTCAGTTGATGGGACAGCTCTTCCAGCTGTTTTTTCACGGTTGGAATTTGCTCGCTCACTTTCTTTAGCTCGGCTTGATCGCGTTTGAGCTGCTGATAGCGAGCTTCGCAGTGGCGCTGCATCCGAATCTGGGCTTGCAAATTGGCATAAATGACCGGATCGAAATCCAGTTTGTGAATCTCGGTTTTGACGTTGATTAGACTCTCGCGCTCTACCTGGGCAAAGTCTTGTTCTGCAATACGTTTCCGCAGGCGAGCTACCTCGTCCATGAGGTCCTTAGCGCTGTTACCGGCCCTTTCAATCGAGGCTAACTTCTCGTTGAATTGCCCAATCTTACCGTCAAGCGACTTTCTGCCGTCCAGTTTTTGCTTGAGCTCGGTATACTGCTTGCGCAAGCTCTTGCGTTGCCCATCAAGCGATCCTGCCTTTTCTTCCAGGGTGGAGATCTGGCGGTCAATCGCGGCGTTCTCTTGACTGTATCGATTAATCACCGCCAGGCGATCGACGATGGGGGCCGAACAAAGCGGACAGATACTCGAGTCGCAGTGCTGTTTGAGCTCGTTAACTTTGGCTCTATTCTCGGATTGTTTGACTTTCAGTCCCTTGATTTCAAGATCAACTGCCTCCATATCCGACTTCATGGACAAGCCCTTCTGCTCGACAAGCTCGAATTCGGCTTCGAGTTTGTCTAGCACCATTGCCTGCTCGGAAAGGAGACGCTTCTCTTCATCCAGGCTTTGCCGGCTCGCCAGCAGGCTTTCCAACTCTTCTGCCGCCATACTCTTTTGGTCCAGTTCCGCCTCCATGCGTATGCGCGCTTCCTGCACCAGGCAATGAAGCTGGTCGGCTCGGGATGTTAATTGTGTAAACGACTCTTGCCGGACGGACAGGACTGATTCCTCCTTGAGCAGCTCGTGATACTGGCGATAACCGAGCTCAATCTTTTCAATCTCATCCGGTTGCTTTGTTAATTGCTTTTGCTTTCCCTCGAGCTCCAGGGAAGCAGCCTTGAGATTATCGAGTTGCACCTCCAGGCGGCTGCGGAGATTGGCCAAAGCCGCGCGGCCCTCCACCTGTTTGATTGAATGCTCCTGCACTAGAAGGGCATTGCGATCCAGGATTTCCACTTCGTTCTTGAGCTGTTCGTATTCGGCGGCTTGAGCTTCAATTTCGGCCGAGCGCAAGAGCAGTTCAGTCAGCTCAGTCACGTTGCCGGAGAGCTCCTTTTCCAGCTATGCCAGTGAAGCGAGGTCTGACTCTAGCTCAGTCTTGCGCAGCTGTTGCGAAGCCAATCTCTGTTCGGTCAGATGCAGCTGCTTCAAACTGTCCTTCAGTTTGGTCAGCTGGTCGTCATGAAAGCCGACCTTGTCTGACATTTCGGCTTGCTGCGCGTCTCTTTCAAGCAATTCGGCTTGAAGGCTCTCAAGGGTTTTCTCGATTTCCGGCAGTTCGACTAGCCCCGCTTGGAGCGCTTCCACCCTTGACTTCAGCTCTTTGGCCCGTTCGCGCGAGAGCTCTTGCAAGCGGTCGAAAAAGTTCAAACCAAGTATTTCGCCTAATATCTGTTTGCGCTCCGACGGCAATCTGGTCGTAAACTCATCGGCTCGACCTTGTCGCAGGTAAGCGCTGTTAACGAAGGTATCGTAGTCCATGCGCAGCAGCTCGAATAGCTGTTTTTGAGTATCCCTCATAGAATTGGCGGTGAGGCTGAGCCAGCCGTCAGCGTTTTGCATCTGCAGCTCGAGTCCGCCCTTGGAGGATGCTTTCCCGCCGGATTTGCCGGCGGCTTTCAGCCGTGAGCGCTTAACTCGGTAACTCTGCCCTTCCAGCTCGAAGCCGACTTCTACCCACATCTCTCTTTCTCCCAGGCGGATTAGTTCATCGGAAGTAGAGCGGGCAGACTCCCAGAGCGCCCAGGTAACGGCGTCGAGCAAGGCTGATTTGCCGGCGCCGTTGGGACCGGCCAGACAAGCGACTGTAATCGAGCCGAGATCGAGCTGCGCGTCAGCATAGCTCATGAAGTTGTGAAGGGTAATCGTATTGAGAATCACTATTCTCGTGATTCTAGCCTAAATGGAGGGACTCATTTATTTATACGCTGTCAGTTTGACAAAGGTTCAATCCTTGGTCTGCCGGCTGTGAAATAATGAGCTATGAGCCTGCTGGAGCGCTTGTGATAGAGTCTGCCCACGACGACAGAGCCGAATCGACAGCGGTCGCCTTGTCCGATTCGACAGTTGCCAGAGTGCTTTTGTTCTGTTTCTTCCTGTCCGGTTCGACTGCACTTGTTTACGAAGTTATCTGCTCACGGTTTTTGCTGCGCATTTTTGGCGCAACTCTCTTGTCCAGCTCGACAATTCTGGCTGTCTTTATGGCTGGTCTGGCGATCGGAGCATTCTTGGCTGGCAAGCACTTTGGGCAGTTGAGCTGTCAGCTCAGGACATACGCCTTGATTGAGCTTGGGATTGGCATGTGCGGCTTGCTTCTGGCTCTGTTGTCGGGTCAATCAGCTGCCAATCTGATCTGCCCGCTGATAGCGCAAGTGGCAGGCGATAACTTGATCTTGCTCAATGCCACTCGTTGCTTGCTCGCGGTGCTGGTGCTGGGAGTTCCCACCGTACTGATTGGAGCAACGCTTCCTGTATTGGCCGGTTTTTTCTCGGCCGGAGCGCTAAGTCCCGGGCGGGAAGCGGCCTCCTTGTACGCTGCAAACACTACCGGGGCGGTAGTCGGAACTGCTATCGCCGGATTTTTTCTCTTGCCTAATCTCGGCTTGGCTCCGTCGCTTTTTGCGACTGCCGGGGTTAACCTTTTACTGGCAATCGTGGCGCTGTGGCTGAGTCGTGTCAGTATTGGCGAGCAGGCGAAGGTAGTTCATCCGGCGGCGCCGGTTGAATCAGCTGAGCCGACCGGCGTACATTCAGGCTTGCCCGCCCCAGTCTGGTTGATTGTCTTAACGATGCTGGTGGTTTCGGTTTCTGGCGCCCTTTCTATGATGTTGGAGCTGGCCTGGATCAGATTCTTTTGTCTGGTCTTCGGATCGAGCACATATGCGTTCAGTTGTGTGCTGGCAGTCTTTCTTGCCGGCTTGTCCGGTGGCTCTTGGTTGTCTGTAAGGTTCGGGCAGTCGCGAAAGTCTGGTGTGATAGCGTTCGCTGTCGTGCAATGTGGTGCTGGGGTTTTGATCTTTTTTTCTCTCTTTGTGATTGCTGCAATGCCATGGCTGTTGGTAGTTCTGCAAAATTGGACAGCCGGCCTGAGCGGAGCGCTCGATTTTACTGCGATTATGTCCGCCCGAACGCTCGCTTGCGCGCTGGCCGTTTTGCCGCCGGCTGTCTTCCTGGGAGCGGTCTTTCCGACAGCGGTTCAACTGGTGCTGGATGAACCAGCGCAAGCCGCTTCTCGGTTGGGGCGAATGTATGCTTGTAGCACCACCGGTGCCATCGCCGGCGCCTGGTTAGCAGGCTTTGTGGTCATGCCGGCAATCGGGGCACTGTTCGGCAGTGGAATTCAGACGACCATCTTACTTTGTGCCTGCGCCGAAATCGGGCTAGCGCTTGTTTTGTATGCCAGCTGGCAGGGCGGCCGTTCTTCTGGTTTGGGAAATCGAAGCGCAACTGTTTTTTTCTGTCTGCTTTCCTTTCTTTTGACCTCAGCTTGTTTTGTTTGGCTCACACCGCGTTGGGATCAGGCGCTCATGTCCAGCGGCGTTTCCTTTTTAACCGTAACTGTCAATCAGGAATTCGCAAAGGTTAACCTGCCCGCCGGCAATCCGGCACAATCGACCGTAAGCAAAACAGACGAAACGAAAACTGCAAGCGGGCTCGAGTCCATCTTGTTTTATCGGGAAGGGGCAAATACGACAGTTTCAGTCGGCAAGGTTCCAGCAGCAAATATCGTTTACTTGAAAAATGATGGCAAGGTCGAAGTATCCGTACCAGCCGATCCGGACTTGCCGTCTCCATCGTGCGACTTGAAAACGCAGGTATTACTTGGACAACTTCCCATTCTAATCAGCCGGCAGCCCGTAAAAACCGCGCTTGTAATTGGGTTCGGCAGTGGTACCACCTGTGGCTCCATGTTGAAGAGTCCGGATTTGAAGAGATTGACTGTGGCTGAGCTGGAGCCGAGCGTGTTGGATGCCGAGCGGTTTTTCTCGGAAGTAAACGGTGCTCCACTCAAAGCGGAGAGTTTCAAGACAGGTCGAATCAGCTTGAAGGAAACCGACGGACGATATCTGTTGGCTTCCACGACACAAAAGTATGATGCGATCGTCTCGCAACCGGCCGAACCTTGGGTAAATGGTGCCGGCGACCTGTTCACTACTGAGTTCTGGACACTGGGCAGAAGCCGGCTGGCGACCGGCGGATTGTTTTGCCAGTGGATCCAACTTTACTCAATTACGCCTGAATATTTGGCGGTTCTCTGCCGTACTTTCGCTGGAGTCTTCCCGGAATGCGTAGTGTTTCATCCCGCCGGCGCGGGCGAGCTCATCTTGATCGGCTGGAATGGTACTGCAAATGTAGATGCAGGCATCCTTGCGAAACGTCTTTCCAGTCCGGCCATTAGAAAAGATCTGCTCCGAGTCGGACTGCATCAAGTCTCGGATCTCATAGATATGATGATCAAAGGTCCCAGCGAGTTGAAAGCTTTCAATAATGATCTAGGCTGTCGGACCGAAGATCATCGCCTGAATACGGATGACAATCTGCTTCTGGAATTCGACCTTCCCAAGCAGCTTTGCAGTCCGGATGATTTTTTGGCGCGCAACCTCGAGGAGTTGTCGACTACGAAGCCAAACCGAGCATTGTTTCTTTCTGGGCAGACCAGCATTTCGCCTGAGGACTCGATTCAAATAGAAGCTGAGCATTTACTTTCTAGAGGGAAATTCCAGGAGGCAAAAAAACTGTTCGAGTCTTTATCTTCGTCGGACCCGCTGAACGTAGATGCGCTTTGGTTGCTTGGCTATTGTCAGCTGAGGTTGAATGAGATCGGCTCTTTTGAGCGATACATCCGTGCGTCATTGAAACTAGACCCAAATCAATTCTTGGCCAGGCTCTGGCTTTCCAAAGGGCTCTTGAGAAGCGGGCAAGTGGACGAAGGCTTGCGCCAATTGCGAATCGCCAGCTGTTTGAATCCTGGCAGCCCTGAGCCGCCCTTGTTTGCCTGCGCCTATTTTGCCAAGGTCCAGAACTGGAGGCTTGCTTTGGCCAACCTCACGACCTTCCAACGGCTGTCACCCAACGACAGCCGCGCCGATATCCTGGCCTCAGTTGTTTACTCTCACCTGGGACAGCCTGAGCAGGCGCGAGCGCATCGCTTGAAATACGAGCAAGCGCTGCCTGGCGATCGGCCGATCAGGAAGGTTGACCAAGCCGCCAAGGAGCTTTCAAAGGAGATTGGTTTGGAGCCGTGAGATGCTGAATCTCAAACCTGGGCGGCAGCTGTCCTTTGTCGCTCAACGTCTGTAAATTGCAGGTAAATTCGCCGTGCATAATTTAGAGTAACTCGCTTCTTTTACGGGGATAATACGAGTGCGGTTTAATAAAGGTGAGCCGGTTTGGTCCATCGCTCAGACAGGTTGAAGTATGACCCACAGACTGTTGTTGATAGAAGATAGCCCAACGCAGCTGCTCACCATCAAGCGCACGCTTGAGGGTGAAGGTTATGCGGTGGTCGGAGCGCAAAATGGCGCCGAGGGATTGGCCCGAGCTTACAACGAGCAGCCGGACTTGATCATCTCGGATGTTGTGATGTCTGGAATCAACGGTTACCAGCTGTGCCGTTTGGTGAAACACGACCCAGATCTGGCTGCGACGCCGGTAGTGCTACTCACTAAGTTAGATGGTTCGCTCGATCGTTTTTGGGGGCTCAAGTCGGGCGCGGATAGATACATTCCCAAGGAGCCTGGTTTCGCCAGCCTGATTAAGTCGGTTAAGGAGCTCTTGGGTGAATCCAGCGGTCGGCCGCGCCTGCGCGCGCTAGGCGATCCAGCGCATTCTCCGACCCCCGAAGAGATAAATAGCAAACTTAACCAGCTCTTGGAGCGCTTGTTGTTCGAGTTCACGATTGTCGACGAAGTCAGGCGCATCGGCGAGGACATATCGGATCTCGAGACGATTGCGGAGAAGCTTTATGCGCTTTTGTCTTCGATTCTCAACTATCTCGGTTGCGCGCTTGTCGTCAACCATTGGCGCTACTCGACCTTAATGGTGGATGTCTCGAAAGCTGGCCAGGAGCCTGGCGTTCGGGCCTATGTCTCGAGGGTTGCATTACAGCTCGGGCTGCCTCCGTTCCGGGAGGACTTTCAAAAGACTGGCCAACCATACGAGAATGCGCTCACTCAACCGATTGATACGGCTGGACACCGAGCGGGGTTGCTGGTCGTGATACCCTGGCCGAATCAAAAGTACAATCCGGGGGATCAAAAGGTCGTGCGTCTCATATGCGAACAATTATCCACAGTGCTCAGGTTGTATCTTTCCCATACAAGGCTGGAAGAACAAGCCGTGTCGACAAAAAAGTAGGCTATGGACACGCCGGAAGCTAGAAAGAGATGGCAACTGCCTCAAGTTTTTAGTCCTCCGGTAGACTTTTATGCCTTGCTGGAGACACAGGCTGCCAAAACACTCGAGGGCGTGCTCGCTCTGCATGCCTGGATTGAAGAAGGCGATGAATCTAACTGTCAGCGTGTCAGGGATTTGGAGAGAGAGGCGGATCAGCTCAAGCTGAATCTGGAAAGGAAGTTGGTCGAGTCTTTTGTTACACCATTCGATCGTGAGGACATTTATGATCTCTCGGCTCGTTTGGACGAAGTGATCAATGGTGCCAAGTATGTCGTGCGAGAGATTGAAGCGCTCGAGCTGTCGCTTAAGGACTCGTTTCTGCGGTCCATGTCCGAGGTTCTTGTAGAAGGCACCCGTTGTCTGCATCTGTCTTTCGCCAATCTCAAGTCCAATCTGAAGGAGGCTTCGGACCAGGCTTCCCTCGCTTGCAAGTCGGAGACGCGATTCTCAAAGATCTACCGGCAAGCGATGAGACAGCTATTCGCTCTCGATGATGTGAAGAAGATTCTCAAGACCAGAGAAGTTTATCGATACATGCTGCAAGCTTCCGAAAAGGTTGATAAGGTCGGAAAGAAGCTCTCACACATTATCGTCAAGATCGGTTGAGCGCTTCTCGACTTCTGCGCTTTGTCTAGACCGCCGGGCGCGGCCAGATTCAGAGGACTTGTCCTCCTTCGTTCCGCCTTTGGAGCGCTCTCCCTTCGATTTTGCCGGTTTTGATCTCTCAGCTGGTATAGGCGGAGGCTCGAGCTCTCCGACATCAAAACTTGGCTCTACCTTCTGATCGTGCTCACCACTGCTCGGGGTATCGTCTGATTTGCTGCTGACTTGAAATGGGCTCTCTCTCTCCAGCCGGTGCAGTTCGAGGGCCAGAGCCTGCTCCAGCGCGCTGGTGGATGACATGTTCGGTAATGGCGAGTTCGGACTTTCGGCCAATTCGACTTTGGGGTCTTGCTCTACTGGTTGCTCTGGTTCAGCTTTACTTTCGGGCTGCACAGCCGTCTGCGGCTCGGAAATTTCGGATGTGTCTTCGACTGCGAGCGGCTCGCTTTCGTCATCGTATTGCAGCAGCTTGCGAATCGGGTCCATGGAAGATGGAAACTCGTCCAGGTCGACTGTGATTGTCGGCTCATAGAAGTCCGGAAACTCGCTAGGGTCGTTGAGCTCAACGGTAATCGGAGGAGCCAGGGATGCGCTCTGCTTCTCCAAAGTGCTCAGATCATCACTTGAATCAGTGGTATCAATGATGGTGCCCAAGATTTTACAGGCCGGTGGCGGTGCGGAGTCTGTGCCTTCCGGTGAGGTCTTGGTCGCTTCTGTCTCCGCGTTTTGGATTTTGCTCTTTTCGTCTGCGTCTCTTGAAGTAGTACTATCTTCGTCATCTGGCAATAACTGTGCGGCCGTGTCATCGGATTCACCCCAATCCAATTGTCCGGCCCAACTGGGTAAGGCATTGCTGGCTGCGATTGGCGCTTTGTAGCTGGCGTCTGCGTCGCCCGGTTGGACTGGAACTTCCGTCACTTGCATCGTGCTTTCCGCCAAGAGCAGTTTCGCCGGCCACGGGTCCTCTTGCATTCGTGCATCGACATCTTCTTGGTTCGCCCAACCGCGCAGCACGATCGTTTCGCTCAGGGCAATCGACTCGGTGCGCACCGCGAACATCGCCACTTGAAACTGCCCGACCGTAATCTTGCCATCTACGATTAAACGTTGTCCCAACAAGGCTGAGTCGAGCTCGGCTTGTGTGAGAAACTCCTGTTTCACGAGAAACTGGCCGAAAGGAATCTCTGGCATCGCCTTGTGCATGTCGATGGCAATCTCCAGCTCTTGTTGCTCCAGAATCTCCGAGCAGTGCAAGAGCTCGCCGATTCTAAGAGAAGTGCGATTGCCCAAGCCAGCCGACTCCACCTCATCCGGCGTCTCGACTGACTGCTTCATATTCTCGCCGCGCAGACCCAGTAATCGGAAATCATAATCTGTCCGCGTGAGTGGATCGCGCAAGACGTCGTGTGCGATGCAAAGAGCGCGCAGCTGGTCGCGAAATTGCCAGACGCTCGTGTCTCTGTTGGAGCGGCGATCTCTCAGCAGTTTTCGAACCTGGCGAAGAAAATTGACGTGAATGACCTCGAATGTGGACATCGGGTCAACTTGCAAAAGCCTGTAAAAGTCAATAATCGCGGTCTCCTCGACCTTGGCCGGCGGAAGAGCAACCTCTGTCTTGGCTACCTCTGCCTCGAGCGGCTCGGCTGTTCCAGCCTGCTCTTCGACCTTAGCTTCTGATTCAATCGCCGGTGCTGTCGCTACGGCATGCTCTGCCTTCGAGTTAGCGTCGACATCGCCAGCCGAATGCTCTCCTGGTTCTTCTGCTTGCTCTGCTGGTTCGGGCGCACCGGGTGCTTGGGAATCGCTGTCGCTTAGAGCGTGTGTGTCACTCTCCTTATCTGTTGACCGCTCCTGCCGTGAAATCTCACCGGCTGCAGTTTCTGTTGAGACGGCCTCTTGGTTGTCCTCTGACTGCGTTGCGGCTGCTGGCGAACCTTCCTCGTCGGTCAGCTCATATCGTTGGCTCGGCTCTTCGGCACCGTTGTCTAAGTGGCCAAGCTCTGGTTGGGGATGGTCGTCGTGCGTGTCAACCATCTGTTTGCGCTTGAGTAGCTCTGATAGCTCCTTATGGGCCAGCGCTGCCCCTGCCAGATCGCCACGATCCATACTAGCCTTGAGCGCCGCCAAAAGCACTCTAGCCTCGATGTCTCGTCTTTGCTCGGGAGTTGGACGCTTACCTGCCATTTTGGGGAGACCGACCTCGACGGTATCGAACGTAACGCCAGGCATTTAGTATTACAAGCTAAATTATTCCTTTCAGACTCAGGTTTAACACGGTTTCTTCAGAAAATCCGTTTTCAAGAGAGGCTGTGCATGAAATGGTAGATAAATTCAGCCTTGATGTTGGCAGTACGCGCGGACCGTGAGCGAAGCGAACCCGGACGGGAGTGGAAGCATAGTGAAGGTCCGGATTCCGAGGAGGAATCCGGAGCGGAGCGTCGAATACGCGCAGACCGTGAGCGAAGCGAACCCGGACGGGAGTGGAAGCATAGTGAAGGTCCGGATTCCGAGGAGGAATCCGGAGCGGAGCGTCGAATACGCGCGGAGGGTGAGCGAAGCGAACCCGGAGCGCTTAAATTAGGTATCATTGTCAGGGTGCGCCGAGGTGGCTCAGGAGCCAGCCAGCTTGGTCAGCTCGAATGAGGCGAGGCAGGGTTTGATGGACTTCAGCTGGGTCAAAGATTTGGCCGAACAGGCTAATAAAGTCGAGGAAGATCGTCGCGCACAGAAGCGTTGCGAGACGGAAAGAGAGAAGCAGTTGGCAGTTTCAACCGCTCCCTTTATCGAAAAGCTTCATTTGGTCGTCTCCACTTGTGCTGAAGAGTTTAACAAGTATGTCCATTACAACGGGGGCAAAGTGCTGACCACTCGGGTACAAAAGCGCGTCAAGCGCACGATCAATGAGAAAGATGCGGAATTGAGCTATCCGGAAGAAGCCACTTACTTTGCCATCACTCGCAAAGACTGGACTTACGGCATTCGCGGTTGTGCCGGTCAGGTGGAGTTCATCGAGTTGCCCAGCGGCGGAGAGCCGCTTTCCGTGCGACTGGACGAAGTTGGTGCCACTCCTTCGCGCAAGCTAGTTGCATATGTCGATGAAACATCGCAAAAAATCGGCTGGAAGCAGGACGACAAAGTAGTGGATGGGCAGGAGATAATGTCTATCTGTCGAGATTACTTCAGGGAATTGATTGAACGAACCAACTGACATGCTGGAAGCTGCGCTCGATGTCGTGAGGAAGAAGGCGCCGTTAGTCGGAGCCACGCTGACTGAATCGCAGATTGAGTTGCTCGGCGTATTTCTAAGTGAGCTTGCGGCGTACAACGAACATACGAATCTAGTGTCGAATGCAGATCCGCTCGTAGTGGCGCGCGAACATGTGCTGGATTCACTGTCACTGTGTGCCTGTTTGACTGATTTGAATTCGTCTTGTCGTCTGGTCGATATCGGTACCGGTGCTGGATTTCCAGCGATTGTTCTGGCGATTGCTCTGCCCAATCTGGCTGTGCTTGCAATTGAATCTGTCGGCAAGAAGACGCGCTTTTTGCAGAGCCTGGCTGATCGGTTGAATATCTCGCAGCGCCTGGAAGTCGCCAATGAGCGAGCCGAGTCACTTGCTTACGACCCGAGCCTGCGAGGTTCATTCGACATCGCTACCGCCAGAGCGGTCGGCAAGATTGACGTGATCGCCGAGTTAGCATTGCCATTCTTGAAGACCGGTGGTCGATTGTTAGCCCAGAAGTCGCAAGCACAACTTGATGAAGAGCGGAGAAGGGCTGCCATTGCGTTGCCTGTCCTGGGCGGCGAGTTGACCGAGATTGTGATACCAAATGTAGAGGCGTTGGAGCGGGAGCATGTCGTCTTAATCGTTTGCAAGAAGTCGGCAACGCCTAAGCAATTCCCTCGCACGCCGGTGCAGATCAAGCGGATGCCGCTGGCTGAATAGCTGGCCGGTTCCTTAATGCCAACTATCTTTTTCTTGAGGCTTAGTGCTTGTGCTCGGGCTGAAATCTTCCGTCAAAAGAAGCGGAAACAGGATGTTGTTCTCTTCGTGGATATGGAGATGCAGGTCCGCTTCTAGTCCCCTAAATGCTTGCAGCATAAATTTATAGCTGTTACCGACATCGGGCGGAAATGCGTACTGATTTGTCAGCTCGCGAATCTTCTTCATTGCGTCGGCTGCTGATTGATTGCCTGCTTCGATCACTTGTACGAGCGTCTTTACATCGGTTCCACGACTAAGTCCAGGCTTCCTTTGCAGGTCAGGATTTCGGCAGATTGGAAAGAGCAGTCGCTCGTCGTTGAGAACATGTATGCCAAGCTCCATAGTCAAATTTCGGAATATGTCGCGAATGACTGATAACTCGGGATGCGTTTTGGCGTAACTCTTTCGCAGGCTGTCTATCACTGTCAGCAGGCGCGGAAGTTCGCGTTTCAAGTAGTCGTTGTGATTGTGGTCGATATGGTCGACCAGGTGAGCCAGTGTTCGCCGAGACCAATCAGGATGCGTGACGGGACTTGGACTTGCATCGAGATCACTCAGCTCTTGCACAAGCTCATTGACGTCGATTCCTCGCGTCGAGCAGGAGATGCTCAATGATTCTTTCCCGCCACAGAAGTAATCAATGCCATAGCGCTCGAAAATCCTGGCCCGACCTAATCGTTCCCTCACCAGCTCGCCGACTAATCTGCTGGTGATCTTGACAGTTTCCATAGTTTTATCGGTTTCCGCTGATTCCGCCATGTCGCAACCAGATATTGCCGAAGCCGCGCTTCCACTTACCATTCTGACCGGATGGGCAAAAAAATCACATCCCTCGAATTGGTTACGTAGCAAGGAAGGAAAGTAGATCTGTCACTCAGACCGGTGTGCCTTCCATTTCGGAAACTCGCCAGCCTTCAGCAGAAGCCTGAATCTTAGCCTCGTCATACCCCTGGTCTACGGTCAGCTCGAGCAGGCGTCGCTTGCTGCCGAATATATACTTGGCGCGATTTACCAGCGCTGTAACATCAATATAATCATGAGCGAATATGACATTGTCTAGATGTCTGTACCAGTCGTCGCCGGCTGGTACCACGATATCGGCCACCATGCCGCCGACATCGAGCAGCTCTCTTTCCTTTTGCGCCCGCGGCGGGTAAACAATTGAGTATTTCTTGAGGTCCATCCCCAGACATTCGACCTTGCCCAGGTATGGCACGCTCTGCTCGTCGACTGAAAAGCCGATCAAGTTGTAAGCGGCTACCTCTTCGAGCCAAACTTCTTGCAAGATTTCAGCAACGGTGTTCATGTGCGGTTCCAAGCGCCACATTTCAGTTGTCGGCAGATAGGAGACGGCCGGCCTGAACTCCCAGGAATCTTCCGTGTAAAGCACTTCATACTGGTGAGTGTGAGCCCAAGCGGTCATGAGAACTCCCACCCAGATGTTGTCCTCTTTGTAAACTTGGGCGTACGTCTGTTTGAACCATTCCTGCCATTCTTCGAAGGAATCGTACTGACCGGAGCGTTTTATCAGCCCCTCATTCCATTCTTTTTCGTCAGGGTGAGGGTCTTCAGCGTGGAAAAATTCCGCCCAATAACCGGCTACGGTTGCCGGCTCGAGTAGATAGAGGTCGGCTTTGCCAATCTGCTGCTCCCATAATTGCTGGCAGATCTTGATCGATTCTTCGCAGCGTGAGTAAGGATTAGAGTCCTGAAACTGCTCGTTGTGTCTGACCCAATCTATACCTGCTCTGATTAAGTACGCTGGAAGCATGAAGCCCAGTATCCCCTTTACAGCCCGCCTGTCCGCCTTTATCGCCTTATACCGCCTGAAGCTCAAGACATAACAATCGTACCCGACTTTTGGCTCAGATTTATCTGCTTCCTGGCGATAAATCTCAATCCGTCACTTTCTGATTTGATTTTCTACCGACTGCGAACGGAAAGCTGAAATTCTACTTGCCAGCTCTGCCCGCCAGCCAGATTTATCTGCCAGTTTGGAATCAGACAAGAGCCCTGGAATACGCGCTCGAATCCGGCTTCCGAATTTGAGACTGTATAAACCGGGTAACGCCAGAAATTGCCTGCTTGAGACCATGCTAATGCCAGCTCGACTCCCAGCCATTCATCAGCAATCGCAGTCGACGATGCTTGCTGAATTTGAGCTTGAGAGTTGAGAGAGGGAGATGTGTACCTTTTCCCGGAGCTGGGGTCGAAGTAATAACGATCGTGGGCATCGGGTGCAAGAAAGTTGAAATTGAACTCCGGGGCGAACCAGAGCGTTGTCTCGTAATCATTGGGGTTGGTAAGCGTGTAGAGGACTTTCGCTGTCTCGGAGGCACCGTCGAACGAGTATGTTTTCGCCACCGTCAAAGGCGTCGGCGAATCCCCGTTCCAAACATTGCCCTTCCGTTGGAGCCCAACTTCGACCTTCGTCCCAACCTTCGCCACCGACATGAGCTCGTAAGGCTGATTTACGAAGTCGCCCTTCTCGCCATACTGATTGCGGCTCATGCCTTCGAGGGTGGTGGCAGTGTCGAGAAAGTGGTCGAGAAAGCAAAGTCTGCGGTGCCAGTCATAGACCAGATATCTGTCGAGATCGGCCTCCTTGACCATCAATTCGGATGCGGCTTCGCTTTCCGGACTGCCGGCATCGTCTTTGCGCTTGATCTTGCTGTGGTAGGCCTCGGGGCGTCTCGCCAGGGTGTCGATCAGGTTGAAAGGGCGCGGCTTGTAATCTAGTTCGAAGAGTGCACCGCCATAAGACGGCGCAATGTAATAACCAAATAGCTCAGTCTTAACGGCCACTTCGTCTTTGCCGTCACAATCCAGATCGGCGGTTTCAGTCTCTAACCAGTGCGCCGCCTCCGAGCTGTGTCTCAAACTGTCGAGCTTCGACTCTGCTTCAACCAATGCTTGATAGTTGGCTGTACGTAGATTGGTCAAGTAGACACCGCCGAAAACCCCGTGCCAATAGGCGTCATTCGATTGCGCGCTCCAAAGCTTGTCGCGTACCTCGGCCAGTGCGGCCGTGTCGGAGCCAGTGGCGGCGGCGGTTTGCTCTAGCTGCTTGCTCACGTGCAGCATCTTCTTGTGCAGGTTGTTGACTTCCGGGTATCGCACCATGAAATAGCGCCAGAACCCGCCCCGCAAGAATGATGCGTACTTGGGCTCGACATTCTTGCGCGCTTCTTCAAGAAGCTCGGCGCGATCGGCTGGTAGCGACCATTCCAACATCTCCATATAGCTGGCGGTCGGCAGGTAAACCATACCGGCGGCGTTAACTCTCCGGCGATACTCGCCGAAGGTTTGGACGTTTATCCAGTCGAGGTTTTCCTCGACAGCTTCGAAAAACTTGTCGAGCCATTTGTTGGTGTAGACGGTATCGTAAGTGCCTGGCCAGATGCCGAATTTCTCGCCATCGTCAAAATAGAAGGCGCCTCTGTCACCGCTTTCGGTGGCAACCGACTTTAAATAATCGATCGCTTTTGAAGGTTGGTCGAACGGAATGATGTATCTGAGCTTCTCGTTGATTGGGAAGATCTCCAGTGTGTGACCCTGCTCTTCCGTAATGTAGGATCGCAATAGCTCCTGCTCCGGCATTCCGACTCCCTTGAAATGCGAGTCGTCCAGGCAGACGTATTTGACGCCGGCGATCGCCAGGCAGCGAGGAAGGTGCGGCTCCCAGACTCGCTCCGCCAGCCACATTCCTTCCACGTCAGGCTGCTTGCCGTCGCGCTCGAAAAGCTTGTAGATGTAATCAGTCAGCTTTCTAACCTGGCCGATCTTGTCGGTGTCTGGTATGGTGGCAAGAATCGGTTCATAGTACCCGCCTGTTACTAATTCGACCTGAGCGCGAGCTACCAGCCGGCGGAGCGCACTTAAGATCTCCGGGTAGCGGCCGGCTATCCACTCGAGCAGAAATCCGGTGAAATGCACCGAGAATTTGATCTTGGGGTGCCGCTCAAGGACCTGCAGGAACGGCAGGTAACACCGTTCGCAAGCGTGCTCCAGCACCTGGTCGAAATTGCCGTAAGGCTGGTGATTATGTATGCCGAGCACGAGGTTGATCGACCTTTTAGTCATTTAAGTCCTCTTGATTTACCTGGACAAGCAGATTATCGGCTAGATAACCGAGTGTTAAAACTATTGCGAGCGATGTTGTAACAAAACTAGCCGGTCTGGTTCTAGAATCAACCAGGTTAAATCAGATGCCCAGTTTGTCGAATACTTGATCCAGGTTCTTCAGATAATAAGAGGGATTGAAACATTCCTCAATCTCGCTCTTTGATAAGACGGCGGTGACATTGGTGTCTTTCAGCAGATTGTCGCGGAAGTCTCCGCCGTCCCGATTCCAGGCGTCCATCGCATTGGACTGCACGAGCCGATAGGCTTGCTCTCTTGTCATTCCGCGCTCGACCATCTTGAGAAGTACCTGTTGTGAATAAATCACTCCACCGAAGCAATCCATGTTGCGCCGCATGTTGTCTGGATAAACGACCAGATCCGTCATAATTCCGGTGAAGCGATGCAGCATGTAGTCGAGCAAGATTGTCGAGTCTGGAAAAATAATGCGCTCGACCGAGCTGTGGCTAATGTCCCGCTCATGCCAGAGCGGAATATTCTCGAGGGCGGCCAGGGCATTGCCGCGCAGTACACGGGCAAGACCGGTGATATTTTCGCAGCCGACCGGATTGCGTTTGTGCGGCATTGCCGATGAGCCTTTTTGACCTTTGCGGAATGGTTCTTCGGCCTCGAGCACATCTGTTCGCTGAAGATGTCGAATCTCGGTGGCAAATTTTTCCAGGCTCGCGCCGATCACTGCAAGGGTCCAAACAAATTGGGCATGGTGATCTCTTTGAATGATCTGAGTGGAGATGCTGGCCGGCTGCAAACCAAGGAATTTGCAAGTGAGCTGCTCGACGTCCGGCGAAATGTTGGCGTAGGTTCCGACTGCCCCGCTAATTTTGCCGACTGATACCATTTGAATCGCTTCGTCGAGGCGTTTCTGATGCCTTCTGATCTCTTCGAGCCAGACAGCCATCTTGAACCCGAAGGTGGTTGGCTCGGCATGAATTCCATGCGAACGACCGACGGAGATTGTATGTTTGTGAGTCTTTGCTTTTTTGAGTACGGCATCGTGCAATTTTTGCAAGTCTTCTTTCAGCAATACGCTTGCCCGCTTGAGCTGCAGCGCCAGCGCCGTGTCGACCACATCTGAGCTGGTCAACCCGAGGTGGATGAAGCGCGATTTTTCACCGACGTTTTCTCCCAGGTTAGTGAGAAAGGCGATTACATCGTGCAGCACTTCTTCTTCGATCTCTTTGATGCGGGCTATTTCGAAACGAGCGTTCTTCTTGATGTCCGTGACAGCATCTTTGGGGATAAGTCCTAAATCAGCCTGCGCCTCGCAGACCGCTAACTCGACATCGAGCCAAGCCTGGTACTTGGATTCTTCCGACCAGATTTTTGCCATTTCCGGCCGCGTATATCTGTCGATCAATTTAAATCGCCTCTGGAGATAGGATAGCCTCTTATTATAAGCGTTCCCTGCTCGTGGGCTTCTTACGTCCGAATTATTTCTCTCTTCGATGCCTGCAGCTGGCTTGTAGGCGGTGCGCGGCG
Organism: Candidatus Obscuribacterales bacterium; assembly: GCA_020050835.1. Classification (GTDB taxonomy): domain Bacteria; phylum Cyanobacteriota; class Vampirovibrionia; order Obscuribacterales; family Obscuribacteraceae; genus JAGVKB01. Next base: position 32,073 of record JAGVKB010000095.1, on the reverse strand, counting down.
CTGATTAACGCTTGACGGCTGACACTCGGGCGTCCCACACGTAGTTCGGCTTATCTGGCTGTGCGGGCTGGTCGGAGACGACTGCAACTTCGCTTTGCGGCTCTACCGGAAGAGCTGGTTTCGATTGTTCCTGCGTTTCGGTCTTCTGCTGTACTGCTGTGACCGGGGTGAAAACTGTTTGCGAGGCGAGCCTGCTGCTGTTTTGACTTGGGACTTCGCTTTGATCGCCTCCGGCAGCGCTATTTGGCTGGGATTCAGCTCTCGGCGATGCTGAATCCTGTGCTTGCAGTTGCTCGAAAGATGGGAGTTCGGCGGCCGGCGTCGACTTCAAGTTCGGAACAACCCACATGCCCTGCTTGTCGATAGCGGGGTGGCGCCGATCGAAAGAGAGTTTGGAGGCTGATTCTACATCCTTGCCTTTCTTCAGCGCCATCCTTGAAGTCGAAGCGGACACCGATGCTGATGGTTGGTCAACAACCTGGGGAGCGGAAGCGGTAAGCATTGCCAAGACTAAAGCTGGGCCGGCGATGCCTGCTACAATCTTTCCCAGGCGTAAGAGATCTGTCGTCCTGGCGCCGGCCTTACAATCCGCTGTCATTACTGCGCCATCAGCCCTTACGTATAGCACAGACGGGCGTATTCCTTCGCGAAACCAGATCCACGAAAGAACGGTTGCGACACTTTCCTTCTGACGATTGTAAGTGAAATGTTTACAGGGTTCGCACCAACGGACCTTTTCATCTCCGGACATCTTTGACCAGGCGACCGGGCAGAGAGAGGCTCTCTTGAGCAATACTGCCGCGCGCTGTTGGTCGATGCGCGGATTCTGTAGTGGTATCGTAGCTGATGGCTCGTTCTCTTGCATCAATTCGAATCTGGGCGATCTGGATTTGCTTTCAAAGTCACCGGTCGCTCCAAGCTGTTTGCTGCTGCGCCAATGTGTTTGCTTTGCTGTCAGATCGTCTAAGCTCGAAGTCTCAACGTAAGCTTTTCGATTGGAGATCAGTCGATTGAATCCGGAACCGTCATTGAGGTAGTTTACTTGCATTTATCCAGCCCTCACCCTTACGCCTAGTTGAAACACATTTGGGTTCGATCCTTTGAGTTTACGCAGAAATGGTGACCGAAGTCGGACGGAATTCTACCATTGCATGCTATTGGCGCTGCCGCGGGCAATGCAGAGCGTTCCTTTGCTGGTCGCGTCGCAGTTGTCGCGCACGCCCACTGTTAAGTGAATAGTCCCGGGATTGTTCGGCATGCTTCCTCGGCGGGTAATGCCTGCCGGATCGCCGGCGCTCCAGCCGCTGTAGTTCGGGTCATTGGAACCGGTGGCGGTGTTGCTGCTGTTTGCATCGTAAGACTTGTCGCCGGCTTGAACGTTTCCGTTCACGAGCTCGGCGCTATAGAGCGGCAAGAAGAAAGCGTGTGATTGTTTTGGATTGTCCAGATTGTAAAAGTCGACCACTCCAAGCGCGTAGCCTTTCGATTCCGAGGCGGTACTGGCCATTCCGGAGCCGGCTATTGAAACAAGTTCCGGGATAATCGTATATTCGAGTATTTTGAAGCCAGGCGTGGCTGGAGTTACGCTTACCCTGAGGTCGACTCTAACCAAATCAATCTTGTGCCCATCGATGGTTGCACCGGACGGAATTGCCTTAAAGTAAGTAGTTTTGCCCAGCCCGATTCTGTCTAACATCGCATCTGCGAGGTCGCGGGCGTTTTGGCTTGAGCTGTCGAGATCGTATTGCGGTCGTTCCATTCCCAGGAAGTATTTATCCGACATGATCGATTTCGCTGCTGCACTCGCGACAGATTCGACCTGAACTTTGCGCGTTCCTAGCGTCGTGCTATTTAGAAGTAGCATCATCAGACCCATTATCAGAATTACTACAAAGGAGGCGCCGAAGGCAGATTCTGCGATCGCTTGACCCCCGGCGGTTCGCTTGTGTTTTTTCAATCTATTTCGTGTCATTGCCTTTTCACCTCAACCAGCGTCCTGTAACAGCAAGAGTAAGGATTTTCACTGGCAGGAAACGGACAGAGTTCTGGCAAGGTTCCGACATGAATGTATTACTTGCCTGAAGCTGTTGACTTCGAAACCGTGAAAGACAGAGCGGATTGTAGCCCGCCCTGCCCCGTGCGGTGCAACCGAAAGTTACCAGACGAATGATTCGCCACCGGCCTTTTCTACTCTTGTTCCTTGTGTTGTCGCATCGCAGTTGTCGCGCACTCCGACTGTTAGTGCGACTGTGCCAGGGCTGTTAGGCATGGGGGCTCGGTGCGTGATTCCGGCCGGATCGCCAGCACTCCAACCGCTGTACTCGGGATCGCTGGAGCTGGTCGCGACGTGTTGATTATCCGGGTCGTACGACTGGTCTCCTTCTTGTACATTGCCGTTTACCAGCTCTGCGTTGTAGATGGGGAAGAAGAATGCGTGCGATCTCTTCGGATTGTCCAAGTTGTACATACTCAGGATGCCCACACCGTTTGCGATTGAATCGGAGGAATCGGTGGCGAATCCGGTGCCGGTCAACTTCACCTTTTGCGGAATGACCGTGGTCCCAAACAGCGCCTGTCCCGGTGTGGCTGGATTTACTTCGGCTGTGAATCTAACCCGAATGATCTCCACGCTCTTGCCGTCAACCGAGATTGACTGATTGGTGGCATCGAAGCTCTTTGTGGCACCGATTCCAAAGCCCTTCAACAGTTGATCGGCCAGCGCCTGTGCATGTTGTTTCGATCTGTCGAGATCGAAGTCTTGCCTTTCCATTCCCAACACATACTTGTCAGCAAGAATTGCTCGGGCTGCCTCTCTGGCAACTATATCAAGTTGAGCGGTATCGCCTCCCAAGCCGATCAGGTTCCAAACGAGGAAAAAGCAGCCCAGCCCGGCGCTTGCCAGTGCAAACAGGATGGGAACTGACAGTGCTACTACCTGTCCGAGTTCCGAGCGTCGGCTCTGATTTCTTTTCGTGAGTTGCATCTTCTTTCTCCTGCTGACGTATGCTGGTTTATCGCGCGGCTGTTCTTCAGAGAATACTGACGCAGGCTGGCAAAGTTCGGACAAGTTTCTGGCAGGCTTCCGACACGACTTCCCGCCTGTGAATCTATTGCGCATAGAACGGTGTGCTCCTGCCGTCTGCTGAAGCGCACCAGGTGCCCTGGGTGGTCGCGTCGCAGTTGTCGTTGACACCGACCGTGGCCATTACTGTGCCGCGGCATTCTTCGATCCGCCCGCGAGTCGTGACGCCGGCCGGGTCTCCCAGGCTCCAGCCACCATAGTTTGGGTCGGTCGGTCCGGTCGCTACACCGCCGAAGCCGCTGTATGAGCGGTCGCCGGCTTCGACATTGCCATTTACTACTTCGGCATTGTAGATGGGCAAGAAGAATGCGTGCGATTTTTTCGGGTGATCGATGTTGTACATCGTGATAATTCCCAGTCCGTTGCTCTTAGCTTCTGCCGCATCAGATGCGATACCAGAGCTCGAGATTGTGACAAGTTTCGGTATGACAGTTGCGTTGAGGAATTTAAAATCGGGTGAGGCTGGCACGACGCTGGCCGAAATATCAATTCTCACTATGTCCACGATTTGCTTGCTTGTTGCAAGAGGCACGGAGTAAAACGGAGTTACCTTGAAGTTGGTCGTTGTACCTAACCCGGCTTTGGCTAACATTTCATTGGCGATCGATTGAGCTCTCTTGCTGGAGGCTGTTATATCAAACTGTTTCCGCTGCATTCCCAGGAAGTATCTATCGGCGAGAACCGCTTTTGCGGCTTCCCCTGCTACTACGTCCAAAATTGCCTTGCGACTGGCGATGGCAGTGAAATTGATCAGGAGAAGTAGGCTGCCCAATGCTAAAAGTACAAGCACTGATATCGCTGGGACCATTTCAGCAATGGCTTGACCTTTCGTCGAGCGATTGCTTGGTTTGGGCGTGCGTGGCTTCATTGTTGCTCCTCCCTTGCGGCTGTTTTGCCTCTGCCTGTTTGCCATCTTAAGTAAGGTCAAGGGCAAAGTTAGGACATACTTCTGGCAAGCTGCCGACATGCTTATCTAGTTGCAGCTCAAGCGACTGTGACTTAAGACCATTGAGTATTCCGGCGATTTGCGCAAGACAATCGCCAGCGCCGTCGCTAAAGAAACTTCGGACACGGCAGAGCCCGCCTGGGAGTGGGTTTGACTGCTACTGACCGTACCTACGGTCGAATTCTTGCTAGGCGGCGACAGGCCTGTGCACTTTATTGACCCTGGAGCTGTTGTAGCAGCTGCTGTAACTGACCTGCACTCGGCGTTGAACTGTTGTTGGAATGTTCTTGACCAAACTCTGAGCCGCCCTGAGCGCCTTGGAGCAAGCTGCCGAGACCGCTGCCGGAGCCGCCCTGGCCGCCTTGGAGCAAGCTGCCGAGACCGCCGCCGGAGCCGCCCTGAGCGCCTTGGAGCAAACTGCCGAGCTGTTCGGCCATCGCCGGATCCATGTTACCCAAGCCCAGCGACTTCAAGTCGAAGCTGCCTGCAGCCGGTGTGCTGTTGTGATTTGTCGTGGCATTCATGCTCGGGTAGGAAGAGGAGCTGAACATGCTTTCCGGGTGGCCTTGCTGACCGCTCAAAACTCCTTGTTGCATTTGATTGAATGCAGCTCCTAACCGTGCTTGGGTTTGACTATGGTTTCCGCCAAGTGGATCATATTCTGGGCCAAGATGGTAGTAAGCCAGGCAGTTTTTCACGCCGGTGTGATAACTGTTCAAGGTCTCCTGCATTTGATTGACGAGCGGACCGAGTTGCTGGAGCGCTACAAATGCATTGCCATACTTAGCGCCGGGATTTGCAATTATCTCCTCGACGTTAGCCAGCGTAGACGCTAATTGATAATGACGGTTGTGGAGCTGTTCGGGAGGAGTAATGGAGCGAATTGTCTTGATCATATCGACAAACTGATCGCGGGCGCTGCCTACAGTTTCGGAGTTGATAATTGATCCGCCACCGATCAAAGTATTTGCAACAAGCTCTTGATACTCATCCAGAACGCTGCGCATCTTAAGAAGATATCTGCCCACTGCTTCGGGAGTCTTTGGCACGTTTTCGGTAACTTCACCCTTGAGCGGTATTGTCAGCCGATCGGGTTGCGGCGAGCCCACCTTCCTGGAGGTAACCGGCAGAGCTTCACTGATTTGCTGGGTTGCTATTAAGAAGGTAAATGCCAGTGTGCCGGCAAGAAATTTCACGGTGGATTTCATCAATTTCCATGGGCTCCTTTGTCCCTACTGTAGCCTTATTCCCTGAAACCGGCGGCTATAAGAGCTCCTCTGGTCAACATGATCCTAAAGTAATCATGCTTGGGTGACGCTCGCTTCAAGCTACAATTACGTTTCGAGTCATTGTTAGACACTGCGCATCGGATTGAAGGTCACATGAAAGTTTTGTTGCCCGTAGATATCGTGCACCCGGTTAAGCCGATAGTGGACGAGCTTATTGCCGCGCTTCCGTTGAAAGAGGCGGAATTGTTGTTGCTGTATGTCAAGGAAGAATTGCCAGCCTATGAAAAGGTGGTCGAATCCGTAGCTGACTTCAGTGAGGACTGGGGTCATCAAGTCGAAAGACGAACAAAGGCTGTGTTCGACGAAGCAGCAGCGTTGCTTCGACCATTTTGTGCGCGAGTATCGACTGAAATTGTCATGGGGCCGCCTGCCTTGATGATTGAAACCGTCGCCAGGGATGAGAAATTCGACCTGACTGCCGTCGCTCCTGGGTCTCATTCTGCAGTCGAGAAGTTCTTTCTGGGCAGTGTATCAAGCAAGGTTGTTAAGCATGGACCCAATAGTATTTTGATTCTGAGACCATTCGGGCGAACAGGTGCTTCGACCAAACATGTTGTAATGGGAATCGATGGCTCTCCGCAATCGCATCATGCCGTTACACAAGCAGCCAAACAGCTGAATCTGCAGGGCGGCGATGCACAGGTCACGCTTATTCACGTTGTTTCCGTCGCTGATGTCATGAAACTGATCTCGCCGGTCGAATACATCTCGTTGGTAGAGAGCAATCTCCTTCTGGAGGGCGAGACGTTTCTAGCTGAAGGCAAGCGCATATTGTCAGATCACGGTATTAACCGCGTGGAATGCGTGTTGAAGGAAGGTGACCCGGCCGCCGAGATTATTAGCCTGGCCAAGGCGCTGCCTGCCGAGCTGATCGTAATCGGCGCACAGGGACGGACGGCTGTTCAACACTTTCTACTGGGCAGCGTCTCGCATCGAATTGCGATGCATGCACCATGCTCGACCCTGGTAGTCAAGCAGAAGCTGGGCTAGAAAGGTAAGGCCGGCTCTCTATCTGAATGGTTGATAGACGCCGCTGGGAGGTTGGAAGGAATGATTGGGAAGATAACCTTGTCTGGTGTTGCTGCCTTCGCAGTCTCTCTATTATCCATTTTAAATCCTGTCTGGGCTGATTTAGGTGAAATGGACACTCTGCAGCAGGAGCAGATTAAGGAGAGAGCCGAACTGCAGGACATGAAGGGCGAGCTGGATGATATCAAGTCAACGATGTCCTCAGCCGCCAGTGCTATGGGCCAGTTGGGAGCGCAGCTTGCCCAGCCGCAGGTCAAGGAGTTTCATCTGATCGCTAAGGAAGGGCAATGGGAGTTAGTGCCCGGTGCGATTGTGACTGCACTTTTATTCAACGACCAGTTGCCCGGTCCGACCATAAGAGTACAGGAAGGAGACGCGGTGCGCGTCGTCTTGCACAATCAACTGAAGGTTCCTACCAGTCTCTACTTTCACGGTTTGATCTTGCCTCATGATGTCGACGGTTTGCCGCGCCGGAAGTCAGGATTAATTGGTCCGGGCGAATCCTATGCCTATCAGTTTATTGCGAATCGTTCCGGTACAGTTTGGTATCATCCGCAGGTTGTGCATGCCAGTCAGGTTTTCTCCGGATTGTCCGGCGTGTTGATAGTCGAGCCTCGCAGCGCTGCTAAGTCATACACCAGGGATTACACCATGCTGATCGAGCAATGGGATGTTCCGGCAAAGGATCTGGTGCCGGCGCTGAAGGCGAAGAAGACTGTCAAGCCAAGCGAAGAGAAGGGCAGCGGAGCTAACGTTCAACCGCCAGCCGCCGCTCAGAAGGCATCGCCGATGGTGACGGTTTTCTCGCTAAACGGTAAGACCGCTCCGGCAATAGCACCGATAGAGGTGCGAAAGGGAGAACGAATCAGGCTTAGAGTAATCAACGCCTCGCAGCAAGTTTGTCCGCTCTTTTTGACCGGGCACAGATTTGAAGTGATCGCCACTAATGGTAGTGAAGCGCAAGACATCCATTCCAGGCGAGACATCATCGGACTACAGCCGGGCGACAGATACGATTTAGAGTTTCTGGCCGACAATCCGGGAGTCTGGACGTTGTCATCGCTGCTGGCGGATCAATCGTCGACCGCCGGCAAGTTTCCGGGCGGAATGGCTTGCGTCGTGCGCTATGTCGATACCAAGAAGTAGCCGTCTGCGCGCGTTCTATCTGGACGTAGGCTGGCTAGCTGATTCCAGGCGTTGCTTGAATCGCCACCACTGCGTCTGATCGTCGCGAACCACCGGCGGTGACAGCCCGTCAATCATTGCATTGTCTGCTGAAGCATCGGTGAAGCCGCCGGCTGAGCCATCAGTTGCGGCTCTACTACGTTTCCGCTTACGAGCATTCGCTACCTCCCCTGAAGGGCGGGACGGCTTGGTTGTACTTGCGACCTCGACTTTGCTTGCGGCGTGACTGGCAGTGGGGTTTAGCAATGGTTCTGGTGGCAAGTCAACTCGAGGGTCAACGCTAGACAAATTTGAACTGACCGGCAGCACTTGCTCAGTTTGTTGCTTATTCAAGCGCGGTGCCGATTCGTCAGGCTGTTGTATCTTCTCCTGAGAGCGCGCAGCTTGGAGATCGGGTTCCCCCGGACTGCTCAGCTGCTGTTGTGGGACGAATGTGGCCGATGGACGGGCCGATTGCTTGTGGGGATGCGGATTGGTAGAAGGTTCTGGATGAGTGGCTTTGATGATCGCAACCAGGACGCCGAAGGCTGCCACTGCCAGTAGTGTGATGAGAATAAACAGCTTGTAGGGAGCGATGTCCCTGCTAGGGACATTGGGTGTGCTACCGTTGCGTGCTGCCGGCGGGCGCTGTCCTGGCCTGGACCTGGTTGGCGGCGCCTGATTCCTGGCGCGGGAGTAACCATATACCGGTGGAGCCGATTCGGCTTGCGTGCCGGCACTGGATAGCCGTTGCTCGCCATTAGCTGCCGGTTGTGGTTCGGTCGGTCGTTGGTTTGCGGTCATCTCGTGAGACCTTTGAAGCTCTTGATTGAAAGGAGTCCTAGCGTATGCTCGATCAGCCGCTGCAAATTGCGCAGCATCCGGCAAGGGAGTTTGCTGATCAGTTTGCGGTATTATACCGCCTGCCTGAATGCCCAGAGTTTGAGCGGAAATTTTGTGCGAGTACCGTAGATCTTCTGGTGGGGCTGGCGGAGCTGTTGGTTGAGACGCGATTGCTTGCGGAGCGGCAAGCGCTCCTTGGAGAGCATCCGACAGCTCTTCCATCGAGTTGAAACGGTCGTTGGGCTGCTTTCTAAGCGCTTTGCCCACGACTTCTTCTATCGCCGGCGGGATGCTCAGGTCTGGTCGGATCGCCTTGAAAGGCGGAGTTTGCTCGTTCATTAGCTTTGTCATAATCTGCATGAGATTCTTGCCGTTGAACGGGTGCTGGCCGGTCAGGCTTTCGTAAAGAACTGAACCGAGCGAAAAGATGTCCGAGCGAGAGTCGACCGGTTGCCCGGTGCATTGCTCCGGGCTCATATAGATAGCTGTGCCCCAAACTTCGCCCATTCGAGTCAGGCGTCGCGACTCATCAGTCAATTTGACGATGCCGAAATCGAGCACCTTGACGAAATCCGGTCCGCGCTGTCCACTCACTAGCATGATGTTTTGCGGTTTAATATCGCGGTGAATCACTCCCAGCTGATGCGCATAGCCCAGTGCGTTGCAGATTTGGGTAAAAATCGGCACTACTCGTCGATAGTCCAGCTGTCCTTCCCGTTTTAGCAATGAATCGAGCGTCTCTCCGTCCACGTATTCGAGTACGAAGAACGGTTCTCCAGTAGGCAATCTACCAAAGTCATAAAGCGTCGTGAGATTGGAGTGACTGAGCCGGCTCAAAACCTTGGCTTCGCGTTGAAATCTGTCTACTACTACCGGATCCTCGATTAGCTCAAACGGCAATAGTTTGAGAGCCACTGTCCGGTCCAGCTGACTCTGTCTGCATCTGTAAATGACTCCCATGCCTCCTCGGCTGACAACCGACAGGACTTGATAGCGATGGCCGACAACGGTTCCAATCAGCGGATCTTGCTCCGGCTGCTGCACGGGCTTTACAATCGGTCTGTAAGTACGAAGCGGCAATTGACCTGCTTGTGCGGGCGAGGCAGAAAAGGTGCGGCAGAACACTTCAGGTTTTTTTGTCATTTGCTTGTGCCGAAACACTCCGGATTAGAGACGCTAAAGACGATTATATCTGTGATGCCACAGCCGAATTGACAGCTGGAAATTTGAAGAGAGAAGAGTCTTGAAAGTCAGTTTACCCCTTGTCTTGGTGGGTAGATTAATAAAAGGAATGTCGTTTCAGGCGATACTTTTTGGAGTGCCGAACGACTTACCACACAGTGGAGTGGGCTGAAAGATGTCAGAAGAAAACTGGGGTGACGACTCGAATCAGAAAAAGGAAGATGAAGGTGAAAAACCGGCAGGAGGTAAATCTTACCGGGATCTCTTGTTGTCTTCGCTCAAGCACAAATCTGGAAAGACTGCTGCCAATTTCGTAGAAAAATTGGCAAATGACACCCAGCAGGCGCTTGGACGTCAATCTACGCTTAAGCTACCCGGCACATTTCGGGATCTCTCCGTGCAGGAGAGTGTAACTAACTGGATGGACAGGATCTTCGATGTTTTCTTGGACTTCTCATATGATTTCAATGCTGCCGTCGCAGGCACCAACCTGGAAGTGAGCTGTGACAGACCGGTGCTCTTCAATGACTTGGTCAGAGATCGCAAATGGAGTGATATCAGCGAAACCAAGATCTGGTCGTTCAAGGGGTCGATTTCAACGTTAGTCTGGAGCCTAATACTGCGAGGCAGTAAGGACAATATTCAAGCATTCATCGTGCCGAAAGATCAGATAATCGCTCTGAGCGGATCACAATCATTCTTCAAGCCTTATCTTGAGATGACTGCCATTGTCGATCGCAACGGCGTTACCTGGAAGATCGATGAGATGGAAATGCCGTTTGAAAGAGTTGATGAAGTAGCACAGGATCTTTTCGGCGCCTTGATTCGAGTGTCGAGGTCGGAGCAGGCGCCCGAGGAAAAATCACATCTCCATTCAACTTCGCACAAAGAGCCGCCGCCGATTCCGCATCAAAGTCTGACCGGCAAATACAAAGTGTTCGCACCAGCAGTCGAACAGAGCGAAAGCATGAAACTGAGCTTTAGCCCGGAGTATGCGCCGAAGCGAGGTGACCTCTTGACTCTGACCGGCTCTTATCCGAAGGCGAGCTGGTCTGCGGCCGGTGGCGCGAAAGCTGAAGGGAAGACAGCGGCAAAGGGCTTGGAGGAGGAAGCAAAGCCGGCGGCTGCGCCATTGCCGACTGCGGAAAGTCAGGCGGAAACCGCGCCGGGCTTGACCCCATCGTCTGAACAGCAGGACTCGCAGCTGAATTTGGACTCGTTAGAAAAGACCGAGGCGCAGGCACCACCGGCAGAGGCGAAGCCTACGCAAGCCGCGGCGCCTGCAAGCGACGGCGGGCAGAAAGGCAGTGGTTGCGGTCTGGATTCGGGAGGTGATGATCTAATGGTAGACGGTAAGAACATCGATTTAGGTCAGGCTTGTGATCTGCTTGTGAAAATCATTGATCGGGACCTGGAGGGGCTGGCCAGGACCGGTGCTGAAGCTTTCACCAAACGTGACATGAAGGCAGCCGAAGATGCGATGAAGAGAACATCCACCTTGAACGCATTTCGCGAAGAGGTCTCGAGCTTGGTCGCTCAATGGAAAGAGCAACTCTAAGCTGCTTGCAGTATCTCAGTAAGCTTCACGCAATCGCTGGAGTTGTTGGTTTACTCTGTCCCTGGATAGCCCGGTGTGATTGCAGAATATTTTCCAACCGACCTCAATTACATCTTCCCAGTGAGTTAGGAAGATGTCTCGATTGAGATAGTCTTTGCCGAGTTCGTAAGAGTAATCGGCCAGAATCGCCTTTGCCATATCATGCTGAACCATATGCTGAAGGTCAAACCATTGATCCTCGACGGCCAGCTCGAAGAGTGTGGCAAGAAAGACTTCTTGTTGATAGCGGTTTTCAGCCAGCTCTCGCAATCGGTTGTCCATTAAGATCCCCTGTAAATTGAGCTTCAAACTGCATGTTGTTCGATTGGAGAGCGGGAACTGCTCGCTGGCTTACCCTTCAGGGTATCATAAAGTTTTGTTAAGGGCACAGCCTGGCCCAAAAATTTCATGTTGCTAAGGCGAGGGCCGCAGTTTGCCATCCTATAATTGCTCTGCCTGCAGCCAATTTCTCAGGGGAGAGCTTTGTGTCCAGCTTTTTCTATCGTAACTTGAAGCGAGCATACCCAGTCATTCAATCGGCGAAAGGCGTTTGGGTGAGCGACACCGACGGCAACTCCTATCTTGACGGGTCGAGCGGGGCGATTGTTGCCAATCTAGGTCATGGGGTCAAGCCGATCAATGACGCTATTTGCCAGCAACTTTCTCGCGTCGCCTTCGCTCATACTTCTCAGTTCGTGTCCCAGTCAGCGCTCGATCTCGCCGAGAGAATCGTTGCGCTCACGCCGGATGGTTTTCGAAGCGGGGCGCGTGCATATTTTACTTCCGGCGGTTCGGAGTCAGTCGAAACTGCCATCAAGATGGCTCGTGCTTATTGCGTCGAGACCGGGCAATCGGCAAGAACGACTGTCGTCTCGCGCCGCAACAGTTATCATGGCAGCACGGTCGGTGCTCTGTCAGCTACTGGTCACCCGGCTCGCCGCCGCCCCTACCTGCCGATTTTGAAGGCACAGCCGCAGGTAAGCCCGGTCTATCAATATCGCTGCCGATGCGGCAATGAAGGAGTTTGCCAGTCTCCGGCCTGCACCATCGCTTGTGCTGACGAGCTCGAATCGATCTTCTTGGCGGAAGGTCCGGAAAATGTTTTGGCCTTTATCGCAGAACCGGTGGTTGGAGCGGCACTGGGTGCAGCCGCTCCCGGACCTCAGTATTGGCCGCGCGTACGCGAAATCTGCACTAAATATGGTGTCTTGCTGATCGCTGATGATGTAATGACCGGGCTCGGTAGAGTCGGGGCCAATTTCGGATTGGATCTTTGGGGCGTCGTGCCGGATGTCATCTGCCTCGGAAAGGGATTGTCATCTGGCTATATGCCACTGGGAGCGGTGCTTGCTTCCGGCCGCATTGTCGAGGGATTCGAGTGCAACAGCGGAGTATTCGAGCATGGATTCACTTACAGCGGGCATCCGGTTGCGTGTGCGGCAGGCGTTGCTGCTGTCGACTTCCTTGCTGAGCATAACTTGATCGCCCAAGTTGCCGCGCGGGAAGCTGAGCTATTCGCCGGACTCGAGCAGCTCCGCCGCTTCGACTTGGTGGGCGATGTGCGAGGTCGTGGCTTCCTGTCCGGCATCGAGCTGGTCCGCAATCGAAAGAGCAAAGAGCCGTTTGACCCGGACCTCAGGGTTTCGCAGTTGTTGGCGAAAGCAGCGCTCAAGACCGGTCTGTTGATTTATCCCGGCTCCGGCTCAATCGACGGCACTAATGGAGATCATGTCATCGTCGCTCCACCGTTTACCATCAGCGCAGAAGAGCTTCAAGAGATCTTAATTCGCCTTTCAGTTGCTCTGGAGTCGGTAGTGACCGAGTTGGCCGCTCAGGTCTAATTAGCGGGCAATTCGTTTTACACACAAAGCTAGCCGCTCTGGTGAAGGAATCAGTTGCCTTCGATTGCCAGACTACTCTGCGTCAGCCAGGCTGGCAGTGATTACTTTAGAAGCGTTCTGTGGCATAAGCATTGAAGAAACCCAGTGCCCATCAGCAGCAAAACTCATCGCGTGCCTGCCGCTCTCAATTACCTGCGCTTCGCTCGGAACGAATTTAGGCTCCGAGCGGTACTGGTCTGCATTCTCCTGGTTGTGTCGCTGCAACCGGCATTCGGTCAAGCAGACCGGTCACTTCTGACCTCGATTCAAGCGCTCGAGCAGTCGATTGGGCTGTCCCTGGACCCGCGGCTTTCAGCGCTCGAGCGGGTAGCTGCTCTCGAGCTGAAAGTGTTTGGTCAGGCGCAAAGCGGTCCATTGCTTGCAAGATTGAGCAATCTGAAGAGAACTGTTTTCGGTCAGCCTGGCAGTTCAGCCGCTGGCATGGGAGCGCCGTTAGGACCGGCCGGGTTGAAAGCTCAGCCGCCGACTCAAACGCCTGATCTTTACAGAGGTTCTCCGCCGGGAAATCGATCAGCTTATCCGGTTGACCAAGATAATCTCCGCAGCGCACCGGCTGTGGGTCGGCAGAGCGACCAGCCCGGTCTAATTTCATCTCAGCGGAAGCGGTCCGCCGAGTCGCCGCTTGAATTGCCGGTGGACCGCGATCCCTTGAAGATAGTTAATCTGTCTGCGCCGAGATTTTTCCGCATCGACCCGGCAGACGGAAAGGTCAGAACTACCGGCGACTACTATCCCAGCGTCATGAAGGCAACCAGAGGAAAGGTCTTTCGTTTTAAGACAATGCCTATACCGGTCTTTATTTCGCCCACTGAGGACAGGGACTATACAGCTTCGGTCGTGCTCGGATTCGAAAGCTGGGAGGAGCAAGCTAACGGTCTGGTGCGCTTCGTGCAAGTCGATAATCCCGACAATGCTCGCATTAGAGTGACTTGGAAGCATCTCGGCATCTCCCCGGATGAGACCGGTTGTACGCTTGGCGCTCATACGATCACGAAGTGGAAGACCAAGTCGCCTGGTTCGCTGGCGATTTTCAACGTCGGCATGGTGCCAGTTCCGATCTACATTCCCAAGGCTGGACCGAAGGTGGCTGTGCCACCGCAGGTGATCGAAGTCAATTTGGATTTACTGGCGAGCAAAGACTTCGATGTCCGCTATCTGCTCTTGCAGAACATCGTCACGCATGAGCTGGGCCATGCGCTGGGAATTCAAGGGCACAGTGCAGAACGGACAGACATGATGAATGAGGTTACGGACGAACATTCCAGGCTCTCTCCGAGAGACATCAGCACGCTCGAAAGGCTCTATCAACAGAAAGTCGATATTCCCTTGTAGGCGCGATGCGGTGCTGCGCCCCTACTAGCTCCCCAATCTACTGATACTGATACGGCGCGATTCCGAACCTGGCTCTGGACTGCTCGTCTAAGGACTGGATTGACATGTTCAGCTCTTCGAGCCCCTGCTTCCTTTGCATTAGTTGCGCGGCGATCGGCTGTCCTGTTTGTGCATCGGTAGCCAGAAGATTCTCCTGCACCTTGAGATAATCGATGAAGAGGTTGCCGGCTGTCACGAAATACTGGTAGAAGCCTTTCTGCAACTGAGCTGTTTCCTTTAGGACTGGCAGCTGTTTAATAGCAATTGATGCTTGGCGGTATCGACTGACCATCCGGGTCAAAAGATTTTTTGCTTCCAACTTCTCCTGTCCGGGAACGAAGATGGCAGTTATCTTGGACAGGAAGTAATCTGCCTGTTGCCTCTCTTGCGGGGACATTTGGGCCTGCCGCCTAATCTGGTCATACTTTGCGAACCATTGTGCAACCGGTGCGCCTTGCTGCGGCGCGTGCATTAGCGGCGATGGCGGATAGGGAGACTGGCCGCCGCCGTAGCTCGTGTCGAAAACGCCTGGATTTGAACTTCCATATGTCCCTGGCTGCCCATTTCCTGCCGCTGGCCGATAGCCACCTGGTAATTGCTCGGTATAGTTGCCATATTGTGCCTTTGCGGCAGGCAGAGCAGCAAGGCTCAAAGCTAGAACAAACGAAATGATCGTAATTGAATTGCTGAGTTTTGCTGTTTTCATCGGTCTGCTTTCTGACGAGTTGCAAATCAAACTAGCGAGCCGTCGCTGCTTACTTTCGAGCCGAACTTACGCAGGACGAACTTAATCTATTCTAGCTGTCGGAAATGCATAAAAATCTTGAAAGTGGGTGGAACTCTCGTAGGACCTGTACTTTCGGGCTGGGTAACGGATAACTCCGGCAGCGGTCAAGTTCATAGACGCAGGTAGCGGAGGTATGTTTCTCGATGACCATCCTGGTGGCAGTAAAAAAGTTCGGACGCGTCTTTATGGGTGCGGACAGAATTGTTACGTTTGGTACTGAATACTTCACCGATCTTGCCGACGGCTCGAAGATTATGAAGCTCAAGCACGCCTATCTTGCCACTAGCGGTTATTCTCTTCTCGACAACATCATCGAGCATCTGCATGAAACCAATCATAAAATGATGTCCAACACCTTCAAGAACAGAGCGCAGGTTTTCTCTTTCTTTTTGGAGCTCTACGCCGAGCTGAAGAAGTCGTACACGCTGGTGGATTCGGGAAAGGACACTTATGCGGCGATTTATAACAATTTCATGGTCGTCACACCGCAACACATTTATGGAGTAGCAAACAACCTGAGCGTTAGCCAGTATGAGCGATTTGCCTGTCTCGGGGCTGGGTCTGACTATTCTCTCGGCTGCCTTTATGGGCTGTTTGATACCATTGACGATGGTTTTGAGCTTTGCCGGATCGGGCTGGAAGCAGCCTGCCATTTTTCCGTGTATTGCAAGGAGCCGCTAGACGTTATCGAGGTCAAGGCATCTGACTTTGGTACTCGCCCGGCGCGGGGATACAAATCGCACGGTCGGGCTCTAAAGACATTGGCCAAGCGAAAGACACCCGGCAATCTGCTGGTTGGTACGAAGACAACGCAGTCAGCGAAAGGACCGAAAAGACCTGCTGGACAGAAAGACAACAAGCCGGTTGCACGAGTCGCTAAGTCGGCAGCCGCTGCCAAGAAAAGGCCCGCCCGGCCGAAGAGCGCCAAGTAGCTTCAATGATTAAGTAGGCGGTCAAGATCTGCTTCAAAGGTCGGGTAACTGATTCTAACGCAATCCCGGTCGTCGACTTCGACTGGTGCATTACTAATCAAGTTGGCGATCAGTCCGGTCATAGCCAGCCGGTGGTCTCCGAATGTCTCCCAGATTGAGCCGCCCGCAAGCGACGACGTTCCTTCGATTTCGAAACCGTCTGGAAGTTCTGTAATATGCGCTCCGGCTGCACTCAAGTTCGAGACGATCGCCTTTAGCCGGTCGCTTTCCTTAACCCGCAATTCAGCTGCACCACTGATGGTGAATATCCCGCTGCCTAGCGCTCCTGCCAGAGCCAGGATCGGAATTTCATCAATCCCGGCCGCTATCTCGTCACCGCCGATAGTGGCACCGGCCAGGCGTGATTCGTAGCGCACCGCTATGTCAGCAACCGGCTCTCCGGAAACGATTCGTTCGTTCTCAATCGTCAGTGCTGCCCCCATTCGTTGTAGAACTTCAATCACGAGATTTCGACCGGGATTTACTCCGACGTCACTTAGCCGAACGGACGAGCCGGGTAAGAGCGCGGCCGCCACCATGAAAAACGCCGCCGACGATATGTCTGCCGGCACGTCGATCTGGTAGGGCTCAATCGGCTCGCTGAGGCGTTTGACTGCGATGCTGCCGGGATTGTCCACGCGGTGCGGAATGCTCAGATATTGAAACAAGCGCAGAGTGTGGTCGCGGACGACGCCAGGCACCGTCACGACTGTTTCACCATCTGCCTGGAGTCCGGCTAGCAGAATTGCCGTCTGTACTTGAGCCGAAGCAACCGGCACCGGATAGGCAATTCCCCGTAAGGTCCCGCCGGCGATGGAAAAGGGGGCGCAACCGGCTTTTCCCAGATACTCAATTTGAGCGCCCATCGCGCCTAAGGGGTCGAGCACCCGCGACATTGGTCGGCGACGGAGTGATTGATCGCCATCGAAGGTAGTTTGAAACTGCAGCCCTGAGGCTACTCCCGCCATTAATCTGATTGTGGTTCCGCTATTGCCGGCATCGAGGTGCGTGGCGGGAGCCTTCATTTCAGTCACACCGTTGCTCATGATCGACACTGAGTCCGCTTGTCCGGCTGGCTCGATCTCTAACCCGAGCGCTTGCAAGCAGGCGATGCTGCTTGCACAATCGTAGGCGGGAGACAAGCCGGCGACCGTCGAGCGACCTCTGGTCAAAACCGAGAAGATCAGCGCACGATGCGATATCGACTTATCGCCTGGGACTCTCAGGTCACCTTTCAGGTGTTTCAACTGCTTCAACGTTACCGCCTTCAATTGTTAACAAGGGTATAGATCGTGGAGAGTCTCCGCGCGATTGGCTGGACCGGATGTCAAAGTATAGCTTAGTCTCTTTCAACATGGTGGTGTGAAAGGCACAGCTTACGTAAGCTACGTGCTGTTGTGAGGCAATCGTCTGGAGCGCTAGTAATGTCTAGATTGCGTTTTTTGACATCCGGAGAATCTCATGGACCGGCCTTGATAGCCATTCTCGATGGCATTCCAGCCGGGCTGCCGGTAGACATCGATCGATTGAATCATGAGCTTTGGCGGAGACAGCAGGGCTATGGCCGCGGTTCTCGCCAGAAGATTGAAACCGACAAAGTGGAGATCGTCGGCGGTGTCCGGCATGGTATTACATCTGGTGCACCTCTCGGACTGAGCATCAAAAACAGAGATTGGGAAAATTGGAGGCATGTCATGTCGGCCGAGGCAATCGATCCGCTTTGTCCGGATGCCGCGCAGCAACTGGAAAAGAGGGCGATCACCCGGTTTCGACCAGGGCATGCCGACCTGCCCGGCACCTTGAAGTTTCGGCAGCGTGACATACGTGACGTCCTGGAGCGAGCATCGGCCCGAGAGACAGCCGCTCGGGTGGCGGTCGGAGCGCTTTGTTTGCAATTTCTGGAGCAATTCGGCGTGGCGATGGCAGCGCACGTCCTTCAGGTTGGCTCTGTTAAGGCGCAGCCGGTTTCGCGTAAGGTCAGCCTGAGCGATCTCGACAGAGCGGTTCTGGCCTCTGAAATGTTTTGCTCTGACAGTGATGCTGAGGCGGCGATGATCAGTCTGATAAAAACGACCTGGCAAGAAGGCGATAGTCTGGGAGGGGTGGTCGAGGTCTTGGCTGATGGCCTACCGGTCGGCTTGGGGACATACACTCAATGGGATGGTCGGCTGGATGGACTGCTGGCTCAGGCTTTGATGAGTGTACAGGCTATTAAGGCGGTCGAAGTTGGCGATGGGGTGGATAATGCCAGCCGGAGCGGGTCGACCGTTCATGATCCGATCGTTCCCAGTGATACTGATGATTCCCATCTTGGGCTGCCGTTCAAGCGCACTTCCAACCATGCCGGTGGCATCGAGGGCGGCATGACAAATGGTGAGCGCCTGCAGATTCGCGCATATATGAAGCCGATTCCGACCCTGCGCAAAGGTCTGCCGTCTGTTTCCTATCCCGAGTTCAAAGCCGATATTGCCCATTTCGAAAGATCTGACGTGTGTGCGATTTCTGCTGCCTCGGTGGTATGTAAAGCAATGGTAGCCTTTGTTCTGGCACGTGAGTTCATTGATAAGTTTGGTGGGGATACCTTGGCAGACATCAAGTACTCTTATCAGAAGTATCTCGAGCACTGTCGAATGCCGAATCATGGTGTTAAACCGGAGATTGAGACCCAGCCGCGGGCCGAAAGATCGGCTACCGCAGCAGATTTGGAGGCGGATTCTGAATGAGCGTTATTAAGCACAAATCCCGCCATAGCGGGCCGGTGGTTACTATCTCCTGGAACACCCAGTTGGATGTTCGTTCCAGAGTAGACGTCGGAGTTGGTGCCCGGCGAAGGTTGCCGGCTATTCTCGGACAGATGGGCGCCGGTAAAAAGGTCCTGATGATCGCTCAGCCATACATGGCGGCACACTGGTTCTCAGAGATAATGTCCACATTGACGTCCGACGAATACCAGGTATCCACTCTCGAGGTGCCTGATGGTGAAGCTTGCAAATCGACTGAAACGCTCTTGAGAGTTTGGGAAGATCTACAAGACAGAGGCTTTGACCGCAAGGATACGGTGGTAGCTCTTGGCGGTGGAGCGGTCAGCGACCTGGCCGGATTCGTCGCCTCCACTTACCTGCGTGGTCTCAATTTTGTCTCTATTCCAACGACTCTGTTGGCTCAGGTCGATGCTGCGATTGGAGGCAAGACTGCCATCAATCTGCCGAGCGGAAAGAATTTGGCCGGGACGTTTTACTTTCCTAAAGCGGTTCTGGTTGATCCCGAGATCCTGTCGACTCTGGCTCCTCGACAGTTCGTCTCCGGTCTGTCGGAGATGATCAAATATGCTTTGATCGAAGAAACTGTCGGGCTCAATACCGGCTACGATCCTGGTCCCAAGCCGCTTTTGGATCTGATGGAGAAGAACTTCAACAGCGCTTTCGCTTATGATAATCCGCTGTTGCCCGGACTGATTTCAAGCTGCATCAAAATCAAGCTGTCGGTCGTCGGAAAAGACCCTCAGGAGCTTGGATTGAGGCGTTGTTTGAATCTCGGGCACACGATCGGGCATGCTGTGGAGAATGTATCACAATACAAGCTCACGCATGGTGAAGCCGTCTCGATTGGGCTGGCGTTTGCTTTGAGAGCGAGCGTTCTTAAAAAGAAAATTGACAAGGAAAGCTTGAAAAGGGTCGAGGCACTTTTGAAGAAGCTCGGGCTCCCGATGGCAATCCCTGATGACTTGCCGAAGGACAAGCTCGTCAAGGCGATCGGTTTTGACAAGAAGCGTCAGGGCAAGTCGCTCAAGTTCATTCTGCCGCATACTCGCCTTGGTCTGGTAGATTTCGAAGCGAATATGCCGCTATCTGAAGTAGCCGATATGCTATGACTTTGACGGATACCAGTCCGAAGTTCGCATTTCAGGGAGTTCCCGGTGCCTTCAGCCACAGCGCCGGACAGCTCTTCGCCCGCACTCTCGGTTACGAAGGCAAGGCGGCATTTACTCCCTGCAATACATTTGTCGAGATGTTCGAAAGAGTAGTTGGTGGCTATTGCCAATTCGGCGTCGTGCCGCTGGAGAATTCCTCGATCGGTTCGATTACTGCCAATTACGATCTGCTCTGGGCGAGCGATGTGACAATCATCGGCGAGGTGTCAATGCCGATTCACCATCACCTGATCGGCCTGGAAGGTACAGATATAGCGAAACTCTCCGAAATCTACTCGCACCCAGCAGCTTTGGATCAGTGCCGAAATCTCTTCAAAGAGCTGGCCGGTGTCCGCCCGGTAGCGCATTTCGACACCAGCGGGGCCGCTCGCTACGTGCGTGAGAAAAATGACTTCGCTCTGGCGGCGCTTGCTGGCGAAGCTGCCGCCGATGAACACGGACTGGTGGTGCTTAAGGCAAACGTCGAGGATTATCCCGAAAATACCACCAGGTTCGGTATCATTTCAAAGCTCGATCACAATCCGGACAGTCCAAAAGAATTGCCCAAACCGCCTTACAAGATCTCCTGTGCGGTGGAGCTGCCGCATCAGCCCGGATCGTTAGCCAAGCTGTTGACCCGCTTGGCCGGTCTGGAGCTCAATCTCACCAAGATAGAGTCGCGCCCGATTCCGCAAGCTGCCTGGCATTATCGTTTCTTCGTCGACATCGAGCTGGATGGTCAAGATCAAGATGCAAGCGTGGTGCGAGTACTCAAAGACAGCTCAGAATCTTATCGGTTGTTGGGACGCTATCGGCCGTGGACCCTGTGAAGTGCTTGTGGCGATCATTTTTACTCTGTGAATCCGGACTTTCTCTAGAGAGGAGACTCTAAGCTGGACACTCAGGTCAAAGTACTCGCCTTTGCCGGAAGCTTGAGAAAGGAGTCCTTTAATAAGAAGCTGGTAGCGATGTTGCGGCTGTAGTCGTCTGTAACTCGAGCCGAAAGACAACGCTCCAGGCACTGCCTCCTGTTTTGGTGTGGGCTTACCGAAAGCGACCGACCGGAGCGAAACCTTTTGGTCGCCGCCGTGTATATGTTTGCGGATGGAAGATGCGAGCAAACACACGGAGGTTAGTCATGAAAGGTAAAACAGACATTTTTAGACCGATTTCAATCTTGACCGTAGCGGTACTGGTCATGGGAATTGGACGGTCTGCCGGTCCGGCCTTTGCAGCCGACCGAGATGATGCAATGGTTGTCGCCGGAGCAAAATCCGAAGATCCATTGATCGATCAGAGCTTCGAAGAGTCTATGTTGAAGCATTTTGAAAAGCGATTCTTCAATCGAATCGATGCTACTGACACTCAACGAGGCAAGCTCTCTTCCATCCTGGAGAATCGCCTCACCGCTACTCGCCCCATGCGAGAGAAGCTCCGGCAGGAAGTCCTTGTTCTGACCGATTTGATGGACAAGGATGATGCTACCGACGCTCAAATCTCACAGCAGGTTGCCGTCGTGAAGGGAATTCGAGATCAATTGGCTGATGGTCGGCTCACAACTGCACTTAAAGTGCGCGCTGAGCTCACGCCTGCGCAACGACACCAGGTCTCAGACCGAATTCGTGGGTTCGTAAGCGGCGATTTCAAGCCGCACCGAATGATTGGCAGCCTGATGCCCGGACGAAGAGTGGTCGGTCAATTAATCCCCGACCAATTGAACTTCGGTAAGTAACAATTGTGCTCGCCGGTTGCCGGCTCCGGCGGGCGCGATTGCAGACCGAATTTGAGGAGCGTGCATGCTGAATCTTCATGGGCTGGGAACAATTCTAGTGGAAACGGTGGGAAAGTGCGCCGGTGCGGCGCCAGCAATGCACGCGAATTGTAGACCGTCACTTTCGATGGATATCGCTCAGGAAAGTAGGCAGACAGAAGCAGACG
The DNA here is from genome assembly GCA_020050835.1 of Candidatus Obscuribacterales bacterium. GTDB lineage: Bacteria > Cyanobacteriota > Vampirovibrionia > Obscuribacterales > Obscuribacteraceae > JAGVKB01. Next base: position 10,063 of record JAGVKB010000095.1, on the reverse strand, counting down.
GCGATGGCAGGCTGGTTGGCCTGACATTGTCAGGCGACGGCAAAGCCTACGAAACGCTCGTGCGCCGTTACCAGAAGCTGGTTTACAACGTGCTTTATCAGATGGTGCTCAGTCATGAGACGGCGGCCGATCTTACGCAGGAGACATTTCTGAAGGCTTTCAAAGCGCTTGGTTCGTTTCGACAAGAAGTTAGCTTCAAGCCCTGGCTTTTGCGGATAGCCTCCAATACAGCACTTAATTATGTAAGGGACAAGAAGGACTCCGGCTCGCTCGATCAACTGCTCGAGGAGAATCCCGCGCTCGAGCCTCCGGCCAAGCAAGACGTCGAGGCAGAGGTGGCCTGGCGATTGTCCCAGGCGATGCTGTTGGATGCGCTCGGCAGCCTGTCGGCGCGCCACCGGCAGTTCTTCATCTTGAGATATCAGCACGATCTCTCCTATGAGGAGATCGCGACAATTACCGGTGAAAGTGAGACAACTATCAAATCGCTGCTTTTCCGTATTCGCGAGAAGTTGAAAGCAGTGCTAGCGGAAAGGATGTCCGGTTCTGATTTGTAAGGAGGTGATTGAAATGACCGAAGCTAATAACTGTCATGACTGCAAGACTCTCAGGTCTTCCCTGGAGACGAAGCTCGATTCCGGAGCGCAGCTGGCAGACCTGACAAGCAGCTCCGAAATTGAGAAGCAGCTGAGTTCGTGCGCTAGTTGTAGAGTCTGGTGCGAGCACACGATGGATTTGATTGCGGCTGCTTCGGTAATACCGCAATTTGACGTGCCAGAGGCGCTGACTCAGCGCATTCTTGTGGCGGTAGAGACGGAGCGGAAGGCGAGCATAACTGTGAAGGAAGTTGTGCTGACAGCCATCGTGCTCGGTCTGACCGTTGCTTTCGTGGCGCTCGAATCGTTTGAGAGCGTCTCGGGCTTATTGGCATGGTTTGCCGGTGTAGCAGCGGTGGCCGTGCTCAAAGTAGTGCTGACTGCGCCGTCCGCAAGCGGTGAAGTGGCTGGAAGCTAATGAAAAACCCTGCTGGACAACGATTGCTGATCTTTATAGCCCTGGCGCTGGCATTTGCGGCTGGATGTTTCATGCTTACTTGTTCGGCCCAGGTATCGGAGCAGCCACTGCCGAATGGCGTGCAAGCGGACAGACCGGAGATAACTGTCGATGAGGAGCTCAAGCTGTTGCATCTTCCGCTGCCGTTGCCGGAGTGGTTAGGCAAGAAGAAAATCGATCTCGATCCCAAGCGGCGCCCGCTGCTCGCCTTTCGAGCTTGGGCCGGCGATCGCAAGCCGTTTCTGCCCTCATTCTTGTTCTGCTTCGGAGTCGGTATTTTGGCTTGGTCTATCTGCCCCGGGATTTTATCGCAGGCGACAGCCGTCTGCCGTGGACGCTTCTGGCGGTCTCTGTTTGCCGGCATACTGTCCAGCGTGATTTTGTTGGTTCTAGCCCGCTGCCTGTTTATCTCCGAGGTGGGAACAGCACTTGCGAACTTGACTGTGGCGTTGCTGGAATTCGCTCTACTTCTCGGGGCGAGCGTTACGGCGGCCGTGATTGGAGAGTCCGTCGTCTCGCGCACAGGGCTCTCTCAACTGGAGTGGCTGAAAGAAAAGAGGGTCCGACGACGCCTGTTTGAGCTCGCCGTCGGCTCGCTGCTCTTCGGTGCGCTTTTGGCGATTCCGGGCGCCGCCGGTATTCCGCCGATTGGCATTAGAGTGGCTGTTCTGCTTTGCCAACTAGGTTTGGGTTCTTGTCTGTATGTCTACAATCGGACACGCACCAATATCGGTGGCATAACCTAGGTCGCTTCGTTCAGTCGAGAACTTTGAAGGGGCTTGTTGACCGGCAGCAATCTCTAGTGGATCAAGAGTCCACACGATTACTACCTGTTCCATTTACGAATGAGGAGAGTATTGTGTGTTACTCCGCCACTCTTGTCTCGGTGGCCCATTTGTAAGAGGTCTTCTTCAATCCCGAAGAGAAAATGTGACTTGTGCTCAACGCTCAACTGAGTATCTTTTGTTCCGGTCAAGCTTTCCATCTGAGCGTTTATGGCGTCGGCAAACTCCTTCTGCTTGCCGGCATCGAAAGCCAGGGCAAAAGCAGAACGAACGTCTTGATACTCTTATATTAAGGGCAGTTGGGCGGAATCGCACTCGCCCTTTCGAATAGCTCAGCGATCACCTTTTGATCGCCAGTTTGGACTGCGGTTCTGAGCTTCTTCAAGCGTTGTGTGAAACTTCCCAGAGCTTCCGAGACTGCGTCGCTATTTTGCAAGACGATCTCGCTCCAGAGTTTCGCCGGGCTGGACATCAGTCGAGCTGTTTGAGCGAAGCTTGGTCCGGAGAGCTTAAGCAGCTGCTTGAGCTCTTCTTGAGAAAGCCCGTCGGTGATTTCAGCTCCCAGCGTTACCGCCAGCAGTTGAACGAGATGACTCATTTTTGCGGTGGCGATATCGTGAGTAGTGGCATCGGTGGTTTCAACTTTAAACTGGAGAGCGGTTAGCCAGCGCGACAAGCGCCGCAATGAGATTTCCGATGTCTTTAGGGTCGGAACCAGGCAGAACGTCTTTCCCTCGACAGCTAACTCACGCGAACCTTCCAGACCGGATTTCTCGTTGCCGAAAAACGGATGTCCGCCGATGAAGTCCGCTCCCCTTAGATTCAAACGTTCTGCCATTCGGCAGATGTTTGTTTTCGTCGAGGTTACGTCGATTATCAGCTGCCTGCGGCTCAAATGAGGTGCAATCTGCTCCAGTAAGACCAGATTTTGATCCGGGTTGGCTGACAAAATGATCAGTTGAGTCTTCGTGAGCGCTTGTACAGGGTCGCTGTCGGCAATATCGATTACTCCTTGTCGGAGCGCCTCTGAAAGGACAGTCGGACTGTCCACCCCGGTAATGACGGTCTGAGGAACGGTTCGTTTAATCTGGGAAGCGAGCGCCCCGCCGATTAACCCCAGTCCGACAATTAACACACGCGGGAAGTATATCGGCGTTTTGCCGGCCCCTTTTCCCGTTAAGAGAGCGGAAGCTGGTAAAACAGCTGATTCTAAGGTCGAGCTACTTTGGCTTTGATCCTGAAGTAGGCGACTTTGAGCCATGATTGTTTCGTAGATAATTCGTACGGATTGCCCGATCTCCGCATCAGTGCTGGAGGCTCCAACCTTTTTTAGAACCTCCGCTTCCCGACCGTTGTCCTGTACCGGCCAGCCGAGTTTGTTCTTGGCTTGCGTGAGCTGCCTCGCTACCACCAGCCTCTGTGCAAGCAGCCGCGATATCGAGTGGTCCAGCTCATCGATTTGCTGGCGAATAGCCATGATTTGGGTCAGATTTTGTTTTTCTTCGGAGTCGATTTCGGGGTTGCCTGCCTTGACTCGCCAACCAATCTCTTCCATGGTTATGACCTCCCGCAAGCGCGAGACGAGATGCGGGTGCCGGTTAATATGCTGCGCGTTGCAGCGGCAGAAACAACCTGCAGCTGGGCCTTGACCTTGTCGCCGGCAATCGTGCGACCGACTGCGTGGGCGATTGGCCTGAGCGAGTGCACCAGGGCGACCATGTCTTCGAGTGATAGAGCCTGTCTTGCATCAGATACGGATTTCTCCGGTTCGGGATGGCATTCGATAATCAGTCCGTCGGCGCCGCATGCTACAGCCGCTCTGGCTAGATCGGCAACTAACTCGCGTTTGCCCGCTGCATGGCTGGGATCGACTATTACCGGCAGATGAGTGAGCTGCTTGAGAGCTACCACCGCCCCCAGATCCAGCACATTGCGAGTGTAAGGATCGAAGCTGCGAATGCCGCGTTCGCAAAGGATTACATTTGGATTGCCGTGAGCCATTACGTATTCGGCAGCCATGATGAACTCTTCTATGGTTGCCGACAAGCCACGCTTGAGAAGCACCGGCTTCTTCTGTTGTCCGACTGCTTTCAGGAGCTCGAAGTTTTGCATGTTTCGGCTGCCGATCTGCAGCATGTCTGCTTGTTGCGACACGAGCGGAACTTGTTCCGGTGACATGACTTCGGTGACGACCGGTACTTGATGTTTCTTGCTGACTGCAGACAGAATTTCCAGCCCTTCGGCTCCCATTCCCTGGAAAGCGTACGGTGAGGTGCGTGGCTTGTAGACACCGCCGCGCAGCGCCTGTACTGGCGCGCCGGCCAGATGGCGGGCGGTTGTCTCCATCTGCTCCCGACTTTCGACGGTACACGGCCCGCCGATGATGAGCAGCTCGACTCCGCCGCAGCTTGCGCTGTCGCAGAGAGCTACAACACTTTTGTGCTGCGGGCTCGATTTACTTACCAGTTTTGCTTCTAACACGTGATTATCTCCTTGGGAAATTTGCTAATAAAAACGCCCGGGTCCTAACTACTGGCCCGGGCGGTTGCATAAGCGTAAACTTGAATGCTACCCGGGCCAGTCCCTGGTAAAAAAGAAGTAGCTGTAAAACCAGTTCTTGCCGGCCGGCAGCGGATTACCGCCACTGGGAAGGAATGACTCGAACGACCGGTGAGCTGAGTGTTCGGCGGTTGCGCTTTCGATATTGGCTTTTGGTTTCAGATTGCCTGACATTATTTGATTGAGTCTCTTCTTGATTGGTTCTTAAAACAAAAGACCGCAGATTTTGTAATCTGCGGTCCACCTGGAGGTTCGATGCCAAACCTAACTCACCCCAGGTGAACCTCCATAAACCAAAAATAAAAGCCGCGAGTCATTTAACTAAAATCCTTCGTCGTTCGCCTGGCTTTCCCAGACGGCTAACCGATGTTATCTGAAGCTGGACCCATCGTCAAGTGTTTGCCGTAAGAAGTGTTAAGTACAAAAAAAAGAAGCAGCCTATGTAAATTCATGATTATAGGATTCCCTTACAAATGATATGCCAAATAGATATGGCGGAATAACCAATAATCGTCTCTAATATATGTATTAAGGCGCGTCTAAGTGACGTATTTGATGCGGAGTGTTATCGCACGGCATCTTCGTATAGCAGGGCCAGCTAGATAGGAGGTCTTCGATGAGTGAGCTTCGTAAAGAGAGAGAGCTACGTCCGTTCTTGGCTGAGGCTCTCAATCCAGACACGCCACCCTATCGACTCAAGCTCTTAGCAAGTCATCAAGCCTGGTTAGTACGGTCGCTGGTAGCCAAAAATCCGAGCACACCGGCTCGCTCGATTGAAACGTTAGTACATGATGAGCATCCGACCGTCCGGGAAGCTGCTTATTGGGGACGGCGTTAGCGTGCACACCTGCGCTGAGCCGTTTGCCCATATAATTGTGCGGAATACCCCGATTGAGCTGTTTCGATGCAAGTTTCGGCTACCGGCTTTCAGATACTCGACAGTCAGACAGACCTTGGTTTCCGGGCCTGGGGGCCGAACCTGCACGATCTCTTTGCGGAGTGCGCACGAGCACTAACTTCGGTGATTGTCGACCTGGCAAGTGTAGAGCCGTCGGAGTCATCTGCTGTGGAGATAATCGGTGACGATCTCGAAGGTCTGCTCCATAATTGGCTGGCTGAGATTCTCTATTTATTTGATGGCGGCAAGAAGGTTTTTTCAGATTTTGACGTAGTAAGTCATACCAGGAATGGCGATACTGAATTTTTGCAGGCAGAACTGACCGGTGAGCTCTTCGAGGCGGAGAAGCATCAGGTCAAGACCGCAGTAAAGGCTGTTAGTCTGGAGCGGCTGAGCATCGAGCACGGCGAGCATGGATATGTCGCGCAGGTTTTCTTAGAAACCTGAGAGCTGCAAGCTGGACTTTCAAAGTAAAGCTGTCATTGCGCTGGGATGGTGATCATGCCGTGGTCGTTGATTATTACGTTCAAGCATGATTCACCTTTCCGGACGACGAAACTCTTGGCAGAGACAGGCACTCCGTAAGGTCCGAATGTCACGCTGCCGTCGGTCGAGACTCCGACCGGCAGCTCGCAAGTAGTTAGCTCGACCGAACCCTGTATGACTCGGGCAACGCTTTGACGAGACGGAGTAGCCGACTCAGCATTGACAGTAATAAACACATGGCGCTCCCCGGCGACTGCTCTGGCTTCACGTAGTACTTCAGCAAACTCGGAGGCGGAATCTCTTACGGTCAAGGCGGTAGTCAAATTGTCAAAGACCTTCATGACGACCAGCGTCGCTGCAACTATTGCAATCAATCCGACCAGAGTTTCTGTTTTATGCTCTTTGAGGAAATCTTGGGTTTTCTTCAAGAGCTTACTACTTTTCTTTGCTACAGCTCTTGCCACGAGACCGCCTTCAGACCGGTTACTTTCACGCTATTTAGCATTGTAGCCGTACCGGCGGTGTTGCCTTGCCTGAGGGCCGCGTCAAAATGCACATAAGCCCCAGCGCCACTGTACAACCCACCATTGACGTTGACTGTGCCGCCCACCAGCGAGCCGTAGAAATGCGCCTGTTCATTTAATCCCTGTCCCAGGTAAACGGAGGCATTCGGCGCGTAGACAATTCCTTTTGTGTTTCCATTGAGCGAGATTCTCTGGCTGCCGTTGTAGTAAATTCTGAGCTTGGAAGCTGCGCCGGCGGAGTTCATATTGATATTGGAGTCGCTGGAAACAGAGATAACTGTTCCTCCCGGGCTGGTCCCTTCAAAGTAAATTGAGACAGGTGACGAGCTGTTGACGTTAATCTTCGAATCGCCAGTGACAGTAAGTGCGCTCATCACGTAATTGCCGGGCGGAAGATTGACGTTGCTGTCTGAAATTCGACCGAGCGGTCCTGATGGCAACGCGGCATTATCCCTGAAAGTAATCCTCGCTTCGTTGCTGAGCGTAACGTTCCCGAGATTGAAAGTGCCGGCCGGAGAAGCTGGTGCCGGTTGCAGAGCTAACTTCTGGAAGGAGTCGTATGGGCTGACGACTCCGTTGGGTCCGGGTTTTGAAGACGAGTGCGGATCGGTCGGCCCGGGATTGCTCCAGCCATATACATTGTTCCAACTGTTCATCCGGTTAGGATATTGGCCGCGCGGCCAGAGTCCAGACGTATCTTGATTGGAATAAACGTTGTCGTATATTTTGATCCACGGTGCTTGATTGGTCGGTGTCGAATTGAATTGTGAGATGACGTTTTGCCGGTTGAAGGCTTGATTGTCCGCCGGCTCAGGGAAGGAGAAATAGGACCCCCCGAGCTTTATTCCGCGGCTGCTGGCGCCGCTGCCCAGGATAGTAATGCTGCCGTTACTTCCGACATCGGCATAAATATCGTAATTGTCGGAGCTATTCATGTAGCCGGTCGTTTTGAAGGGATCGCCGGTGGCAAGATTGTAGCTGTCAAAGGCGGACAATCCGACGATGTTGATCGCCGAGTTGCCGAAAATTGCAAATGGAACGAAATTCGGACTGCTGAGGATTGGAGCCACTATCACTCTGACTGTTCTGGCCGTACCTCCCAAAGCGGCATGAGCTTCTATTCGTCGATACGGATTGGACATCAGCTTTTTCGAGACCAGATAAGCAATATTGGGGTCGTAAAGCATCGAAGTGGTTGGCGGACTTTCGTTGTACACGGTGACGCTGACTTGAGAGCCGCTGTTGCCGGTAATTGAAGTAGGCAGCTGGGTCGTCTTCGAGGCACCGGCAATGGTGGCATCTAACTGGCTTGGTTGGGCCGAACCGATTGCCGCATTTAAAGAGCCGATTGCGTAGTCGATGCCAGCTTCAGCCGAGCTGCGCGCCAAATTCTGAACTTTCATGGTCGTAATCCGTTCGTAAGTCGGAAGCATCGCGCCCATCATGGCGCTGGCCCAGAGCGAGCTAATGATCAGGATCGCTGCGACCGCCACCAGCGAAAAGCCGGTATCGGCGCGCTGTTCGATCCGGGCATTTCTGCCCTTCGTATTGCGCTTCGTCGCTTTTGATGCACTCATTTTTCTCTGCTCGTTTACGAACCAATTACAGTCGCTGTCGTGTTGTTGCGCATAAAGAACTCTGTTTTGAAGCCGATAGTGGAAGGTTGCGGACCTTCGGTCTTTCGCAAAACCTCGAGATTCAGGACGATGCCGCTAATTGTTGACACGACATTGTCTGGAACATCGGTGTAAAGGGATGAGGGGTTGGCGTTGGAAACATAGTGGAAAATGCTGATTCTGCCGTTTGAATCGACCGGACCGACTATCCCTCTTAGAATTGTCTGCGGTATCGATGAGGTCTGCATGCTGCTGCCATAACCAGGGAAGCCGGCGACCTGGAGCAGGTACTGTCCGGTATTGGAAGGGTCGGCTATTACTTGATAGACGTAGGTATCCACCGATTCGAGATTGATGGCGGTACCGCTCCACATCACTGGGTAACCGCTCGAGTCGAAGACCGGTACCTGCACGATCAAAGTTTGTTGGGACAGGCTATAGGGATATAGGCTGGGCCATGGCCAGCCGGTTGATGGCACCTGCCCGGCCCCCCAGGAAGGGTCTCCCGGAGCCGGAAAGGTGCTCGCGCTCAGCGTTACCGTGCCGTCTTCGAGCGCTTGCGTGTTGACAGAGTTTTGCTTGAGGATGCTCGAATCAGTGGTGGCACCGCCAGTACCATGGTTGTCTACCAGCTTGTCGGTCGGATAGGGGTAGAGTCCATAGAGATCGCCGACGCTGCGTGCCATGCGAATGTTTCTACCAATGCGCTCGACCGCTTGTCTGACATCGCTGATGTTCGACACCTTGTTGACCAGGCGTTCGCTTTGAGTGTTGTTGACCACCACCAGTCCAACTAATCCGGCAGCAACTACTCCCAGCAACAAGGTCGCCACCATCAGTTCGATGAGCGCGCTGCCGGTAGAAGACTTGGGTGTAGCTGGTCGTGTTATGGCTTGCTTCAACTGTGCACTCCATACTCGGATATAAGCGTCTCGACTTTGTAAGAGCGAGCCATATCGCCGTCCTCCTTCCATTCGACCGTCACCGTAACCTTGACCGTGTTCGGCACCAGTGCAAAGTCCTCGATTCTCTCTGTCACCAGTCCGAAAAAGCGGTTGGCTTGGCTGGCATTTGTCCAGGTCAAGTTCTGAAGATCGAGCAGCAACGGTCGGGGGAAGGCCGGATCGATGTTTCCGTCGCCGGAATTGATTGGCAGGATATGAGTTCTTGTTTTCAACGCCTGCAGATTGGCATAACTTGTGTCTCTCGCTGAGTCGATCACCTCCTGCGCGATCGCCGCGGCGATAATCTGCTTCTCCCCTTTCGTCGAAAAGCGGTGAATCTGGCTGATGTCGTCAATCAAAAAGCCGGCGATCATCGTGCTGACTACCAGTGCAACCAGGAACTCAATCAAGTAAACGCCAGATTCAAGCCGGCAGACGACTAAACGATCAGAACGGCGCCATAAATTGCGCGGTCTGATTCTTGCTAGCCGCGCACGTTTGTACCAATCTCTCTCAAGAGTTCGGGCACACACGTCCACCGTCCTCTGGGAGCCGAGGCAGGATTTTAAGTTGTCCCACTCAGCATTTACGAATAACTGTAGCCAACGCAGACCCCCCGCCTGCGAGCGGAATCTCCGAAAAAATTCGGATTCCAATACTTATTTACCCTTTAAGCACTAGTAATAAATCGTCTTGAAGTATTTACATGAGTTAATTGACGTTAACGATTGTGTCCTAACTGCTCGAAATGACTCCGAGACATAGGGCGCCGGGGGGCGATCTGCTGGCGAGTTTAGTCGATCGCGGTGGTGCAGTAAATACTCGGACAACACAGGTACTGGCATCAAAGCATGTGTCGGGGCAGCTCTCGTAGCCGCCTGCTGCGTGTCTCTGCCAGCCTTGATGCGAAGACAGGTGGTTGGGCGGCTGCCAGAGAGCTGCCCCGACGAAACTTCCTACTCGTACTGACCGAATGCTTACCTAGCACCGGCTGGAACAGTCCGCTCAGATTAAACGCGCTGAGCTATTATGAGAGTAAATAGTTAAGAGTGCTAAGTTGTTCTAATCCTGCATCCTAATCAGCGTTTCCGCGCCTTTCAGTGACAGTCTGGCAAAGTGCTCTACAGAGGTCTTTGGTTATGAATATTCTGCTTGCTATGGACGATTCTCCGCATTCGGACGCTGCGCTGCAAGCAGT
>JAGVKB010000102.1 GCA_020050835.1 Candidatus Obscuribacterales bacterium | reverse complement strand
TGATGCTAAGTATCAGTTTGCATCGCAATTCTCCCGGTGCCTATGAGGCTCTGGGATAAAGTTGTATCGTCAAGCCTAACAAAATCAATTCCTGCCCTAAATCTTGCTCATTTGGGGATGATAGCTATCCGTGCGGAAGGGGAAACATCAGAGCACTTCAGTGATTTTGAAAACTCACGGAGCGAAGGGACCTTGTAGCGATGCTAATGCCTTTTCCGTTTCTCGCACCACCGCTGCATCCCGCTGAGATTGCCAAAGGGTCCATAATCCGAGCGCTAGCCAGACGATTCCGAAGAGCCTCATCAAGTTTCTCTTATCAGCTGCGGGGTCAAGCAAGAAATTGCCGGAAGAACTCGAAAGCAGAAGTGTGACAGGGTCGGGTGTATTAAGCGTTCCGACTCGAATCCAACTCAATACCTGAATCGCAGCAAGACTATAAGTAGTCCAAAGCGCGATCGCAATCCATCGAGATGGGATAGTAACAGGTTGGATGGTCACGCCGCCATTTTCTCTACGCAAGAGCATGAACGGATTGCGCAGATAAATGCCAGCTGCGGCAGCCACTACCGACGATACCAGCATTGAAACTTGATTTTCACCAAGCGCAGACAGTAAATAACACCCTGCCAACAAAAGCCACTCCGCCGCCAGCATTCTTCTCAGCCGATCGAACTTGGTTCCGGGCTGTCCTCTCAAGACAAACCCGGCGCCAATTCCCAGAGCAATTGCCCACAAGATGCTCCACAGAACCACGTCGACAGCAATCTTGGCACGTTGCGACTGATAGCGGGCAAGCAGTGTCGCGGAATCGGCATCCATGCCAAAGAGCTCGAAATATGAGTTTCGAAAGGCAGCATAAGGCTGAGTCTCGTGAAATCTCGCGATCTGAGCCTGCAGGCAGTTGCCCACTATCTCCTCGAGACCGAAGTAGACATAAGCGCCCAGGTTGTAGAACAACGAATCAACAAAAGTACGGATTGGAGCCGGAGCCGGCTCGAGAGCGACCGGATGCAGAAAACCTGGTTCGCGTTGAAATCTCTCAGCGGCCCAGGTTCTAAGCGATTCGAGCGCGACAGCACTGTCAGCCGAGTATGGAGTTTTTACAAGAACCATCGCCAATCTATATGACTTTGTAACGCGATCAGCCAAAGCAGTGCTGCCAGGCAAATGCTCAGCAAGGTCGGGCAATTCCTGGCGAGCTGTGACCAGCTCCAGAAGTGGTGGCTTGGGTCTGCCAAAATAGGCGAGCAAGACCGACAACAGAATTGCCACTACCAAAATTGATGCGATTTTACTTTGATTCATTGATGAGCCCTGGCGCGGACCAGGCGAACATCTTAACAAACACAGGCGGATCCTGCTGTCCGAGGGCGCGATTATTCACAACGCTCTTCATCCACCTCTTGACAGGGTGTCGCCGAGACATGTCTTGGAAACCATCCAGGCGCCAAGGTCTGGCTCATCTTGAGGTGCTCAATCGGTTGATTCCAATTACCTACGAAACGAAATTACGCATTAAGATGTTTAGACCAACTTTTCGCAAAGGTAATCCTCTTTCAGTCGAGCGACTCAAGCGATTTGCTTAGGTTTGCGCGCTGCACTATAAGTGATTCGTCTCAACCTGTGTTTGGCCAAGAGACGACGAACAGGGGTCATTAGTCCAGCCCGCCGCGCAAGATCTAAATGTGTGGCTTCATTGATTCGCCAAGCGAGCCCCAAGTGCTTCATCAGTAAGATGGTCAACCAGGACACATCAACTTCCCACAGGCGTATTCCAGTTCTTGCCGAGCCAGGACTGGCATGGTGATTATTGTGCCAACCTTCTCCCATGGCGAGGAGCGCTACCCACCAGACGTTGACGCTGTCGTCCTTCACTGCATAACTTTTGTAGCCAAGTTTCGGAATATGGCAAACTACATTCAACATAAGTGGAATCTGCAAAACAGCCAGACCGGCCAAAAGACTGGCAAGAGCAGCCACCCAGCCAAAGCACGCCCAGATTATCAACCGAAAAGCCAGGGACGAACTGAAAGCCATCAAGTGAGCCCGCTTCCAGACACCATCTTGCTCCAGGAAGGAATAGAGAGGATCGTTGACGAGGTCTTTAGCTTGTGTCTGAGGATCAACGTGCTTGGCATATCCTCGATGAGTCAACCATCCGACGTGAGCCTCATAGATACCGTTGCGAGGCGAATGAGGATCGAGCTTAGTGTCAGCATACCGATGGTGCGCGCGGTGGATTGTCGCCCACCAGATCGGTGATCCCTCAAAAGCGAGGTAGCCAGCCAGCACCCAGAAATACTCCACGAACTTAGGGCAAGCAAAAGACCGATGTGAAATCAGTCGATGATAGCCCACCGTAACGCCGAGTGCGTGCCATACATAGAAGATCACGAAAGGTATAAAGAATTCCATCACAGTGCAGATTCCTCGAAGGGGCTGAGAGTAAACACAGGATGCAACACCGCCTCGGCACCGCTGCTATCTTTGCGTAGTAGTAACTGCGGCACGGTCATTAAGAACGTGCCTCGTACCATCACGCCTGTGTTCTAGTTCAATTCAACTGAGCAGTCATGGTGCCCTCATGCACCAGTTGCAGAAATGGCATCGATCGTCATCGATAAAGTGCAGATTCCGGTCGACCCCGCCGCATGTCCTGACTTCTTTCGTCCTGGGTTACGAACTTGTCGACCCATTTGTCAGCCATCAGTAAATCAAGAAATTCCTCAAGCGTCTCAGGAACTTCAGCGACTTGTAACACTCGGCGCCCATCGTTATCTGGTCCAGGATACTGATTCCAGACAAGGCGATCGATATCAAAACCCTTCCTGTTGTAATAGTTGAGCAAAGCCAAGCCGACTTCTTTGGAGACAGTGGCTTTATCCTTCACCTGCCAATCGCGTAGAATAGTTCTTCCTATGCCTATCAAATAATAAGCGCGTTCCTTTTCGTACTTCGGTTCATCAATGAAGTAGGCCCAAGTTGTCTCGTCCACATTATCCAGATATGGTTCACTTCTAATTTGAAACAACCGACCGGAATTGGAAGTGCAGGAGGTTGGACCGAAACCGGAGTTCATCAAGTGAATCTCCAGCACCCGCAAAAGATGGGCATTGAAGCTGATTCCCTTCTTGTCAGCCTGCAATTGAAGGCGTTTCCGGTACTCTTCCGGAATGCGAATGCTTACATTTGAGGTTTTCTCGCTCATTACACTTTGTATTCACGTAACTACAATTTGTACTTATTCCAATATATCACCTCTCGGACCAATCAACCTGAGCAGTCTAGGAAAAATGCAAATGTATTAAGTAACCAATACTCAACTGGCTCTGAGTACTGCGGCAAGGCGATTACTCAGATCAAGACCAGCTTCGATTACAGCCCGCTTAGTGCTGGCGCACGCCGCCTCGCTTCATTTGCCTGCTATCGATGTCAGCAACGTTAATCCAATCACCCGGTAAGGTCGAGGTTTGGTCCTTGTGAACGATCCAATCCAGGTGTTGTTCACCGTCCAGTAGCACAATGCCGGCACCACCCTGATACTTCATCTCTTCCGAGGTAGCCTCGCGCCATTTCCCTTCTATCCAGGCGGTGGCAGGATCATCCTGGTGGATTTTCCAGATGTATGTATGTCCTGGTTCGATCGACACAAATCCCAATTTCGCGACGCTGTCTCTGCTTGCAAAAAAGCCGGAAACGTTGGTGAATTGCAATTCCCACGCACCAAAAAGCCAGGGTTGTTGTACTGGTGGTCCGTAGTTGTCCTGGACAGCATACCCAACAGCGGTGTTTCCACCTGCTTTGGAGTATGAATCCTTCCAGGAAGCTTTGTAGTTGACTCCTCTCTTTTTGATCGCCTCTACGACCTTCGCACTGATAGCATCCTTTTGCGGGTGAGGACCATCAGTACCCACGTTAGCAGTAAGGTAATCGAGAATCTGTTGCTTCGATAACGGACCGGTACCACCAAGATCTGCTGCTGGTGCCGTTCCCTGTCCCTGTCCCTGTGCCTGCGTATAAGCTTGTTGAGTTGCTACACCTCCCCCTCCAGTCGCTCCACCGCCAACAGCGTTGGGAGTGACACGTGTTAGCTCGCTGGGAGAATAATAGCGACTCGAGCCACCGGTCTTGAATGTGCCATCCTGCCAGTCCTTCAAAAGAACCTGGACGCCACTGGCGTCTTGATTGATTACTTTTACCTCGATCTCTTCCCCAAACCCCTTGCATCTTACGATTTCACCGGGAGTAAAAGTTTGGGCTAGTCCGGGCTGGACAGGGTAAATGATAGCTGCGATCAGAATGAAGGCAGAGATAAACAGAATCTTGTTCAAGCCGAATCTCCTCGTGAATAGGACATAGCGGGCATTTTACTGCCGGATACAAAACAACTATGGGTTAGTATCAACGTCCTTTTGCTCTGTCGAACTGAGCGCGAATCGAATCTGAAACACTACTTTGAGTGGCAGGATTAGCCGCCCGGTAGTTGGCTGCTGTAGTCTGAGCAGTTTGAGCTTGAGCATTCCGGGTGCCACCGCCAGCCGCTTGCTGCCGGACTTGTTGTCTCATGGCGTTTTCGATTACCTGCTTTTCGGCCGCTTTGCGCGCGACCTGATTCTGTCTTTGCTGCTCAGCAATTACTTCTTGTCTTCGATTCTCCTGCTTGATTGCTTCTGATCTCGCTTCAGCCTTTTGCTGCTCGACTTTCAAGTCATAAGCCCTGGCTTCCGCCTTCTGGTTAGCCTTGCGGTTCTCGTATGCCTGTGCATCCGCCTTGTTCTGAGCAGCTCTAGCATCGGCCTTATTTTGCTCCATGCGAGCTTCATACTTCTGTGCTTCTACCTTGTTTTCATAAGCTCTGGCATCTGCTTTATTCTGTTGAATGCGAGCCTCGTACTTTTGTGCTTCGACTCGATTCGCATAAGCTTGAGCATCAGCTTTGTTCTGCTGCGCGCGAGCTTCAGCTTTCTGCGCCTCTGTGCGATTTGCATATGTTTGAGCATCGGCCTTATTCTGTTGGGTACGAGCGTCGGCCTTATTCTGTTGAGCACGAGCGTCGGCCTTTTGAGCCTCCGTGCGTGCTTCATATGCTTTAGCATCTGCTTTGTTCTGCTGCGCGCGGGTCTCGGCTTGCTGAGCGGACTGACGTGCTTCGTAGGTCCTAGCATCGGCTCTGTTTTGTTGCACACGTGCTTCTAGCTTTTGCGCTTCGGTGCGCGCTTCGACGGCTCTGGCATCAGCTTTGTTTTGTTGAATCCGGTTGTTGTATGCATTCTGCTCAGCCTTTTGCTGCTCTATTCTGGCGTTATAGGCCGCCTGTTCCCGGCGCGCGTTGTACGCAGCCGCCTCAGCCTTGGCGGCTTGCTGCCTCGCTGCGTATTGGGCTTGCTCCCTGGCATAGTCTTGCTTTCTTGCCGCCTCCATCGCCTCCCGCTTCCTTTGCTCCTGATAGCGATTTTCTTGTCGTGCCATCTCCCGATTGTATTCGTAACGACTTTGGGCGGCGTACTGTTCCGCTTGCCGCGTGTAGTAATCACGATCTTGAGCAAAAGCCGCTTGGCAAATAAAAAAGAATGTCGTGCAAGAAAGCGAAAATAGCAAGTATTTCATGACACTATTCTTACTCCTGAACAATAGCTGCCACCCACCAACGCCATTTAACATATACCCGTCAGAAATGTTTTTTAGCTCCTAGCTGGCTTCTTTTCTCGATCGCTGGAGGCTTCACGACACGCTCAAGACCTGGCGTCTCAATGCTCCGAATTGCTCAGCTATGAACCAATCCACTTCATTTACAGATATTGATCATCGATAGTAAATCTCTCACGAGCCTTGCAAGAACGTTACTCAGAGAAAACAGAGGCCGCTCACTGCGGCTGATCAGACAAAGACTTCACTTACGCCACTGAAGCCAGTCCCAGGCGGAGATAACTCTGTTGGTAAGACAACAGGCGTGCGAACGGAGAATACGTTCTCCCCGAAGTAAACAAAATCTCGAGGTAAGGCACTGACACACTTCAGGAAATTGCGCGAGTTATTTGTTCCAGGAAGTATCCAATCATGCAACTCGATGATTAGTACTGGAAACGCGCTGACCCACTCGGTATTCAGAGAAAACAGTTCCGACTCCGCGCCCTCAATGTCTATTTTGATTAGAAACGGAAAAAATTGAGGATCCGCTCCGTACAGGTCCATCAGCTCTGGAACTGTAAAAGTCTCAACCGATCCTTGCGGATCTAATTCAGTACGCAATCCCCAAGGACCAAGTGCCGGATCGCAGACTTTCGCAAAACCCTTACTGGACGCTACTGCGCCTTGCACAACGATACAGTCATAGCCCTTCGTATTCTCAGTCAATAACTCAACGTTTCTTTGATCGGGCTCCACAGCAACCACACGGGCTCCGGGATAGTTCAGCAAAAAGTACAATGCAGAAGCACCAATGTTTGCCCCCAAATCGATAATGAACGGGCGAAGTCCCTTTGAGATATTCTCTGAAAGGTATGAGCTTATCTCAGTATTTATCTGAAGCCGACCAAGATCATAGTCGTGCTGAACAAAAATCTGCTGAATTACCGACTCATCAGAAGTTGACTCACGATAGTGAACTGGGATGCTACCGCTAGGATGATTTAGTTGAATGCATTTCATAAGATTAGTCCCGGAGTAGGTTAGCATACAGGGCGTCATAATATCACGCTACATAGATGCAGACAGAAACAGGCACCACTACGGTTCATGAGTACATTTACTCTCGTAATTCAAAAAATACCGACGTCGGCAGTTGAGTGCACACGTGATTGTTTGCTGTTCCCCTCACGTTGCTGGGATTCACGGTGATAGCCACAACCGTTCAATTTGATTGGACTTGCCAGTGCTGTCCGTATGCTCGGCTAGTCAAACAGCTCAGTGAGAATCCAACGCTATTCGTCCGACTATAATCTGGTCGATCCAATTTTGTGCGCATCGTTGCCATCGCTCAAAATGGTTAGGAGCTGTAGCCTTTTATTGCTAACTGCGATCCACTATTTCGACAATAGGCAACTTCGTATTTTTCATATTACGACAGGTCAACCTGACGACCCGTGTACTTGTCGTATTGCCGACCGTCTTATCGTCCTCTTGTTGTATTGTCGACTATTTTACCAGAGTTCGTCTGGTTATCTTCCTTAGCCGGGACACTCGCCGCAATCCGGTCCTAGTCTTAGATCGATATATCCGCTAATGTAATCTCTAAGTTCGATCTTTCAACGGACGAGGGTAATTTGTACAGTTTATACACCGTATTAGGGTTGGACGAAGGTGCATCAGAAGCTGTTATTGATGCGTCATATCGCTATTTTCGACTCAAGTTGGATCCGGAAAATTTTTCCTCAGGCAGCCTGGGATGCTTACAGGCAGAGCAGTGCTTACTTTCAATTGAAAATGCTTACCGCACGTTAAGCAATCCAATCGCCAAACAAAAGTACGAGCAAGAATGGAAGCAATGGCTCAAAGCTGCTGCGACCGACGAGATACAACCAAAATTGGGACAGCTGTGTGTTGCAGCAGGAATTATTACGCTCGAAGATTTGGAGAAGGCCATCGAAAGCCAGACCAATTTAGACCTGCCGCTTGGCCAAGTACTGCAGGAAAGGCAGTTGCTCTCTCAAGCAGAGCTGGACGGCCTCATATTGGGACAACAATTGATCTCGCTGCCAGCGGACATGCCGCACAAAATCGGACAACGCCTGATGGCATTAGGACTTGTGACGGAAGACATGATTCGGATCGCCTTGATCGAGCAACGTACCTTCAACCGAAAGCTAGAGGACCTGTTGGTGGCGCATGCCTGGCTCGACGGAGAAGTTCTTAAGATCTTGACCGAGTATAGCGAATCGGCAGTTTAGTCAGCGCTGGCAAGTCGATTGATTCGAAAGATCGAAGGCGGTTTAGTGCTGAGCGATATAATGCATGCCGTTCTAGGATTACCGAGAATTGTTACCAGATGCGTTCTTCACTCCATCGGAGCCCGGTTGATCGGCTCGTTTAACTGGGGGATAGGAAGCGAGTATCGATTTAACTGGTCCGCAATTGCAATCTCTTTTGGGATTAATCGCAAACTCTCTCCTGAACTCATCGGCGGACTCTTGCATCCGATTCAGCTGCAAGTACATTACAGCCAGGTGATGGTGAGCATCAGCATTCTTAGGGTTGATAGCGATGGACTTGTGCACCTCTCTCATTCCCTGCTCTCGTTGGCCGAGATCGAATAGAACCCAACCATAGCCGGCTCGCGCATCAGCGCTGCTTGGTCTCATCTTTACCAACGTCCGATAAAGCGGAAGGGCCTTTTTGCTCTCCCGGCTCTGCAACAGTTTCTGAGCGTCGACATACAATTGGTCGAACGAGACTCCGGAGGCAATAGCAACTGGATTCAAATAAGTTACAACCAATATCTGAAGCGCGAGACAAAACAAGATAACCGACTGCTCAAGACGGAGCGCTCCCGGCAATTGAGTTAGCAAATGAGTAACTCTAGGACACCTTGCAGATAACGAACCAGCGTTGCAAGCACAGTTAATTCGACGGTGCATATCATAGCGCCCTATAGTAAGAACTTTGCATTTCGCATCCAGATGGCAGAGTCTTTCACGATTCTACAGTCATTATAGATATGACTCTTATCCGGCGCCGGGCTGCTGGCGGCAGGAGTCACGCAGACTCGCAGCCATTTCAGAGCAAGAAACATCCACATTTACATACCAGTCCTCAGCCGCCTGCCATTACGTAATGAGATCTAATATGTAAGAAAGGCTGACTGTCTCAAACGGCTGGTCGCTGTTTTCAGAACTGCAGAGACCCTTTCGAAACCCTGAGGGGAAGCGCGAACATATCTCCAGAGGAGTTTGTGAAATGGGAGACGAAAGCCAACAAGCAAAAGTGCTACTGGTCGAGGATAGCCCTACCCAATCCAGGATTATCCAAGGCATACTGTCCGATCAAGGATTCGCGGTAGAAACTGCCAATGACGGGCAGATTGGTTATGACAAATTTTGCTCGTCAGAATTCGACCTTGTAGTATCCGATGTCATCATGCCTGGTCTCTCCGGATATGAACTCTGCCGAAAGATCAAACAACTTGCAAACGGCAAGCATACACCAGTCATTTTGCTAACCGCCCTGGGAGAACTCAAGGACCTGATCGATGGGCTCAGGAGCGGTGCGGACAATTTCATCAGCAAGCCGGTAGAGCCGGACTACCTAATTTCCCGCATCAAATCGACGCTGGCAGACAGAGAACAACCAGCTAAGGAGCTCTGCGATCCCAAAACAGGAACATGCTTTCTGGATCAGACGTTTATCAAGAGCCTCGACCGCAAGCGCATCCTTGATTATCTCGTATCGACCTTTGATGATTTTCTAAGGCTGCGAGAAGGGCAAAGCCAACAAAAGTTTGCCGAAGCGCAGCGCTTCATCCGGCTGTTACAGCAGCAGGAGCTGCGCGCTCAGAAGCTGTCTGAAACACTTATAGACACACTAATGACTCAAGACGACGATTTACTCAAACTCCTCAGCTTCAAGGACGATAGTGCCACCGAAGCAAGCCTGGAGATCATGGCGAGAATGCAGACCAGGAGCAAAGCTGTACACAAGCTTGTAAGCAACCTTTCCGAACTCCTCACGGACCTGCAAAAGCTCACATCCGAAACCGCCCCTATTTCTTGAAACGTGAACCGTATACCCGGCAGTCATTTTGAACGCCTTGCAAGCGCTTCTAGAGGCATCGACCGAAAGCCTTGCGCAGCCTGCGTTTCAAGTCGCTCGATTTGCCAATGAAACATAATATACATTATCAGCCCCAGCCTGCCAGAACAGCGACAACTTATCTCCGCAGGCTGTGACTGCCAAGTACCAACCAGAATCTCTCAGCCTAGACCATATTAGAGTGCCTCAGGTGGAAACTCTTTCTTTCTTGCCTCTGCCTCACGAATCTCGCGCAATGCATCTGGAAGACGAATCTCACCGGTTATCTTCGCCAGCTTTGTCATTCTCTCTGCGGTCTGGGTTGCTCCTGCCGACCTTACCGGAGCTTTAGGCTGCTCGGTTGCTTCAGACAGACTCTCCATAAGCGGCTTGAGAACCAGCAAAGGAATGCGGAATTCATAGGCAGTGCCGTCCTTGGTTTCCAAAATCAACGTGCCACCACCACCGGTAGCCTTTGACTCGACAGTTTCAACTTGATCCCGTGGAATACTTACAACTGCTGAGCCAAATGACCTGGAAAACATTTCCGGTACGAATACCAACCTTCTATTGGTGATAACGAATCGGCCCGGACGATCCTTGTACAAAGTAAGAAAATACGACTTTACGACTTGTTCGCCTTCAAGCGGCTTAAATGCCGAACCAAATATGAGGGCAGCAAAGAGGAGACCGAATAACAGAAAGATTGCTGCCCAAAACGACAGGAAGGATTGCAGATACTCAGGTCCATGCTTATATAGGCGCAACCAGTTAGTGATGCATCCCTCGCGAATTGCGCCCTGAAAGTCACCGGCACGATAGAGCGCCCAACCCAACCGTCCATGCGCATTGTCACTCGCTGGAGCAAGCGAAGCGGCCTTTCGATACTGCTCGATCTGCCCTTTCGGATCTCCAATCTTTCCTAAGGCCGCACCTAAACCCAGCCTAGCTGCAACCGACCGCTCATTGATGGAGACGGCATCGCGATACGCCACAACAGCATTTGTGAAATCCCCCTTTCGGCCAAGCGTTGCACCAAGATTCATATAACTATTCAAATTGCCAGGCTCAAGATGAATCGCTTGTTGAAACGATGTAATCGCATCATCGTAATAACCTAGACTTGCTAGCGCAGAGCCCATCGTCCGATAAGCAAAAGCGTCATTGGAATCGAGCCCGATCGCTAGGCGTTCTTCAGTTACCGCTTCAACGTACTTCTTCTGCATGCCAAGGATCATGCCGAGGTTACTGTGAGCTAAAGCATCAGAAGGATCCAGCTGAATCGACTTTCTCATCTCTTGCTCAGCTACAACCAGATTCCCAGCAAGACTCATCGCCTTTCCTAGGCGCTGATGAGCTGCAGCGTTACTTGGCGACGAGTTGACAGCCTTTTTATAAGTAGCAATCGCTCGATCGAATTGATCCTCGCTCAAATAATTGTCACCCTGCTCGATCAAGTCCGAAACACTGACAGTCTCAGACGCCCAAATAAGCGAGCATTGAGCAGCTAAAAGGATTGCTATCAAGCAGGCAGGAAGAAGGTGCACTTAGGAAACTCCTTTCAAAAGGCTCCAATTCAATTAGGGCAAGGATACCAGCGTCTACCATAATCATAGGCACCAGGCTAACAAATGACTAGCGGGTATGACCATATGACAATAAGCCTTGTCGTATGTTCGTATTGTATACAGGTCATCTTGTTCTATTGTGCTCTTGTATTACTGATTTATTGTCAACTATTTGATCAAGCAAAAAGTCGAATTTAGGACGATATGGAATTGATACCTCCTGACTAGAACTACGCTTCGCACCTCGAAAATTGCTAAACCGTCATGCAAAGATGCATTGAACAACAATAGATTGGTTGAGCTCGTCTGACGAAAGCTGAACGCAGCATGTAATATCATCAATTGAAGATAAGCAGTAGTAAGACTACAGCTGAAAGGTGTTACCAACATGACGCAAGAATCCAACGCCGAGGCTACTCCACCGGCACAGTACAAGGTTCCCATTGTTTATCGCCATGCTGTGGTGATTACGCTTCTGGTTGCCATCGCTGCTGGCAGTATCTTGCTGGCGTGGGAACTCCGGGTTCTATTGCTGGACTTGATCCTGGCACTAACCGTGGCATCAGCGATTGCACCAATCGCCGAAATGCTCGAGAAGAAAGGAATCAGCCGGGCTGTGACTGTAATTTGTGTTTACGGCTTGGTTTTGTTTTTCTATGCCGGAGTCGGATTCGCGCTTGCTGTCCCACTATCAGAGCAGGCGAAGCTGCTTGCAGAGCAGCTTCCACGCCTCTCCTTGATTATCCAGGACTGGTGGTCGCACATTCTTTCAATTGTAGGCGACAAAGTGGACGCATTAGATATTCATGCAACCGATCTGCGCGAACCGGTCATAAGCATCGCAAAGAAAACGCTCTCTCTAACTGCCGGGTTTATGGGACTTGCACTTAATGCGGTGCTGACGTTGTTCCTGGCGGCTTACTTCGTCATCGAGGCCAACCACATCTGGGACAAACTCTTGTTGTGGCTTCCTAAGCAACACCGAACAAGAGCGCGATCGCTTATCAATCCGCTTGCAGGTAGAATGGGCGGCTATGTGCGAGGACAGCTTTTGGTCAGCACGGCTGTAGCAGCAGTATTCGCAGTCGGATTTACAGTGATCGGACTCAAGTATGGCTTGGTCCTTGGGATAGTGGCCGGCGTTTTGAATCTGATACCATATGTGGGGTCACTCACAGCGACCTTTCTCGCCTTGTTCATCGCAGCATCAGATTCACTTCAGATGGTCGGTCTGACTTTTGCAGTGTTCGCCCTGGAGCAGTTAGCCGAAACAAACTTCATAGTTCCGCTTCTGCTAGGAAAGAACGTCGATATGCATCCACTTGTAGTAATGTTCTCAATTCTAATTGGTGGCAGCCTGGCCGGCGCAGCAGGCGCCCTGGCGGCGGTACCTTCAGCTGCAGCCATACTGCTTCTAGCCCAAGAATTCTATTTCAAGCCGCTCAATGACCAACCACTAACAGACATTGCTTCCGAGGCTTCATCGGTGCCGTAAATGGATTCTGGCGGCGCCTGGGAAAATTTTGCGGTCTCGAACGGATTTTATTGTCCAACTACAATTTCGCCACAGCGAGAAGGAACGACTTAAATGGATTGGCTGACCGATGGCGAAATTTGGGCGGCTCTGTTGTCACTGACCGCGATGGAGATCATTCTCGGCATAGACAACATCATCTTCATTTCAATTTTGGCGGCACGATTGCCCGAACATCAGCAGGCTCGTGCACGGACCATCGGACTTGGGCTCGCAATGATTTCGCGTATTGTCTTGCTATGCTCCCTTGCTTGGGTAATGCGACTGACGAAACCGCTGCTTTCGCTTGCTTCACACGATATCTCCGGCCGTGACTTATTATTGCTCCTTGGCGGTGCATTTCTTGTAGGAAAGGCCACTAAAGAGATTCACGGACGGATGGAAGGTGAAGAAGAGAAAATCGAAACCAAGACTTATCCATCGCTTTTGAGTACCTTGATTCAGATTGCGATTCTGGACATGGTTTTTTCGCTAGATTCGGTCATCACCGCTGTGGGCATGGTCGATCAGATTTGGGTCATGGTTGTTGCCGTAATGATCTCCGTTCTGATCATGATGATGTTTTCCAGCTCGGTGAGCACTTTCATCAACAAGCACGCGACGGTAAAGATGCTCGCTCTCAGCTTCTTACTTTTGATTGGTGTTGTGCTAATGGCTGAGGGATGTGGGCAGCATATAAACAAATCTTACATATACGCGGCGATGGCATTCTCGGTTTTTGTCGAGATATTGAATTTATCAAGCGAGCGAAGAAGAAGAAAACGCAAAGCACTGGAAACATCACTTGGCGGCTGAAGATAGCCACTCTAATGAGGTATTGGCGCATGTCGTCTTGAATTGAGCGCGCAAGAATACCGGAATGTCTCGATTGCCATTCCGGCATTCTTGCAGGAGCTAGCGCTATTTTATCTTTTCGGCAGACTCACCGAATAACGGCACTTTGCTGTTGTTCGGCACGTCGGAGTTCTTCTTTAAAGGCTGTACGGAGTCACTTGGATGTGCTCGCAGTGGAGACATGCCTTGCTCTCCGCTTGTTTGAAGTCGAAATCCATTGATTCTATCTATCTTAGTGTCTCCATCTGAATCTTCTCCGGAAACAACAATCGATACGCTGGGAAGGTCGGTCCTTTTCGATCCAGCTATATGCTCTTTATTCTGCTTGTTAATACGCGCTACAGCCTCTTCGCGTTTGTCAGCTACTTGCATGTGATTTACATAGTTGCTGAGATTTTCGGCGGCTCTCCTTGCGTCTGATTTATTGCCATTGAGGGCATTAATTTCCGTCTCTTGAACATATCTGTCAATTTGAGCCTTATCCTGTTCGTTGAGTAGTTCACCCATGTCATAACTCCTTAGTATTGCTGGTCGTAATGCCCAGACAGTTTGAAACCGGGGGTGCTCTCGGCAAGGTAAGCTTATGGGAAGGATCCAACACGCACGTAGCAAGATGATGACAACTTTGGACCAGAAGCTAAAATCAGGGTTTGTCAATCGACCAGAGCATCAGTTTCGCAAGCGACCATATTGAATTAGCTCACAACACCGGCCAGTAGCGCTGCAAAATTGCCTTATCGCTCGATGAAGGCTTCCAAACGTCCCGCTCTTACTGCCGCAACGAGTGCTTTGTGGTCGCGCTCAGTCTGGTCTGCATAAGCAACAGCGAAATCCGCAATTGCTTTGTCGAAGACATCCTTTGCACCAAGATAGCCGCTTATGCTTGCCGCATCGCCAGAGCGGGCGTGAGCTCGTGCCAGCACCCAGCCCAACGATTTTGCCACTTCTAACGCGCGCTCTGGCATCCAGACTTCGGGGACTGGAGACATCTTCATGTCCTTAAGCTGGCGAAAGTACATGTCACGCCCGCGTGGACCACGCGCCCAGCCCAGGAAGCTATCACTGTGCGCTTGCATCAGTCGCTGTCCCTCAACGACGCGTCGCCCGTGATTATCGTACGTGCTCTTGCTGGCATAGGGTGCCAGAACTGAGTCCCGAGCTTCCTTGACCTGCAAAATGAGTGGATCGTTTTCGTCCGCCATTAGCAGGACAACCGCACAATAAGTACCGACGCTGCCAATTCCCACAATCTTCATGGCCACATCCATCAGTGTGTAGCGATCGAGCAAAGCGTGGCGAGCAGCGTTGACAGTTGTCTTATAGTCCAGAAACACGCGCTTTGCTGTCTCTAGAAATTCCTGTTCTCGCTGTTCATCTGTGTGATAGACAAGCGGTGGATTGTCTTTGAATACGCGTCGTCCATGTCGTTCGAGCGTCAATTTCGGGAAGTAGTATTCTCTGATCGATTTACTCTTCACCCTCTTGACTAGGGCGTTGGCATCTTCCCGAAACTCTTTGTTTTGCATACCAGCAAGGTAAGTATCGAGATCCATTTTCGAGTACCAGATGTCTAGAACCGTCATCTCTGAAAATTCACGCATTGACTTTCGGTATGAGCGAGCGACTGACTGGGCAGCTTCGCGGCAGATATCAGACTTGAAGTCATTGCCGCGACAGGCCAATACGAAACTGGTGGCTAACCGTTTTAGATCCCACTCCCACGGACCTGGCAGCGTTTCGTCGAAATCGTTGATATCTACGATAATGTTTCTTTCCGGTGTAGCGTAGGCTCCGAAGTTGAGGAGATGGCAGTCACCACAAAGTTGCACCATCAGTCCACTAGTCGGAGTGCTGGCAAGATCCATTGCCATTAGTGCCGCACTTCCTCTAAAAAAGGTAAACGGTGACTTCATCATGCGGCCGTATCGTATTGGTATCAGCTCTGGAATGCGCCCGCTATTTGACTCTTCCAGTACTGCAATTGGATCTCGCCTGTTTGGTGATAGAGTCCAGACGGAGTGATCTCTGCGGGGTACGACATCTCGTAGCGCTCTGCCACGGGCTCGGCGTTCACTTGCGGGTATGAAGTGCAAGGCTGCTTTCTTCTGTCTGGAGTCAGGCTGCTTCGGATTGCGAGGCTGCTTGGTCATAATTTCTCTCCTCTCTGCCATCATTGCCGCAGAAGCTGCCATGGAACGTTCTGATCGCTACACACACCTGGAAACAAACTCTGCCTTCGCAATCGGCCAGTTCAGTCAGGCGCTTAGCTACGCAGAGGCAGCCGGGACAACCCGGTATACACCAACTGTTAACGTTTCCATATAGCTACTTTATCATTCGGCCGAGCGATCAACTAAGCAAATTGCCATAGGTCTAAAGCGTTCCAGAGCGGTTTCAATACTGCCCCAGACTGATGTTGAATCACCAATGACTTGCAATCCTCTGATTGCAAGCTTACTTGTAGCCATGCAAGCGGTCTGCCGTTGAGTAGGCTAGCTGATGAACGTCAGTACCACGTTCAATCTGTCCCTCAAAGTCAGCTCCGGCAATTGTATTGGCCTCCGAACTTCATCATCCGACCAAGTGAAAACATTGTCCGGACTCTCTTCTAAGCCGACCTAAGTAAATTCACCGCTGACACGTTATCATTAGCCCACCGCGACATTTTCTACATTGCTTCCTCAATTGAAGGAGGGATTTATCATGGCAACCACCACTCATACCGAGAATCACTTATTCCGCTTGAAATCACGGCCGGTTGGGCTGGTCACACCAGACAATTTCGACTACGTGCAATCAACTATTCCGAAGCTCGGACCGAATGAAGTGCTCATACGTACAGTCTATCTGTCGTTGGATCCTACCAATCGCATTTGGATGAGCGACATCGAACAATACATGCCGCCTGTGAAGATTGGCGAAACCATGCGAGGATTGGGAATTGGTCAAGTCGAGCAATCCAACAACTCTCGCTTCAAAGTTGGTGACTATGTTAGCGGTATGCTCGGCTGGCAGGAGTATGTAATTGCTACCGGAAACGAGCCGTTTCCGCTTGTTACTCTGCCGAAAATTGCCGGAGTTCCATTGGCGGCTCTGGCAGGCGCTGCTGGCATGACAGGCTGGACTGCTTACTTTGGATTATTGGATGTCGGTGCACCGAAGAAGGGCGAGACTCTTGTTGTATCAGCCGCTGCCGGAGCTGTTGGCAGTATAGTCGGTCAGATCGGAAAGCTGAATGGTCTGAGAGTAGTTGGTATCGCCGGCGGTGAGCACAAATGCAATTGGCTCATCGACGAGCTTGGCTTCGACGCAGCTGTTGATTACAAACAGCCCTCCTGGCAAAAACAACTTCAGCAGGCTACTCCCAACGGCATTGATATAGACTTCGAGAACGTCGGCGGCGAAATCATGGAAGAAGTCTACAAAAGGATGAATCTTAACGGACGCATAGTGCTTTGTGGATTGATCGCATCCTACAATGAAGCCGATGATTCTAAAACCAAACTTGGCTTGGCACCGGCCTTGATGAAACGACTGCGCATCCAGGGCTTCATCATCACGGATTATGCGCTAAAGATCCAGGACGCCACAGACAAGCTCGTTCACTGGATAGCTGAGGGCAAAATCAAGCACCGCGAGACTGTCATCGCCGGACTGGAGAATGCGCCGATCGCTTTGAACAAGCTCTTTGACGGCGGAAATACCGGAAAGCTTTTGATCAAGGTCTCCGACCCATAAGGTAAACACGCGACATTCAGACCAGAGCGGATCGGCCTTAGAACCGGTCCGCTTTCTTTTGAACTCAGAATTTCGCAATGCAATTGACTTTCTAAGTTACCCTGTTGGACATGCCACCACCATTGATATCGTCCGAACGAACAACAAGTCATACGCTGATATCACATGTAATGGACTTCTTCTCCGGCAGGCCAGTCGCAGTGCTACCATATGCGATACCACAATCAGCCTGCTCACAAAAAAGACACATTGCAATTCGAGCATAATATCCAGCAGACCATCAATACAGAAGTCCACCGCTTGCCTTTCGGCGAGCAGTGGACTTCATTAAAGAGCCAAACTTTCAGGTCGTGTCGGAGCGTTAGTTAAACTACTAACCCACCAGTTTCAAGCTTTAGTAGTTGTCGTCGTAAGGAACAACGTACTGCTTGCCCTGGAAGAGCATGCTGTGGCTGCCGCTGTGGGGACTCGGATAACCTACGAATCCGTGCCAGGTGCCATAACCGAAGCCATGGATCAATCCATAAGCGGCTCCGCCTACTAGCCCGACCGGTCCGCCGGTAACGGATCCAGCAATCAATTCATAAATGCCGTCTTCTTTACCGAGGTTACGAGCAACCATTTTAGTTCCACCAATCGCGCCCTTGACGCCATCTTGGAAGGAAGCTGTCGGCACATCCCAAACAATCGCGCTGACCATGCTGACCAAACGCACTGGGAAGTACCACATTTCGTATTGAACGCGAGCCGACTCCGGGCGCACCGGGTAGGCATGGCTGATGCCTGCGAAGCCACCAATCAAAGCAGCTACTCCAAGCACCGACGAGAGAATTTTCTTCCGCATATCTTTTACCTTTATTTCTAGGGTGGGCTAAATGCCCCGCTCCAAACTACTGCAGACTATTTTTCTTCCATGGTGATGTAGGACCATCTGCTAAACGGCTTCCTCCAGCCGGTTTTCAGACCATGCCATGTGCCGTCGTAAACGCCATAGGCACTGCCCAACACTAGCCCGGTCGAGCCACCAATCGGAACGGCTGCTGCAATCTGGCCAGCCCCATTTTCATCACCGAACTTGCCGGCAACGTGGGATGTCCCCTTGAGAAACCAGTGATAGCCATCATCAATCGGAGCACTGACCAGTCCGGAAACCGCCGCACCGGTTAGGGCGCCGGTCAATCTGATCGGAGCTTGTATGCACCACATAATCGGCTTAGCTTCATAATCCAGCGCCAGCGCTGGTCCTATGGTGCTGGCCAGCAATGCTGCCGCGCACAGTACACGACCTAGAGTCAATTTGTTCATTTTAACCACCGTCTTTCTAGTGACCGCCGGGCGTTTGGCTCACTAACCCGGCGGAAACTTAGTAATTACTCTTCCTTAGTTACGATAAACGAATCCGTGCTGAACGGTTTATCCCATCCGGACTTCATGCCATGGCCAGCCCCACGGATCGCTCCGTAAGGAATGCCCCACAAGAATCCAGTTGGAATTCCAAGAACAGCACCCGCCACATTCTGTTGAAAACCCTTCGGGTCACCAAACTTATCCGCCAGATATTCTGTCGTCTTAAGTGGACAACGCCAGAGGGAATAGTAGAGAACCCCTTGCGGAGCATCAAACACTGTGGCGGTAACCGAACCGAACAGACTACCCACATCGCCCAGCGGTCCATCGGCGTAAGACGGTGTTGCCGTCCCAGCCAACAGCGCCAGAGCTGCGGTTAGTATCCAGGCTTGCTTTTTCATTATTTGTCACCACTTTTCTTGGGAACTGAGGATGGTTCGGGGGAACCAACCTCAGCATTCCCCGCACGGAGCGATTTTATTCGCTCCACTAACCCAAACTAGTCTTCCTTGAACGTGAATGAATCCTTCGTGAAAGGCTTCTCGTAGCCGGTCTTCATTCCGTGCCAGCCACCATCGAAGCAACCATATGCGGCACCACCGGCAACCCCGAAAGGTCCGCCCAGAACCGCGCCGAACCATTGCTGATACTGCCCGTCTTCGTTGCCGAGCTTGCCGGCCACCCATTTTGTGGACATTCTGGCACCCTTGGTTCCATCCTTGACGGCTCCCAGAGGAACGCCAATTACCGTGCTGGCGCCGGAACCCAGCACCTTAACCGGGAACTGGACAATGTTCTTAAAGGTGTCATCGTCGGCATAAGACGGTGCCACAATCGTACTGACCAGGGCCGCAGCTAGTATGAAAGAGGACGCTAACTTCTTCTGCATGAGCTTCTCCATCTCTTAGCAATCTTCTGACCTAATCCTGGACCAAGCTGGCCCTAAGACAAAACAATTTTACCGATTTTCTCTTAGAGGTCCATATTATCGCTTGTCGGGAAAAATTGGTCAAAACCTGTAAACGCACACAAATTCAGTGATTCGCGCCTTTTGAATTCATATAAAAAGTTTTGTTTTGTGGGCGACCATGCTTTTCAAGAGCCCCAATAGAGTATACGCAGTATATCGAGCACTCCTTTGGAGAACCGCTTGAATACTCAATTCCGCTTTCCAAGTGTAGAGAGATCGGTTGCAAACAGAGCGTCAGGTATTCAAGTGGCGCTCCACATCTGGTATCACCTTGCAACCGGCTTGTAAACAGGAAGCGATTCGAGCGACCGATAAATACTGCATTTCAAGCGAACGAACTAGAACATCGCCCCGAACAAGTGTCACATAAAGATGCTGGTGAGAAAAGTAAGTCTCGCCCCATATCTGGTATCACGCAGACTACAATCGATCGCATTATGCGGACGATTGCAGTCTGCATCCGGACAGTTTCTCGAGCCGATTCGGTGCCGTCAACGAGCTAATACTCCGGGCACTGAGCCAGGCACAGGTCGGCAACCGCTCAACACCTGTGTCAGGCGCCGTTAGATCGTCAAGCCTGCCGAAGCCCTAGTTATTGACTCCAAGATGCTCAGTGCGATGCCAGGTCGAAGCCTGCGGTTTGAACATAATCTGGCAAAAGGAGATAAAGATGCAGGGCAACCAATGAGCGAAGATATAAACGTTGACTTCAAAACTATGAGTCAACAATTCCCAGAAGGACATCGGCCTTCGATAATGCTTGATCGCCATGCAGAGGTTGAATTGGCTGACGAGAAATACCGCCAGTGATACTAAGACCAGCACATTGGATTGGCTCGGCCCGCCTGTTGCAAAGTGAATCATATCGCTGACGGATTCTAGAAAAATCATGGCCGGCACTACAAAAAACGTAGCGAACGCCAACGTGTCGACTCGCTCGACCAGAGATAATCGCCGGGGCGAATTGAGCGGGAAGATATAGTCCAGATAACGCCGAATGCTGCCTTCTGCCCAACGCCGTCTTTGACGAATCAATCCCTTCAAAGTAGTGACTGCTTCCTCCCAGACCATCGCCTCTGAGCTGAAGCGAACATCCCAGTTGTTTATCATAAGACGCATCGTCAGGTCCAGATCGTCGGTAATCGCTTTGTTGTTCCAGCCACCGACATCAATCAAGGCGGCTCGCTTGATCAACTGCCCGTTGCCACGCAATTCAACCGCACCACCGATGGAGTCACGCCCCATCTGGAAATAGGTGTCAAGCGCATACTCCGAAGCCTGGCCTTCTGGGAGAAAACCCTTCTGGTGCTCGTAAATCTTCTTCTGGGCCTGGACCGCTCCGACGCCTTCCGGTGCAAGCACCGGCAATGTCAGCCGCAGAAAGTTTGGAGCGACAAAGGCATCCGCGTCGAAAACGCAGATGACATCGCCTTTGGAAAGAGGCAGGACATCATTGAGAGCGGCCGACTTGCCCGGCGACGCCCCCGGCGGTCTTCGGTAAACCTTGAGACGGGGAAACTCCTTTTGAAGCTCCTCAAGGACTTGCGGCATATTGTCGGTAGAGCGATCGTCGATTACCCAGAGGTGAAACTTGGGATAGTCGAGCTTGAACATGTTACGAACCAGCGACTCTATCACCCTGGCTTCGTCCTTCGCCGGCACAAGTATGTCGACCCAGGGCTCCCATTGTTGCTCGGAAATCTGCTGCTGCTCACCTAACAACGCTTTCTTTCGGGACAGCCGCTGCGAGGCAAGCAGCCAGATCGTATGCACGACCATTCCGAACAGAACCGCGCCCATAATGACTAGCACAGTCGGCCCCGTCACCATATAGTCAACCAGCTTGAATCCAAGCCAGGTTGCGACGGTTAAGGCGATCAGTAAGATTCTATTTCGCATCAGTTGCCAAGTCCACCTCGGAGTACTCCTAATAATAGATTATAAGACTGCTCGCCACAGCAAAAATCAAATTGTGCACCGAAACGACTGTCACACTCGCCACCTTGCCCGGTTTCCAAGAAGCATTTCCTCATCGTTCCGACCTTAAACGTACTGCAGCTGGTCGAGCATCTATTAATATGCCATCACCCGCATTGCGTACTCCCCGACTATCTCTGCCACACGGCGAGCGCCATCCAGTTCGGAAGCTCGACGCGCAAGTCTCAATGCGTTTAATTCAAAAATCCCTGTTTTGAGATGTTGTTGAATTCGATAAGCTAAAGCCTCCCCGGACAGCTGCGGGTAGCTGAGCTGGCTCGACACATTCAGCTCCACCATGCGGGCGGCGTTGTTTTCTTGCTCGATCTGTTTGTAATCCGGTACGAGAATCGACTGTTTACCGAGACTCAAGATCTCCATTGCAGTCGAATGCCCTGCTTGGGTGACAACCAGATCGGCCGATTTGTAGTAACTCTCCGGAGTATCGGTAAACTCGAGCAAACGAAGATTAGCCGGCACACTGTTGGCCGAGAAGCTCGAGAAGATATCGAATTGAACGTGCGGCAGCCGATAAGCAGCCTCAATCATCGCTTGAAAGAGCGGATAACGATACTGATGACCGCCAAGAGTGCCTACCACATAGGGTCCAATCCCGGGTCTGGGATAAGGAATGACGCTGTCTACATTCCAGGCTGTTAACGGTCCGACGATTCGCTGAAGTTTCATAACCTGCGGACGCCGACTCAAAATCGGCAGGCAGACCGTATCCGGTGAAGGAAAGTCAGGGATTACTATCTCATCGCTTTCCCGAAAGATTGCCTTCACCACCATCTCGACCCCGGGCTCGACTGCGCCGCCCAAAATCGCGTCCTGCAAGGCTTTGGGACCCTCTGCAAACTTCCGAGCACTTCTCATTCCGTTCGGGCGATCGCTCAATTTGATCCGGTTTCGTCGTTGAAAGAAGTGGTCAAATTGAGTTTGATTGGTCATGAATATGCAAGGCAGACCGAGCCGGGCAGCTGCGAACACCGGTGCAGCCCGGCAATCGGAGAGCACGCAGGTAATACCGTACTCCTTCATGATGCGTGATTCGACGCGTGTCTGCTTGTTGATTACCAGAGGCCAGGTCGTGTTTTTGAGAATTGTAGTTGAAAGCTCGAACGAGCCGTCTTCACCAAAGAATTTTACTTCCGGTCCAACTTCTACCGTTTCATAACCGGCACGCTGCAACCGTTCAAGCACATAGCCATAACTACCCAGCACAACGCTTGCCGGGTCAAACTGCCGGGCGACCGCCAGTGCTCGACTCGAATGTCCATACCCTTCCCCGTTTACCGATATATAGATTCGGTAAGGCAGGCGGCTGGTTCGTCGCGAAAGTGCTGGTCTGCGGGTTAGTACGTTGTTCATGCTTAGCTCGACCATCAATCCTCACACTCAGGGTCGAGACCAGGAATCCGGCGCGATGTTCGAATCAGATGATACAAGCCCACAACAAGAGTTGGCACGCCGATGATCATCAGTGTCGTAGAGACTCCGCCCGGTAGATTGTCCGCCGATACTCCGGCAAGGATGACCGGAATGGTTGAAGCTGCGGACATCGCAGTATTTTGCGCAGCGAACACTTTGCCTCGCAGCTCTTCCGGCACAGCTGCTTGTAACGCTGCTTGCGTCGGAACGGCCACCATAGCACAAGACGCACCGGCAAACATGGAGAGAAGTAAAGGAATAGCCATCAAGGCGCCCTGCCACGAGCAAGGCTGAAACCCAAGCGCTGGCAGCAATATGCTCGAAATGAAACCGAGCGATCCCAAAAGCATCATGAATAGCCCCAAGCCGGTGAAACCACTATAGGCCAGAAGTGTCGGTCGGATTCGCTGTCCATAGTGCCCGACCCAAAAGTTTCCTAGCCCCATCCCCAATCCAGCTGCAGCGACGATATATCCAAACTGAAACGGTTGGATATGCAAGACCTGCTGAGCCAATCCCACCGCAATGATGTTGAGGGTAATGATCGTGCTGAATAGGACGGTGATCTTGAGGATCGCCCTGAAGACCTGGGGATTGCCGGAAATATATGCCAGCCCGAAACGAAGCTCCTCCCACCAGGGCTCTTTACTCACCACAGCCGGTTTTTTGTCTGCAATACCGAGCAAGAGTAAAGCCGCCAGAACGAATGAGCCAGCCACCGCCCAATGTGCTTTGCCAAGTCCAAACTGGGAGACCACCGGCTCTCCGACCGCAAAGCCGAATCCTAAGGCGATCATCATCGTCGTGAAAAAGAGCGAGTTGGCACAGTAAAGGTCCTCCTTCTTAACAAGACGAGGAATTGCCGAAGTCTCAGCCGGTCCAAAAAATTGCGATCCGATTGATATAAAAAATGCCAGGGCATAGGCAATTAGCGGTGATTTAGTCACCCACGGCAATGCAACCAGCGATACGAAGAATCCGCGAGCCAAATTGGAGATAATCAACACCGACCGGTTCGACCAGCGGTCGACATAAACGCCAGCCACCGGGCTCAACAGGATGGCCGGAATCGTAAATGCTACATAAAGCAGGCTGGTTAGCTCAGCGGCGCCCGAACCACTTTCGGTACCAGATTGAACCTGCTGAGCGGTCAATAACGCGACGAACAAAACGAATACTGCTCTGTCAGCCAGTTGCGAGAAAATCTGCGCAATCCACAGCCTCATGAATTGCTTGTTTTGAAATAAAGATCCGTATCCGGATCTAATCTCCTGATGCTCGGTAAGAACTGGTTCCTCGGTATGCAACTTGAACTATCCCAGGGTTACCACATGATTACTGAGCATACTCTAGCACTCAGGAGCGATCCCGAACGTTTGACCAAACACTATTCGAACTGGCACATATCTGACCGACCGCTCAGCTTCGATTGATTACAAAACGTCAGCCGGAGCTTCATCCATCACTCCTTCGAGCTGCCCAACATCGCCTGTGACGCCACGCTTGCTGGACTTAATGAAGTCGATCAACTCCTTCACTTCCGGATATGGCTCAATCTGCTCTTCGACGATTGGGATAGCCTGAGACAGATTCATCCCGGAACGATAGAGCAGGCGATAAGCTTCCTTGATCGCTGAGCGGACCTTCGGACCTACACCCTGCCGCTTCAGTCCGACTGAATTAACTCCGCGTACGGAAGCCGGTCGGCCATCACAGGTAGAAAACGGCGGCAAATCCTGGCGTGTACCGGTCAAACCGCTGACCATGACCAGTCGCCCGACCCGAACGAATTGGTGAAAGATACACATACCGGACATGACGACATTGTCACCGATTGTTACGTGGCCAGCCATCATGGTGCCGTTGGCCAGAATAACGCCCTTGCCCAGCTTGCAGTTATGCGCTATGTGAACGTAGTTCATCAAGAAACATTCATCACCGATTTCGGTAAATCCCTCGCCCGTGGCTCGATGGATAGTGACGTACTCGCGGATATGACATCTGTCACCGATTACGACTCCGGTCGGTTCGCCCTTATAGCGCAAATCTTGCGGTTCCAACCCGACAGAAGCGCCGGCGTAGATCACGCAGTCTCGCCCGATCCTGGTGACACCATCGATAATGGCATGTGCACCAATCTTAGTACCATCAAGAATCTCGACACTCGGCCCAATTACCGCATACGGTCCGACTTCGACAGATTCATGAATTGTTGCGCCATCACCAATGATGGCAGTTGGATGTATAGCCATATGAATTTTCCTGCCTGTGAAATTAGTTTGACTTTAGCGGGCAGCCGCCGGCTCGCCTTGGACTTGCTTGATCATGGCAAAGCTAATCTCACCTTCACAGGCGACCTTATCGCCTACTTTGGCTATCCCTCTTAACTTGCCGATCGGTCCCTTCATTTTAATCAGCTCGACTTCGAGATCCAGCCTGTCGCCAGGAGTTACCATCGTGCGAAACTTCAAATTCTCGATGCCAGTAAAAACACCAAGCTGACCTTTGAATTCTTCTTTCATCAAAAGCGCTACGCAGCCAAGTTGTGCCAGCGCTTCGACCATCAATACACCGGGCATAATCGGCTTGAAGGGGAAATGACCTTCAAAGAATTGTTCGTTTGCCGTCAGGTTTTTGTAGCCGACAGCCTTCTGGCCAGGCTCTACGTAAGTAACCCTGTCAACCAGCAAGAACGGATATCGGTGGGGCAACAGCTCCTTAATCGCCATGATGTCCAAACCATCGATCGTAGCGGTCATCCTTCTAACCTCGTCTTTTGCGACTATAGTACTAACGGCTGCTGAGAGCTAACTTCTCCCAATCACAATTCGGGCATGACTGCCGGAAATTGAGACTGATAAGTATAACGTCTTTGCTTGACTGCGACTTCTTCCCTAAAATCTCATTCAGATCTCGCCGACAAGCTCTGTATTATGTGGCGGATTTCAATTCAAAGTAGAGTTAACCGTTTACCATTTACCTCGGTTCAAGTCGGCCGGCTGAACCACCGAGCTGAGGTACCCTTATGACAACAACGACCAACATCACCGTCTATGGCCCCTGCGCCGATAGCGCCACCCGAAAAGCCGGGCAGAAGACAAAACCGCAAACTTCCGCCCCGCAGGCGATGGATTTGGAAAAGGTTGCTCTGGGCGTTCGCATGATCCTGGAAGGGATAGGCGAAGACGTAAATCGGGAAGGATTGCTCGATACGCCGGCTCGGGTCGCTAGATTATACGAAGAGCTTTGTTACGGCATCAATGTTCAACCGGCCTCCGAAGTCACCGTCACCTTCAACGAAGAGACGGAGGACCTGGTGCTCGTTAAGGACATACCATTCGCCAGCATTTGCGAGCACCATCTCGTTCCCTTCATCGGTGTTGCGCATGTAGCTTATCTGCCAAGCCAAGGACGGATTACCGGGCTTTCCAAGTTAGCCCGCGTTGTGGAGATAGCCGCACGCAGACCGCAGGTTCAAGAGCGAATGACCAAGCAGGTAGTCGAAGCGATTGTTCAGGAATTGCAACCGCAAGGAGCCCTGGTTGTGCTCGAAGCCGAGCATATGTGCATGTCCATCAGGGGTGTAAAGAAGCCAGGCAGTAAAACTGTTACATCAGCAGCACGCGGTTCATTTAAGCAGGACAGTGCAGCCCGCGCGGAGATCATGTCTCTCATCAAAGAGACCCGGTAAATTTTACGCATTCAGAATTTGGGGTTCAGATTAGAAAGATCGGGCGTTGAGTGCAGGAAGCCAGAGGCCGGGAGTTGAACAGTTGAAACCAGAAGTACCTAATAATGATCGCAGCGACTCCGAAATCAGCCGCCGATCATTTTTGCTCGGTCTGGCAGGCATCACTTGTTTAACTCTGCCTTTGCCTGCAGATTCGACGGTCGGATTGTTTGAGCCGTTCTCTTTTGCCGTCATCTCGGACGTACATCTCTGCAACGACCGGGCAGACACATTCATGCTTTTAAGAGAGAGTCAGCTCTTCTTGCAGGAAGTTGTCGGGAGGCTCAATGAGGAGAAGCTGGATTTCGTTATCTTTACCGGCGATCAGGTAGAAGTGTTGGGCCGGAATCAGGCAAATTGGCAACTTTTTCAAGACATCGCCCAGAGTATTAACGCACCGTGGTCTTTCGTGTTGGGAGAACGCGATCTAGCCGACGACCTACCAGTCGACAAGATTAGGACTTATGGCCCGGACTGGAAAAGTCGCGGCATCGAAACGGACAAATCTTATTGGTCACAGTCTCCACTTCCTGGCGTGCATATCATCGGACTCGATACTAGCCGTCCAAACTCGCCGACTGGTGACATGGGCACCAGACAGCTCGAATGGTTGAAGGGCGATCTCACGGCCAATAAACGCAAATTTACAATCGTCTTCAGCCACCACCCGCTGCTGCCTCCTCCACCCTACGATGGCGGACCGCCCTGGGATGATTACATCCTGCCACCAGGGCCAGTGGTGCGGGAGGTCCTGGGCAGTTCACCTTATGTGAAACTGGCTATTAGCGGTCATGTTTACGCTAGTAAGGTGCAGCGGGAAAAGGATATCTGGTATGTCTCCTGCCCAGGTCTGGTTGTCTATCCTTGCGCTTATCGCATTTTCAAAGTAACGCCTGACGCGATCACGATGGAAACCCGCCAAATTGCCTTTCCCGCTCTGGTCAAGAAAGCCAAGAAGCTCTTGATCGGCTCGTCTCCAGCCTACAAGTACAGCAGTTCAGATCCAGAGAGTTTCGTGCCGGTGCTCGAAGGAGCTCGCGTCGACAACGATGCGCTTTTACCTCTTCCGAGCGGCAAAGAGGCACAGGCACTCCCCAAATCAAAACCGCCCAAGGCGGCAAAAAAGAAAAAGGAGAAGAAGGAGAAGAAATCTAAAAGGTCCAAAGGCGACGACGGATCCGAAAGCTCGGACAAGCAAGGGCAGACCAATGGCTCGACCGATTCGGAAAGCAAGATCGGTCCCGGCAAAGTAAGCCCACCAGGAGCCGAAGACACGGCTCCTGACAAGCCATCGTTTGAAAGACAGATGCCAGAAAGACCACCTTCGGGCAAAGCAAGCGGACCAGACAAACAGGCGCAGCCGGGTCCGGAGACGCTGCCTGACCCATCACCCGTACCAAAATTAGAGCGGTCGAAGCCAGACAAATAGATATCTTTAATAGGTTGATTCAATATGCCTCTGACATACTACCCTCGTGCATCAATTCATAGCGCCAGCTGTCGATAGCCGAATTCCGGCGCGCACACCGTTGCCCTCAAATGTCAAGCAAAACACCGGAGCACCGATGCCAAACGAAATGTCCAGCCGGACCACTAATCAGAGCAATCCTGCTCCGAAGGGAGGTAGCTCTCCGCTCAACTACAACTCATATTTGAAAGTAGAGGAGCTGAAGAGCTTGCAACATTGCCAGTCCGATCCCGCGCACCATGACGAAACGCTCTTCATCATCATTCACCAATCTTACGAACTCTGGTTCAAGCAAATTCTCCACGAGATCGATACGGTTTTCGAACTCTTGGAAGCAGACAGAGCGCTGAAAGCAACCTTTTATCTCAAGCGGATAGTGGCGATCATGAAGCTACTTGTCCAGCAAATCCACATTTTGGAGACGATGACACCAAAAGACTTTCTCGGCTTCCGTTACAACTTGAACCCAGCCAGCGGATTTCAGTCCAGTCAATTTAGAGAGATTGAATTTGCCTGCGGACTGAAGGACGAGCGATTGTTAGCTCACTTCGAAGCAGATTCCGTGGCTTTCAAAAGGCTCTGGGAGCGATATGCGGCACCCTCTTTGCCGGAGTCATTCTACAAAGTCCTGAAAGTGAGAGGATTTGCAATTCCAGTTGAAAGCACACCACCCGCCAAGCCGGAATTGGGTTCGATGCAAGAGCTTCTGAAAGAAAAGGCTCTGTTGAGAAATGCCGGCCATGCTGTCGAGGAAGAGACCGACAGCCTCCAGGAAAAGCGCATTAGCGAACTGTTGAAGATCTACAACGATCCGGAAAAATACTTTGATCTCCACGAATTGGCCGAGACCCTGTTCGACATCGACGAGCTGATCTTTCTCTGGCGCACCCACCATGTTACTGTCGTCGAAAGGATGATCGGTTTCAAGCGTGGTACCGGCGGCAGTGAAGGAGTAAATTACCTGCGCTCGACAATGACCAAGCGTTGCTTTCCGGATCTCTGGAAATTAAGAACATATCTAGAACTATGAATTCACGCTGTTCACTTGTTGGGGCAACATTAGTTGCGACATTGCTTGCAAACTGCCATCTCGGCAGTCGTGCGGAGATGGCAGTTTGCAAGCAAACGGAGGCCATCAAAGGCACCGACGGCCCGGTAATCAGCTCAGCCAAAGCAGAAGATCAAACCTGTCCGATTCCTGAAACTGTCTGGGAGCGATTCGCGAAACAAGGCGAGATTGCTTTGAAAGCCGGGAAATTCGGCGACGCTGAGCGCTTCTACAACTCCGCGCTTAAAGAAGCGCAGAAAACCAGCAAGCAAGATCGGCGATTGGCTGAGAGCTACGAGAACCTGGCCGCCCTTTATCAAGCGCGCGGACAGTTTGCTAAATCGGAGCCGCTGATGGAAAAGGCGATGAGCGCTCGAGGCAAACTTTTGGGTGTCGAAGATCCCGAAGTCCTGATCAGTTTGGCAAGACTTGGACAATTTTATCTGGCGCATGGAAAGACCGTAAAATCGGAGCGACTCTACAACAAGTTAGTGGAGTTTACCGAGCGAAAGTTTCAGCGTGAACAGAAGGCTATTGCCAATCTCCAAGAGCTGGCCGCCTTCTTTGCCACTCGCCCGCAATTAGAAGCCGCCCGACCGTTGATCAAACAAGCTCAGCAGATGACCGCCAATTCACTCAACGATCAGTATCCGGAATTGGCTGTTGGTCTGGATCGACTCGGCACAACTTATCAGCAAAGAAACAAACTTCCACAAGCCGAACAGCTCTTTAAACTCGCTCTGGCAATTAGAGAAAGGTCGCTAAAGTCAGAACATTTAGCGCTATCAGCCAGCTATGAGAACCTGGCCAGTGTATTGCTGGCGCAAGCGAAATTCGCCCAGGCCGAGCCGCTGTTTAAAAAGTCGCTGCAGATCTGCGAGAAGGTCGGCGGCGGTCGCGACTTGTTTACTAAGATCGACGGACTTGCACAATGCTATACCAATCTCGGAGATCGCTCGTCGGCTGAAGAGCTCTACCTGCGGCTGCTAGCAAATGCTGACAAATCAGGTTCGGCAAATGGCCCCGACACTGGGAAGTACCTGACAGCGCTCGCACAAACCTACATTCAGGAAGGGAAATTCGCTCAAGCGGAGCCGCTATTGAAGCGAGCGATTGCCATTGCCGAGCGGTCCAATGGTCCTCAGCACTGTTCGCTATCTCCGATTCTGGACGCATACGCCGACGTATTGAAACGAATTCATCGCGAAGCAGAAGCAGCAAAAATTTCTGCTAGATCGCGCGCAATTCGCGGAACTTGAGAGGAAACTTCTAATGGCATTGCTCGCACCGATCAACTTTCAGGCTTGGATAGCCGAACACCGGCACCTGCTCAAGCCTCCCGTTGGCAACAAGCTGGTTTATGAAGACGCCGAGCTTATCGTGATGGTTGTCGGCGGTCCCAATTCCCGAACCGACTATCATATAGACCCAGGTGAAGAGTTCTTCTACCAAGTAGAAGGCGACATGATTCTCAAAGTCATAGATGATGGCAAACCACGTGATATCGCCATCAAGGCTGGTGAGATCTTCCTTTTGCCATCGAACATTCCTCATTCGCCGCAGCGCCCGGCGAATTCAGTCGGTCTTGTAATCGAACGCAAACGCCTCGCCGGTGAGCTTGATGGTTTCGCTTGGTATTGCCCGGTTTGCTCTGAAAGGTTGTATGAAGAGTTCTTTCAGCTTAAGAGCATCGTCAGCGAGTTGCCGGCGATCTTTGAGCGGTTTTACTCAAGAGCAGAGCACTACACCTGCAAAAAATGCGGCTCTAAATTAGAGAAACCAGATGCGAAAGATTGATATTCACACTCATATCCTGCCGCCTGATATTCCTAACTGGAAGGAGCGGTTTGGCTATGGCGGTTTCATCTGTCTCGATCATCACAAGCCGAACTGCGCAAGAATGCTTAGAGACGATGGTAAATTCTTTCGCGAAATTGAAAGCAATTGCTGGGACGCGCCGGCCCGCATCATCGATCTTGACCGCTCTGGAGTGGATGTGCAAGTCATCTCCACCGTGCCGGTCATGTTCAGTTATTGGGCCAAGGCCCAAGATTGCTATGACTTGTCCCGTTTTCTCAACGATCATATCGCGTCGGTCGTAGCCGGCAATCCAAACAGATTCGTCGGGCTGGGAACTCTTCCGATGCAATCTCCGGAATTGGCAGTGCGCGAACTAGAGCGTTGCATGCGCTCTCTCGGACTGGCCGGAGTACAGATCGGCTCGCACATAAACGAATGGAACCTCAGCGACGAAAGCCTAATACCTGTCTTCAGCGCTGCGCAAGACTTGGACGCGGCGATTTTCGTTCATCCCTGGGATATGATGGGGCAAGAGCGCATGGAGAAGTATTGGCTACCATGGCTTATCGGCATGCCGGCTGAGACGACGCTGGCAATCTCTTCGATGATCTTCGGCGGTGTATTCGCGCGATTTCCAAATTTGAGAGTCTGCTTCGCGCATGGTGGCGGTTCGTTTCCAGCCACCGTCGGACGGATCGAGCACGGCTTTAAATGCCGTCCTGACTTATGCGCCGTCGACAACAAAGTCAATCCAAGCTCATATCTCGGTCACTTCTATGTCGATTCCTTAGTGCACGATCAGCGCGCATTGTCATATCTAATCGAAGTGATTGGAGAAAGACGGATTGCGCTAGGCTCCGACTATCCGTTTCCGCTTGGCGAAGACGAGCCCGGAAAGTTGATCGAGTCCATAACAGACCTCCCCCAGAGTACCAAGGACCAGCTTCTGTGGAAAACCGCGCTCGACTGGTTGAAAAAAGAGACGACCGATTTCCAGGTTGCCAGACAATAGTCAAAACTTGCTTATTTGAGGAATAATCGGTGAGACCACCTAATTCAATTGCAGGGACCAACGCAGAAATGACTTACCAGGCAAACGAGCAATTTGCGGCCGCCTTAGATAAGGACGATCCAATTGCCGAGTTTCGCTCTCATTTCCACATCCCCCAGACTGAAGGGGGCAGTGACTGCATTTACTTCGCGGGCAACTCGCTCGGGCTTCAACCAAGGAAGACCAAGCAATACGTAGCAGAAGAGCTTGATGATTGGGCGCGCCTCGGCGTCGAAGGGCATTGGGCAGCTCGTAAACCGTGGCTTTCCTATCACGAGAATCTGACCGATTCTACTGCCCGGCTGGTCGGTGCCAAGTCAGGCGAGGTGGTCGTAATGAACACGCTGACCACTAATTTGCACTTGATGATGGTGTCGTTCTATCGACCGACTAAGACCCGCTACAAAATCTTGATTGAAAGCAACGCCTTTCCCTCTGACCAATACGCAGTAAATTCACAGGCCAAATTTCATGGA
The DNA here is from genome assembly GCA_020050835.1 of Candidatus Obscuribacterales bacterium. GTDB lineage: Bacteria > Cyanobacteriota > Vampirovibrionia > Obscuribacterales > Obscuribacteraceae > JAGVKB01. The sequence continues at coordinate 241,430 of JAGVKB010000102.1, read as the reverse complement.
TTCGATCCCGCCCAAGCAGTCGTCGAAATTGCTCCGCGCAAAGGTGAATCGTTAATCAGACCGGGAGACATTCTCGAGCTGATTGAAAGAGAGGGAGATTCAATCGCGTTAGTGATGCTCGGCGATGTCAATTACTTGACCGGTCAAGCTTTCGACATTGCCACCATCGCAAAGCTGGCGCACGAGAAAGGCTGCCTGATCGGGCTCAATCTCGCTCACGGAGCCGGCAATCTCTTGCTAGACCTGCACGATTGGACAGTAGATTTTGCAGTCTGGTGCAGTTATAAGTATCTTAACGCCGGTCCTGGCGGATTGGCTGGTTGCTTTGTGCACGAAAGACATGCAAACGATGCCAGTCTGCCAAGATTCTGTGGTTGGTGGGGACACAATAAAGCGACCAGATTCAAAATGGCTCCTACCTTCGACCCCATTCCTGGTGCAGAAGGCTGGCAACTGAGCAATCCACCGATCCTTCAATTGGCGGCATTGAGAGCTTCAATGGAGCTTTTCGACCGGGCGGGAATGGTGGCGATCCGCCGCAAAGGAGACCTGCTTACCGGTTATCTTGAATATCTGCTCGAAAGAATTCCCAATCAGTTTTGTAGGATCATCACTCCGAGAGAGCAATCCCAACGCGGCTGCCAGCTCTCAGTCCGAGTAAAGGGCGATCCCAAGCAACTGTTGAATACCCTGAACACGGCCGGAGCGATCTGCGACTTTCGCGAGCCTGACATAATCAGAGTAGCGCCGGCCCCGCTCTTCAACACGTTTTCCGAAGTATATAGATTCGCCCAACTGGTGCAAAGATGCACGGAGGATTGAAGTTTGACATTCGGTGATGTGAGCAATCAGTCTGACAACTCGCCCAAGATCACCTTGATTGGAGCCGGTCCTGTCGGCTCATTATTGTCGGTGTATCTGGCACAACACGGTTTTCAGGTGGAGCTAATCGAACGCCGAGCGGACATGCGCAGCGAGCAGATTAGCGCCGGTCGATCTATCAATCTGGCCGTTTCCACCCGTGGCATCCATGCGCTCAAACAGATTGGACTCGCCGAAGCCATCCTGGAGCAAGCCGTGCCGATGCGCGGACGGATGATTCATTCGCTCGCAGGCGAATTGTCCTTTCAAGCTTACGGTAAGGACGATTCACAATACATCAACTCAATCTCGCGGGGCGGTCTCAATAAGGCTCTCATGACAGCAGCGGAGAGCACGCAGAAAGTACGCATATCGTTTCACCAAAGAGCGACTGCTGTCGACTTTGGAAGCGGACAACTGGAGATTTTCGACGAAGAGAACGACGAGACACTCAAGCTAACACCGTCGGTGCTCATTGGAACGGACGGCTCAGCATCAGCGATTCGCCATGCCATGATGAAGTTGCCCAGACATCAGTCTAAGGAGAAATTCTTAGACTACGGCTACAAAGAGCTTCATATTCCGCCGGGACCGAAAGGCAAATTCCTTCTGGAGAAAAACGCACTGCACATATGGCCGCGCGGTTCTTTCATGCTGATCGCCCTTCCGAACTTCGAAGGTAGTTATACCTGCACTCTCTTTCTGCCGTTTGAAGGTCCAATCAGCTTCGAACAGCTGACCTCGCCCGATAGAGTTTCTGCCTTTTTTACAGAATATTTTGCCGACACAGTTCATCTGATCGAGAACCTGACCGACACTTTCTTCTCCAATCCGACCGGACATATGTCTACTATCAAATGCCAGCCGTGGCATGCCGGAGGAAACACGCTCTTACTGGGAGATGCCGCGCACGGCATCGTTCCGTTCTTCGGTCAGGGAATGAATTGTGGCTTCGAGGATTGTTCGGTTTTATCGCAATGTCTGAGCGCTCAGCTCTCCGGCAGCCGGCTGAATTGGTCCGGGCTCTTCCAGGATTTCTACGAGCAACGCAAAGAGAATACTGACGCAATCGCCGATCTGGCATTGGAAAACTTTATCGAAATGCGCGACAAAGTCGGCAATTCACAATTTATCCAGCAAAAGGCCGTCGAGCAGATTCTGCAAAACGCCTTTCCCGGTAGATATTTTTCGCGCTACTCACTGGTGACGTTCAGCCGGATTCCATATAAAGTGGCGATGGAGGCAGGATTCATTCTGGATGAGATTCTTGCTGAACTTTGTGCTGACCTTTCCAGCCCCGACCGGGTAGACCTCAAACTGGCGGAAAGACTGATCAACGCTAAACTAACTCCATTCCTGAATCAGCACGACCAAGAGCTAGTCTCCGAGCTGCGCTGAATCGCCTGAGAAGATTCCGTCCGCAATCTCAAGATCAAACCGCTCCGGCCGAGCGAGCTAAGCAGTTTGACGTGGTATACGATAATAAAATCGCCTCTCAAGACAGGTACAGTCAGAATGCAGATGCACCGATTGCTGGCACTGTTGACTATCACAACGCTAAACGCCGATGCCTGCCTGGCCGGTGCTGATCTAGATATCGGTATCAGTCTCTACTCGAAGGGCGATTACGCGGCAGCGGCTTCGTTCTTGATGGCGGCGGTCAAGGGAGCAGACGCCAAGAATCCAACCGCGCACTATTATCTTGCCAACACCTGCCTGCAACTCAAATTAGTTGATGAGGCGATGCAAGAATTTCGTCAATGTTACAAAATGGCTCCCAGCGCCAGTACGGCGCCGCTTTGCTTACAAGCAATCAGACAATTCGGCAGCGTAAAGCCTCATTCGCCCACCCATTCGTCCTCTGCCGCTGCCACGCCGGCTCCGCCTGCCCATTCAGCCGCGCCGGCGCCGGAAGAAACCGATGAAAGAGCACCAAGCCTACCGTCCATACCGACTGCCCCGCCGGAGTCTCCGACAATCACCGCCTTTCTCGAATGGGAGCTTTACGACCAGGCAATATTTCTAACCGAAGCGCAATCGAGAAAGGAACGCGTGGAGGAGCAATTGCAGCAAGCCGAAGAATGTCTCACAAAAGTCGAATCGTTGCTTTCATCCTGCCTGCCCACTCAAGCCAGATACGGCGAGAGCGCCGAGCAGTTTCAAAAGAGAAGAGAACGAGGCAAAGCTCGTTATGACGGCTTCATCGCGCCTTACAAGGCCGAGGTCGAGAAGAGAAAGAAAGTTCTGGAAGAAGCAAATACGATCATCCAGACCAGCGCGACAGCCAAGGCTACTCTTAAGATGAAATAATCAGCTCCGATCCGAACCTGGTTACCTGTCTTTCTTAAAAAATATTGTTTCAACAGAACCACTGTTGAATCTATCATTAGCAGTACAAAGCTCGACACGGGGGAGAGAAAATGTCTTCGGCAACAGTTACTCCTGGCATCTCTGCGGTAGCTCTTGACTCTTCAGTTCAAGAAGTTAAGGACAACATCGGCAAGGCGTTGGGTAGAATTCCCAGCGGCGTCTACATCGTCACATTGAGCGCCGACGGGCAGCGCCAGGGCATGATGGCTACCTGGGTAGCGCAGGCAGCCTTCAATCCTCCGACCGTGACATTGGCAGTCAATAAGGAAAGACCGCTCCTTGCAAACATCGTTCCTGATGCAAGGTTGACATTAAACGTTCTGTCCGGCAAGAATATGGACATTTTCAAGAAATTTGCCGGACCGGCTGCCGAAGGAGTCGACCGCTTCGATGGCTTGGCATTGGAAGAGACATCGCAGGCACCCGGACCAGTTTTCTCAGAAGCAGTCAGCTTTCTAGACTGCAAAGTAAGCAAAGTGGTCGAGGCTGGAGATCACGTGATTGTGATCGCTGAAGTTGTAGGCGGCAGACTGTTGAACGATGAGCCGCAACCGATGGTTCACATGCGCAAGAACGGCTTCGGATACTGAGGTGATCATGAAAGAGAGAAAGTTATGGGGCGCCGAAGAGTTTTGGGGCCTGGGGTTTGAGTTTGATCCGCAATGGCTGCTCACCGACCAACAGAAGGAGCTGCAGTCAAAACTAATTGAATTGGCTCGGACCACTCTCAGAACCAACGCCGTTGAGTCGGACAAAGGACTGATTTTCCCGCGTAAGAATTTCGAAGCTCTTGCTTCGCTTGGTCTTTTGGGATTGATTGTTCCCAAGGAATTGGGCGGGCAAGGAGAGAATCACACCTGTGCTGCCATGGTGGTAGAGACGATCGCTCGCTACGGCTGCGCATCGACAGCGATGTGCTATACCATGCACTTGAGCGCGGTCGCCGCCTCATTACTTGGCATGAAAGCGCAGCCGAGCGCTGCCATTGAAAGTATCCTTTCACGGCTGGATAAAGAAGTGCTTGTCGGCACGCTCTCTTATTCCGACCCGGAGACCGGTTCTCACTTCTGGTATCCGGTCTCGTCGAAAGCAGAGCGCCTCGAAGACAGCTGGAAACTGTTGAAGAAAGCCTCCTGGACAACTTCCGGCGGTTTCGCCGACTGGTATGTCATTCAAACTACCAGTCCGGACTTTGCAGGCAACTACTCCGATCTCTCCTGCTTCCTTGTCTACAAGGATGAAGTCAAAACAGATCCATCGCAATGGGATGGGCTTGGGCTCAGGGGTAATCAATCTGGTGGACTGGTGGTCGACAATGTGATCGTCCCGCTCGACCGCTTGGTAGGGCCGGTCGGTGACGGTGCTCGCTCCAATGACGAGGCGGTCGATCCCTTCTTTCTGCTTTGCTCATCTGCCTGCTGGAACGGCATCGCACTGGGCTTGATCGACATCACCAAGAGACACACCACCACCAGGAAGCACGTTGACGTCGGCATGCGCGTCTGCGATTACCCGACGATTCAGGACTACGTCGGTGAAGCGATCATCGACACGAACGCTTCGCGCTCGTTTGTATTCCAGATGGCAAGAGCAATGGACAACACGACCGGCAATTGCGACTGGAGCATGCACAACGACATTTCCGCCTTACCGCGCTCGGCGCTCCTGCATTGGATGTGGCAGGTAAAATTCCTGGCTGCGAAAAACGTCGCTCATGTCGGTGACAAGATGTTGCATGCCTGCGGCGGAACAGGATTCAAACCGGCGCTCGGCATCGAGCGCTATCTGCGTGACGGAAAGGCTGGATGGGTAATGGGCCCGACTAATGAAGTAATCCGCCAGTTCGTCGGCAAATCAGCGCTTCTAGGATTCGAGTCGCTCGACTACTGGAACCAGGTTGTAAACGAACGTGCAATCGACAACGAGCTCAAGAAGATGGACCTGGAGAGCAAGCGCGCTCTGGCGGAGCGGTTGATGTCCGAAGTCGCATCGAAATCCAGCGACAGCACGACTTCAGCGCAGCCCTCTCAAGCCAAGGCACTAGCCACGGTATCATAGTCAATCACCACCGACGGTGCCACAATCGCAGGCTGCCGGAGCGGTCCCTACGCGCATTCAAACTTAGCTTGCGAACCGCCCCGATACACAGACAGTAGAACGAGGCCATGAACCAATCGTTAACCGCTACTACCACTGCTCGCTTGCGAGAACCCGGTTTGCTCAACCTGCCGCCTGGCACCGAGCGTTATCGCATACGCGCAAATGGCGCTCTGGCCTTACTGCTCTTTGCCGGCGATCGCTTAACAGTAAGGGATCGCGAAGGTTTGCAGATATGCCATCTCGCGGCATTTTCAGAAACCGGCAGCGAGGCACTGGCAGTGTTGGGAACTGTCGCTGACCGGGAGAGCTTGGAACTAGGCTTGAGCGGACAGGAAGAAGACGTCAGACATCTGACGGATACCCTGACTCGTTACGGCATCGACCTCACACAGGCGCGAGCGAAAGTAATTTTCGGCGACGGCTCTCGAGCCGGAGAAAGTGAAAGCTTCCAGGCGCAGTCCAAAGTAGTTTGCCTGATCTCGGCGCCGGGCAAGCCGATGCTCGTTGACGAGCAGATGCCACCGACCGAGCTTGATGTCATAGTCGAGCGTCAGACAATCCACCGAGCTGAGTCGCCGCAATTGCCATTACCTCTAGCTGAACCAAAGATGGACCTGCGGGTTGAGAAGGCAACAGCCAGATCATACGAAGTTGCCGCCGGTGAATTCATCCAAATTATTGATGTTGCGGGCCGGCAGTGCTCCGATTTTCTCGCCTTTGATGCTCGCAGATTGCAAGACGGCGTCGAGCGTGGTCTCGATGCCACCACCACCCGAACAATCATGGGCAACACTTACCCTCAGCCGGGACTCTATTCCAAATTTTACTGTCAAGACATGCAACCGCTGGTGGAAGTGATTAGAGACACAGTCGGTCGGCACGACACCTTCGCGCTGGCATGTACTGCAAAATACTACGAAGACAGCGGTTATCCCGGACACGCCAACTGCTCGGACAATTTCAACCTGGTCCTGGGCGGTTATGGAATCAGCTCTAGAGCAGGCTGGCCGGCTATCAACTTCTTTTACAACACCGGCATCAATAGCAGTAATGCGCTCTATCTGGACGAGCCCTGGTCCCGCCCGGGGGATTACGTGCTGCTCAGAGCGCTAACTGATCTAGTTTGCGCGTCATCGGCTTGCCCGGATGATATTGACGCAGCTAACGCCTGGAATCCGACCGACATTCACGTCAGAGTATATCCTCAGAAACACAGCTTCTCTAAAGGTATTGCACACCGTATGACACCAGACGCACCACCGGTTTTAAGCAGGGAGACAGCCTTCCATTCTCGTACTGCCGGCCTGACCCGCAACTTTGTAGAGTACCGAGGATTTTGGATCCCGAATTGTTACCCGCAGTTCGGCACGCTCGAAGAGTATCATGCTTGCCGCGAAGCAGCTGTAGTAATGGATCTCTCTCCGCTGCGCAAGTTCGAGATCCTCGGGCCCGATTCCGAAGCGCTGCTGCAGGCGACCACCACTCGCAATATTCGCAAGCTGGCCACCGGGCAGGTCGTGTATACCGCCATTTGCAACGAATCTGGTGGTATCATCGACGATGGCACAATCTTTCGGCTCGGAGAAAACAATTTCCGCTTCGTCGGCGGAGAAGATTTCGACGGCGTTTGGTTGAGAGAGCAAGCTGAGAAATTGAATCTCAGAGCATGGGTAAAGTCTTCCACTGACCAACTACACAATTTGGCAGTTCAAGGACCCAATAGCCGAGATATCTTGAAGCAGATCATCTGGACGCCTCCGGTTCAACCGACGCTCGAAGAGTTGACCTGGTTTCGCTTCACAGTCGGCAGGCTGGATAGTGCGCAAGGTATTCCGGTGTTGGTATCGCGCACCGGTTACACCGGCGAATTGGGTTATGAAGTATGGTGCCATCCCAAGGATGCCGCTGCAGTTTGGGACAGAATCTGGGCTGCCGGTCAAAAACATAATCTCAAACCACTCGGAATGGCAGCGCTTGATCTGCTTAGAATCGAATCCGGACTGGTGTTCTCCGGTTTCGAATTCAACGATCAGATCGACCCATTTGAAGCCGGCATCGGCTTCTGCGTCGCCTTAAACAAGGAAGAAGATTTCATCGGCAAGGAAGCGCTCATCCGACGGAAAGAGCATCCGCAGCGTACTCTGGTCGGCTTGGAGCTAGAAGGCAATGAGCCGGCAGCGCACGGAGACTGCGTCCATGTCGGTCGCATGCAAGTTGGGGTGGTCACCAGCGGCACTCGCTCTCCACTTCTGCGCAAAAACATTGCGCTTTGCCGAATGAATATAGAATACTCGACGCTGGCAACCGAAGTTGAAGTCGGCAAGCTCGACGGGCACCAGAAGCGCATCCCGGCCCGAGTCGTGAAGTTTCCATTTTATGACCCAGAGAAAAGGCGACCACGCTCTTAGATGATGCCGTTCTAAGGTTGACGGTCAGTTTTTTGAGACAATTGTTCTTTACAAGGTAGACGCTTTGGGCTCTGTCGGATCTCCGGCTAATGTCTCAAGGAATCATGGACAGAAAGAACATCTCCGGAAAGGTCTTTTCGCGGGCGCTATTAGCAAGCCCGGTGCTCTGGGCTGCTGTGATTTTCTGCACAATCAACCTGGTGGCCGCAGCTGTCAACCCGCCAGTTGTTATCTCACCCGGCAAGTTTCCGACCAGAACCACCTGGGAATGGCTGCGTACAAATTCATATCTGACCGCTGAGAAAACGCCCGATGTCGTTTTAATGGGTTCGTCCTTGATGATGATCCCCTTGACGCTCGTTGACGCCGATTTCTCCGGACAAACGCTCGATGCAGTCGATCACCCACAATCCGTCTATCTGGAGCAGCTGCTTGAGAAACAGCTCGGTAGGAGCGGAATCAGCTGCTTCAACTTTGCCCTGCCCGGCGGCATGATCTCAGACGACTACTTGATCGCGAAGTCTTTGCTAACAACCGGTCAGAAGCCGAAAGTGATAGTGCTCGGACTGGCCCTGCGCGACTTTATCGATAACGGCGTCGGTTGCGCGGCCGATACTCCAACCTATCAATTTTTCCGGCACTTTCTTCCGCTGGACGACGTTCAGGACCTGGCCGTCAATACCCTGGGAGCTCGCCTCGAATACTGGCAAAACCAGCTTATTTTTTTGTGGAACAAGCGGATGGAGCTGCAGGCACTAGCCGCAGCTCAGCTGCAAGATACGCTCAGCTCACTAATGCCTGGTATCACCAGCAATGGCAGACCGGAGTTCGCCGATTCAGCCACCATTGAAGCACCAAGCCAAAACGTCAACAGCAATCAGCTAGCCGCCAAGGAGGTACGCAGAGGAACCTTCTTAATCGCAGCGAATTTGAGAGTGCCGTTTCAAGACAACTCCCGCGAGTACAAGAATCGCTATCGCACATCCAATCGTCAGCTTTTCGACTGCCAGAAGATCTTCCTCAATCGCCTGCTTGAGCTTACCGATGCTGCCGGCATAACGACCATCATCGTCAACATGCCGCTTACCCAGCAGAACATGAATCTCATGCCGCCCGGGTCGTACAGTGAATACAAACAATCTTTGATGGCGACAGCCAGCGCGCATCGAACAACGGTAATCGATCTCAACCGATCGCCTGAGTTTCCACAGGAGTACTTCAACGACACGGCTCACATGAACGGTATCGGCGGTCGCAAACTGGCAACCGAGATCTGTAATGCGATTTGCGGCGATCGCTCCCTGTCCAGAAATCTTAGCGCTGAAAATAAAACGGCTCAATCGACAGCAAAGAGCGCTGCCAATTAGCAGCTGACTGCGATTGCGCTCGGTTAGTTACCTTTTGGCGGTCTGGCGCTCCCGCCAGCCTTTTGCTCCAAAATTAAAGCCGTTGCCACCGAGCGCTTCTGCCGGCGGTAATGCTGGATCGCCATCGAGTCCGCAGCGATACATCTTTCCATTTGCCTCGTAGATCCACCAATTGCCAATGAAGTCCTCAACTATCCGGGACCCATCGGGGAATTCCAGCTCAGTGCGATTGGCTTTCTCAGTCAATTTGCCATTCTCGGGGATCGACTCCTTGACAGGATTGAGATCGAACTCATCAATTGGTCTTGATTCGACCCGCCCGTGGCGAGGTTTGGCCATTAGAAAGGTAAAATCACCCAACGGCGATTCGGAAACCAGCCCGGCACCGCCGGAACCTTCAGCGCTATGAGCCAGTACCGGTGCCAACTTAGGTGCATTGAAAGCGGGCATGAGTTCAGCTGCAAATGTAGACAGCTGTTTACCGCTACCAACAATCTCCTTATATGCCAAGCTCATTTCGGAACCGATCTGTGGTGCTAGCTTTCCGGCCACAGCACCGCCGATGGCAAAAGTTGTAACATCAAGCCCTAAACTGCCGAGGTCCCTTTCCATCAGTCGTTCGCTCTTACCAAACGTTGCGGAATCCGATTTGTTCCACACAGCAGTAACCGCTTCCATAACATCATGGTTTCGAATCTGATTTTTAGTGCTGTTCGGGTCAATTTGATCCCACACCCATTTGCCGGTCAATCCAGCTCCAACAATCAGTCCAGTTCGAGCTAAAACCGGTGCTTCAGCCAGTGCCATACCGGCTATTAAACTTCCGGCCAGAGCTGTTCCGGCCAGTTGCACTGTCGCCTTGAGCGGATCTTTCTTGATCTCGGCGACGGTTCCTCCGGCCAGTCCCACTCCAATTAATGCCGCTTCGCGACTGAGCTTGGATGCTAGTTCTGCTGTCCTGCCGCTTGCGCATTCAAATAGCCTGGCTGCTACAGCCAGATCTGCCGTGCCGGTACTTAAGTCGCAATGCTCCAGCCTGCTCATGGCTAGTTACTCCGTTGAAGGGTTAAGCCCAATTCTAAGAGCGCTGATCGGAGATTGCACTGTGCAATTGAGCAATCCTGGTCGCATATTGCCGCAACCGACCGGCTAGTCCTGTTCGCCAGGGGCGGCTCTCGCCGCAGTCCCGCTTTGCGAAGGGCTGTCCGCCAGACGTGATCCAGATGTTTGTCGATGGGCTGTCCGTTCTTGGTGGTGAACACATAACCATCAAGACTTACGGTTCCGCGCAGTTTCATCTGCTCTAGTGCGTCCCGCACGATAGATAACATTGGCACAATTCTAGAACTCGAAGCGGTCTTCGGTAAGTCTTCTGACCCGCGCACGCGGCCCTTGTTAATGCGAATTTCCCCACGATTGGTTTCCGACGTTGCACAATTCCTTGGAAACCGCCGGTGCCAATCCTTCAATCAAACGTTAAATCTCGATTGTTTCTGCCGGACTTTTTACCGGACTTTTTACCGGACTTTGTTAAGGGTGTTCAGCGAGCGTAAAGGCTGCTAATATTGACTTTATGGGAAAAAAGAAACCGGACAACAAAGCGGACTTTTTGCCGGACATCGATCGGAGTGAGCCGTTAGCGCTACTTGAACCTTTAGTACTGGGTCAGGAAGTTCCTACAAGACCTGAGCTCCAAGATATGGCCTTGGAAATAGCAGTTAAATCAGCCGCCCTCAAAAGTTCAATCCCAAGCGCTATCGTTGGTGCGCTTGCTGATCTTGTTCGGGTGATGAATTGTTATTACAGCAACCTGATTGAGGGGCACGACACTCATCCCTATGACATTGAGCGGGCTCAAAAGAAGGATTACAGCAACGATCCGAGAAAACGCAATCTGCAGCTCGAAGCCGAAGCGCATATCGCGGTTCAAAAATGGATTGATGAGTCGCCCGGTTTGGACATCTCTGACGCAGTTGTGATTCGCGAGATCCATCGACGATTCTGCGAGCTGTTGCCTGACGCCTTACTCGTTGTTGAAGATCCCAAATCAGGTGAAACTGTCCAAGTGATCCCGGGTGAATTTCGCCGGCGCGATGTTATTGTCGGTCGACATGTGCCGGTGAGCCGTGGTGCCGTTCCCAGATTTATGGATCGCTTTCATAGTGCTTATTCGGGTCTTAATCGCATTGAGCGAGTCATCGCGACTCCCGCAGCTCATCACCGGTTGCTATTTATCCATCCATTTCTGGACGGAAATGGCCGCGTAGCTCGTCTGATGTCGTATGGACAGTTGCTCACAGCTGCCGATACATCCGGGATTTGGTCTATCGCGAGAGGCCTCGCGCGGAACGTCGATCAATACAAAGAACATTTGGCCAACTGTGACCAACAGCAACGGAATGATCTTGACGGACGAGGTAACTTGAGTCAACGCGCGCTTTTGGAGTTCACGCAGTTCTTCTTGAGGATTTGCATCGATCAGATCGAATATATGCAGCAGGTCATCGAGCCATCTGGACTGCATAAACGGGTTCTCAATTGGGCTGACGCGGAACGAGCAAAAGGCGAACTGTTGCCGGGTGCACCGAAGTTACTCGAAGCGGTCTTATACAGAGGGCTAATTCCGCGGTCGGAGATTCCCGCGTTGCTTGGCGTGGTTGATCGCCAAGCGCGAAGAGTCGTCTCAGCGCTCTTAGAAAGAGGAGTATTGTTTTCTGCTGGTGATCGGGAGCCGGTCTGCCTGTCGTTTCCGGTTCAGGCGGCATCGAGCTGGCTTCCTGGCCTCTTTCCGCCTAAGTAATCTGATGATTGCTGCTCTTTCTATGCAAGTGTGCAGAAAAACGATTGAAAATGGTCCCACTGGATACCCCAAAAATCCAGCAATATCCGTGGCCCATTTTGTGGCCCGTCATGTGTCCATTCGGGACCATTAGCGCCACTTCGCGCGAGTGACAAAAACGCTGAGACCCGCACCATCAAACAAAATCAATAGTCTCGCACGCGCGCTTACTTCAATGGTGCGGTTCCTGCAACGCTTTCGAGATCTACGGCAGCGGTCTCACAGGGCTGGTGTTATCTAGAGTCGGAATTTAAATATACTGGCTCTATCACGCCCTTGAGGAAAGCTCCGCTCTGCAAGCAACGGGCGGCAAGATACTGCTTAAGATCAAGGTTACTGACACAGGTGGTCAACGCATCAGATTCTGGAGAGTAACCAACAGACACTTCGGCAAGATAATATCCCTTGGTGATTGGCTTTCCGATGGTCGGCTGGACCAAGCAGAAGCAAGCATTACTCGACAAGATCGCTGGGTGTTTGGTGCAAAGAGAAGGATCAGAGTGACTAGGGCTGATCTACTGCTCTGCTGCACTTTTTCGTTTCCTTTTCATCGCTAAAATCCAGACAATTACACGTTCAACTATGTACATGCAGAGTACAGCTACTGTCATTCCCACTAGGACGTATGTTGGACCGTGTTCGAGTAAATCTCCCAGAATTAGTAATTTGCCTCCTTCTATAACCAATTTCATTTGTAGACCCGGGATGTCCACAACAGTCCAGCCCGCCATCCAATAATACGCATGGACAAAGCTCACACCACACAGATACAAGAATCCGACGATTGCACCAATCATTCCAGCGTTTAGCATATAAAACATCGTCCATTTCATGGCTTAGTTTCACCGTGTAACTGGGTGCAACAGCTTACAGCTTTTATACCCAAGTGCGTTGTAGCTTATTCGGTGACCACTACACAAGTTCGATCGGGCCAGACTACCAAAGGGTTGTATGCGGAGAAGTGGAGTCTGGACGTCTGTATGCGTCCAGTCAGCTACAGTGACGGGATCCATTTGCCTGGCAGAAGCGCATCTAAGTCGATTTCGTTACCGGAAGTTAGCCTGGTGATGATGTCTTTCAAGTAAGTACGGTGATTCAATCCGTGCTGGTTGGGGGTCTGGACAAAACTAGCGCTAACGGCCGCGTTAGTGCCGCCTTCGTAGCTGCCGGCAAAGAGCCAGTTTTTCCTTGTTATGTCAAACTGCGCATAATAGGAGGTTCCGTCAAGATGCAAGCACAGAAGCAGGATCGCAACTCCTCATCGAAGCGGTCAACGGCTTGGCGATGTTTGATCTCCTTGAAGTTGTGCGGGGCTGTCTCCAGCACGTTCTAGCTTGCGGATCTGAAAGTGTCCTATTAGCTTGGTGATTATGATAGCCATAGCCCAGGCGAACATGAAGATCAATCCCATGAGAGTCCAGAAGTACAAGTGGATCCAATCGTCAATCCGCCAGTCTCGTGGATTGGCGGTGCGGTACACCACTTTTACAGTATCTCCCATCTTCGGGGCCGGTGACGTGTAGAGATCGGACTGAAGCTGGAGCATCTCACCATTGGCGGTTTTGAATCGAACAACTGGTGCTCGTGCCCCTTTGGCGCCATAGGTGATGTATACCACCTGTCCGTTGACATGGGTTGCGTTTGTCAGCAGATCGCTGACGCAAACCAGCGAGATGACAGTACCGATCGTCGCAATCAAGAATAGGGAGCCGTAGACTTTATCGAGGACAGCGAAAATTCTCCGTGTTCGGACTGGATTTCCTTCAGCATTGACCATCTTACTGCTGCTCCGACCGCCCAGTCATAGTTTCTCACAATTCCAGCAGTAAGGAGCCGCTTTCGTCCAGAGCCCGTGCATTGAAACTATCCGAAATGTCATCGCCCCGCAGCACGCGAAACACTCCCTGGCGCGCTTGTGGTCTTGTTTCCATGACACAAACGAGAAGATCTACATCCGAACTGTCTATCAGGCTGTCGGTACTTTCTTCCGTCTAGCCAGAGTCTCTTTCAACACCAGCCCGACGATTTTCTCGATCCGGATACAGCCGATCGGGGTCTTCTGCTTCTGCCCCTCGAGCACCGGAATCTGTTTCAATCCATGGTCTCGCATGGTAGACAGAGCAATCGCCAGCGGCTCGTTAACACTGATTGCCACTGGCTCTCGCACCATAATGTCAATCACAGGCACGTCGACATCAGGGTCGGCAAGAGCGGCAATTTCCAGCGCTCTCAAGAGATCAGATCGCGTAATTACACCGGCTAGTTGTTGCTGGTCATCGAGGATACAGCACAAATCAGCACCGGTTTCGTTCATCCGCTCGATTACGTGCTCGACCGATGAGCTCAGACCGACGCATTCCATCGGCAACGGCTCGAGCACCGCTCGAATCTCCAAGGTATCCAATAGCTCCCTCACGTCAGGAACATTTTGCCACATACTGACTCGCCGGCGAGCCGCGCTGGCAACAGCGTCTTTCACAGGTTTGAGCGCTGAGGAGATTTGAGTAAATACATTGCGGCCCAGTACAGTACAGATCAATTCTGTTCTTGCTCTGACGCTATGGTTACGATTGGTGCTATCTAGCAGCGAAGACTCGCCAAAGAAATCGCCACTGCCGATCACCGCTATGCAATCAGTGCAGGTTTCATCTTTGTGCCGCAACACCTCGACTTCACCTTTTTCAATGACGTAGAACTCCGTGGCAGTGTCACCTCGCTTAAACACGAAATCACCTGAGGCGTAGTAGGCACGCCCGACTCGTTTAGTGCGATCAGCACGCAGATGCGCAAGCGTGCGTGGAAACAGCAAGTCACATCCCCACTCGAGCCCGACCTTCAACTTCTGGGGTAGAGAAGGCAATTTCATCAGGTAGATGCCGCGCCAGAGAAACCAGGCAAGGAAACCGGACACGCGCACCCCCATCAGCTCTGCTACCGCTGAATGCCCACCAATAGCGCAAAGCTGCCCTTGCATCTGATATCGAAACGGCTTGGTTGGCAGACCCTTGATACAAGCGACTGCATTGAGAGCGGCTTGCACACCTTGACGCTCGGCAAATTGAGCGACCGGAGGACAGAGCTTTCCATCCAAACTATTCGTCACTGCTGCGCAATCGCCGAACGCAAATGCATTCTTGCGACCGGCAATGCGCATATCAGGATCGGTCACAACACGCCCACCCTGCTTCTGCGCGTCTATTCGTTGAATCAAAGGTTGAATGGTAGTGCCAATCGTACACACCACCGTAGCAGCGTGAAGGAAGGTACCATCTGCGAGCCGCAATCCTTCCGGTGTAGTCATGCTGGCTTTTGCCTCCAACATAACGGTTACACCGGCCTGTTCCATCTTCTTCCGCGCAAACTGTCTGAGCGTAGGAGATACTTCCGGCAACAACTCATCCCGCGAATGAACGATGACTACTTTGACGTCGCTCTCTTGAATATTAGAGAAGAACTTCAAACTACTGCGAACAAGATCGTTTATCTCGCCAGCAACCTCCACACCGCTAAAGCCACCACCGACGATCACAAAGCTTAGATAACGACGCTTGCGCTCGGGGCTTTCGCAGACTTCAGCCTTTTCCAGCTGTTCCATCACGTGAGCCTGCAATGTAAGTGCATCACCAATCGTCTTGAGCGGAAAGGCATGCTCATCCATTCCAGGAACGAGCGAAAGATTAACCGTGTTGCCACAAGTAAGGAACAGATAGTCGTAAGACATCGACCTGATCTGCCCGTCGTCAGATTCAAAGAACACCTGGTTAGCGTCGAGATCGATGTTAGTTACGTCCTCAGTCCGGCACTGGACATCTTTCAACAATTGCCTGAGCGGAGCGCCAACATCCTTGGGCTGAACCGACGCGCTGACAACTTCCGCTAAGAGCGGGTGAAAAACCATGTGGTTCTCATGATTAAAGACGACAATCTGAAACTCGTCTTTAGGCAGCTCCTTTCGCAGCGTGCGAGCACACTTTACACCGCCAAATCCACCGCCTATGACAATCACTCGCTTAGGCATGAGCTTCACTCCTGTTCAGACAAGCTAATCTTACTATGTATGTGCCACGGTATTGAAGAATCCTGCATCTGAGCCGAGTACTCTAGGCAACGTCGGGCGAGCAACTTCAAGTTACTGGCTTAGTGGTGGCATAACAACACCATCGAGAACGTGAATGACACCATTGGAGCAGCGAATATCGGTGACTCTTACTAGCGCTTTGTCTGCATAGAGATCTCCACTGTACTGACTGAAGGTCAGGTCATGCCCTTCCATCGTCTTGACTGTCTTGAGCTTCAGCAAGTCCGCAGCAGATAGCTCTTGCTCAATTGCATGATATGAGAGAACTTCTTTCAGCTTTTTTGGATTAGCAAAAAGTACAGACAAATCGTCAGCCGGTATCTGCTTGAACGCTCGATCTGTAGGCGCAAGTAAAGTAAATGGTCCCTTGCCTTTGAGAATTTTGTCCAGTCCGAAAGATCTACTCAATCCATCCAGAAGTGTTTGAAACTGAGCGACATCATTATCTTTGAGAGTGTTGACGATATCTTTCGGGTCCCGCTCAAAACCTTGCTTAGACTCATACCGATGGGTCTTGGAGGCAATTAGATTCGCCTGGCCAGTCTTGTGGTTATTTGCCGCGCAGGCTTCAAATACAGAACCCAAAATCGTGCAAGATACCAACACAATTAAAACGAGAATCATCAAATCGCATCTGCGCATAAAAAGACTCCGAGGTAGTAGCTGAACGGAATTTGCCAACAATCTTGCCGCATCCCCAGTGTACAACAGCTACTGCCACTGTACTGAAGGATTAACTGTGGCGCCGATCAAGTTCATTCGGGAATCTTTGTTAGCGTCAGCTTCTCTAATGCCCACGGTTGTTGCGGCGCCCATCGACAGCCTTTCGGGTAGTATTGCGGAGCTTTGACTTCGACTGACAAGATATCCATATTCTGGTGAAGCTGTGCCGTCGCTAGGGCCGCGGTATAAGGGGCGAGACTCTCACAATCCGACTTCGCTGCAAAATTGTAGGCATTCTTCGATTTAATCGTTACCGGCGGTGCGATCGATAAGATTCCATTTCTAAACAGATATGCGCCATCCGGAATCCCCATTGCATGACTACGCGCGGATGGTTTTACGATGCGAGCAGTTAGCATATTGTTCTCTTCGTAGATGAAGAAGATGCTGCCAGCCTCCGAGCGCCATTTACCCACAAGGTGGGGAATTACAGTAGCAACAGTAGTTTTGGGAATGCGAATGGTTGTTGTCGGTGGTAGCAGCGCTTCGGTCTGCTGCGCCTTGACGAAAGGCTTTTGCAGATTCTCCCTCCAGGTAAGCTTGCGATCCTTGTCCCGCGGGAGGCGATCCAATTCTTCCATCGGAACGTCTCCAAATTCTTTCAACATCTCTTCGATCGGAGTGCCGTCCTCTTGAGCATGGTAAACCGCACGAAAGGCATCGAAAACTCGGCGAACCTTGCGTCCGTCAGGTAGCACCTCCTCAACCATCAATGAAGTGTCAGTGCCAGTGAATCCACCGCTGTATCCCGGCTCTGCTGATTTATCAGCGTAGATGACTGTGCTGTTCACTCCGACTCCGTGAAGCACCATTTGAAATGCCTCGGACCATTCGGCGCAGTTGCCCTTGCTCAACGACTTCAGCGCATTGACATCTTCAGGATCACGGAAATCGCCTTTGCGTCCCAGCCAAACCGTCGCGTCGCTGACCTTGGTTCCCGTACCGGCCTCCAAGTTGTACTTTTTTTGAATTTCCGGTAGACGAGAATATGCATAGCGGGCCTTGTCCAACTCCGTGCCATGAGTGGGAAAGTCAGGCTCCAGCGCGATTGCCTTGCCGATATCAGCAAACGCGCTGCCTCCATAAACGGTGGCCGGCCAATGGTCTGATAGCAAATCTGCCCTGCATGCTGGCGCGGCAAAGAGTGTCGCCTGCAGAATTGCCAGCACCAAAATCAACCTGGATACGCGATTCGCATTGCTCATAGCTACTACACTCCCCTATCTTCCAGAGCTGGACGAGACCAATTTTACTCTCGACCGAAACCGAGCTTCATTATTCGGTAGACTTAGGGTCATACTGTTAGTAAGTGATAGCATTTTTTCATGCGCTTTAAACTACTTGTAATTCTGCTTGCGATAACCACAGTCGTACTTTCCGGCCAAGCTCGCGCATTCGACGGGGACAATTATCAGTCTCCGTATCAGATGGTGTTCAGTTATCCAATCGACGAGTTGTTGGCGCCGGACCAGTATCCTCCGCGCAACAATCGGCATCTCGAATCAACCACACCGCATGGACAGTGGTACTCGCGCCGGATCAAATCCAAGTACGGTGCGTGGGGTCCGGAACCGCGCCACTACCCTGCCTTGGCCAATAATGAGCGAATTCCGGCCGACTGGAAACGCCAGCGAGTATTGGCGGTCGGGTACAAAATGATCGGCTTGCCCTACCAACATCATCACATTCCCGACTGGGACCCACCGCCTTCCTGGCCTTGGAAGAAAGTTGCTTACGGTCGCAACTCGAAAGGCGTCGATTGCAGCGATTTCACTTCGTGGATGTACAACTACGGTTTGGGAATCAAATTCAGTTCTGCGATCAAAAAACAAGCACAGACCACTCAGATCAGCGGTCCGGGCGGACAAGGTACGGTCGAAGTCCGAGTAATTCGTGATAACGGCGATTATGACGAGCTTGTGCACAAACTGAAAGCCGGTGATTTGCTCTACATTTGCAACAATAAGGGAATCCTCGCCCACGTCATCATGTGGGTTGGTGAGTATGGCAGGTCACCGGACGGCGCACCATTGATAATCGACTCCACTGGAACCGGGCATAAGGACAGCAACGGCGTGGACATTCCGATTGGAATTCATCTGCGTCCATTTCTGAAAGATAGCTGGTACTACAAGAGCTTCGCACACGCTCATCGGATCATCCGAGAAAAATAGGCATCGAAACGTCCAAGCCTGCATGCGTCCGAGGGAATACAAGCAGAAATTAACAGTTTGTTCACCATCGGTGATAGAGACCTAATTTGGTCTACAATAGCCCCATGCAGCCAGATATTAGAAATGACAGGAGAACCGCTGAATTCGTCCTGCCTGCTTCCTTCGGCGCGGCAGAAGACTTTCAACCGTTCGTTTCGGCTGAAATCTCCGGCCCGGCAGATCCCGATTCGACTTTGTTCATCAATCGAGAACTGAGCCTTTTGGCATTTCAATGGCGAGTATTCGAGGAAGCAAAGGACGAGTCCAACCCAATTCTGGAGCGGGTCCGATTTATCTCCATCCTCGGAGCGAATCTGGAAGAATTTTTCATGGTTCGCGTGGCCGGTCTGAAGCGTCAGATTGAATCAGCCTCTACCTCCGCAGGTCCTGATGGGCTCAGCCCGAGCCAGCAGCTCCATGCCATCAGTTCTGAGGTGGCGACGTTATTGGCCTCCGCGCAGGAATGCCTGGAAACGTCATTACTGCCAGCACTCAGACAAAACGGTATCCTGCTCGTCAGTTTTAGCGACCTCGACGATGAGCAGAAAGAGCGGCTTCGCTTGTACTTCTTAAAAAAGATCTTCCCGGTGCTGACGCCGCTTGCTTTCGACCCTGGTCATCCTTTCCCCCATATCTCAAATCTATGCCTCAACCTCGCCATTCAGATTCGCGACGGACAGGGGCAGGAGCGTTTTGCCAGACTGAAAGTACCAGATTCACTTCCGCAGCTCATTTCAATCGATTCGAGCGAAACCGGAGACGATCTGCCCGAACTGTTCGAAGAAGTAGAACGCTTCATCTGGCTTGATGACTTGATCAAGGCCAATCTGTCTGAATTGTTCCCTGGTATGGAGATACTTGGCGCTCATCCATTTCACATTATTCGCGATGCCGAAGTGGAGATCCAGGAATTGGAAGCAGGTGATCTTCTCGAAAAGACGGAAGAGGGAATCAGGCAAAGACGATTTGGCGACGTGGTTGGCCTTCAGGTCCAGTCCCTTATGCCGGCACCGACCCTGGAAATCTTGATTGAGAATCTGCAAATTCAGCCGTCAGATGTTTATCAAATTGATGGCAGAGTGCCGCTCAGCGCTTTCAAGCACATCGCATCGATCGATCGTCCGGACTTGAAATACCCGCCGTTCTTGCCCTCCGTACCTTCTGTGTTCAATCAGCGACTCTCCGACGAAATTGTGTTCAGCGCAATTTCGAAGCGAGATATTCTGCTTCATCATCCATTCGATTCCTTTCAGCCGGTTGTGAACTTCTTGAACCAAGCGGCTGACGACGCAAACGTAATGGCCATCAAGATGACGCTCTACCGGGTCGGCAAGAATTCACCGGTGGTCGAAGCGCTTTTGCGAGCCAGCAGAAAAGGCAAGCAGGTGGCCGTATTAGTTGAACTCAAAGCACGCTTCGATGAAGAAAGTAATGTCGAATGGGCACGCGCTCTGGAAGCGGAAGGCGTGCACGTAGTGTATGGACTGCCCGGACTAAAATGCCACAGCAAGCTAGCCTTGGTCGTACGACGAGAAGGAGACAGTATCGTCCGATACGTACATCTCGGCACCGGCAATTATAATCCCGGCACCGCGCAAGTCTACACCGATCTCGGTCTGTTCACGAGAGATCAGCAGATCGGCACTGATGTGTCGGACATATTCAATTACTTGACCGGGTACTCCGACAAGAAAGAGTACGAAAAGCTGCTGGTGGCACCAATCAATCTAAGGAAACGATTCGAGGATTTGATCAAACGGGAGATCGAGCATCAACGCGCCGGCAGAGACGGTCGTATCATCTTCAAAATGAATTCTCTAGTTGATGAACGCATCATCAAACTTTTGTATGAGGCGTCGCAGGCCGGTGTTTCAATTGACTTAATTGTCAGAGGCATCTGCTGCCTTCGCCCGGGTATTCCCGGAGTCAGCGAGAATATCCGAGTCACCAGCGTAGTCGGTCGCTTCCTGGAACACAGCCGCATTTATTATTTCCGCAATGGTGGTGAAGAATGTATCTATTGCGGCAGCGCGGATCTGATGCCTCGCAACCTGGATCGCCGCGTCGAAGTAATCTTCCCAATTGATGATGATCGTTTGGCCGATTACATTCACCGCGATGTGCTAGGAATCTTGCTCGCGGACAACGTAAAGGCACGCAAGATGCAAGCTGATACAACCTACTTACGCCAACCTGCACCGGCAGAACCATTCTGCAGTCAAGCCTGGTTCTTGGCCAACGCCACCGCCAATAAACAGAAGTGAAACTATTGGAAGACGGATGTCCAATCGCAAAGATTATTCTTCTGCCGCAATAGTTGTACTGGCTGCTGTCATCGAACGCAACGGACAGTTCCTCGTTTGCCAGCGCCCAAGGCACAAGCAGCATGGTTCCCTCTGGGAGTTCCCGGGCGGCAAGCTTGAGTCTGGCGAGACGCTATTGATGGCAGCCAAACGCGAACTGGCGGAAGAATTAGGTCTGCACGTGACTAGCGTGGGAAGGACCAGAGCTTCGCTCCGGGAGGCTGACTCCCGACTCGTCATAAACTTCGTCGAAGTTGAGGCAGACGGCGAGCCGCAACTATTCGAGCACGAAGCATTTCAGTGGCTCGCAGCTCCCGAACTGCTCGCCATTCCATTGGCTCCATGCGACAAGCTCTTTGCCGAACGGCTCAATCAGTAAGCAACATTCCTTCCAATCCAATGATTGGATTGACCAATGGGATGCTATGTCCAGAACTGCAGAGCGATCGATCCGGCTTTATCGGACTATCGGCGGAACGTAAGCACGCTGTTCATCAGAACTTTCACACGATCGGGATCGACATGGTTGCGCCAGTCATCTTCAAACTTGCATGCCGAGCCTACAATTAAGGCATCGCTGTAGGGAATGTACTGCCCCACATTCTTCGGCGTAACGCCAGAACCAACCATTACACGAATCGAGCTTGATTCTCGCGCGACCCTGACGTCATTGGCATCGGTCGCTTTGCCGGTGGCGATTCCGGTGATGACCACTCCATCTGCTTTGAAGAACTCGGCTGCCTGCACCGTCTCCGCAAGCGAGACATCACCGGTAATGGCATGAGCGGAATGCTTCTTTTTCAGATCGGCAAAAATCTTGATCTGGTCTGCCTTCAGATTTGCTCTGCGCCTGATCAACTGGGCGGCGCACGATTCATGAATACCTTCATCACCGACATGCGCGAAGACGAATCCCTCGACGCGAATAAAATCCGCTCCAGCGGCCAGCGCCACACCAAGCGCTTCCAAATTCGCCCCGGCCAGAAGCTGAATGCCCAGCGGCAGTTCCATCTCTACTTTCACGGCATGAGCAATCATCGTCATCGCGGCAGTCGTTTCGGGATCCACTCGACCAACCAGATACGGAGCATCATGCATATTTTCCAGAATTAGTGCATCGATTCCTTGCGACTTGTAGATATAGGCATCCTTGAGCGCGGCATCCAGCACTTGATCGATACTGCCATTCCAACCAGCCGACCCGGGCAGCGGCAAGACGTGAACTACGCCGATTACCGAGCACTTCCGTCCAAACATCTCTTGTTGCCTCCTGCCTCCAGAACTTCTAACGCCGACTATTCCCAAAGTGAAAAATAATTGACTACTGGGGCGGCTGCCAGAGCCACCTATACAGCAGCCACAACCGCAGCAATAGCGACAACTTTCTTGCCCAAACAAACGGTATCTAACGACACTTGATCGATTGTTTGCATGGCGCTATCGAAGTACACCGGCATCGCTGTCTATCAAAATTGCTCGGACGGGAGAAGCTTCCAATTCCATAAACTTCAGCGGCGGAGCGACGAGAAAGTATTCTCCTGTCTCAACGTTTGTCAGGTCCAGATTCTCCAACCAACACATTTTCGCTTCAATCAAAGCAGCATGCGCATCGAGTGCCTTCGAACCGACATTGTCGACGGAAGGCGTGTCAATTCCAATCAAGCCGACACCGCGATCAGCGAGATACTTAACTGCTTCAACCGTGCAAAATGCGTAGTGTTCTTCGAAGACTTCATAGCGTATGAGCTTGGCAGTTTTGAACAAGACACGATGAGGAAAGTCCGACAACTTTTCGATCGTCTCGCGAAAGTGTTCGGGGGAAATGCCGGTCGTAATCGGCGAGAGATCCACAACTACTGCCGGTCCGATAAACGGCTGCAACGGCATATCGCCGGCGGTGTCGCGGCCTTCGCCTAAATCGCCGTAGCAGTGAATGGGGGCATCTGCATGCGTACCAACATGCGGGCTCATTGTTAAGGCTGTGAGATTGACAACCTTGCTCTCTTTATAAGTTACGGTGACTCTCTTGCTAAACGGCACATCGCCAGGGAAACAAGCTGTTCTAGAGGTAACCGGCTGCGAGATATCGATGATTTTGAAGGGTCCGGGCATGGCTTGACCTCAAACAGTCAGTCGTTGAAGCACTTCAAAATGGTACTTAGTCTTGATATGCGTAAAGGCGAGATCGACAAAATTTTCCGGGGTTCGCAATCCCAGTCTCTCCAGCAAGTACTTGATCACTGTTTCAAATCTAAGAGTATCGAACCCTGAGCCCAATTTGATAACAATACCAAGACCTTTTGGATAATCCTTGCAGGAGCCTATCCCAACTGACAAGAGCCCTTCGGCGCCTTCCTTGGCCACGACGGCTATCTCTTTGTCATCAGTCAAGGCTCCAGTCATTATTCTGGTATCAAGGCGCTCACTGCCCCCGATCAATTCCGGGAATTGCCGCATGAGCATCCCTACTTCCGGCAGGCTCTTAAGTGCATCTCGCAGCTCCTTCGGCGCAGCTTGCTGGTCCGGTACAGATACGCCTTGCAGAAGACCGCAATAGAGCAAAGCTAGCTCCCGGACGCTCAAAGCATAGTTTGGCAATCGGCAACCATCAATCGTGGTGGCAAATTGATTCGACGGCCTGTTCAAGAGCCAGGCGAGCAATTGGCGCATTCGAACGAACTGCTCGCCGGACGGATTTGTATAATTGCCGACGTCAAGCCCTTTCAAGTTCATGGCCATTAAGAGTCCGAAATGCTTGCCGCTGCAACCATTGTAGAGAGAGCTCGGCGCTTCGCCCGCTCGGATTTGATCCATGCGCGTAAAGGCGTCCCCGGAATGCCAGGCTGGGCATTTAAGCATAGAGGGGTCGACCTGGCCGATCGTCATGATCTCCCTCAGCCGCTGTAAATGAAAAGCTTCACCGTTGTGGGAAGATTGCATCATGGCTAAATGATCCGATTTAAGCTCCCGATACGAAGTCTTGAGGTCCTGATAATGTCCGAGCAATTGCCACGGTTTCAAACAGGATCGGCCCCAGACTTCATAGTCCACATCACCGACCGATAGCAGCGGGCGACCGGAGCCGTCAACGACCGAAATGATCCCCGAGATAGTTACCTCGGGTTTACCGCTGCGCTCGATTGTGAATAATGGCTGCCATGGCAATTTCATAGTAAGGAGTAATGATCGACCACTGCCGTCAAAAATTCAATGGCATGAGCCCTCATCCCATGGCATTTGTCAAATGCATGGCAATTGTGTGAAGCATTTTAGATTTCGTCATGAGACCCAGCTAAGCTCGGATTCTGGACTTTTGAGACGTCCGAGCGCTATCATTGGCAGACCTGTTGATAACCAAACTGTCCATGCTGCAAGCGTTTCAACAACTCCTTGGGGTCTTGCGCCGGAGCTACATAGCGCTGGCGATTCTAGCGTTCCTACTCTTAGACTTCGGAATCAGATCGACCTATTCTCACTGGCACCACGACCGGTTCAGCTCGCCGAACCGAAGCTGGGCCTGGTGGGCGGTCCAAGACATGCAAAGGCAGCAGCACACGCCGGACATCTTGCTTTTGGGATCATCTTTGATGCTGTCGGTAGTGCATGACGGCGATGCAACCTATCTCAAGAAATCACAAGATGCGGTCTATCATCATCGCTCCTATTACCTCGAACATCTGCTCAAACAGAGATCGCTTGGCGATCTGAGCACGTTTTCTATGGCGATCGGCGGACAGATGGCCTCCGACGCCTTCGCAATCGTGTCGACCCTTTTCAACAGCGCAGATCGGCCGAAGGTTATCGTATATGGTATCGCTCCGCGCGACTTCATCGACAGTATGTTCCTCGACCCGGCCAGCACTGAGACTTACCGATTCATGACCAAAGCAGGCAATCGCAGCCTCACCGCGACGGCTGGTCACAACTCCTTCTGGAACAAGACTAATAGTGCCGCCGAACATGCATGCTTTTTATACGATAGACGCTTGGACTTCGTAGCGATTGGACAACGCTGGGCGCGCACCTTTCTCTCTGCCATTCTAAACATTCAAGACTTCGACACGGTCAATGCACCGCCTGAATTGAAACTGATCGCCAAGGTCAATCAGCCGGAAGAAGCTGGTCCAAACCAATGGCTGGCAAGCCCATACGATCCGCACCGTTCCACTTTCCGCGACAACCTACCTGAATACAAGCAGCGTTACAGCCTTTTTAAACCGAAGGTGTATCAAACACAGATTGCCTACTTCGAGCGATTTCTAAAATACTGCCGGGACACCGGCATCAACGTCGTCCTGGTCAACATGCCGATTACCGCCGAGAATATGGCAATTCTTCCGGACGGCATCTACCGCCGCTACAGTTTGGATGTCGCACGACTTGCTCAGCAATACGACGTCAAGTTGGTCGACTTCAACAAACCAGGCATCTTTCCGCACTCGCAGTTTGCCGATTCCGTTCACGTCAACGGTTTGGGAGCCGAGCGATTTCTGGAGCTATTGTCCGATAACCTAAGGGCCGACTTTCAGGTCGCCTCAGTCAAGCGCCAGAGCCCGAGGTAATCACTTCGGAGGCACAAGACAGCACAACTTTCCGGTTAGAGTTCCGGTACACGGGTAAAGTATTACAGAGGGAATTTCCCGTCTGCAAGATACTATTTGCAAATACCGGAAGAGGCAAAGATGGCGAGAGAACAAAACGCTTTGATTGCGTTGTTGATCGTCTGTATGTTGAGCGCAAACAATCCCGGTCTTTCCAAGACAGACGATGACGCACCAACCGACGAAATGGGAGCTGTCGATTCAGATCAGCCCAGAGAGGGTCCCTCATCCTCCACCGAAGAAGGACAAGCCGACCTCACGATGCTGAGGCAACAGGCGATCGAGGACCAGGCGGCAAATCCGAACTCAACCAATACCGCGCTCACGCTCTATCAACTCGGTGAAGGTTATCGCCGAACTAACAACTTCAACGATTCCCAATACTGGTACAACGCAGCGCTGGCTGCGTTGCACGATACGCCCACCCAGCAGACCCAAGATCTCGGTACGGTCTCGGCTGACTACCGGCTGATCAATCAACCGTCGATGGGAATGCCTTCGTCGGGTCTGGCCGCGCGCATTTATTCATCGCTCGGGCAGCTTTATCTGTCCGTCGGTGAATATCAATACGCCGAACGCTATTACACCAGCGCCCTGGCCTACTGGCTGGGCGATGAAGGCGGCTTCGACGGTGGTTCCGATCCGATGATGCTCAACACAGCACACGCTATGAGCAATTTAGCTGACGCCTACAATGCTCAGGGACGGTTCTATGACTCTGAGATTCTCTATCGTCGAGCTTTGATGCTCGAAGAATCGACTTACGGCGATAACAGTCAATACCTGGTACCCGAGCTCAGAAAGCTCGTCAAGATCTATAACAGCCAGGGACAGAGAGCCGAGGCCACTCGACTGCAAACCAGGATCAAGGCAATCTGTAACGGAGAGCCTTCCTGAGTGCCCCTGGCTGTTATTCAGTGATTGAACTGCTTGGTGAATCTACCAGGAGTTGCGCTTTCTCGGCGCGCCACCTTGTTCGCGAGGGCGAGACGGATTGACGACGATCTGACGTCCATCCACGTTCGTGCCGTTGAGCTCTTTAACAGCTTGCTCGGCTTCGGACTGGTTTTCCATCTCAACAAAGGCAAAGCCTCTTTTGCGACCTGTATCACGGTCAACTGGAATAGATACTGACACTACCTTGCCTGTTTGAGAAAAGATCTCTTCCAGGTTGGCTTCGGAGAGGCTGAAGGGCAGGTTGCCCACGAACAATTTTGTACTCATCATTAACTCACTTAACTAAAGGTCAAATTAGATTGCCGCTCTGGGTCTAAAGCCAGACCGGCGCACCCATTCTCATAGGCGTTCGGAAAGTATGACACAAATCTTTCCAAATGCAAACGAAAATTCGGGCCAAAAATCGAGTTTGTCGCCGGCAACTTCTGCATCCAGTAAAGAGTTCTAGCCGATTCTTCCCGGCAACGCTTTCGCTGTAAAAGTTGAGCGAAGCAATCTTAAAGACCAAAGCAGGCAAGGATTCCAGCGCACCGGCTCAATGCAAATCGACAGTACCGTCACGAAGGATCCACCGGCGCTCCAATCACACGGCACAATCACAGCCTTCTTGTTGACTATGAACTAACACTAAAGATGTTCTTTGCATCCAGGCGCATATGCTGGCCGCCGCCGTTATAAACTAACTTTCGATCTTTGCAAAACTCAAATTATCGATGCTGCCAACCAAACAACTCAGCACTACTACACCTAGAGCGCAATCCAATGGC
Source organism: Candidatus Obscuribacterales bacterium (assembly GCA_020050835.1). Classification (GTDB taxonomy): domain Bacteria; phylum Cyanobacteriota; class Vampirovibrionia; order Obscuribacterales; family Obscuribacteraceae; genus JAGVKB01. The sequence goes on along the minus strand of JAGVKB010000102.1, from coordinate 213,843 downwards.
GCCAGCAAGGCAGTAAACATCCTCTTCGGATTTTTGTCCGTCGTCTTTACTCTTCTTCCAATCGCCAACATCATATCGGTTGTAACCACTACCGGAGCGGACAATCTCTCCAATGACTATTTGCAGTATGTCGGATTGGTCGACAAGGTTCTCAATGGCGGCTACAACTGGTTGAACTATATCCCTGACACGTTCTACCGGACACATTCCGTTGCTCTACCAGTATTGCTGCATATCGCCAACGCCCAATTCTTTCACTGGAACATCTATTTAGAGCTACTTGCCGGAATTTTCTTCGCCTTTGCGCGATTGACCCTTTTGTTTTTTGCTCTGAGCTCCGACTTGACGACCAGACAAAAATTGCTCCTCTGTCCGGCCTTGTCACTCTTAATCTTCTCCAACTCTCAGATGTCGGTCTTTTGTTATGGAGACGGCGCCTTAACGATCGAAATGTCTCTATTTGGATTCGCGCTTGGGCTCTGGGGTCTGACCAGAAAGAATAATCGAAATCTGGCAATCGTCGCCATGCTCGCAGGCGGATTGATCTCCTCGTTCTCCTGGGGTAACGGACTGGTTACTTGGCTTGTCTTACTACTGGCACTGCTCGCTCTCGATTATCGCAAACCGGTTGAATACATCACCTGGGCCATCGGCTTGTCTCTCTCCTTGCTACCCTACATACAAGCGTTGGTGATCGCTCCGCTTCTTAATGCCGGTTCGGCCAGATCAGGAACTACAATCGTCTCCCTCTTCAACTCTCGCTTTTTGATCAATATGATCGGTTGGCCCTTTACCTGCGATATCGTCAATCACGCCCAGGGACTACCGGCAGCCCGAGCCGTCGGCTGGGTAGGTCTGGGCTTCGCGGCGACCGCAGTCTTACTGCTTTCGCTGGCCAGGAAAGCAGACCTCTGGCGAAAATGTGCTCCGGCCTTGTTGCTGGTTGGCCATGGTCTGATCAGCATCTGGCAGATCGGAGTATTTAGAAGTCTGCTGGCCGGTTGGTATACGGCAGTCTCAATCACCTTTTGGCTCGGATTGCTCGGATTGGCCGGCTGTTTCTACCAACAATTGGTCCGCAACGAACAGTCTTCGACCGCCTTGAGAAACGCCGCTCGAATCTGGAGCGCTGCGCTTGCGATCGTTTTGACAGCATTATATGTGACAACCAACCTGACCTATGACGACAAGACAGACATGTTGTACTCGCGCAGCCCTGCCTCTGCATCCGCGCTCAGGCATTATCGCACCGGCCCGACCTATGGCGAATCGCTCCTGTTTCAATGGGGAGCCGGCAATCCAGGCTTGGTCGACCTTTTAGCAGCCCCCTTGGAACGGCATGCGCTGTCTGTCTTTGCTCCTCGCCAGATCTGGAGCCTGCAGGGCGATTTTGGTCTCGATACGGTAACGGTCCGGAGCAAAGCCGGAAAAGAGAGCCTACCAGTCGCAATCTGGACAACCGGCATCTCAAGCGCCGAGCGTTTGCCCTGGTCAGACTACCGGCATCTCAACCTGCTTATGCCTTGCGGTGATGCCATAACATGGAAAGTCTCGCTGCCCAAAGGTGTCACACAGGCAGCGCTGCATGCTTCTGCGATCCCAGCAAGAACCGACCAGGAGACCGTTCCAAACGCACCGATCACATTTATGGTGCACTTGAAAGGCGAGGCTGAGGCCGAGCAGCTGGCATATACATTTACGACTTCACTGAGCAAACGCTCCTGGCACGATTTCACCGTACCGCTATCGCCCTTTGCTGGTCAGTCCGTAACAATTCGTCTGTCTTCGCGCCAGCAGCTTCGGTCCACCGGCGCGGCAGCCGTCTTTCGATATCCGTTCATTGAGCTCGAGCTAAACAAGCCGTTGCCAGCGATCGCATCAAGCTCGACCACACCATCTAATACCGACCGGTCGACCGATTTCGTTAAGGTGACGGACAACGATCTGCTCTTGGACGCCCAGCCGATCACGCTGCAAAACTGCGGCAATGGACAGCTGAGAAGCCAGCCAATCAGCCTCAATGACGGACTGAGCGCATTCAGCCATTTCGTGATCAAACTGTCAGCAGATCAGTCAATAGTACCGCGGGTGGTGACCATTACGCTCACCCGGCAAGCGGATTCGACTCCGCTCAGCTTTCAGATCCCCTTGCTGGCGGACAGCAAGGCCCATTCGTACTCATATGATCTCAAGCTTTTGCCGCTGGATAATCAAGCGAAGTATTCGAGTTTGACAATTTCGACCAACCTGCCACCGGCGATGACGGCAGACGACAAAATTCAAGTCGTCAGCGCAAGATTTGTCCGCCGCGCCGCAGTAAAGTAGAGACTATTCACCAGGTTCTAAGCCAAATAACTTGCTACTATTGTTCGTTAATTATCCCATCACGAGATAGATGCAATGGGCACAGACAATAGCGTCAAGCGTTCGGAACCGACCGGCAGAATTGCAATTCAAGTCAAGGAGAAGGCTCCACACCCTCTCGGATCCTACTCACATGCAGTGAGAGCCGGCAATCTACTGTACTTGTCCGGGCAGGGAGCACGCGATGCGGAGACCGGAATGGAGGTGGGAGTTAGCCTCGACCTGCAAGGCAATGTCACATCCTATGATATCGAAGCCCAAACCAGAGCAGTAATCGCGAACATGACTACTGTTTTACGGGCTGCCGGTTGCGGACTCGAGAATCTGGTCGACGTCAGCGTCTTTTTGGCGAACATGGATGATTTCCAAAGATTCAATCAAGTTTATGCGGAATACTTCTCATTTGACGAGCCGCCGGCGCGCACCACCATTCAAGCTGCCCGATTGCCCGGAAAGAACTTCATTGAAATCAAAGCGATCGCCCTTTGTCCATAATCAGGAGCGCAACACTATGAGCGTCGAAACAGCAGCAAGAACAAGGCATCTAGATCATTTCATCGACGGCGAGTACAGCCCATCGACCTCCGGGGAGAGATTCGAGACCGTAAATCCAGCTACCGGTCAGGTGCTGGCTACTGTTTCACTGGGAACATCTCAAGATGTAGACCGCGCTGTCACTGCCGCGCGCACGGCCTTCAAAACTGGTCCCTGGCCGAAAATGAGCGCCCGCGAGCGGGGCGCGATTCTACGCAAGATAGGCGACCTCATCCTCGAGCGCCGAGAGCAGCTGGCGATCGCCGAGACGATGGACACAGGCAAACCCATTAATGAAAGTTTCGACGGAGATATTCCCAGAGCGGCGCTTAACTTCCACTTTTTCGCCGATTATGCATCAGCAGCCGGCGAAGAGTGTTTCACAGTCAATCAATTGGAGCGACACCTTTCGGTGAGAGAACCGCTTGGAGTGGCTGCTTTGATTACTCCCTGGAATTTGCCGCTCTATTTGGCCACCTGGAAACTTGCACCATGTTTAGCGATGGGAAACACCTGCGTTCTCAAACCGGCAGAATGGACCCCATACACCGCCACGCTGCTCGCTCAGATCGCCAAACAAGCTGGGCTGCCTGCCGGTGTTTTGAACGTTGTGCACGGCTTTGGCGCAGGCGGAGCCGGAGAAGCGCTGACTAAACATCCCGAAGTTGACTGCATCTCATTTACAGGCGAGACAAGCACCGGCAGGGCGATTATGACGGCCGCCGCCGCCACCCTCAAGAAAGTATCTTTTGAGCTCGGTGGCAAAGGCGCCAATCTAATCTTCGAGGATGCGGACCTGGACGAAGCCGTTGCGACTTCGACCAGGGCGGCATTCCGAAATCAAGGAGAGATTTGCCTGGCCGGCTCCCGCCTTTTCGTGCATGAAAAGGTTTTTGATCAAGTCGTCGACGCCCTGGTAAAACGTGTACAAAGGATTGTGGTTGGAGATCCGCTTGACGCCAGGACAGAGATGGGCGCGCTCATCAGCAAAGAGCAGCTCGAAAAGGTTGAGAGCTACATCAAGATCGGGCGGAAGGAAGGAAAGCTTTTGACCGGCGGCGAAAGACTGGCCGAATTCGCCGACGGTAACTTCCTGTCTCCGGCTGTCTTTACCGGCATATCGAACAGCTCAAAATTCTGTCAGGAGGAGATCTTCGGACCGGCCCTACCGGTGATACCATTCAAATTTGAGGAGGAAGCAATCGCACTGGCAAATGAGACGCCGTACGGCTTGTCTGCCAGCTTGTGGTCGTCGGATGTAAACCGCTGCCATCGGGTTTCTCAGCAGTTAAAAACAGGGATAGTCTGGGTTAATTGCTGGTTCGCTCGAGATTTGCGAACGCCGTTTGGTGGACAAAAATCAAGCGGTATCGGTAGAGAAGGTGGCCGGAAGAGTCTCGAATTCTTCTCGGAAGAAAAGACTATCTGTTACAGATACAAAGGATAGGAGCGCGAATACCAATATGGATCTCGGAATTTCCGGTAAGCATGCCGTTGTCTGCGCAGCCTCGAAGGGACTGGGAAAGGCGATCGCCTCCGCACTGGCAGAGGAAGGGGTTAACTTGTTTCTGTGCGCGCGGGACAAAGCAACCTTGCAAGTGGTGGCAGAAGAGATTGAAAGCAAAAACGGCGGACCGGTCTACTACCAGGCGGCCGATCTCTCTGACAAAAGCTCTCGGGATGTTCTGATAGCGGAAGTTCGCCGGGTCTTCAAGAGCGTGGATATTCTCGTCCACAATGTCGGAGGACCAAAATCATCCACAGTTCAAGAAACCGAACTCCCGGATTGGGAGAAAGGTTTCCAGCAGCTCTTTCAAAGCATCGCCGATTTAAATCGGGCCTTCCTGCCGGCGATGATTGAGCAGAGTTGGGGAAGGGTGGTAGCCATTACCTCCTCGAGCGTCTACGAGCCAATTCCAGCGCTGGCGATTTCGAATTCAATCCGCTCGGCGGTCACCAGTATGTTGAAAACACTCTCGGATGAAGTGGCGCAATACAACATCACGGTCAATTGTGTCGCACCGGGAATGATTCTCACCGACCGGACAGAGGAACGCCTCAAGGCGACGGTCGAGCGCGCGAATTGTTCGCAAGAGACGGTCTTGACGGACTGGACCCGCACGATTCCTGCCGGTCGCTTGGGCCGGGTGGACGAATTTGCCAGCACCGTCGCTTTCTTGTGCTCTCAAAGAGCGTCGTACATCACCGGCTCAACAATAGCCGTCGACGGCGGCCGGCGTCGTTCTACCTATTGAAGTTGCTCCCGGCAAATAACTGCTATGATTGGTGCCCGGTAGGGCAAACACGAGGTAGACAAGGTGAAATTCCTGGTCCTTGGCGCCGGCCAAATGGGTTATGCGGTGGTCTTCGACCTGATTCGCAGCCCGAGAGTCGAAAAGGTGGCTCTGGCAGACAAATGCCCTGAGACATTGGAAAGAGCGGTCGACCGCTTAGCCGATGATCGAATCATTCCCTGCCAGCTCGACATCACCAATCACGAAGAAGTCACCAATTTGATGTCCGACTTCAGCGTCGTGATTAGCTGCGTTACCTACAAGCACAACTATGAATTGGCAAAATGTGCGCTTAAGGCCGGGGCAAACTTCATCGACCTCGGCGGCAACGAAGAGATAGTCGCCAAAGAGTTCCTGCTGGATGAATTAGCCAAAGAACGCGGCATAGCCATTATGCCGGATACCGGGCTGGCACCGGGGCTGGTATCAATTTTGGCGGCAGCCGGTGCAGAATCGATGGAAGAGATCTATGAAATTCGCTTGCGCGTGGGCGGATTGCCGGTGCAACCACAACCACCACTCAATTATTCTCTCTGTTTTTCGGTCGACGGATTGATCAACGAGTATATCGAAGATGCAACCGTCATTCGGGATGGAAAGTTAACCCGCGTACCATCGCTAGGAGACTTGGAGCCGATTCATTTCCCTGCTCCTTTTCATATCATGGAAGCATTCACTACTTCCGGTGGAATATCCACCCTGCCCAAGTCCTTTGACGGCAAGGTTCAGCATCTCGACTACAAGACGATTCGCTATCGCGGTCATTGTGATCAAATCGCTCTGCTGCGTGATCTGGGATTGTTTGACCAAGAAGAGTTAAGAGTTGACGCCACCACAATTGCGCCGCGCGCTCTCATGCAGGAGCTGTTGCGTTCAAAACTGCCCAAGGACGAGCCCGACGTGGTATTGCTCCGGGTGACGGTAACCGGCATCAAGAACGAAAAGCCGACTCAGATCATCTGGGACGGCGTCGATTATGGCGACGAAGCGGATGGTCTTTCCGCCATGATGAGGATGACCGCCTTTCCAGCATCCATCATCGCCCAATTGATCGCCCGCGGCGACATCACCGACAAAGGCGTGCTGACCCAAGAGGGAAGCGTACCTACCGCCCTCTTCCTGGCCGAGATGTCTGGACGCGGGATCAATCTCGTAATGGCAGAGCGAGCGCCGGACAGACGACATTGATGCAGGATTGAGCAGAGGGAAGAAGTGCCGGGAACCACTAGTATCAAAGAGAGCGTTGCATTTGCTGCAATCCTCGACCGGAGAGCCGATGACTAGCTGGGAACACGAAGTGCGCGATCGCCAGCAGTTTCGCTCGCAGATGGTGCGCAATTTCGGCTTCACAGTAATGGACCACGGCGTCGCTCTGATTCGTTGCCCGAGTTGCAATGTTTTGTCCGCTATCAATTCAGCCTTTCCGGATTCTGATTGGAATTCGGTTCCGCATCTGCTTTCTGTGCTGGAAACCTTCCTGGAATCCCGCTCCGGTCAAATAGTTTGCACCTCATGCAAAGGCGCATTCGACATGCCGGCAGACAAGTCCGACTTCGAGTATTGGTTGTGGCATTCACATTTCCTGCCGGAGGTCAGACAAGATTTGCAACTCTTGATCCACCGCAAGAATGGCAATACATCCTGGGTCGAAGGGATGCTTGTCAACGAAGCCGGCGAGATTACTCCCCTTTCCGTACCGATGGCCGAGTCAGATTTCCGCGGCAGGACCGGCTGTTTCTTTTCGGTACGGCAGGCCTGGAAAGACTTTCTTAGCGAGCAGTGGCCAGTCGCTGGGTTCGCGGCCCTCGAGATCTCTGACGGCTATTACCTGGTCGTAAATCCACCGGTCGATTCAGACAAGGAGTTGCAGTCATTCAAAGAAAACTGCGTAAAGCTGGTCGGGAAGTCGACCAGCAACAACAATCAATATGAATTTGCCGATCTTTCCTGGGCGGACACCTGGAGTTTCGAAGAGAATACCTACCACCAGTGGCTAAATGATTTCGAAGCCGATCTCGAAGACTCGGACGTTATAGCCGGTGTCCTGGCTAGCCCTCAGCAATTTTACAGCGTAATCGAAAACGAGCTCAGAACTTTCAGCTGCTGGTTGCGCCGAGACGGGGATACCAATCAAATCGCCTTCCTGGGCGATGATGACTATTACGTCAGTTTCGATTATCGCGAATACTTGATCAACGCCATGATCAAGGGGTACAGCTATTGGGGTGCGCTCAGATTCGTCGAGCCTGTTCTAGAATCCTGGGAGCAGGCGCGCGAAACCGGTGAACGCCTGAAGAAATTGCTGATCGATTACAGTTGCACCGTATATGGTGGTCATTTCCTGCAGTTTCGGCGCAAGCGTGGTAAGAAAATAATCAAGGAGTTTGATCTGACCGCTTTGAGCGAATGCGAGGACGATCTCGATCAAGACTCGGACTTTATCGCCTGGATCGCTCCGCTGATCGACCTCAATCCAGAGACGCTCAAATTTGAAAGCTAAGCAGTCAGCCGCTCGGTAGTAAATCCGAGAGCGGCGACTGTCTTCGCTTCAGCTGGGTATAACGAAGCTGAAGGAGAGATCGGCTGGTTTATTTCAGCGCCTTGACAAAGAAGACCGCATCTACAGATTAGACATCCATCCAGCCGGAATCCAGGCAGCGACAATCAGCAATTGTTTTCAAATTGGCATCCAGGAAGGAGAAAACATTGTCCAGCTCTTCAGGTTTGACTAAACGAAGCGAGCGGCGCGCATGGCCAGCCATGATCGAGCACCAGATAATTCTGTCACGCTTGCTCGACGACGGCTATACCGACAAAACAACCGGCTGCCATACCAGACAGTACTTGCTGGAAGTGCTAGAGCCGCAAATAGAGGCTAGCCGTATGTTTAACTTTCCATTGAGCGTGGCGTTGATAGAGATTGCGCATTTCAGGCAGATTCGATTTACCTTCGGCGATAAGATCGCAGATAAAATCTTGGCTGAAACAGCCAAGACAATAAAATCTCGAGTCAGGTCCTCGGACCTGCTCGTACGCTTCGGAAGCGAGTCCTTCGCCTTATTGCTTCTGCATGCAAACAGACTGGGCGCAGAGATCGTCTGCAAACGGGTGAGGGATCTGATCGCCCACCACCCGTTTGACGGGCGCGACAGTAGTCTTGTGCTAGCAGCCAACTTCGGAGCAGCCGATCAGCTACCGGAATTCGATTGCGCCGGAAAGGAACTTTTATCACGAGCCGAGCTTGCTTTAGAAAAGGCGAGTCGCTCAGGCGGAGGCGCAATCATCGTCAACGGAATTAATCTGTAAGTTTAGCCGAACTGCTGTCCAACTTTTGCGACAGTCGGGTAGAACTGATTGCTCCCCCAGGCAATTACTTGGATTTAAAGGTTGCCGGGAGATTTAGGCGCGGCTTTCTCAATTACCAAGGAGATACTCTATGTCGCTAGAAACGGCAGCGCGACCAACGCAAAGCGCTTCGGGCTGGTCGGCCAATCTACTGGACAGTGTCTTGCAAGATCTCTCGGGAGACCTGAAGGCTGTAACCGAACACGTCCAAGCCCAGTACACGGTGGCCGACCGCATCCCCGGTCAACTGCCAGCAGACCGCACTCTTCAATCGACAGACAACACCGGCCACGAGATTGCCTGGCGCACGAATGTGCTCGACGCCTATCATGAAGCTCGGGACAGCGAGAAGCCGATGATTGTCCTTTTCTCCGACGACAGCTGCGGACATTGCCGCCGACTCCAAATTGAGACGCTCAAGGATACGCGAATTCAGGCGCTGGCCAATCGGGCGGTATTCTTGATCGCCACTCCCGAGAAAGACCCGCAAGCAGCCACGATGGCCGATGCCTTGAACGTCACCGGTTATCCAACCGTATCTGTGCTGGATGCCAGGCCGGATGCGATTGATGAGATCGGACGCGTAGTCGGCTATATGGCAGCCGATGATTTTTACAAGCAATTGATCAAGTTCTTGCCGGCAAGCGAAGATACGGTCGCACAAAACGAGGCTAATTCCCAGGAAAACTCCTGCTTCGTGCTCGACTGCGGCTCGGTGGAAAGCCTCTATGGAAAGGCCGCAAAGACCTCCCAACAGCATACGATGGCAGCCTAGTAGAGCAATTCCGAGTTAACGACCCGTGGACTGGGCCATGCATCGCCCGGGCTGGGCATAGTCCAGTCGCTACAGTGGTGCGTCATTTCGGAGACGAACTATTACCTTCAGTAATGACCGCTTGCCGAGAATGTCAAAGATTGAATTGAGTCTCGCAATGGCTCAACATACTCAGTCTATGAAGACTCGCACCGGCTGGTTAGCAACAGGCGTTTTGACCGTCGTAGCATGTTCCTGGCTGTTGGTCCGCCAGCCGAATCACGCCCTGGCCAACGAGCCTCGGCTCCAGAAGGAGGAGAAAGTGAAAGTCGAGACAGCAGTCAGCCAGGCCGGTCAGTATGCAGAGAGCATCAGAGCCGAGTTTGAATCGAACCTGAAGGCGCTGGTGGATATCCCCAGCGTGAGCATGGACCCCGCTCGCAAGCCAGATATCCTGCGCTGCGCCGAAGCCGCCTCGGCGCTCTTGCGCAAGCTGGGAGCGACCGCCGAAATCATTTCTACAAACGGCAATCCGGTCGTTGTCGGTCAATTCGGGTCGAATCCTGCCAATCCAACCGTCGCTGTCTACAACCATCTGGACGTGCAACCGGCCGACGGCTCGGAGTGGAACAGCGCGCCGTTTTCGATGACCGTAGACCACGGTGTTTATCGCGGTCGCGGCACAACGGATGACAAGGGACCGGCCTTGACCGTGCTTTATGCCGCCCGTTATGCGATGGACCAAAAAATTCCTGTCAACATCAAGTTGATCTGGGAGCTGGAAGAAGAGATAGGCAGCCCCTCCTTCGAACAATTTCTCAAGTCCCATCCTGAGAAGCTAAGCTGCGACTCCGTTGTAGTATCGGACACGATCTGGGTCTCGCGCGAACGACCGGCCATCCCTTATGGTCTGCGCGGGCTGCAGGCAATGTTGCTCAGGCTTAAAACCGGGGCCAAGGACATTCACTCCGGTCTGGCTGGCGGTCTGGCCCGCAATCCGATTGGAGAGATGAGTCAATTAATCTCGCAGTGCTACGACGCATCCACCGGCGAGGTCAAGATCCCCGGCTTCTACGACGGGGTACGCGAACCGTCTGAACAAGAGAAGGACGATTTTGTGAAGTCAGGATTCACAGTCGAGGGCTTCATGAAGGACTACGAGCTAAAATCGGTGCGATCCAGCGATCCGAAAGACGCCGCTCAGCGCATCTGGGCAAAGCCTACCTTCGAGGTACATGGTATCGTCGGTGGTTACAGCGGTCCGGGCGTTAAAACGATTGTTCCGCATCAAGTGGAAGCAAAGATAAGCATGCGGCTCGTTCCGGATCAAGATCCCGACAAGCTGATGGAGAAAGTGACCGCCTTTGTCAAAAGCAAGAATCCGGACGTGGAAGTGATCAAGGAAGGAACCTTGCGTCCGTACCTGGGAGACATCAGCGGCCCATTTTCGAAGGCCGCAAAAAAAGCGGTGTTTGATGCCTTCGGAGTAGAACCGGCCTTCATCCGGGAAGGCGGGTCGATCGGTCCGGTTGTGAGCATGCATGACATTCTGGCCGTTCCGATCGTCTTCCTGGGGCTCTCATTGCCCGAGCACGGCTATCATTCGGTCAACGAAAACTACGACTGGCAGCAAGCATCAGGCGGGCTGAAAATGTTCGCTCGTTACTTTTCACTCTTGTCCGAAATGAAGAAGTAAGGACCGGTTAGGCGGTCTGATAAACATTAAATGAAAAATTCCTGGAACTTTGTTCTTTTGTTTCCAGTCACGAATATAATGACATCTATCGACTTGATCTGCTTCCTAAATTGAGAACAATCAAGAGTAGCAGAGTGGAGATAAGTTGAACGATTGGTCGGCTGGAAGCGATTTAAGTAGATTACATTTTCGCCAGACAGAAACCTGACTCGACTTCAAAGCAGCTGCACGGTGGGGGACAGCTTGAGATTAGGGAAACAAAACGGTTTGATGGCGAAAATTTGCCGAATGAGGCTGCCCGTTACCGGAGCGCTGCTCTCACTTCAAACAGCCATGATGTCCTGCCTACCACTTGAAACATCAGCGGCAACCAGCCAACAGACTCCGGAGCCGACTTTCAATCTGGCGATCGCCAACAGCGATGCGCGACTTTGGCCGGCAGCCAACCAAAAGGCGATCGTGATTGCAGTGCATGGGACAACTCAGCAATCAGGGTGTTTCTCCTCATTGGCGCGACATCTCAATGAAGCGGGTTATTCATTAATTGGCATGGATTTGCGCGGTCACGGCAGATGGTTTCACGCCGATGACAGCCAGGCAAAACGCAGGCTCAATTATCGAGAGAGCGCTCACGATCTCGAGAAGCTGGCGCAAGCAGTCAGGAGAGCTTATCCGGATACACCGCTCTATTGCATCGGTGAAAGCGTAGGCGCCGGTGTAACGACGCTGGCAGCCAGTTTCGATCGCCGTCTATTCGACGGTATTATCCTGGCCAGCCCCGGAACGTCACCGAATTTTTTCAACCCATATAAGGTGGTACGCGATTTCCTCAAAGGGATAGTCAATCTCGATCGCCAGCTCGACGTAAGCTGGTACATCGTTCATTACTCCTCGGAAGATCCCCGCATCACCCATGAGATGGTTACAGATAGCCTTTCGCGTACGACCTTAACCGGCCGGGAGATCTTAAAAACAGCCGCCTTCATCAGGTCAACTCCACAGTCGGCACGTTGCCTGCCGCCCGACACTGCTGTTTTATTGCTTCAAGGTCAAGATGACCACATCGTGCGTGGCTCTACTTTGAAGGCGATCATGCACAATCTGCCGACAGCAAACAAGAAAATGATCGTCATTCCGCATTGCGGGCATCTGCTTCTGGGGACCGCCTACCTCAAAGTGCCGGTAATTGCCGCGCTTGTCGATTGGCTTGACACTGAATGCAGCAGTCACCGCCCGGTTACAGCAATCAAAGCCAACGCAGTCGACCAAGAAGCGCTCCGGCAGAACAGTAGAACTCATGCGAATTAACCTCGGCTCCCGGAGCCGAATCGAACTCAGTTCGCCATTGCGAACCAAGTTCGGTCTGGTCGCTACTTCAGCGCATGCCAGGCATGACGGTGTACCCTCCCGGAAGCAAGCCGAGCATCGCCTGATCTCTCCTTACTGCTTCTTAAGCTCGTGCATGATGGTAGCCAGCTTACGGGCATTCGTATTCGGCTTTGTATCCAACTCTGCCTCGAACATTTCACGCAACTGAAGCGGTGTCTTGCCGACTAGACCCAATTCTTCGCTGTCCTTATCAGTGACGACTTTGAGCCATTTATCAAAGTCTTGCTTGATCAGCGTACCGACTTGACTCTTATCCTTATCGACCAATTGCACGCATTCGGCTGCTCGCTCATCGACCGGAGCAACTCGCTCTCCGTTGCGCAACTTGTCAACCCAATCCCGGTCCTGATTGCCGGCAATATCTCTGTCGGCTGCTTGCCCCTCTTTCATCACTTTGGAGGTTTGGTCCGCACCTTTAACCAAGACTTCGTCACCGTCCGATATCTCGACACGCCCGAAATTATCTGTCGCCGGACCGGTCGGTCGACCGTCGGTATTTTCCTGGTAAGCCTTCGCCGTGCGTTGACGCTCGCCAAGCTCCTTAAAGAAATCTGTCTCACCGGTCCCGACGTCTACCTTACTGTCCGTGCTCTTGAGTGCCGCGCTTTCGATACTGCCTTTGTCTTCTTCAAGATTACTCATCTCGGCTTCCTCCCAGGTACAGCGCTACATTAACGCCACGAGACCATCAGTTTATATGCCCTCGTTCAAAAACTTTTAAAAACCGCCTCCAGCCTCTGTTAAGTTTCAAACACCGTCCAACCGCTTAAGAAGAGCCAGAACCAGGCGATGTTCGAACGAACGCTTGTCGGGATTGTCCCTAACCGATCGGAATTTCAACCGCCAGCGACCGCCGGACAATCTAATCAACGCGCCAGGTTGTCCGTTCGAAACGGCGCAGCCGGAAGACCGAGACCATTTACAAGATTGCCATTGGGATTGTCGGCCCAGGCATATCGTACGAACGTCGGACGAGGAACACTGGGGCTGCTCACCATCACCGTATCCGCGTTTACGACCGCATTGGCCGCAGTGAACCTGCCGTCCGGTCCGGCCACGGCAAAACCATTCAAAACCTGTCCACCCTTGCCAGCCAATCCACCGTCGGCATGTTTGAATCGCAAACAGATTTTGTCGGATTCGACCGTGGCAGAATCAAACGTCGGCGAGCAAGCTGCTTTACCGCTGCCAAATTCGGCGGACAGCACCGCTTCAGCCAGACGATCGCCGACACCCTGCTTATTCGTGTAATGGATACTCAAATCGCTGCCGCCCATATCTAGCGCCACTATCATGCCGGTATGAGACAATCCGAGCGCCGCCGTTTGAGCTTCTCTCAGCTCCGCCAAATGGCTCCGTCCGGACTGCTGTCCAGGCAACACAAAATTATGGAGCTGTACAAAGTAAAACGGACAATCACCGCCAAGCCAGCGCTTACGCCAATCGGAGATCATGGCCGGAAATAAAACCCGGTACTTGGGAGCCAAGCCGATGTCCGCTTCGCCCTGATTCCAAATGACACCCCTGACTGCAAATGGCACCAGCGGCGCAATCATACCGTTGAACAGGCTGGCTGGTCTTCCCATCATAGCGAGAGCGGGTGGTGCTTGTGGTGGCGGCGTCGGCGGTCTTCCAGCTGCCTTTGCCGCACGCTCCTGCTCGCGCCAATCGACTAGCTTTTCGACATAAGCCCGCTTCACTTGCGGATAGTCAGCCACTATTTTGTCCCATTTCGCAAGTTCTTTCCGGTAGTTAAACAAAGGCTCCAGCACCGGTCTGCTTACCCAGGCATCGATTGGAGTGCCGCCGAACGAGCAATCAATCAACCCAACTGGAACCTTGAGAGCTTGATTGATCTTCCGCCCAAAGTAATATCCGGCAGCCGAAAAGTCAGCGACGGACTTGGAGGAACAGACAGACCAGCTCCCTCGAGTGTCCTGACTGGGCTCGGATGCAATCAACCGACCGACCCTGAACAATCTGATCGAGCTGTTGTTCGCCGCCGCAATTGTCTGTTTGGCATTGTTTGCCTGTGCCACCGTCAGTCCCATGTTCGACTGGCCGGCGCAGAGCCAGACATCGCCGACGACTACATTGCGAACAGTTACCCGATTGCCGGCGATCACTTGCAAGTCTTGCGGCTCTCCAACCACCAGCGGTGCCAACTTAACCGACCAATCGCCTTTACCATCAGCGACGGCATTGAGAGTCTGACCAGCAAACTTAACGACAACCTTCTCACCGGGAGCGGCCTTTCCCCAGACAGGTACCGACCGCCCTCTTTGCAAGACCATGTGGTCGCCCAAAAGGGCCGGCAGCTTGACGTCGGCTTTGGCTGCCGCTGGCAGAAGCAACAGCGCTGTTAAGAGACAGAAACGGATGGTAAGCAACAACATTTACGACTGTCCAATCAAGACCACTGCTTGAGCAGCGATCGCCTCACCACGGCCGATGTGTCCGAGCCCTTCATTTGTGGCGGCCTTCACGCTTATCTGGTCGTCCGAGATGCGCATGACCTCTGACAACCGCGCACGGATCTGCGGAAAGTACTTAGCCAGCTTCGGTCTTTCGCAGATAATCACGGAATCGACGTTGATTACTCGATAGCTTCGATCGGCCAGCGCCTGTACAGCAGTTCGCACAAACTTCATGCTGTCGGCGTTTTCCCATCTTGGCTCATGGGGAGGAAACCACATTCCGATATCACCTAAGCCGGCCGCACCCAGCAAGGCATCGGTAATGGCGTGCGCTAGGACGTCAGCATCGGAATGTCCCTCCAGACCGAACTCAAAAGGTATGTTGACGCCGCCCAAGATGAGCGGTCGTCCCACCACCAATTTATGAATGTCGTAACCGTTGCCGATGCGCATCAATTCGCTCAGTCTCCCACCACGAGCAGGACGCTGGCAGCTTCGACCGTCTCGCCTCGTTTAACTTTGAGACTGACTACGCGGCCGTCCCGGCCGGACAAAATCTCGGATTCCATCTTCATCGCTTCGAAGATCAGCAGTTTTTGACCGGTCGAGACCCGATCGCCTTCAGCCACCAGGAGCTCCTTCACCACACCATGCATAGCCGCCTTGATCTCGCCACCACCGTTACTCTCTGACGATCTGGCTCGCGGGCGAGGATCTCGAGCTGGTCCGGTCTTCGCTCTGACCTGTTCTGCCTTTTGCACCGCCGTTGAATTCGACCTGTCCACCAGCTCCGTTACGGCAACCTTGAATTGACGTTGATTTACTTCCACCTCAAAAGTGCGCGGGCCCTTTCGCACTACCTCCACTAAACTTGCATCAGTCTGTGGGCCCGCCTGGGATTTTCCCAGGTCGGTCCCCGCTGCCACCGCCACTGGTGCAGGGGCGACCAGCCGCTGCTTGAGCTCGGTTTCGACATAGGTCGTGTAGACGTTTCCCGCCTGAAAGGCCGGATCGTCCAGCAGTTGCAGATGGAATGCAATGGTGGTCGGCACTCCGACAATTTCGAATTGCTTGAGCGCCAGCCTCGTCCGTACAATCGCCTCCTCTCTGGTTGATCCCCAGACGACCAACTTCGCTAAAAGGGAATCATAGAACGGCTGGATCTGATAGCCTGAGTAGCAAGCGCTGTCCACCCTCACCCATGGGATCTGCGGCTCACGATAAGAGCTGACAGTACCGGGAGCAGGCATGAAGTTCTTGAAAGGATCTTCGGCATTGATCCGGCATTCGATCGCATGCCCTCTGGCAATAACCTGCTCTTGAGTAAACGAGAGCGGTTCGCCGCAGGCGATTCGGATCTGCTCCTTCACTATATCTATGCCTGTGATGTACTCAGTAACCGGATGCTCTACCTGTACCCGAGTGTTGACTTCCAGGAAGTAAAAATCGTCTCCGTAGACCAGACACTCAATCGTACCGGCCGAGGTATAGCCGATCGAGGCGGCGCCTTTCACGGCCGAATCGAGCAATCGCTTCCTTAATTCCGGCGAGAGGTTCGTAGCCGGCGACTCCTCCAACAGCTTTTGATGTCTGCGTTGGCTGGAGCAATCACGCTCGAACAGATGAAGCGTGTTGCCGTGATGATCGGCCAGTATCTGAACTTCAATGTGCCGTGGATGGTCGAGGTACTTTTCGACATACACTTGATTATTTCCGAAGTAGCTCGCTCCTTCGCGCTGAGCACCGCTAAGCGCTTGCTCGACATCTTCCTCCCGGCGCACGACCCGCATTCCTCGACCGCCACCGCCAGCCGAAGCCTTAATCGCGATCGGATAACCGTATTTGGTGCCAAGCTCCTTGACGGACTCAACCGAGTCGACCGGATCGATCGTGCCAGGCACAACCGGAACCCCGGCAGCTTCCATCATCCGGCGGGCTTCGACCTTGCTTCCCATTTTCCGAATCACTTCCGGTCTCGGTCCGATAAAGGTCAATCCAGCTTCGGCGCAGGCGATTGCGAAATCACCATTTTCAGCGAGAAATCCGTAACCAGGATGAACCGCTTCAGCCCCCGAGCGCTTGGCAAGCTCGATGATTTGCGGGATGTCCAGATAAACGCGAGCCGGCTGCCCTTCCAGACGCCAGGCTTCGTCAGCGATTTGGATATGTTTGGCAGCCTGGTCGGCTTCCGAAAAGATTGCCACCGCCGCCGCTCCAAGCTCCTGGCAAGCCCGAATCACTCGGACGGCAATCTCTCCCCGATTAGCAATTAGAATTTTCTTGAACATTTCAAATAAATTAGGTCGTCAACGTACCCGATAAACAACATCACGCTACCAGCTGGAACGGTGTGATCATCCGGAAATTAGCATTATTTATATAAGAGCAGGGTGATAGGATCGTGCTCTTGCAACCGTGCGGTTGGCAAGGGCCTTTATTAATTTCGGAATTTAAGGAGACTCACTACGGATGACGTTTTCGAATGTTTTTGTCGCAGGCGCGGGCTTCATGGGCTCCGGCATCGCATATCTGATAGCCACCAAGACGACTGCCAAGGTAGTGCTTTATGACATATATCCCGGCGCGCTGGACAAAGCTCAATCAGCTTTAGAGAAGATGGGCAAGACCTCAGTTGCAAAAGGGTTTATTTCGGAAACGGATTTGACCAATGCCATGAAACGGATCAAGACGACTGCCAATGATAAGGACGCCGCCGAAAGCGACTTGGTGATCGAAGCGATCGCCGAAGATTTGAAGGACAAGCAGGAATTGTTCGCTATCCTGGATAAAGAATGCAAACCGCACACGATCTTTGCATCCAACACCTCATCGCTTTCGATTACCGCCCTTGCTTCGGTCACTAAGCGAGCGAAGCAGTTCATCGGAATGCATTTCTTTTCACCACCGCACATTATGAAGTTGCTGGAGATCATTCCGGCGCTCGACACCTCAGTTGATACCAGCGAAAAGATACGCCAGTTTGGTCAGATTCTGGGCAAGGTAGTGATCGGCTCGAAGGACATGCCAGGCTTTATCACAACCAGGCTTGGTCTGGTACTCATTAACGAAGCAGCTTTCGCTCTGATGGAGGGACTATCTACGCCGGAGGAGATAGACCTGGGAATGACCCTTGGATACAACCACCCGATGGGCCCGCTGGCTCTGGGAGACTTTGTCGGACTCGATATTGTCTTGCACGTCATGGAAACTCTCTCCTCAGGTTTTGGAGACCCCAAGTATCGACCGTGCCCGCTTCTCAAGCGGCTGGTCGCAGCCGGACACCTCGGTCGCAAGACCGGCCGGGGCTTTTATGAATACGGAGCGTCAGCTTGATCGCCTTTTTCCTCTTGAACACATTGGTGGTCATCGCGCTCGCCGGATTGACCTTCGCTTTTTATGGGCTATTAAGGCGGGTTCCACGCTCGCAGTTAGCAGACAGCGAATTGCCTTTCATTTCGGTGGTCGTGCCGGCTAGAAATGAAGAAGATAAGGTTGCGCGCTGCCTCGCTTCACTTGTCAACCAGAACTATCCCCATTACGAAATAGTGGTGATCGACGATCGCTCCACTGACAGTACGGGCGAAATCATCGAGCGATTTGCTTCGGTTTATCCCCGGATCAAGTTTGTGCAAGGAAAGAATCTTCCCGATGGCTGGATCGGAAAGTGCAACGCCCTCGTGCATGCCTCAACTCACGCCTCCGGCGAATTCATTATCTTCACTGACGCCGATACCTGCCATCAACCCAATTCGCTCCGGGATGCCGTCACATACTCAATCACCAACGAAGCGGACCTGATCTCTTTCGTGCCGGTGCAAGAGCTGGGAAGCTTCTGGGAGAAAACAGTCATGCCGGTATTGCTCGGCTCCTTTCTCTGCGGCGACCCATTTCATACGATTAACGACCAATCAGCAGAGCGTGCTTACGCATACGGCCAATACATACTCGTGCGCCGCAGCGCCTACCTTTCAGCCGGTGGCCATCAATCCGTGCGCGACGAAATCGTAGAAGACCATGCCCTGGCGCGAGTGATGAAACGAAAGGGATTTCGAGTGCTATGCGGCGACGGGCATGACCTCTACAAAGTTCGCATGTATACAAACTTGAGGACGCTCTGGCTAGGCTGGACGAAAAACGTTTATTCGCTGATCGAAGCCAAGCCATTCAATTTATTTCTCGTGCTCGTCCTGATTAACTGTGCCGCGCTTGCTCCCTTTGTCCAGCTGTTAGTCGTCGCTTCTATGATCGCCTCTGGACATACGGACGGAGACTTTTCTCTCCTGACAATATTCCTGGCAGCTGAGTTCTCAGTTCTGTTGGTCTGGTTTTGGCGCACCGGCTATCACTACGAAGGTATAAAACCGCACCACTTCGCCTTAGTACCCTTAGGCAGTCTATCGGTCACGGTGCTTTACCTGCATTCAGCTTATCTTGTGCTGGGAGGTGGACAGGTTAACTGGAAAGGTCGGCGCTACACGGTCAACTCTTCTCGAACAATCGAGTCAACTGCGAACTCCAAGCGAGAGACCGTGCTTGATGCAGCACTCACCAAAGTCACTGATTGACAGCCGCAGTCTACCAATCGAAGCGCTCCTGCCACTTTTCGCTTTCGACCCTGTTTCAAAATTGCCCGGCGGGATACAATATCTCTCGTGTTGATGCCCCAACCAGGTTGCATTGTCCATGAGCATTTCCGACCAGACAAATAAAGGTCCCAGCATTGCCGAGCTTCAGCGGTTTATCAGAGAAAAGATCAGGCTGGAGTTCCTGTTGTCCAACGGTGACCGCCTAGTCGGCGTTCTCAGATGGTTTGACGAGCAAGCATTTTCGGTCTCACAGGAAGGCGAAAAACCGATTACGATCTTGCGCATGGCAGTTTTAGCCTATCGGCAGGCGAGTTGAATTGACTTTCAGCGCGACTTCTCACTGAATACCTGCTAAACTTAGCCTGGGATCGACCTTAGCAGCGCGCTAAAACCGGAGCACGAAATCAATGGATTGGTTTAAACGTTGCTTCTACCAGGAGATTGGCATCGACCTGGGAACGGCCAACACTCTTATTTACATGGATTCGCGCGGCATCGTGCTTCGCGAACCTTCGGTCGTGGCCGTCGACGACGAGACCAAGACTGTTCTGGCAGTTGGAGAGGAAGCCCGCGCCATGATCGGACGAACTCCGCAGGGCATCAAGGCTACTCGCCCGCTCAGGGACGGTGTGATCGCCGATTTTAAGTATGCTCAGCTCATGCTCGAAAAATTCATCGAGCGCGTCGTCGGCAAGAAGTCTTTGATGAAGCCGGATATAGCGATTGGCGTCCCATCTGGGATCACCGGAGTCGAGCGCCGAGCAGTCAGAGAAGCAGCGCGAAACGCCGGAGCAGGACAGACCTACCTACCGGAAGAGCCGATGGCAGCCGCAATTGGAGCACAGCTGCCTGTGATCGAGCCGACCGGCTCGATGATCGTCGATATCGGAGGTGGTACCACCGAAGTCGCCGTGATTAGCTTGTCAGGCATCGTCGTTAACGAATCGATCAGAGTGGCCGGCGATGAACTCAACGAAGCTCTGATCAATTACATGAAGAAGGTGCACAGTCTGGCGATTGGAGAGCGCACCGCCGAAGAGATTAAGTTTCGGCTAGGCTCCGCCTACAAAACGGTTGAGAATGACAAATTCGACGTGAGAGGCTTGAACCTGATTAACGGGCTGCCTCGCACCGTCACCATCAGCAGAGGCGAGGTGCGTGAGGCTCTCTCAGAGCCGCTCTCATCCATCGTCGAGGCCATCAAGCGAACGCTTGAGCGCACACCACCTGAGCTGGCAGCCGACATCTTCAACCGCGGCATTGTGCTTGCCGGTGGCGGAGCATTCCTGCAGGGCTTGGACGAATTGATCGCCACCGAAACGGAGGTTCCCGTCTTCGTCGCTGAAGACCCGCTGTCCTGCGTAGCGATTGGAACCGGCAAGATGCTGACCGATCCATCACTCAGGCGAGTGCTCGAACAAGCGGTCTGCGAGAGTTAGCGAGGTCGCAAGCATTGGCTTCTCCAGGGCAAAGCCGACTTCCGATCGACTCCGAATCAGCAGCAGAATTCCTCTTTCTACTCGTATTGATCTGGATGATGGCAGGACCATTGAGCGGTCTGGTCTTAACTGCCCAAAGTTGGACCACCGGCGTGGTGACCAAAAGCGCTCATGGCGTGGAATCTACTCGCAATCTGGCAAAAGAGTTGCTGGAAGCCTCAACCCGCATCAAGTTTCTGGAAAAACGGCTGGCTGATACCGCGCTCGAGCTGACGACGCTCAAACAGCAAGCCAAGGATACCGATCGCCTGCGAGAGCTGCTCGGTCTAAAAACGCGCATGGAAAGAACGACAACCGCCGCCGAGATCCTTACCAGAAGCCCGGACAACTGGTTCGAAGAGGTCACAATCGACAAAGGATCGCTCGACAATATCGTCAAAGGCTCGGCCGTAATTACCAATAAAGGGGTGGTTGGCCAGATTGTAAGCGTCTCCCCTAAGGCCAGCGTCGTCAGGCTGGTGACAGATCCGGATCAGAAGATCGGCGTATTAATCGAACGTCTCGGTCAGCCCGGTGTCTTGACCGGACGCCGGCGCGCTCCGGCGATCATCGATTACATTCCGATTGGGACGAGCGTCGAGCTGAACGACAAGATAGTCTGCCTGGGAAATGGCGGCATCTTTCCAGCCGGCCACCCAGTGGGGGTGGTAGCCGGAGTCCGGCGTGACGCTAACGGCACGACGCTGTCGATTGAAGTAAAACTTTCGGAGAACTTCTTCGACCTCTCGCAAGTACTTATTGTTCCACCGGAAGGAATTTAAGCCGTCATGTCAGTTTTATCAATGCGAGCGCGACAAAAGGCTTGGGACATCGGATTGACAGTCTGCGTATCTGCACTGGTCTGGATCCTGCAACAAGCAGTGCTGAGTAACTTCACCTTTCAAGGCGCCTTCTGCAATCTGCCGCTTACCATGACTATCCTCTGGGGTTTCGTGTTCGGCTCCCGGATGGCTCCGATCTTGCCCGATGAACTGCGATCGAGATCGGTCAAGGAGATTTTCCTGCACCAGCTTTCCTCCGGGTCATGGAGCGGGCTGATCTTCGGCGCCTTTATCGCGGCAATTTACTCATCGGTGCTGCCACTATATCCGGTGAGCTACCCGATAATCGGCTGGATCACCGGTTATTTCTGCATGCGGAACATCAATCCGGAAACGCTTTTGTGCATACCGCTAGTGCTCTTAGCTACAGTCTTCGCTGATTTCATTACCGCCACTCAACTGATGCTTTGCGGTCACGCCGACGTCTTCCCTCATCTTTCCCAAATTGCCCTTCCCGAAGCGTTATTGAATGCGCTAATCGCTCCGTTCATTTACTTTCCGATGCGACACTGGCACGACTTCAATCGTGCAGAACATTCAGCGACCTAACCATGACTCAATCAGCGCTCCCCAGATATCAGCTTGACGGAGCGGGCCTCAAGGCTCTCGGTCTGGGTTTTGTCATCTTGTTAGCGGCGCTCACTTTAGTCGCCCGGCTGGTCTGGCTGCAGTTAATCCAGCATCCCTACTATCAACTGCGGGCGATGGAAAACTCGAGCCGGGTGACATTCCTGCGCGCACCGCGCGGCATTATCTACGACCGGCACGGCAATCTTCTGGCCGCCAATCAGCAATCGTTGTCACTCACCGCAATTCCCGGTCAACTAGAAGAGATAGGCAGCCTGGCGCCCCGGCTGGCCCGCGTCCTGGATCTGCCGGAAGATGAGATTCGCGACCGGCTCATCAAAGCAAAGGAGTCCGGTTCGGTCATACCGGTAGTGATTGAGCGCGACCTGGACCTGACGGTGGTAAGCAAATTCGTCGACCAACAGCTGTTCTTGCCTGGGATAGAGATCCTTCCCGATATCAGCAGGAGCTATCCACAAGCTGAGCTAACCGCGCATGTTCTCGGCTATTGCGGTGAGATAACCGATACTCAATTGAAAAAGCGTCCAGACCGCCGGATGGGAGACATTGTCGGTCAAGAAGGAATCGAGCGAGTTTTCGACGATCAGCTGCGTGGAGTCGACGGCGAACAGCGGGTGCGTGTTAACGCAGCCGGCCACTCCTTTTCCGCCGAAGCATCGAAACCACAGATCACGAAGGAGTCTCAGGCCGGCAAACCGATAGTCCTCGGCATCGACCTCGACCTCCAGCGAGCAGCCTATCAGGCTTTAGGTAGCCGGCACGGTGCAGTGGTCTGCGCCGATCCGCAAACCGGAGAGATACTAGCCATGGTATCACGCCCGAGCTACGATCCAAACGTCTTCAGCCATCGCGATCGCAAAGCCGTGGTAAAGCTGTTTATCGATCCCGAGCACCCGCTCTACAATAGAGCTCTGTCCGGCTTTCCACCAGGGTCGATCTGGAAGGCGATTACCTTGATTGCGGCCCTGGAAAACAAGGTAGTCAAACCTGATACCAAGATCCATGTCTCAGGTGGTATCGCTCTTGGTGGCTTCTTCTTTCATGATTGGACCTCGTCTTCCGGTCTCTTTGACCTGGTTAAATGTCTAGCCTGGTCAAGAGACTCGGCGTTCTATCAGATGGCGTTGCACATGACGCCGGAGATGATTAAGGACTGGGCGGTTAAATTCGGAGCCGGACGACCGACCGGAGTCGAGCTCGCTCACGAGGGGCAAGGGCTGGTGCCCGACTCGGCGTGGAAGCTCAGGGTCTGCAAGGAAAAGTGGTACCCTGGCAATACGCTGCATATGTCAATCGGACAGAGTTTCGTGCAAGTCACGCCGGCCCAGGCTGTTCGCATCTTCTCCGGCATCGGGATGCGCGGTCAGGTGCCTAACCTGCATTTTGTGATGAAGATTGGCAATCGGCAGATTGCACCGCCGCGACCGGAGCATGTGAAGGTGAAAGACGAGTACATGAAAGTCGTGCTGTCCGGTCTCAAAGCAGTGGTTGCCAGCGGTACCGGCGGCGCCACCAGGCTCGGAAACATCGAAGTAGCCGGCAAGACCGGATCCGCCGAAGCCCCGCCTTTGGGGAGCAAAACGCACGCCTGGTTTGCTTGCTACGCACCGGCCGACAAACCAAGAATCGCCATCTGTGCGCTGATCGAGCACGGCGGGCACGGCGGGTCGGCAGCCGCCCCAATCGCCAAGGTAATCCTCGATAAATTCTTCGGAATTGCTGGTCCGGAGCCAAGTTCATTGGCGCCAGCCAGTCCTAAGCCGAAGAAAAAACACCATTGAACTCGGCTTACTCTTCCAGTCCTGACGCGCTGCTGTAGTAAAATCTGATCCAGAATTAGAGGGGTGGGCTCGGCCAATGACCGACAAGCTAACATTGTGTTCTCGTTGCAACCGGCAATTGCTGGAAGACGGTCAGTGCCTTTATTGCACTACCACTGACGCCCTTGATCTTCGTTCGATTGTCGCCGATAGTCAACTCAGCCCGCCGCCGGCAAACGAGGCGCTGACCCTGGTTGCGCTTGATAACGGGCGCAGCTTTAATGTAAATACGGCTCGCGTTCGAATTGGGCGCGATCCGCGCAATCACATCTGCATAGATGACGTATACGTCTCGAAACAACACGCATTCATTACTTTCGAGGACGGTAAGTTTTGGATTGAAGACCTCGGCAGCAAGAACGGCACCAAAGTCAACGACGCCCATATCCTCGACCGCGAGATCCTCAATCGCGGCGACACGGTCACGATTGGAAGAACCGACTTCAAGGTCGAGTAAGCCGCCTAACAGCATCCACCCGGCTTGGCTGGTCTGCTTGCAACGCAATGAACGCTACCGATTCAGGAGTCTTGCCCGGCTCTCTTCTCCAACCGTCGACCGGCCGACAACCTTAATTCTTGCCCGAAAGCGCCCAAAACGTGGGAGAAACCGGGGGGAGGCTGATTGTCAGGACGGACGAATCTGCATATATTCATTTACTACAGAGCTGGGTGCCAAAAGGTTCATGGTACAGGAACGTTTCAACAACAATAGACCGACCGATTCGCCGGATTCAGGCGGAATAGTCATACCTGAGTGGGCGCGCCAGTATGCGGCCCAGCCGGTAGAGCGGCCGCAACCGCCAGCCGTTGTCGCCTCTCAAACCAAGGCCGAAAGTACCATTCAGCAGCCAGCGGCCTACGATGTCGAAGCGATGCATGCTCGTGGACGCTATATAAATTGGTTGGGAGATCAATACAGCCGCAGTCAACAGAATAAAGATTGGTATCCAGGCTACGGGCCAGGCAATGGGTACTACTATCCGGTGCGCAGCATGCCGGTGGCGCCGATGCCCTACACGCCAATCATTCGCTATCCGCAGCCGGGCAACGAGAATCCCGGTACACAGCCGGTTAACTGGCCGGTCAATCACAACGGCGAATTCCCCGGTCAAAATGGCACCAACGCCTTTAACCCGGTTCGTCCGCCTGTCGACCTGACTCAACCCTACAACTGGAACAATCCGTCGCAGCCGGGCAACCCGGTTCAGCCCTTCAATCCAACGCTGCCGGTCAATGAGGTCAACAACCCTCAAAACAATCAAGGCTTCCCCGGTGAAAATGGCACCAATGCCTACAACCCGGTTCGTCCGCCGATTAACTCGCCTCAACCCTACAACTGGAACAATCCGTCGCAACCAAGCAATCCGGTTCAGCCCTTCAATCCAACGCTGCCTGGCAATCAGGTAAACAACCCTCAAGACAATCAAGGCTTCCCCGGTGAAAATGGCACCAATGCCTACAATAACCGGGACCAAATTAGTCCGCCCATGACTGGAACGAATAATCCGTTCAGCAACCAGGGACTCCCCGGTCAAGGCGGCAACAGTCCGTATTACAACTGGAACAATCCGGCTCAGCCCGCCAATCCTTTCAACAACCAGGGCTTTCCCGGTCAGGGTGGCAACAACGGCTACTACAACTGGAACAATCCCGGGCTGCCTTCTACCGGCGCTGAAAGTCCGTTCGTAAATCCAAATACCAGCCAGAACAACACTTTGTACAACTGGCAGGATGCCCAACAACAGCTTCTCAATTCCTACTACAGCAGCATGCAGGCACCGTGGCAGGGCAATTCCGGCGCATCGCCGTTCTACAACCCAAATATGCCAGGCATGATTAACGGCAATCGACCCCCGTTTTACAACTGGCAGTCGCCCCAACAACCAGGAATGGGCCACAATTCGCTCTTTGCCTGGGAATCAGGGCCGAACCAATCCAATCCGTTCTATAACTGGCGAAATCAGGCTCCCCCGCCCGAGCAACCGATTCTGCCGCCCGACCAAGGCGATTATGCGCCGGGTTGCCTGGAACAACCCGGCGGCTCGACGCTGTCCGGCATGAGCCTGAGAATTGGTCCGGATGGGCGACAATACACTCACAATCACCTAACCGGGCAAGATGCTCCCTGGCCGCCGGTTGAGCCACTGCCGTCCGGGCCAGCGCTCAATCGCCAGGGCGTTCGTCCAACCGAAATGCAGACAGACAGCGGCTCTCCGCAAATAGCAGGCATGAGCCTGCGGGTAGGCCCCGATGGTCGCCAGTATACTCACAACCATGTAACCGGTCAGGATGCTCCCTGGCCGCCCAACGAACCGGACAGGCCAGATAGCCCCGAGCGTAAAAGAGATCAGTTCGACAAACCAAGCGGACCTTACACCAAAGCTTCCGCCGCCCACTGGCAACGCACAGACAAGGTGATCAAGTCGATGGTCGGTCATTCGATTCAAGATTACGACAGTTCGATTCCGGAAACTTTAGGCTGCGCACGCTTTGTAAGTGTGGTCCTGAAGAAGGCCGATAATCTGCCGACCAAGGATGCAACCGTCGAAGGATTGGAAAACGATCTGCGCCGATTCGGCTTCAAGAAGCTATCGCTGAGCCAGGCTCAACCGGGAGACGTAATCATCGCTCACCGTTACGGCGACAGTCCGGGACATGCGGCAATCTATGTAGGCGACGACATGATCGCCAACAACAGCAGCAAGCAACGCAAGATCGCCATTGAAAGCGTCAATAAATTCCACAGCTCTGAATACAAGAGCGTCTTCATTTACAGAAAAGTAAAGTAGTCCGGTTACGCTAGAACCCTAAACTTCCTCTTCAATTCGCTTGAAGATCGGTCCTACATTATTAATCGCTTGACCGGCCGGGATAAGCTCCCAGAAGCCCTTTTCATTTTGGCTCACATCTTCGATCAAACTCTTGAATCCAAGTTGATTCCAGATGCCCGCAGACAGCCCGGGTGT
The DNA here is from genome assembly GCA_020050835.1 of Candidatus Obscuribacterales bacterium. GTDB lineage: Bacteria > Cyanobacteriota > Vampirovibrionia > Obscuribacterales > Obscuribacteraceae > JAGVKB01. Next base: position 186,770 of record JAGVKB010000102.1, on the reverse strand, counting down.
AATTGGATAGAGCTTCAACGCAGTCCGGCGCAAGATCTCTAGCACCGTATAGAGCACCTGCTCTCCTTCCTTTTTCTTTCCTTCCTTGAACAGCGCCCACGGTCTTTCGTCGTTTATGTACTTATTGGCTTGATCGACCAGCGCAAAGACAGCTTCGATCGCTTTAGCAAATTCGAAGCTTTCCATCAGCTTGCAGTAAACTACGTGCACCTCGTTAGCCTCTTCACGCAGATTATTTTCAGGCTGGCAATCAGGCACAATGCCACCACAATTGCGCTCCACGAGCGTCAGCGTTCGATTAAGCAGATTGCCAAGATTATTGGCCAGCTCTGAATTTACTTTAGTGAGAAATTCCTTTTTCGAGAAATCACCATCTTGATCGAACGAAGTCGCCGCAAACAGGAAGAATCGGACAGCATCAGCGCCGTACCTCTCTACGAGCTGATTGGGGTCGATTACGTTGCCGATCGATTTACTGATCTTTTGACCTTCAACTGTAATGAACCCATGCCCGAAAACTCGCTTCGGAAGGGCAACGTCAGCGGACATGAGCATCGCCGGCCAATAAATCGCGTGAAATTTGGTGATATCCTTTCCGACCAAATGAAGATCGCATGGCCAATAGCGGGCAAGCATCGACTTGTCGGTCAGATAACCGACGCCGGTGAGATAATTGGTCAGAGCATCCACCCAAACATAAATAACTTGATCCGGATCGCCAGGCACTGGGATTCCCCAACTAAGCGAAGAGCGCGATCGTGAAACGCTAAAGTCGCCGAGCTCATCGTCATCAAGCTGATTGAGAACCTCCTTGCGGCGGCCATCCGGCATGACGACGCCATCGCCATTCGATATCCACTCTTTCAATCGGTGCTTGTAACTGCTCAAGCGAAAGAAGTAGTTCTCTTCCTTAGTCTCTCGTGGCGGGCGTTTGTGATTGGGGCAATTGCCGTCGCCGTCGAGGTCCCGTTCGCGCAGGAAATCTTCGCAGCCCTCACAATAAAGACCGGCGTAGGTACCTTTATAAACGTCACCTTTCTCCAGCATCTTCTTGAAGATACCTTGAACCACCAGTGTGTGGCGGTCTTCGGTGGTCCGAATGAAATAGTCGTAAGACAAACCGAGCGCCTTCCAGGCCTGCTCAAATTTGCCGGACATCTGATCGCAAAAGACTTTCGGAGTAACGCCAGCCTGCTGCGCAGCTCGCTCCACCTTTGACCCGTGTTCGTCAACGCCGGTCAAGAAGAATACATCTCGCCCTTTAAGCCGGTAGTAGCGAGCGAGGATGTCGGCCGCTATCTTTTCGTAGGCATGTCCGATATGCGGCGAGGCGTTGACATAGTCAATAGCAGTGGTCACGTAGAATTTTTCCATGTCCTCTCTCACCCGAATGGCTGGCTCTTGCCCGGTCAGGGCGCTATTTCTGCCGTGGTCCCGGCAGGCTCGAACAGCAATTCTACCAAGCCGGGACGGTCAGGCTTTCGATTCCCGGTGTAAATGTAGGATAATATTGAGAATTAGCGGGGTTTGATTGATAAGGCGGTCGCCATGAACAAGAACAGAACTAGTGAGTCTAATTCTGAATCGCTCAATCCACTGCAACACAGAACGATCTTGCTGGGAGTCAGTGGTGGCATCGCTGCTTATAAGGCTTGCGATCTTGCTTCCATGCTACGACGAGCCGGAGCCGAGGTGCACGCGGTTCTTACGCCTAATGCCAAAGAGTTCGTGACGCCGCTGTCACTGATGACGATGACTCGCAATACCGTTCATTGCTCTCAATTCAGCTTTGATGGTCAATGGCGTCCCGAGCACATCGAGCTTGCTAAGAAGGCGGACCTGGTCTTGATCGCACCGGCAACAGCCGATTTGCTAGCCAAGCTGGCCAACGGCATCTGTGATGATCTTCTGACCACGATGGTACTGGCCACCAGAGCGCAAGTTATGCTGGCACCAGCAATGAACCCACAGATGCTCGAGCATCCAGCCACTCAAAACAATCTCGCCATTCTGCAAAACCGATATCGTTACGAGATCATTCCGTCCGAAATTGGGGAGGTAGCCTGCGGAGATTGGGGAGCTGGCAAGATGGCTTCGCTTGAAACTATCATGGCTACGGTTGGTGCACGCTTGTCATCCCATCGCACACTTAACGGCCGCCAACTGTTGGTAACCGCCGGCGGCACGCGCGAACCGATTGATCCCGTGCGCTTCATCGGTAATCGCTCGTCCGGGAAGATGGGCATCGCCATGGCTGATGCCGCACACGCTCGCGGAGCCGATGTAACGCTCGTATCCACGGTCGAAGTAGATCGTCCCTATCCGGTCATTCTCGTCGAAACAGCTTTCGAGATGCAAGAAGCGGTGGAGACGGAATTCGACAATTGTGATGCACTGGTAATGACGGCTGCCGTTGCAGACTTCCGGCCGATCTCCGTCTCGGAGCAGAAAATCAAGAAGACCGAGTCGGAAGATATAGTTCTGGAGCTCACTAAGAACCCAGACATCCTGGACTTGCTTGGACGAGTGAAGCGCAAAGATCAAATCATAATCGGCTTTGCAGCAGAGTCCGAAGCGCTATTTACCCATGCCACCGAAAAATTGAGGCGGAAAAATCTCGATGTAATCGTCGGCAATGACATCACAGTGCCAGACATCGGATTCGGCAGCGACGACAATGCAGTAATCATTTTGACCGTCGACGGGGGTCGCGAGAACCTGTCGAGAATGCCCAAGCGAGCGATCGCCGAGCACCTCTGCGATATACTGCTCGGCCGCTTTACCGCACTCGAGTCACCGAAAGTAACGAAGTAAGCCGCCCAGGTCTCTTTCGGCAACAACGAACCGGAGATCTACAACAAAGGTAGCTCCGCCAGTCCAGCCGCCTGCCCGAACAAACTAAACGGCGTCTTTCGGTGCAGCCGTTACACGCTGACGCTACAACTTTGCCCGGCGATAGAAGAGATAAGACAGGACATAAATCATCGCGGCGATCAAAAGCAAACTGCGCAGACCGGTGTAAGTCGCCGCGTACTCCAGCAAACCACCGACCACTGCTCCAAAAGTATTGAAGGCCAAGCCGACGCTCGGCTGCTCTTCTTTTGCAAAAGATCGAGAGAAAATGATGCCGGCAAAAAAGATCGGCACCGCACTCAACAAAGCAGCCAAAAGTCCGCCTGTCACAACGCCCAGGGCGTTGAAACGTTCAACCGGCACGAAATAAAGCACAACCATCAGCCCCAACAACAGGCTATAGAGAACACCAGCCGACAACTTGAATGGGTATTTGAGAACCAGCAAATTAGCTAGAGTAATAGTCACCATCACGGCAAAAATTGCCACCGAATTTACTATCCATGTGGTTCCGAAGATCAATGCCAGGCGATCGACGATCGCCAGCTCAACCAGCAAGAAACCAGCACCCAGAAAAAACAGATGCCACCGGTGAGCTGTTTGAAACTGCCTTACTGACTTGCCGAGCACCGCCCAGGCCAAAAGCAGCGCTGCCAGACAGACCGAAAGATAGGTCGGGTCGAGCGTCATCGGGCGCAGATAGAGATATGGCCAGTCATCAGTGGACGGTCTGATTCCAGTCACATCCACCTCTGTCAAGTCTTCGTAGTCAGCAGGCAGTATCTGGCGCAGTTTCTGCCGAAACTCTGGAGTGACCGGAGCCAGATAATGCCAGATATCCGTCCCCTTCTCTTTGAAAACCGCGATATTGTTGGCTGACGCACCACCGGCAGCCAACCTGAGATTGGCTGCAATACGCTTAGCTAAGAAATCCTCAGTCGCACAGTAAGAGATGTTGAGCAGTCCACCCGGTTTCACTCGAGCCAGCGCGTCACGTAATCCATCTGCCGTGTAGACGTAGTCGTCCAGCCTGACCGAAAGCGAATTGCCGGCAACCGTATGAGAATCAAGCACACCGGTCAAGACCAGGTCGTACTGGTTAGGGGTCTGCCGCAGGAAGGCGCGGGCGTCATTAATGTCGACTTTTACGTTCGGCGCATCATACGGTTTCTCTGCGTGAAGCTCATGGCCTAGCTTAACCATCAGAGGATCGATTTCGACCGCTTGCACCGAGCCAACTTTATGCCGCAAAGCGGCAGCGACATCATTGCCGGTACCACTGCCCATTACCAGGACGCTGGTTGGATTCAAAAGCAGATAGGGAAACTCATACAGATTCAATTTGAAATCAGCCAGCTGCTTCCCGCCGGCAAGCTTTCCCAGAAACTGCTGGGAAAGATTCAACGGTTGCTGGAAAAATGCTTTATTGACTGTAATGTTGTAGCCAATCTGCTCCTGGCCGGAGGAGCCTCCCTCGGACTTCCAGTAGAACGGCTCGATATCGACGCGGTGGTAAGGCGACCAGAGAGTACCGCAAAATGCTCCATTGCTTGCTGGCTGTGGCCGATTTAAAAGCGGCATGAGCCCGGCCGTAGCGACGCACAAGATAAGGGCCAGCGCTCCCAGCTTTTGCTTTCTGAAGCTGTACAGCAGGGGAACTACCGCAACCGCCATCCAGACTGTCGGACCGGTGCACAGGAAGGAGAGCAGCGCAAAGCCGATGATACCGAAGGTAGCACCAAGCAGATTGACAGAATACGCGCGCAACGGCACAAAGGCGTTGAATAATCTGCCGATTCGCTCGCCGAGTGCAGCGAAGGTGCAAGCTAGCAAGGTCAGCAAGGAGAAAAAGGATCCAAAGGAAAGGGCCGTGTAAAGCAGCGGATCGCTTACTGCCATCGCCGGCGGGTGCACAAGATCTCCCCAGACATGCCCGGTAATAGTGCGCGTGCTGGGCGCCACTATCACCGCCAGACCGGTCAAATCACTCGTGGCGACAATTATGGTCAGCGCTAGCAGCAACCAGGGAAAGAATCGAAAGAACCTTTCGCCGCGACAGGCCAGCAAGAAGCCTCCACCCAATCCGACAAAGCAGGTGATCAAAGGAAAGTTCTTATAGATGCTGAAAGCCCGGATCTCCGATGACAGCCAGCGAATCGCCAGTAGCTCTAAAAATAAAGAGGCGAAGCTTAGCAGGAAAAGTTCAACACCGAGATCGGATTGCTTGGGCTCGGCATCGCTTGCGCTCATGGCTTGTCTCCTTGCGATAATTCTTGACTAACCGCCACCGGCTGCGATTTAAACCCTCCGCCTTGCTTTAGATAAAATAACAGGACGACTGAGTAAATAGTCACTCCGATCCATCCCAGAGCTCTTATACCAAACAGCATTGAAAGATACTCAAGCGCAACTCCAACCAGCCCACCGAACAGGTTGAAAGCCAACGCCTGGCTGGAGACTTGGGCTCCTCGGAAGAAGAGCGCAAAGACAGTGGCGGCGAAGGCAACTGGAAAGACATAAAACAGAATTCCCAGCACACGTCCGGCAACTTCCCCATAGGCGGTCAGATCAGCGACATGAATGGCGGTTGAAAGGCCAAGTGAAACTATCAGTGCCACCAAAAAGACCGGCACGAATCGGATATTGTTCAGACGCGCCGCCAGCCAGTTTCCGACCAGAATCACGAACAGAACTACCGAGATAACGACGCTGTTGACAATCCAGGTCGAGCCGAAGAGCAAGGAGAGATCCGCCATCGCTCTGACTTCCAGCAGCATAAAACCCATTCCCAGCAAGAACATCTCCCAGTTCAACGGCTCCTTAGCGCCGGCTTTCAACTGTTTGAACACTACGCAAGCAGACAGCAGCAAAATCAGTAACAACGGTAGAACGTAAGTAGTAGAAAGCTCCATCTGCGGCAAGAAGAGGAATGGCCAATCATCGGTGGCAATTGGCACCGGACTATTTAAGTCGACCTTCCTGGGCGGCTTATTCATATGAAGCTCAGAGGCGGTCTTGCCACGCACGCCTGGTCCGGCAATCAATACACCGACATCGACATTGCCGTTATTGGCACAATAACCCAACGGCGTCATTCCGGTTGCAGCTGCCAGCGCCTTGGCATGGCGATCCCACAGCCAGTCCTGGAAACAGATGAAGCTTACATAAATCACACCATCGTCGCCGAGCAGCTTAGCAGCTTCTTTGTACGCGTCAGAAGTGAAAATGTAATTGTCAGTGCGCAGGGAAGACAGGCAGGAGAACGCCGTATGACTGTCGAGGTAGGCAAACACGATCAAGTCATATTTTTCATGGCAGTTTTTGAGATAAGTACGCGCATCCATGACATTGAGATGAGCTTGCGGAGACAGATAAGGTCTTTCCGGATGGAGAGTCTTTCCGAGTTTCGACAGCACCGGATCGATTTCAACCGCATCGACTTTCTCAACGCCGGATCGAATCGCCCCCACGACATCGCTGCCATTACCGCTTCCTAAGATCAACACACGCTTGGGGGTCGAATTGAAGAGCCCATAGGGCAAGGAGAACGAAATGAGCATCTCGTCCTGCACCTTTTGGGGAAACTTCGCCAGGTTCTCCGGACGACAATCGACAATCGATTGAAAGGTGCCATAGCTGACATGCAGGTCATACCCGTACTTGAGGCCCTTTTCCAGACCGCCGGGCGGGTGAGATTGAATCACATCTACCCGGTAATACGGCGACCAAAGTGTCTCTACATAATCGTCTCCGTACTGAGACTTCGCGACAAAAGCGCCCAGCCAGACTAGATACACGATGCCCAAGCCCAAAAGGGCGAAATGCATCGGTCGGCGCTTGACCGCGACGAAGAGCAGTCCGCCGGTCACCATCCAGGCACCAGGCGATTGCTCAAAATAGCTCAAGACTGAAAACAAGATGGTGCCAGCCAGCGAGCCAAGCACATTCACAGAATAAGCTTCGAGCGGTTTGAGCTTTTCAAAGAGCTGCCCCATCTTCTGCCCCAAACCGACGAAGGCAAAAGCTGTCAAGGCAAAAAGTGACAACATGATGGCGACAGTTCTAATGCAGGTCCAGATCGGATAAACAGTGCCTCCCTGCGGATTGCCGACTCCGAACAGCATGAACTTGAAAGGATCTACGTAGGTCAAAAACGTGATGTTAAGCCCCAGTGCACAGATCAAAACCCCGCACAATACTAAGAATGAAGGTCCCGACCAGCAGAAGTAATCTCTCTTGCTGTTAGTCCAGATGAAACCGAGACCGAGCCCCAAGAAAGCCGCCATCAGCGACACATTCTTGAAGTAAGAAAAGATCAAGACTTCGGTACCCAGGTACCGAATGACAAGCATCTCCATGAACAATGCCAGCAGGCTGACCGTGAAGAGCTCTAACCGCGCTGGTCCGTTTGCGCCGTTGTTCACGCTGCTTTGCAATGTTGTCACTTAGACCTTCCTTCCTGCCTATCATTATACGGACCTGCTTAGGACTAACTATCCACCTTACCGTCCGTCATAAACCTGCTTTTCCGTAGCCGTTAGACCTGCCTTGGTGTAAACTTCTTTAGGAAGCCGTCTGGACTGGACCGATGACAAAAAATGCTTCCCTCAAACTGAAATTATTCGCGAAACAAACCGGAGAGCGTTGAATGGCTAGAAACTCGTTACGCTGCGCATTACATGACGATCCGTCAGATAACTGGTCATCAGTCGGCACCTGGCTGGTTGGTTTGACAATCGGAGCTGTCGGCGGGGTAGCAGTCGCTCTTTTGACAGCTCCCAAGCCAGGCAGAGAGTTCCGCGGGCAAATCACTGATACCGCGCGTACAATTCCCGACCGAGCCAATGAATTGGTGGACGACTCACTGGACCTCTATGCTTCCGCGCTCAATTATTGCCAGTTGGTCGTAGAAGAACAGACCATGAGATTGAAGCGCGCTGTAGCCGCCGGTAAACTGGCAGCGGCCAAGAAGCGTGAGGAGCTCGAATTGGGAGGCTCCTCAGTGCTGCCGTTCCAGCATCGTTAGGCGAGAGGAATATGCCGTGAATCCGGCCTATGTCGACATATTGGTTTCGTTTTCGCTAGTAATTTTGACGATCTCGCTTTTGCTTTTCGTCTCGTCAGTCTTTCCGATGTTGATGCAAGCAGCCCGCACCTTGCTGGCATATGAGAAGCTCGCCAATACACTCGATACTGAAGTGCCGGCCACTTTGCAGGAGTTTAAACAGCTCGCCGAAAGCGTCAATGCGCTGCGCCGAGATACAACTCAGAAGGTCACCGACGTCGGGCACAAGGTGGAAGAGGTATCAGGTTCGATCGGGCTGGTAGCAGAGGAAGCCAAGAGAAAGTCCTCAGTGTGGGGCACCGCTCTCTTGGCAGGGCTAAGATCATATCTGTCCAGCAAGGATAGTGAAGAAAGGCACCCGGAGACCAGACAGATAACCACAGACAGAGGAGAGCAAAATGTCAGGTAGTAGATTTTTCGAGGGCCTTTTAGTGGGTGGAATGATGGGCTACTTATTCGGGCTGCTGTCGGCGCCGAAGTCCGGAGCCGACTTAAGGAGGCAGCTGGCGGACGGCTCGGAAGACCTCTACAAGCAAGCTAGCGACCAGCTTCAAGATCTCAAGGACAAGACGAATCAAGCCGTGCATGAATTGCAATCGCGCAGCGGCGAGGCGCTGAAAAAGGCCAATACGACCATGCAAGAGACCAAAGAACGCGTCGCCAGCAGAATTGACGAGCTAGCTGGGCAAGGCACTAAGGTTTTGACCGAAGAGCCGGAGTCACGAATATAGCCGGTCTACACCACCGGTGGTGCTGCGCATGACCAGCTCAGCCAAGCTGTTTCGCTTGAATCAGGCAATCGCCAAATCCGGACGCTGCTCTCGCCGGGAGGCCGACAAACTGATTTCGGCTGGACGAGTCAGTCTCAACGGCAGGGTCGTAACAGATTTCGGTCTGACTGTAGACCCCAAGCTCGACCAACTGGCAATCGACGGCAAACCGATCAAGCTGAAGCAATTTACGTACTTGGTGATGTACAAACCTCGAGGCGTAGTCACGACCTGCGGCGATCAATTCGGACGAGAGGACGTTCTCGATCTTTTACCTGCAAAACTGCGCCATTTGCGCCCGGTTGGCAGACTTGACATGGACTCGGAAGGACTTCTGCTCTTTACTAATGATGGTGAGTTAACCCAAAAGGTTACTCATCCAGTTCATCACCAGGAGAAGAAGTATCTGGTTTGGGTAAGCGGCTCAATTGCCGAGTCGGATCTCAAGCACATGGCTGCCGGTGTAGTCCTGTCCGATGGTCCGACACTGCCGGCTAAAGTTCGTCTACTTGACCGTAATCAGTCCGAGTCTAGTTTCGAACTTACGATACGCGAAGGTAGGAATCGGCAGATCAGACGCATGTGCACACAACTTGGTTATCGTGTGACTCGCTTGGTCAGAGTTGGCATAGGTGGGTTACAATTGGGGCAGATGGCGCCTGGAGTCTGGCGATACCTGGACCAGGACGAAATAGAAAAGCTGGGGACATAGGTTGTTGATGTCGCTCGAATTGATCGGACAGAAACTGAAATCGGCCAGAGAGAATCAAGGTCTCTCAGTCAGGCAGATATATGAACGCACCAAGATTCCGATCGGACATCTATTGTCTATCGATGGTGCTCAAACGGAAGAGCTGCCAGAGCCGGTATATGTCGCTGGCTATATCAAGCGCTATGCTGAATGCGTCGGTCTTGACGGACAGGCTTTGTCGGAAGAATACCGGAAGAATGCCGAAGAATCGCCCGGCAACGGGCACAAGAATGCGACAAAAACCGCAAATGCTCAGCAGCTGGTCTACACGACTCCCGAGTATTTCAGCCGGGGGAAGGCTGAGCGAGGCGGTCCGCCTACATTTAAGACTTTTTACTTTAACGCCTTCTGGATAGTGGTAGTCGTCGGTTTATTGACCTATCTAGTTAAAGTCCAGCTTAACAACCAGGCCAATCAGATGGATCCATCTTTGATGTCCTTGCGTGAACAAACATCCAAGTTCAATACCGCAGTCTCATCTCAATCCACCAGCGGGCAGACACCGCAAATTCCGACAGCCGACTCCACTCAACCGGCCGATGCCCGAATCTCGCTTTCAGCCAGCCAGCATGTCTGGGTGGAAGTGAAGTCGGTGGCGACCGGAGAAAGCCTGTTTACCGGCTATCTCGAACAGGGCGACCGGCGCGATTATCAAGATTCTCAAGGTTTACGAGTGCGGGCCGGCAACGGGGGTAGCCTAACTGTTGACTACCAGGGTAAAATGGGTACCTTCGGCGAATCCGGCAAGATTTCCGAGCGCACTTTCATGTCCAAATCGACCAGCATAGCCGGCGATCCCTTGAAAGATGCCTCTAAAACTCAAGCCGCGGGCGGCACTAAGTCGCTGCCAGGGTTGAAGAAACCGCTTAAGAAGACTGATGAAAGGCGACTTTCCGAGGCTCATGAACGACGATACCGCAATCTTGACGACGTGCCATCGCGTCAATATATTCCTGGCGAATCGCTGGGCGGAGGAACCCGCTCAATCGACGTACCCTATCGCTATAGCGAAGGCCGACTCGACGCCGACTAGCGATTCGGCCGCGCCTAAATCCAAGCCATTTCATCCAAGTATCGACATTTTGCCTGGACGGCGCGATTTTGCCGTTGGTGGCAGGCTCATTTAAGGAGGTCAGTCAGCTCTTATGCGCAACCCCAAGATCGGGGTGGTTTCACTGGGATGCCCCAAGAACACCACTGACACGGAAGTTATGCTCGGTCTCCTGAATCAGTCCGGATTTCAAGTAACATTCGACAACGACGAGGCCGACATCTGCTTGGTCAACACCTGCTCATTCATCGCCGATGCCCGGCAGGAGTCAGTGAAGACATTAGTTGAATTGGCCAGCGAGGGCAAAGAGATAATCATCGCCGGCTGCCTCGCTCAGCACTTCAAGGCGGAACTGCTGGAAGAGCTGCCCGAGGCAAGAGCAGTGGTAGGCACTGGCGATATCCACAAAATTGTCGAGGTGGTCAAGGCAATTTCCGAAGATTCATCCTTAAGAGTAGTAGAGGTGAGCGACGTTCCCAACGATCACCAGGAAGATGCGCTGCCTCGAATGCAGACCGGCTTCGGCGCCTCGGCCTATCTCAAGATCGCCGAGGGCTGTGATCATCGCTGCACCTTCTGCATCATTCCGATGCTGCGCGGAGACTTTCGCTCGCGCACGATCGAATCGCTCGTAAAGGAAGCAAAGATACTGGTAGCTTCCGGAGTCCGCGAGATTATCTTGATTTCGCAAGACTCCACCTATTACGGCCTGGACCTTTACGGCAAGATGTCCCTGGCTGAGCTGCTCGAAGCTCTGCATGAGATTGAGGATCTGGAATGGATTCGCATCATGTATTTCTATCCAGGCGAAGCGACCGACCGCTTGCTCGAGACGATCGCCCGCCTCCCCAAGGTTGTTAAGTATGTAGACATTCCGCTCCAGCACAGCCACCCAGAGATTTTGAAGGCGATGGCCAGACCGGCGCTGCCGGCCAGGGTAGTCACCCGTATTCGGGAACTGGTACCGAATGTAGCAATTCGCTCGACATTCATCGTCGGCTTTCCGGGAGAGACAGAAGAGCACTTCGAGCATCTCGTCAACTTCATCGAAGAGCAGAGATTCGACCGGCTGGGCGTCTTTACTTATTCGCTACAGACTGAAGTACCGAGCGGGCAGATGGCCGGGCAGCTGCCAGAGAAGGTCAAAAAGCAGCGACGCAAGCGAATCATGGAGCTCCAGCACCAGATTTCGAGCCAGCGCAATCAGAATCTGATCGGCACGGAATTGGACGTTTTAGTTGAAGGCTTCGACGAATCTAAAAAGCTCTACTTCGGAAGAAGCCAGTGGGATGCCCCTCAGATCGACAACCAGGTCTACGTCAAGCCGGACGAAAGATACAGCATTGTGATTGGAGACTTGCTCAACGTGCGAGTCTTCGATGCCAAACCTTACGACTTAATCGCCGAAGTGGTGCTGACGGCGACCGAACAACCAGCTATAGTCGCTAGTTGTGCCGTCAGCTGACCTTGACAGTGATACGCTCTCGATGTCAAGCTTGAATCAGGTTGTCAATCAGCAGTCTGGACGGCAGACGAATTTGAATGACACTTTGGCGTAGCACTTGGGCCGCGGACAGATCCGGCATTTTCTTCCGCAGTCCAGGCAGCGGGGTAGATGATAGTCATGGTCAAGAACATTTTTCTCCTGCTGGGATTGCCAGAAGGCTCTCCAGCGAGTGAAGTAAAGGAAGCCTACACGGCATTAATGAACAGACTCTGCGAAAGCGAAGCAGGCCTTTTCGACCTGGAGCTGGAGATGGTCAGGGAGGCGCGGCAACGCTTAACTCGATCTTGGGACTATCACAGTAGCCAGCAAGGGGAGCCCAAGCAAGGAAATTACGATCAAGAATCAGCACCGGCGGAACAATCCAATGATTATTGCCGGCCAAAGCTCGGTCAGCTGCTCGTATCAGCCGGATTGCTGACACTCGATGAACTCGACGCTATTCTGGAAATTCAGCACAATACAAAGAATGAGCTGATTCATGTAGGCTGCCTCTTGGTTGCAGCCGGCTATATTACCGAGCAGCAAAAGGACTATTATCTGCGCCTGCAAGCTGTTTTAAAATTACCTTCCGATCATCCTCATCGGTGGGGACAAAGGCTGCTCGAGCTGGGTATGGTCGATGACGATCAACTGAAGGTAGCGCTCATCGAGCAAAAAACTACCTGCTGTAGTCTGCGAGAAGCCTTGATCAATCGTGGCTGGTTGACAGCCGAGATGCTCGATCGAATTTTCTAGTACTTGGTCAAACTCAGCGATTGTTTTGACAGGTCCCCGGCTATCTTAATCAGGTTTTGAGCCATCGCCAGATGGTCATAGTCGAAATTGGTGCAGAACCGCCGCATCTCTTCAAGCGCGTCTGCAGCCTGCGCGATGCAATAGCGCATCATCTGAACTGCGGCGTCGAGCGACTTCGGCCACTGCTCGCGCGCAAACGCGTCGGAGCCAGCCCGCAAGGTCTCTTCGAAACTGTCGACATAACGCTCAAATTCAGACACCAGCTGTTCGTCGTAGATGTCTTGGGAGAGCAGCCTGAGCTGGCGTTGGTAAGAGTTCATAACCTTCAATATCGCGTGCCTGGAAGGATGAAAGACTCGCCGAAGATAGCGTTCTCTGAGTTCATCCTCATTTACCATCGCAGCGGCTTGAACAATGACTCGACTGCTGCGACTGATGCCGAGCTCGGTATCATATGCCGAGCGCTTCGTGCGGTCCATCAGCGTTTCATAGGCATGATTTACCCTCATCATCCGTTCGGTGGCGATGTTTCTGTCTTCATCCGAATGCTTGCTATGCTCGACATCTGGATGAAGGCTCTTAACTAGCCTGCGATAGGCTCGCTTTATATCGGCCGAGCCGACATTTGAATCGACGCCGAGAATTTGATAAAGAGTCTCTTTCTTGTTGCCTGCCATGAGGTCAGAATAAAGCGCCTTCACTCACCGTCAAAAACGGACTGTAAATCATGATTCTCATTATGCCGCAACCGCAAGAGACAGTGAATTGCCTGTTCTATAATTGCAAAGTCATCGTGATGGTTGCCGACCGGCCTGGTCAGATTCAACTCAGGCGAGACAACTTGGAGAGCTTTCCAGATGTACTGTCCATTTTGCAACCACAAGGACAGCCGAGTCTTGGAATCGCGACTAACGGCAGAAAGCTCATCTGTCCGCAGGCGAAGGCAATGTGAATCCTGTGAGCGGCGGTTTACCACATATGAGCGGCTCGAAGTTATTCAACTGCTGGTTGTAAAGAAATCAGGCAGCAGAGAACCCTACCTGCGAGAGAAATTCCGAGCCGGTATTTCACGAGCTTGCGCCAAGACAATGGTAACCGCTCAACAGATCGACGATCTCGTGGACGCTGTGGAGAACGAGCTCGCAGCCGAAGGCAAGCGGGAAGTCAGCTCCACCCAGATCGGTGAGCTGGCGCTCGAGCGAATCCGCTCATTGAACCAAGTGGCATATGTTCGGTTCGCATCCGTTTACAGACAATTCCGGTCGATTAAGGACTTTATAGCCGAGCTCGATACGCTTAAACAGACCAACTCCCGAGCACCGGCAGTGGAATTCGGCGCCGATTGAAGCTGCGCACCACATTTAGTGTCGCAGGGATTTTTTTGTGAGCAATGAATGTAGCGGTCTGTCGGTGAATAGCTGGGACTGACGGCCACTAATGCCACAGACTATCGCTAGCATCGCCGCTTCGTAATCCCGTAAGTATTCAAGCCAGGCGAAAGCAGACCGGTCGACATTGAGCGAATCGCCTGCCGACCAACTAGCATCCATATACTTGCCAATTCCGTGAGCGACAATTTATGAACGCATCTTTAAAGTAGCAATAAGCACCGGCGCCAGCGGCTATAATGGTTCTCCTGTCATGCTAAAATGGCAGACCGTTTGCGACCTTGCAGCGGTCCGGGAAAGCGCCTGCCCGATGCTCAGGCGATGTTTAAACAACTTCAAATTTTAGAACGGCTAGCCATGAACCAGATAATTCGAGAAATAGAAGCTCCTCTCCTTAAAGACAACCTGCCAAAGCTGAATATCGGCGACACGGTCAAGGTTTTCGTAAAGATCAAAGAAGGCGGCAAGGAGCGCACTCAGGGCTACGAAGGCGTGGTTATCAAGCGCCACGGCTCCGGAGTCAGCTCCACAGTGACCGTCCGACGGGTTTTCCAAGGCATCGGCATCGAACGGGTATTCCTGCTTCACTCGCCGCGCGTAGAGAAGATTACCGTCCAGCGCCGCGGAGATGTCCGCCGGTCGAAACTTTATTATCTGCGTGAGCGCACCGGCAAGGCCACTCGCATCAAGGAAAAGATAGGCCATAAAAAGGACGCGCCTGTCCAAGCCGCTCCGGCTCAACAAGCGCCGCCAACCGAGAAAAAGGACGCAGCCGAATCCTAACGAGGCGCATATGGCAACGCGCCGAACATCAGCGCCGAAGGGCGCTCCGCTCTCAGCATTTCAAAGACTTCAGGATCAACTCAAATGGGTTGATCTTGTTTTTGAAGTCCGCGATGCTCGTGCCCCGCGGTCGAGCGGGCATCCAAGAACTGCCGAGCTATTCGGCAGCAAGCCCAGAGTGATTATACTGGCCAAACAGGACCTGGCAGACAACGGACCGCTTTCGGCCTGGGTAAAGGCTCTGTCGGATGGGACGGATCGCCGGGCGCTTGCATTGGCGCTGAAGCAAACCCGCGGCAAAGAGAAAGTTATAGCGCTGGCCCTCGAGTTGACGAGCAAAGCACGCGAAGCGCACACCCGCAAGGGGCTATTGCCAAGACCGATGAGAGCTTGCGTCGTCGGCATGCCGAATGTCGGCAAATCGTCCTTGATCAACTGGTTGATCGGCCGAAAAAAGACGCTGGTCGGCAATAAACCCGGCGTGACCAAAGGTTCTCAATGGGTAAGATTGCACCCTGCCCTCGAGCTGCTCGACACGCCTGGCATTCTGCCATCCACCTCTCTACCAGAGTGGACCAGGCTAAAGTTGGCTTTGCTCAATCTCCTGCCGGAGCAAGTATATGATTCTCAAGAGATAGCCGCTGAAGGACTGAAATTGCTCGAACGCAACTACCCCGGCCGGCTGTCCGCTTACTATGGCGCCGCCGCCGGAAGCAAACCGGACCTCACGTTGATAGCCGTCCTGCGCAATTGTGTGGGACCAGGCGGAAAACCGGACACAAAGCGAGCCGCCAGCCTCTTTCTGTCCGATTTACGAGATGGCCGTTTGGGTCAGGTTCTGCTTGATTCATTAAACCCGGGAGAAGAATCCGATGCCGGCTAAAGAGCGGGCGAAGGAATCGACCAAAAGGCGGCTAAAACGGCTGCTGGCGTTTGACCTGAATCTGCAACAGCTTTACCGGAACTCCCAACAGCTCTCCATCTCTGAATCCGCAGCTGCGGTCACGCTCGAGACTGTTTCACTGATTGGATTAGACGAGGTCGGACGCGGATGCTTGGCTGGTCCAGTTGTGGCAGCAGCGGTTTATCTGCCCCGCCTGCGATTGGGCACACAACACGCCCGCGCGCTCGAAAAGCTAAACGACTCAAAAATGCTATCCGATGCGGAACGACGGGAGCTCGCAGCAACCTTGCACGATCTGGCTGATTGCGCTTTCGGGCAAGCCAGTGTCGAGGAGATCGATACCTTAAATATCCTGCAAGCCAGCTTATTGGCGATGAAGCGCGCGCGGCTCAATTTGACTATAGTATCACCGGCAGTGCTGCTGATCGATGGAAACAAGACAGTGCCGGGATTGCCAGACCGGCAACTCACTATCATCAAAGGTGATTCTCAATCGGCATCGATCGCCGCTGCATCGATCGTCGCGAAGGTTCATCGCGACCAATTTATGTGCGAGCTTTCCGAGCGTTTTCCAGAATATGCTTGGCACCAAAACAAAGGATACGGATCGGAACATCACCGCCGAGCCATCAAGCAGCATGGCTTAACCACCTGGCACCGCAAATCCTTCAAAGTCGACCTGAGCGATTAACTGCAGCGCTAATTAATAGTGGCTGGCAGGTTGACCGCCACCGGCGCCTGCGACGATCCGGCATCAAGCGGTTGAGTCTTCGAGAGCTGGTCGATCAGGTAATCAACCCCGATCACAGTAATCATGAAAGCTGCTTCAGTTCTAGCAATATAACCCTTTTCGCGCAGATACCAGAGAACGAATTCAATATCACCCATACCGATGTTCAAGCAGTCCATCAACATTTTGGCGGAAGCTCCACCGGTCTGCGGTCGCTTGCGACGCGCCTCCAAGAGAACCTGCAGAACGGCAAGACGCAGCTCCACTTCATTCCAGGAGAGTCCACCTTTGGGAATATTGGGCATACTGCCGACGCTGCTGTTGACGCCACTTGGCCCGGTCGCCGCGGCCGCCTGCTGAACCTTCAAGCCAGCCTGCGCATCGTAGGCTTGCCGTTTGGCATTGTCGGATAGAGTCCGCCAGGCTTCCGTGATTGTCTTGAACTTCTCGGCATCACCGGACTCCGCATTGTCGGGATGATACATGGCTGCAAGAAACCGGTAGGCATAACGAATGATGGTCGGATTGGCATTCGGATCAACTTGCAAGAGCTGGTAATAGGTCAATGCCTGCTGCGGTTGCGCTTGACCGCCTGGTTTGGGTGGAGGCGGCGGAGGTGGTTGCCAAGACATAGTTTATTGCCCCTTTAGTAGTCTGTTCGCGATCACTATTCGCTGAATCTCCGAGGTTCCCTCATAAATCTCCGTAATCTTCGCATCACGCATATGACGCTCTACCGGGTAATCAGTAACATACCCATATCCACCGAAAATTTGCACGCATTTCACAGTACTTCTCATCGCTACTTCGGCAGCGTACAACTTTGCCATCGCCGCTTCTTGGGTAAACGGTTGCCCGCGATCTTGCGCGACGCTGGCCTGATAAGTCAAAAGACGCGCAGCATCAATCTCAGTTTGCATTTCAACCATCATGAATTGAATCGCCTGCAGCTGATTGAGAGTGACACCAAACGCCACTCTTTCTTTAGCGTACTTGTATGAATGATCCAAAGCGCCTTGAGCAATTCCAACCGCCTGAGAGGCGATGCCGATTCTGCCACCATCGAGAGTGCTCATCGCCACCTTAAAGCCATCGCCGATACCGCCCAGCATGTTAGACACCGGCACCGGGGTATCTTCAAAAATGATCTGACAGGTTGATGACCCTCTGATTCCGAGCTTATCTTCGAGCTTGCCAAAGGTAAAACCCGGACTGCCCTTCTCAATCATCAAGGCCACCAGCCCGCGGTGGCGTAACGCTGAATCAGTTTGCGCAATGACTAGATAGTAATCAGCTTCAATACCATTGGTAATCCAATTCTTGACTCCATTTACAATAAAATGATCGCCTTTCAAAATTGCCTTGCACCTTGCGGCTGCGGAATCCGAACCGGACCCAGGCTCGGATAGTGCAAATGCTCCTAGCTTTTCGCCACGCGCCATCGGAGCGAGGAAGTTTTTCTTCTGCTCCTCGTTACCCCAGCTGTATACCGGAGCAGCCGTCAACGATACATGCGCAGAATACAAAACAGATGTTGTCGCGCACGCCTTAGCGAGCTCTTCTACGGCAATTGCATAGCAAACATGATCGAGGCCGGCTCCGCCGTATTCTTCCGGGAAAAACATTCCACAGAGATCGGAGGCCGCAAGTAGCTCAAAGTTTTCACGAGGAAATCGATGATTCTTGTCGACTTCGGCTGCCCTTGGCGCGAATTCCTTTTGGGCTATCTCGCGCACGGTTTCTTGGATCAGGCGTTGCTCCTCAGTCAGTGCAAAGCCGATTGGTTGATCTTTCAAAGTAGTAGTAATCATGAGGGTTGAACCAGAGTTTGAAATTTCCTTTGCTCAAAAAATTTGCCCACCAGAAAGCCGAGCAGATTCAGTCACGGTCCCGAATAGTGGGAGTATTTGATCATATCATCAGCCGCTCCGGTATCTTGTTAGTATCTGCTACAGCAGTATGAGTTCAGTAAAGAAGTTAAGATGATAAACGCTTATAATTGAGGCGATGGACGAGACTAGCTTGAAACTAAATTTCAAGAGCCTGTTTCAATTGCATAGTGGACTGGTGCCTGAGGTTATCAGGTGAAAGACTCCGGGGTTTATAACGTATGACCGAGGGAAAAGTAGTGGTGGTCAACGATGAGAAAGCAAGTCTTTCTCAGGCTGAGGACTTCCTGACCAAGGCCGGATTCGAAGTATCGAGCTGTGCCGGAGGCTTCGACGCCTTGCATCAGCTCTGCGCCGAGGGGGCGGACGTCTTGGTTTCTGCCACTGACTTAACAGACCTCGACGGGTATCAGTTATCTTGCTTGATCAAGTGCAACGATCGCACACAGCAACTGCCGGTCGTTTTGGTAAAAACTAGCGATGACAACCCGGACTCATTCTGGTCGGCAGCGGCTATGGCGGATTCCTTGGTAGATCTAACGGAGCTCAAGACCGGCGACAAACTGGTAAATCTGGCGAAATCACTGATCGAGCGGTCCAAAGGTCAGGGCTGGAAGCCCTCAATGACCAAGGAAAGTAGTCTGGCTTCCGGATTGCTTTCCAGCAAGGAGCTCCTGAACAGTTACCAACTGGTCGTGAACAATCTCCTGATCGAGCGCCTGGTCGGCCGTCTCGCTCGCTCACTGATGGATGTTACGGCCCCTCGCAAGAAATTTTTGGATCAGTACTTCACGCTCGTCTCCAGACTCTTCAACTCGCAAATTTCCGGACTGGTGCTTTCAAGCACGGCCAATCCATGGGCCAGCTTTCAAGTCGGAGACGGTGTGAGCAAGAAATCTTTCGATGACCTGGTTAAGAAAATTTCCAAGGAGATGAGCACCGCCAAGGACTTGTCCCTGGATCTCAGAGGGCAATTGCTGGAAGACGGAGGTAAAACGATCTCGACGCCGGAGGTCCTCTATGTAAAGAGAGAGAGAGTGACACTGGGCGCGCTTATCTTCTCGACTGCTCAAAAGAAAGGCTTCGATCAAGCTTCGCGAACGGCGATGGCCGAGCTGCAAATTCAAATGGGTCCGGTATTCAGGCTTTTACAGGCAAATCAAGAGATCGAGACATTGCACCAGCAGGAGCAGTTTCGCGCTTCCACCGATTCGTTGACCGGCTTATACAACCTGGAATTCCTGGTCGGATTTTTGCAACAACAGCTGCTTTTTTCATTCAGGCAGCGTTCACCGGTCGGTCTGCTAATCATAGACATCGACCATCTCCAGAACATTAATGATGAGTTTGGTTATGAAATTGGTGATTTAGTTCTTTCCACAATCGCCAACCGGCTTCTCAATCAGACCCGCTCCAGCGACCTAATGGCACGGTACGGCGGAGATGAATTTGCCGTCGTCCTGCCCAACACTGATGTCGCCGGTGGCAAAATTTTGGCTGAAAAGATTCGCCTGGAAGTGGAGCAGATGAGTTTCGTGAAGGGACCAGGACGAAAGGGTCCGCACGTAACCGTTTCAGTCGGCTGCGCCAATTTCAATATGGAAGATCTCAATCCGGAGACGATTCTGCGCGACGCTAAAATGTCGCTCAAACGAGCTAAGGAGCTGGGCGGCAACCAGTCCTCGGCTTAGCACCGCCGGCGGTAGCATTCGCGACAGCTGATCAAGGGCAGCTCATTGGCTGAGAGCGCGCGGACACCATTTTTTGATAGGTCTGGTCGATCTCCTGCAAGATCTCATCATGGCTGGCCCCGCCGCACAGATGTGCCACCGACATTGCCCCCCCTGCTCCAACCCCCTCTTTGACATGGCCTTGTTCGTATGCCCTCAATCCGTTGTGCCTGGACCGGCTCAAATTCGGAAAGACTGCTGCAAATGGTGCGTCCAGTCTGCGAGCCAAGTCGACAGATCCCGCACCGCTGTCGAATGCAACCCACTTAGTCGTAATTACGCCAATCGGCTGCGCTGGCAGCCAGCGCTCCGGCGATTCAGCCAGAGCCCGAACGAGCGCCCAAACTGCCAGCATCTGAGACCCGCCAGCCAAAACAACCGGAATCCGGCGGGCCGCAGAAATAGCCACACCGGCCACGAACGGCTGCATCGGATCACCGACGGCGGCGACTGCGCTAAGAGGCTCGCGAGCATTCAACAGCCCACTTTCTTTCGCGTTGGACAGGCCATCCATCACAATCTTGCTTCGAAAGCGATGGTCCGCCTTAAGCAAACTGCTAGACACCAGCCGGTCTGCTTCAAAGCCGAGCGCCTTCAGAACGGCTAACGCTGTAGTAGTACCACCCGGCACACATTCACCCAGAACGAGATAGCTTTCCTGCTGGCTCCACTCCTTACCCAATTCGATACCTGCTTCAAATAGATTTCGCACCACCGCAAGCTCAATCGCGTCGCCGGTCGAAAGGCAACGAGCCGCTTGGTCACCGGCTTTGAGAAACTCACAGACCGGTGAGCTGAAGGTTCCGCAATCAACTACTGTAACCGGCATGCCTGCCAACTGCAAAGCAGCTCTGGTAAGCACCACTGGCGACACTATACCGGCGGGCGATACCGGCAATTCTCCCCCACCCGCGACCCGGCCCAGCACCAATGCTTCCGCATCAACCCGAGGGGTCAAGCGCCTCATCTCCGGACTGGCGCCGGCAGCTGAAATACCAACCAGGTCGGATGTAGCCGTGCTACCCAGCGCAAGCACGAATCGTCCCTTCTCATCAGGACCAGCACCGTTGCTCGCTTGGAGCCTACCTAGCAGCCGCGACATCGCCGCGCCCGGATCGTGCAAAGTACCGACAAACTCTTCGGTCATAGCTTCAGCCGCCTCGCATTTCTTTCAGAAACTGACAATAGGGCAGCACCGACCACGGCCACAAAACGCTGCTGGACAGAGCGAACCATACCTGCCAGGCTATCATTGCGTAGACGTTTTGATCCAACGACTCTAGGAGCGCGCCGCCCGCCCAGATGATCTGCGGCGTCGAAACCAAAGCGTTGAAACCAAGTACAAACAAGCCGAGCAAAAAAAGTGGAATCACGCGCTTGGCCATTGTTACTACAGCTGACCAGGCTGTTTCGCCTGCTCTCGTCAGCGAAACAGACGAAAGCACGAGCAGAAGAATCGAGTACGAGGTGCTCACAGCTGAAAGGCCGAAGATTGCGGCGTCGAGCAAGCAGCCGTACCAGGGTTGCGCGGAGGCCGGCCCAGCAGCCTGAGATAGGAGCATCGGAGACTGCACCAGCTTGACTACCGTCAGTACACACATGACGAAAGTCGGCGCCAGCAGATACACTGACGCAATCGCCCAGAGCTTCATGAGATATAGCCTTTGACCGCGGACCTTAAGCAAACTTTGCTGCCACAGCGCCCTGGCTGGAATGCTGTCGTGCAGCATACAGGCCTGAGCGAAAGCAGTCAGTCGAAGCAACCACGACCCGAAAGCCCAGGTAATGGCGACAACACTGCTAAGCGCAACCGCACAGCCGATGGCGAAAATCTTCGTTAGCTCCTGAACCGGCATTTCAGGGACTCTCAGTGAATTGTACAGATATCTAGCCTCGAGTAAGAGCGCTAGATTTGCCAATCCCAGCAATAAAGCCGGCCACCAGCAGGCAGGCGCAAATGACAGGGCGGCTCGAAAGGATTTGAGCCACCAACTCCTGTCCTTGAGAAAACTTATGTTACCGTCTGTAGCGTATTGCACAAAAAAATGCGCTTTAAGGGAGATTTACTTTAGGCTTCCGCTCGGGCAGAACCACCATATGATTTAGACAGCTGAGCCATTAAGAAGAACTTGAAGCTTAGCTTACCAAAATCGACTTCTTGACAAAATTTTCGGATGATGATGTTCTTTCAATTTGCGATCAGAGCCAAGCTGCCAAGAGGCCCGGGGATTCACTAGTGATAATCGTACTTCGTTCCAATTCGGCACCGGAGACGGACACGCAGGTCTGCGAGGCTCTGCGCGAAGCGGGTCTGTCCAGCCAGGTCGTCCGAACCGCTCAACACAGACTGGTAGTGGTGATTGACGATGCCAGCGGATTACCTTCCCATCTCTTCAGCCGGATTGAAGGGGTCGAAAAGGTAATCAGAGTTCAAGCTCAATGCCCACTGGCTCTGAATTCAAATGACATCTCCTTGCGCTTTTCCAATGGCGCGGTCCTGGGCGGTGGAGCAGCGCCGGTAGTAATCGCCGGGCCATGCTCGGTCGAAGGACGCCTTCAGCTTTTCCAGATTGCCAGCGAGGTAAAAAGCGCCGGAGCCCAGTTGCTGCGCGGCGGAGCATTTAAACCGCGCACCAGCCCTTATGATTTTCGCGGGCTGGGCGCCGAAGCGCTTGAGTATTTGCGCGAAGCGCGCCAAATCACCGGGTTGCCTGTCGTAAGCGAGGTCATGTCGGCCGAACAGGTAGAACTTGCGGATTCATGCGTCGACATGTTCCAAATCGGCGCTCGCAATATGTACAACTACGAGCTGCTCAAGGAGGTCGGCCGCTCCAGAAAACCGATCCTTCTCAAGCGAGCATTTTCCGCAACCATCAGCGAGCTGTTGCAAGCCGCAGAATATATCTTGCTGGAAGGTAATCTCCAGGTGGTGCTCTGCGAGCGCGGGATTCGCACCTTTGAGACACACACAAGAAATACCCTGGATCTATCGGCGGTAGCTGCTTTGAAAAACATGACTCAGCTTCCAGTTCTGGTCGATCCGAGTCATGGTACCGGCAGACCCGAGCTGATCCGTCCGATGTCCAGAGCTGCGATCGCCTGCGGTGCCGATGGATTGCTAATCGAAGTTCACAACGATCCCTGCAAAGCTCTTTCTGATGGCGGTCAAGCGATCACTCCTTCAGTCCTCACTGAGATCGTGCGCGATGTACGAGCGGTATACCAGGCCTGCACTCAAGATCAGAAGCTATCCACGTGTACGGCCTCGCTGCAGCCTGCCAGCGTCTAGCCAGCATGAGGCCATTCGAAATTCTACTTACCATGGCACTGTCAGCAGTGGCAATTTTGCTGCCCCAGCCGGCCAGGCGGCAGAGAGCGATAGCCATAGTCTACGCAATGGCCTTTCTCTTGTTGCTAGCACAGATAGCTATTGAAGGAGCTCGCTGGCAACTAGCCCCGTCCTACCTGGCACTGCCATTATTGGGATTGGCGGTTTTTAGCAGAAAGGCGACGGAAGACGAGCAAGCGAGAAAGAGGATGTGCCGTGATTCATTGGTGCTGATCATAGGTTCTGCCTTGCTGGCAATCGTCGTTCCAATTCCGAACCTGCCCGCTCCCACTGGTCCTTACGCTGTCGGAACTCAATTTTATTGGCTGAAAGATTCAAGCCGCCGCGAGCTCTATGCCAGCGATCCGCTCCAAATGAGAGAGCTGGCGATCCAGGTCTGGTATCCCGCCGACAGTACTGCTACTGCGCCCAAGGCTACCTACATGCCAAGTTCGAATAGCCTGTCGCCGTTTTTAGCAGCGCCTTTATTCGCACTGGCAGCAAGTCATCTGCACTTGATCCCCACCCATTCAACTTGCGCGGCGCCGGTTAGCCCGGCCGAGGCGAAATACCCTGTGCTCATCTTTTCGCATGGGCTGATGGGTGGAAGGATACAAAACACCGTGCAAGCCGAGGAGCTGGCAAGCCATGGTTTCATCGTCGTGGGGATCGATCATACCTACGACGCCTCCTTTGCAATTTTCTCCGACCGAACAGTCTGCTCGCAATTACTGGCCGGTTCACCACCTTCGGTGCCCAAATTGCTGAATGGCAATAGCGACTTGCTGGTAAGACTTGCCGATGTAAGTTTCGTGCTCGATCAACTTGAACAATTCAACCAAAGCGATCCCCAGGGACTATTGACTGAAAGACTGGCACTCGAGCAGATAGGAGTCTACGGGCATTCACTGGGAGGCCAGACAGCAATCCTGTCCTGCGTTAGGGACAGACGATTCAAGGCCGGGCTGGCGATGGATGGGTCGATCGGTCCGCGGTCCATCGCCCTCAACCAGCCATTTATGTTTATGCAAGCGGACCGCAGTGGAGACCCGCTCTGGATAGCTGAGTTATGTCGGCATCTCAAGGCACCGCATTACAACATCAAGTTGAAGGGAACCGAGCATGCGAATTTCACTGATCTGCCGCTGCTTACGCCGGTACACTGGCTAGCCTTAATGTCCGGACCGACCGACGGGAAAAGAGCAATAAAAGTCATTAATTCCTACAGCGTGGCATTCTTTGGACGTTATCTCAAAGGTGAGCGATCGCCGCTTTTGGAAGGAGACGCACGTGCGTTTCCCGAAGCCGTCCTGCAAATTTCAGACGGACAGCGTTCGGATTAAGGTCGCCTAGTTAAGTTCGGCAAGCTGAAGCTGCCTGCCTGGACTGCAAAGCGAAAAGAGGCTGTGAAACAACCTCCTTTGCTTTCCTATTTTTGCCCGGCTCTGCCTGTGCGCGCTATCCTGTAGTCAAATCACGGTCCGGCTCGGGCTGCTTTCGGGATCCGGAGCGGGGGTACTTGCGCTCGGAGCCCGATTTACTTCTTTAGTTCTGTACCTAACTGGCACCCTCCGTTTTCTTGCCGGAAGTGTTGACTCTGCCATCACCGCCGGTGTTGGTCCGTGGTCTGGCCGAGGCGGGTGAGAGCTTGTTGGCCGGGACGCCAACCTCGACCTTTGGTCCAACCTTGCCTTCGAAGGACATTACTTCCTTGGAATAGATTGGTTCGGCCTTCGAGTTGGTGCCGATGTTGTGCAACTCAAGGCGACCGCCAAAGGTCAATCTGACTTGCGGTCCGATCATTGCGAAGCCGCCTAAGCTTTCGCCCTGAAGCCGGTCGACGCCAGCACCACCTCTGCCTGGTCCTCGCAGTATGCTCGGAACATCAAAGTATTTCGGACGAAATCTGCCGTCGGTACCGATTTGTCCGATCAGGCTTCCTTGCTGGTCGAAAAACACCACAGAAGAGTTGTTCATCACCGCTTCGACGTTAACTGGATCATTTGCCATCTTCACAATGTCGGACGATTGCACGCGCGACTGTATCTGTTTCCAATCGCGATCTGAGATGCCTTCCGGTTTCGACAGCGTGGATATTCTCTGCTGCGAAGCCTCAAGCTGTTTCCGAACGAAATCAGGTATCTCATTGCGAAGCTCGCCGGAAGTCACTTTATCGAATGCTCGCTTGACCGGTTTCAACTCGAGCAGACTCTGATTTCTTCCTTCGTGCTTGTGGTTCATCTGATCGAGCCTGCGATCTGCATGCTCGCGAATCTGAGTGATACGCTCAATATCCTTGCCCGCAAATCCTCGTCGGCTTAAATTGTCGGATGGAGGCCGTGTTCCCTGGCGAGCTTTGGGCAGCTCGTCGAGCATCGCTTCAAGATTCCTCACCGCTTCCTTGGCAAACTCATTGCGGCGAACAGCGTCTGGCTCCTTGGCGAAGAATTCCTCTACACTCGCGGAATAGCGGCGAATGCCCTTCATCGCTTGGAAATAATGTCCGCTGCCAACCCGTTTAACCGAGTCCTGTGCTTTTTCAATCTCAACATTCAGCTCTTTCTGCCTGGCTGTAAGTGCTTCGACTTTCTGTTGCTTTGCTAGTTGATCGGCAAACTGTGTCTTTCCGCTCTCAATTGCGTCCAGCTCGCTCTTGATTGAGTCGAGCTGTTGTCGTGTCCGCCGCTTAATCTCGCGCGCTTCATCAAATACCTTCAGTCTTTCGGCCGCTTCGGTCACTGCCGGCTTTGCATTATCCAGAGCAGACTTAACACGAGCTTCCGCTTCGAGCCTGCCTTTCAGTTCAGGAGAAGCCGCTTCAGCGCGTTGCTCCTTTGTTGCCGACTTTTGTTCGGAGGTCGCTTCAGACTTTACTTCTGACTTGCCTTCCGACTTCCTGACCGGCTCAACGGTCTTGGACTCCAAGGGCTTTGCACCACTGGTGAGATCGACCACCTGCTTGCTGGTTGTCGTTAAAGCCTGATCGATAACCAGTTTACCGGCGTCTGTACTCTTGACCGTATGTAGATCGGACTTTTGTACTGGCTTCTCTTCGACTGCCTGGCCAATCCTTTCAGCCGGCAACTTCTCCTTGACACTCGTTACTTCAGCGCCGACATCCGACTTGCCGCCACCTTGGATCAGCCTGGCGGTTTCTGCATTTAACGTTTCAGCGCTCTGGCGCTGGTTTTCTGGCTTAACCTTAAGCGCCTCAGTCGCTTGGACTGGCTGCAACGAGCTGGGATCCTTGATGAGATCAGACAAACGTGCGTAATATGACTCGACAACTTTCTGCGCCTGCTGAGCGATCGCCTGTTGCCGCGTTGTGTTTTCAGCCACGCCGCCTCTCAAAGATTCAATTTCCGCCTGAATCTGCGACATTCGAGCCGGACGATTTGCCTCGGCATCACTCAATGTCTTTCTGGCTGCCTGAAGCTGACTGTCCGCCTGTTTGAACGCAGAATTCGGATTGGTCCGGTCGGTGGCCGCTTCCTTCTCCGAAATGTCTCTTCTCAGCTCGCGAGCCTGCTCACGAAGCGCTTCATACTGCGTCGCCTCAGCCTCTACCGCCTTTGCCTCCTGAGCTTTTCTAGCGCCGGTTGCCTCGGTCACAGGATTCTTTTTAGCTTCTTCCCTTGCTTTCGCCTGGGCGCCGATCTGCTCTTCGAGCGTGCGCAGTTCGGTCCGCTTGCCTGCAAGCTCTCCGGCATCTTTCTCCAGCGACTGCAATCTCGCCTCGGCAGCCTGGACTGACTTTTTCTCAGCAAGCAATGTATCTACCGCGGTCAATTCTTTTTGTTTGACCTTGATCTCGGCGTTTAACTTGTCGGTTGTCCGCTGTAGTTCAGTATTTTGCTTCTGCAACTCAGGCGCCTTGACGTCTCTGAGATCTCTTGCCACGCTGTCCTTGTTGGCCAAGTCCAGCATTTTTGACTCTTTAAGAAGTCCGGCAATATCTCTGGGATCATGAGTCGACGGCCGCTTTTTCTTCGAAGCGATTACTTCGTCCAGCTTAACCAGCGGATCATTGGCATCAACGCGCTTCAGGTCCGCCTTGAAACGGCCGGCCGTTTCAAGAGCAGCAACGCTGGTCAGCTCAGGAGCGAGCTGCGATCCCCGCTTGAGGAAAGAGAATTCGAAATTCGACATTTTATGTGCGCCGGCCGCACCGAGTTTGGCGCCAGCATAGCCGCCACCGAACATCAAGGCCGAATCGAACAATATAGTGCCTGCATTGTTTTGCATTTTTGCAATATTGCTATCCAGATTGGCCCCGGACCGCCAGGTATCGCTTACGGCAGAGCCGATCGCGGACCAGCGCGAGCCATTGAACACGTCATTCTTCATCCAATCGGACATTTGATAACCGAAATATCCGCCGACTCCGGCCGCCAACAATCTAATCGGCGCCGGACCGGACTTACTGGCTATCGCGAGCGCTCCCCCGATAGCCACTGATTCAGCCAGGTGAACCGCCGTCTGCTTACCGTTGTTTGCAATCGCGTCATAACCTTTGACAAAGAATCCCCCGACCACGCCCTGACCAAGCAGTCTCGCCTCACGTCCCACACTGCAACTAGCCGACCAGGCGTCCTGAGCTAACTTAGTCCAGGCACCGGTGCTGTCATCAGTCTGATTCTGCACATTGGTGCGGTCTCTGACAGCAAGGACTTCGCGATTCGACATGGGGGCTCCTCCGACGGGGATGTCGTCATTGCGCAAATAGTAGGTTTTCATACAGCCCAAGTCGATTGGGGAAAGTCCCGTTGGGTTAGTAGATCTCCCACGCCTGATCCCCCACAAATAGCCTCTTGATGAGCTCACCCGTTAGGCAGAGTGGCAGTTGCAGCGAAATATACGTGAGTTCCAGCTCAAGAAATAAAGATGAAAGAGTGCCATAATCTCGCCAAAGAGAACACCAAGCGGAGCGACTATGCAAACAGTCCTTATACCGAGCCGCCCCCCCAGTATTTCGGAGCAAAAGCAGACCGGCTTTAGCATCCTCAGGAAGCGCGAATTCCTGCTTGGACTTTCTTTGATCATTATTCTGGCTGGAGTCCTCTATACAACGATCGCCGTTTGTTGGCCTAAATTTAGCCGCGCTGAAGTATTTTTCGCAGAATGTGCCAGAGAGATGTTAGAGCATGCCAACCTGGTTACACCGCTTTATCACGGCAAGCCGTTTTTCGATAAGCCGATCCTTATCTACTGGCTGATTCTCGGCACATTCAAAACATTCGGCATCTCACATCTGACGGCACGCCTTCCTTCTATTTGCGGTGCCTTGCTCACAATCGGTTCCACAGCCGTTTCAACCGCACTGATGGCCGGGATATTGCCCGGACTGCTTGCGGCTATGCTGCTGGCTAGCGCCTTTATGTTCTTTTCCTTCGCTGCGCTCTGCATGTCGGACATGTTGCTGACGCTCTTCGATACTTGTACTTTGTGCTTCCTTTATGCCGGCACCTTAACCGAGAAGCGCCGGTCTATCTGCTGGTGGCTCGCATCAGTAAGCATGGGTCTGGCGTTTCTGACCAAGGGACCGGTCGGTCTGGTCCTGCCGGCCATCTCCTTCCTGCTCTATCTGGCACTAACGAAGCAGATCAAACTCATTAAGCCGAGTCACGTCTTGGTAGGTGGATTAACAGCAGCAATCGTTGCCAGCCCATGGTTCTTTGCTGCTTATCACGCCAATGGCATGGGAGCGATGCAATACTTTTTCCTCCATGAGAATCTTGAGCGCTTCGCCGGACAGACATACGACTCCCGCCGACCAATCTGGTTTATGCCGCTTTCGCTCTTCACTGGATTTTTGCCTTGGTCGGTCTTTCTGCCTTTGGCCTTGGTCGGATCAATCAAAAGATGGCGAGCAGGTCTTTCCTTGCCGGAAGCTAGGACGGAGCTTTTTCTCTGGTTATGGATTGCGACTGTAATCCTGTTCTTCAGCTGCTCGCGCGGGAAAATCGACTATTACGCTCTGCCGACCTATCCAGCTGCTGCGGCGCTGGTTGCTATCTATCTTGGCCGCTGGATCGACCGCCGCGAAAGACCTGTCATCACCGGCGGCTGGGGACTGTCGGTCTGCTTTGTCGCAGCCGGATTCATCTCTGCTTACTTTCTGCAAAAGATCGTTCAGAATACCGCTCCTACGCAATGGCTATTGATGCCGAGCGCTCTGGGATTGACCGGGCTGCTGATCGCCTTGTCAATGTATCACCAGCAATACTTCAAAGCACTTTCTCTCGCATTTACCGGAGTCTGCCTGGCGGCTATCGGGTTCAGCCTGCAGATACTGCCTTCAATCGTAACCATGCAGCCGGTCTTAAGTTACATATCAATCATTAAGAACAGCTCGCCGGACACCCGTATTGGAATTCATCGCACTGTTGATAGCTGGATCGACGAGGTAACGTTCCAGACCGGAAGAGAGCCCATCAAATTATCGGATCGAAAGGAGATGGAGACATTTCTGTCTGATTCCAGACCAGCCTTGCTGATCGTACCCAAGGACAAAGTAAATGACCTGCCACCAGAATTGATGGCAAGATTACGCGTGGTTGACAGTCGTCCGTTCATCGCGCACAGCCTGAACCCTGGCTTTGCCGTCAAGAGCAACGGAAAGCTGACCGATCGCATGCCGCTACTGATCATCAGCAATCGAGAGTAATCAGCGGTTTTGCATCATAAGGCTTCGGATTAGCCGCTCCTGGTACTTGTCGTTAAAATACAGCGCGGAATCAAGCGCTATTTTAAATTCCACATTTGCCTGCTTGCGGTCTTTGCTGTCCATGAACTTCTGAGCGAGGTAGCAATGTAGCTGAGCCGACCAACGTTGATTGCCGGTAATATCCTTTTCAATCTTGCGGGCATTGCGAAAGTTCTCCTCGGCCAAGCCCAGTCTTCCCTCCCGCCTGTAGACATCTCCCAGTCCAGCAATTGTTTGCGCGTAGAGGCTGGGATTTTCGTCCGCATCTTGAATTTCAATCGACTGCTTGTAGTACTTCTCCGCTTCCGCCAGTTTGCCTCGTTCGCGCAAGAAATCAGCCATATCGCACTTTAGCATGTCCTCTTCGGAGAAGCCGACCATCGACCCAGCCACTCGCACAGACTCTGATAACTGCTCTAATGCCTCCCTTGTTCGGCCGACTCGCCAATAGGCAAGCCCCAATCTGTGCAATGTCCTTGGCCACAGCCCATCCACCGGCCCATGCAGCTCCTTGCGGAGCTTGAGCGATCTCTCAAGATAGGGGATGCACTGCTCATACTGTTGCCTTTGACACAACAATTCTCCCAGCTCTCCCAGTTTCGTCACCAGGTCAAAATTCTCCTTTTGAGGAATCCGATCATGGACTTCAATAAAGCGGTATATCAGCTGTGGCCACTGTGGACTATCGCTAGCGGCATCCGCCTCTGCCGCCAGAGACTTACTCAAATCATCAAACCATTTGCGAGCCTCTTGCTCTCGATGTCCTCTGAGCAGATACTCGCCGATCTGCATCCGTGCTTGAAACACCACCTGGCTGCCATCACCGTATCTTTCCACCAGGACTGGCAGGATGCGCTTCTCGAGCGCGGCCGCAGCTTCATACTTACCGAGGTTTTCATAAAGTGCCAAGAGGTGTGTCGCACTGTCGTACCAGCGCTGGTTATCGCTGGAAAGGGCGGTGTCAAAAGCCAATCGGCACTCGGCTGCCTTCATTCGACCGAATTCAGTGTAAGTTGCAATACACCCAATTGCGGTGATTGCCAGCACTGCTAGAACCACGGCAAAATGAGCAATTCCCGGGCGCTGATCGAGCAATCTAATTACCAAATTAGCGCCAGCCTGTTGTTTAGCACAGGTAGCCGCAGACGTCTCTTTATGCAATTCGAAAGCTGCCTTGAATTCCTTCATCGACTGGAAACGATCATCCGGTCGCTTGTTCAAAGCTTTCAGAACAATCGCCCCCAAACTACGAAAGCAGGCGCTCACCGTCTGCGGTATCATCGGCACAGCCGAAATATGTTTCGAGACAATCTCGACCGGGCTGCCACCGGTAAATGGAGCGCTGCCGAAGAGGTATTCATAGACTACACAGCCAAGCGCATACACGTCGGAGCGAGCATCAGTCTGCCGGCCAGTGCACTGTTCAGGACTGATATATTGCACAGCACCGAAGCGCTCGAAGGTCTGCGTGTTCTTTTGAGACACTGCTCGATCCAAACCGAGCAGCTTTGCAATACCAAAGTCTCCCAGTTTGATCTTAAGAGGGTCACCATCTAGAACCAGGATGCTCTCCGGCTTGAGCGCACCGTGCAGCACACCGTGCTGGTGGGCATGACTGAGAGCAGCGCAGACCTGAGAGAAAAGCTCAACCGGACAGCTGTCGCCGGCGGTGCGATCACCTTCGAGCAATTCTCTGAGATTGCGCCCTTCGACCAACTCCACCACGAGATAAGGCTCTCGTTCTGGCGTCATGCCTGAATCGTAGATTTTTATGATGCCGGGATGATCGAGAGCGCATAAGACATTTGCCTCGCGGTTGAATCGCTCGAGACTCTGCGACCCTTCAGCCTGGTCGGTCTTGAACACCTTGATGGCGACAGTTCGGCCAAGCAGCTCATGCCTGCCCTTCCAAAGCAGACCAGCAGCATCTTCACTCAGGAGTTCGAGAATCTTGAATCGACCGTCAAGGACTGTTCCTATCACCTTGATTAGAACCCTTCCTCCAGCCTAACTGCACGTACTGCTTCCAGCTTACCATCAGGTAATTAGAACGCAAAACAACTCAGTATGAATTGCGGCGGAGAATTTTTCTAACTCACGCGGCGAAAAAGTTGCCCATTCTGTCCGCCAATCCGAACCGGAACGAAAGTGCTTAGCTCGCTGTATCTATGCTTGATTGTCTTGGAGCTGCGCCAGCTATCGGGCAAGCACCGGCTGGGCCAAGGACGGCATGGACTGTGGACGCATGGTTTTCTGATTTTGAGTCTCTACCATCTCCAGGAAGTACCGGTGCACACGGTAGTCCTCAGTAATTTCGGGATGAAACGCCGTCACCAGCAGATTATCCTGCCGGGCCATGACGATCCCCTCGGCGACACGGGCCATCACTCTTACATTCGGCCCGCAGGAAAGCACAATTGGACCGCGAATAAAAATCGCCGTTAGCGGCTCATCTCCGAGCTCGGGAATTGCCAGACTGCATTCGAAACTTTGTCTTTGTGGACCGAATGCGTTTCGCCGAACCCGAATATCCATTAATGCAAGCCGTCCTTGAGCGGACCCTTCAATCTCCCGGGCGAGAAAAATGGACCCCATACACGTTCCATAAATTGGCATTCCGGCTTTCGCCCGTTCAATTATGGTATCGAATATGGGGTCGGTCGTCTCTCCGGTCAGTTTAGCAATCGTCGTAGACTCACCGCCAGGAATTACGAGTCCATCAACAAACTGGAGCTCGCTGGCCCTGCGGATCTGCATGGTACGGGCGCCCAGGCGCTCCAGCATCCGCGCGTGTTCCGCAAAGTCGCCCTGCAGGGCAAGAATACCGACTGTTGCTGTCATGCTTACCACCCCCTGCTGGCCAGCTCTTCTCCGGGCGCCAGGCTGCGCACCGTTCTGCCCACCATCGGCTCGCCGAGACTGCGGCTGACTTCAGCCAGCACTTTGGGATCGTTGTAAAAGGTAGTGGCCTTCACAATCGCTGCGGCCCGCTTGGCCGGGTCTCCGGACTTGAATATTCCGGATCCGACAAATACGCCATCGACACCTAATTGCATCATGAGCGCGGCGTCGGCTGGCGTGGCGATGCCGCCGGCCGCGAAGTTGACTACCGGCAGCTTGCCAGTCTCGGCTATTTCGCAAACCAGCTCGTATGGAGCGCCAATCTCTTTCGCGTAAGTCATACGCTCCTCGGCCGGAAGAACCGTCAGGCGGCGAAGCTCGCCTAGTATCGTCCGAGCGTGCCGCACTGCTTCGACAACGTCGCCGGTGCCCGCCTCACCTTTGGTTCGGATCATGGCTGCACCCTCGCCTATTCGGCGGAGCGCTTCACCGAGATTTCTCGCGCCGCAAACGAAGGGAATCGTGAACTTCGACTTATCGATATGAAACTCTTCGTCGGCAGGAGTGAGCACCTCACTTTCGTCTACACAGTCGACGCCGAGCGACTCGAGAATTTGAGCTTCGACGAAGTGACCGATCCTCGCCTTAGCCATGACCGGAATTGTCACCGCTTCAATTATCTTGGCGATCAGCTCGGGGTCGCTCATTCTGGCCACACCGCCGTCGGCCCGAATATCGGCTGGTACACGCTCGAGCGCCATTACCGCAACGGCGCCGGCTTCCTCGGCGATCTTCGCCTGGTCCGGCGTCACGACATCCATGATGACTCCGCCTTTCAGCATCTGCGGCAGGGCCCGCTTTACTCTCTCCGTACCGGTCTTAGCGCCCTTGTTATCTGCAATCTGGACTTCCGTCACCATTTTCAATACCTCGTCTTGTATCGGTAGATTTATTACGTCAGTGAAAAACATGCGCACAATTAACTCTTAGACCCAAGTTGCTTCGCCACTTCTGGCGGAAGCGCCCGCTCCGTTCGAATGACGCCGGCTCTCCAAATAGGAGCCGACTGCCCGGGCCAGCCGCCTGATACCTTCCTCGATCGTCTTCTCATCCGTCTGGATAAAGGACAGCCTTAAAAACTCTTGCCGGTCGCCATTGACAAAAAACATGTCACCCGGACTGAAAGTAACCGCCTCGCGCTCGGCGAAGGACAACAACTCTCTGGCCGAGCATCCGGCCGGCAATTGGGCCCACACGAATAATCCGCCTTGCGGTGCCGTCCAATTGATTGCTTGTCCGATATGGCAGCGCAAGGCACTACACATAGTATCAAGCCTGATCTTGTAGACCTTGCGGATCTGTTCGAGATGTCGTTCGTAGAAGCCACGCTTAAGATACTCTGCCATCACAACCTGAGACAGGGAGTTTGTCGAAAGATCGCTGGCTCTTTTGGCCAGAGACATTCTCGACATTACTTCGGCCGGTGCCACCAACCAGCCCAATCGCAACCCCGGACAGAGCGCTTTGGAAAATGTCCCTTGATGAATCACAACATCTCCGCTCGCATCAAGCGCGCGCAGCGACGGCACAGGCTCTCCTTCATAACGAAGATCGCCGACGAAATTATCTTCCAATACCGGCATTTGATATCGCCTAGCCAGCTCGATCAGTCTTTTGCGTCGCTCCAAACCCAGAGTGGAACCGGTCGGATTCTGAAAAGTCGGCATCACATAGAGCAGTTTGACTCGATGCCGGGAGAGGATAGATTCCAATACATCGAGATCCAGTCCGGCGCTGTCTGTGGGAACCGGCAGACAACGAGCCTGTCTGGCCGTAAAGTTGCAGAGCGCCCAGAAGTAGGTTGGCTCTTCAACCAGCACGACATCACCGGGGTCGACCAGAGTATTGGTCACTACGTCAATCGCCTGCTGCGAGCCGCTGACAATCAAGAGCTCATTGTCGTTAGCCTCGACTCCCTGCTGCCGAAGATATCGCCTGACCTCTTTACGCAGCTCCGGATTGCCCTCGGCCGGACTGTATCCAAACATCTCAGCCGAACGATTGGAACGTATCAGTTGGCTGACAATCGATTGAAACTCTTCATAAGGATAGAATTCCTGACTGGGAATTCCGCCGGCAAATGAGATGACATCGGGCGCTGAGCTGCTCTGTCCAGGCTGCCGGCTGAGCATGGCAAAGGCAGTCTGGCTGGAGCGCGAGAACTTCGCAGGCCACACCATGCTTTCATTGCCGCTGCCCAGCCGCCCGTGCTTTGAGCGGCGGTCATGCCCGCCAGCCAGCCGGACGAAAGTGCCACGACCGACGTGACTGTCCACTAACCCCTCTTGCTCGAGTTCGAAATATGCCCTCGATACGGTGGAACGATCAATCTGCAGGAGCTCTGCCAACTCCCTATTTGTCGGCAAACGTGAATTGTCCCTCAATTGGCCGGATCGTATCCCGTCACGAACCCGATCCACTAACTGCACATACATTGGAGTGGAACGCCCACGCGCTCGCTTCAGATCTCCAAACAATTCCAGCCAATTCATCAAATTTTGTTAAACCGGGCAAAACGATACAGCCAATCCAGCAATCAAAAGCGCCGACGACACCACCACAAGGCGAACTACAGCGCCATCTTACTGAATCAAGCATAACAAACATTGGCAGGTACATCAATCCAGCCAATTAAGTTCTCAGCGCCTGTAGTTCAAAAGCTAGGGCGTTGCCAACAGATCTGAAAACATTACACCGGCAGCGCGTATGGGTACATACTACTCGAGCGGATGTAAAGAGAATTTAAACAGGAATGGCAGAAGCAGAGGTTTCACTCAGATACAAGGACAGGTGGATAGCCTTCACTCACCGTATCCTGCTTCTATTGCTGCCAATTCTCCTCTTATTTCTGCTCTGGTCTTTCTTCTGTATCACACTCGCTCTGGCAAACGGACTGATCAAGCTTGCCCCGACCGGAATGCTCCTCTTCGGAGAAGTTCTAGTAGCGGCGCTGACCACTATCTCACTAATACTCTGCTCGGACGAAACCGTCTTCATCACCAGAGATGGGCTGTCTTTACCGTTTGTCGTCTGTCCGAGTTATGCGGTCAGAACTCAGCGCAAATGGACCGAGCTCGCCGGTGTTTCATTTCAACCGCGCGGCCGATCTGGGGTTCTAACCTTATCATTTAAGACCGGACTACCAGCGCGCTTTAACCTCCAGCGCCTCTCGTCCAAGGCGATCGAAAATCTGATTATGGCGCTTGACGTTTGGGCGGGCGGCTCTGAGACCTTTCCTGCCTTGCTCGAGGCCAGCACACATATACATCTGGGTGGAAAGCAATTGGAACTCAGCTATACGGAGATGTGGGAAGACGAGCTGGCTAGACGTTTCGGAGCCACCAATTTCATTCCGCTCGAGCCAGGGCACAGCCTATGCGAAGGTAAATTCACTGTCGATCGCCAACTTGCTTTCGGTGGGTATTCAGCGATTTACTTACTCAAGGATAAGCACAAGAAATTGTTCGTCCTCAAGGAAGCGGTAGTCCCACCAGACAGCCATGAAACTCTACGCATGAAGGCGATGGAGATGCTCGATCGCGAGGCACATTTTCTCTCGCAATTGAGACATCCAGATCTCGCGTTGATCTTGGACTATTTCGTCGAGGATTGCCGGCACTATCTGCTCATGGAATACATTCCGGGACAAGACCTGCGTCGATTGGTCAAAGAATGGGGGCCGCAGGACGAAGACAAGGTACTTGCCTGGGCAGTCATGTTGACGGATATCTTGAATTACCTTCACACCCAAAGTCCACCAGTTATTCATCGCGACCTCTCACCAGACAATATTATTCTCCGGGAGGATGGACGGCTGGCAGTGATTGATTTCGGAGCAGCCAATCAATTCGTCGGCACCGCCACCGGTACTATGATCGGCAAGCAAGCCTATATTGCCCCTGAGCAGCTCAGAGGAAAATCTGAGACCAGGAGCGACATATATGCTCTTGGGTGCACGCTCTTCTTTCTTTTGACAGGAGATGATCCAGAACCGCTCTGCGTATCTCAACCGGTCGAATTGAAACCGAATGTAAGTGTTCGTCTCAATCAAATCGTGGCGCATTGTACAGCCATGGAGCCGATTGACAGGCCCGAGTCGGCCGCTGCATTGAAGACCGAGCTAGAACAGATGCTAAGTCGCCAGCCAGTATGAGCCAGGAGTATCTACCTTTGTTCCACGGATGTACCTTCAATCTCCCGACCAAACTGTGGGTTTCCGACAGCCGCGTACTGCCGTATTGCCCGAACGCGGACTTCTATCTCTGGCTCAAACCGGTAGCTTCCTGGTTGCCGGTGCTCGCTCTGCTGACAGTCGGCATCTGCATCACCGGTGCGACGTTTGGTTGGCTG
Organism: Candidatus Obscuribacterales bacterium; assembly: GCA_020050835.1. Taxonomy (GTDB): domain Bacteria; phylum Cyanobacteriota; class Vampirovibrionia; order Obscuribacterales; family Obscuribacteraceae; genus JAGVKB01. Next base: position 149,329 of record JAGVKB010000102.1, on the reverse strand, counting down.
CATTACCTGTTTATCTTCTTGGGCAAAGCCTTTCTTGAGCCGTTTAAGCCGCTTCTGATTCAATCTCCCGGTGGTAGTCTTGCCAGCGTCCTAGCGGTGCTAAATTACATCTCCTGGGTCTTTTACTCCATTATGGGCGTGGCAGTATCCTATTTGACGATCGCTGCGGCGGACAAGCCGACTCACATCGCCTTAACCGGAAATACGATCAGCCTACTTCGCCGGCTGCCCGATCAGCGGTTCGTCTATCCAATTCCCGAGGTACCGGCGCTCGATTTCGCGGCTGATGTTGCAGGTACTACTTACTTAATGAACGAAAATGATAAGGGCGGCTTTCATTACTTTCCCAGCAAAATCCTATTTTGGGACGACATTTTCGCCGTTTCAGTCGAGCGTCCCAAAGGCAAGAGATCGGTTCGAGATTATCGCCTCTGCCTGACGGCCCGGGACGGCTATCAAATGCGCATTCGGTATGGAGACATATTGTCATCGGAAGACCGCGAGCGCTTGGTAAACACATTACGATCCTTTTTCCCAGACTTCTTAGACGACGAGCTGATCGAGGTATTCAGCCCGCCGCCCGAACGGCAGAGTTACACCGAACTCTGGCTGCGCGAACTCTCCGCTGCCCCGAAAAGAGACAAATTGACACCGCTTCAACCAGGCAATCTACTTCAGGAGGGCAAATACTGTGTCGACTCCAAAATCGGAGTGGGCGGGCAAGGAACGGTCTACCTGGCTCATTGCCGCAACAAGCGCGACAATCTAGACGACTTGGTAGTGCTCAAGGAGTTTATCCTGCCGGTTTATCCGGATTCGCGAGTCCGCAAGAAGGCTGCTGAGAAATTTCAAGAAGAGGCAGCCATGCTGGCCAAGCTCCAGCACCCACAAATCGTCCGCTTTCTCGATCTGTTCGTCGAGGATCACAGAGCCTACTTGGTATTAGAGCGGGCTGAAGGAACCACTCTCAAAGATCTGGTGGCAGCCGAAGGACCCCAGAATGAGGCATATGCGATCGAACTGTCCATCAAGTTGTGCGGGATTTTGAGCTACCTTCACGCACAGTCACCGCCAGTAATACACCGCGATTTCACTCCGGACAATCTGATCTTGGGACAAGACGGAATCGTTCGATTGATCGATTTCTCAGTCGCTCAACAAGTGAAATCCAATCTGACCGGCTCAGTCGTTGGGAAGCCCAACTATCTAGCCCCCGAGCAATTTCGCGGCAAGCCGACGACCGCCAGCGACATCTATTCGCTTGGTGCCACCATGTACTATCTGCTTACTGGTCAGGATCCGTCTCCAATTTCTGTCTCACGACCCAAGGATCAGCAAGACCACACAAGTCGATGCCTGGACGATCTAGTGGCGAGATCTACCCAACTAGAGATCGACCGGCGCTACCAAAGCGTTGCCGCCCTGCTGGAAGATCTCACCCGTTTGCAGAATAGCAGTTCGAGCTAAGCTTACTTCAATCCTTCCGTCATCATGGCACGACCTTCTGCTCTTGCCGGCGCATCTTGCAAATACGCGCGTGAGTAACTCTACCCAACCGGCGCAGCCACACCTTCATTTGATAGTTTACCCAACCGGCCGTAGGTAACACCAATGGCGGTGCACCAGAGCACAAAGACAAGCACCGTCGCCATCGTGATCATGATTACCCATTGCAACATCCCGAGAAACGCGAGCACACTGACCGCCAGTGTCACCATCCAGATCGGAAGTCCGGTCCAAGCCAACCACTTTGGAAAACTCTCGGTCAAGAAGGCGCAGCGCACAATCAATAGCCCGGACAGAGAGTAAAGTGTATTGCCAATCAAGAGACATTGCGCAAGTGCGCTATCCATCGTCGCCCAAGCGAGTTGGATCGTTTCATGCACCAAAAAATGTCCGTGCGAGCCGAACTGCTGGGACAGATCCGAGAAAAGCACCATCATCGAGCACAAACCGCTCAGATCGTTGGCCGCAGCAATCGTAACGCAGACGACGGACAGCGTCGCCAATGTCCCGGCCGCTGAATCAAAAATCTCTCGGGCGCAGACAACAAAAGTAGCAAATGAAAGTGACGCCGCAGCTAACAGCAAGCAATCCGATCGCCATAGAACCAAGTGCTCCGGGATAAATCGCAGCAACTTGATCGGCGAAATAGCGAGCAGATTTCCCTCGCGCACCAGATAAGCAGAGAAGACACCAGCGACAATATGCAACAGCGCCATCGTCAGACAGACTCGGCTAAACCGGCTGTACGTGCGGCTGTCTGGCTCTTGGCTCACTTATGAGATCCGGGCTTGAGCACGGTTATGCCGTTCATGTAAGCGACCAGCGCCTTCGGCACCGCCACAGTCCCGTCAGGCTGCTGGTTGTTCTCGAGAATTGCGGCTAGTGTCCTTCCGATTGCCAATCCGGAGCCGTTCAAAGTATGCATGAAGCGCGGCTTGCCACCATCGGCCGGTCGGTATTTCAAATTTGCTCTGCGGGCTTGGAACTCACCGAAATTACTACAAGAGCTAATTTCCCGATACTTGTCCTGGGCCGGAAACCAGACTTCCAAGTCATAACACTTTTGAGCCGAGAAGCCCAGGTCGCCAGCGCAAAGCAAGACTCGTCGATAAGGCAGCTCGAGTGCTTCCAAAATGTGCTCGGCGTCCCGGGTCAAGCTTTCGTGTTCTTCAGACGATCTCTCCGGCAAACAGAATTTCACCAGCTCGACCTTATTGAACTGATGCTGCCTGATGTAACCACGCGTATCCTTGCCGGCGCTGCCGGCCTCTCGGCGAAAATTCGGCGTATAGGCGCAATGAAAGATTGGCAGCGCCTCCTCTTCCAGAATATCATCGCGGTAGAGACTGGTAACCGGCACTTCTGCAGTTGGCACCAGATAGAGTTCGTCGTCGGCGCACTTGTAGAAATCACCCTCAAATTTGGGAAGTTGACCTGTTCCAATCATGCACTGACGATTGACCAGAATCGGCGGAAACACCTCTCGATATCCACGTTTCGAATGAGCATCGAGCATGAAGTTCATGAGTGCGCGTTCCATTTTGGCGCCCATCTCCATCAGCACGGTAAAGCGTGACTCGGCAATTTTTACGCCGCGTTGGAAATCGAATACATCCAGCTCGGTCCCGAGTTCGTAATGGTGCTTCGGATTGTCAATCTTCGGAAGCTCACCCCAGCGGTGGATCTCCACGTTAGCAGTCTCATCGGGACCATCGGGCACGCTCGGCTCCGGCAGATTGGGAATAGCCATTCTTACCTTGCCGAGCTTTTCATCTAGCTCTTCCTTCTCCCTTTCGATCTCCTCGCGCTTCTTCTTGAGCTCCTTTGTCTCCTGACGCAGGGCATCCATCTGCTCTTTCGGAGCTTTGCCGGTCTTGAACAACTCGGAGATCTCGTTGGTGCGCTGATTGAGACGCTCCCATTCACCCTGGACCGTTCTGAGTTGACCATCAAGGTCTACGAGCTCAGTGATCGAGAACCCTCCGTTGCGTCTGGCCAACGAGCGTTGAACTTCTTCGTGTCTTTCGCGAACTAACTTTAGGTCGAGCATAACTTTGAACTAATTACTCCTGAGCTTCGTCATATCTAGTGGAGGTCACAGGTAGAGCATTATAGCTGAGCCAGCCAGAGTATCTGTGAGCTGGAGGCGAGGAAAGACAGGATGACAAAGCAATGTAAAGCGACCGGCTATTCGGGCGCTTACACCCTGCGAGCGACAATCGGCAAGTTGGGCGAAGAGGCAGCAATTCAGTTCTACCTTGCCAGCGGCTGCCAGCTGATCGATCGTAACTGGAGAGCAGGTCGCTTCGCTGAATTAGACCTGATTGTGCGGCATCCTTCCGGATTGCTCATCTTTGTCGAAGTTAAAACCAGGAGTGTCGACAGACAGCGGCTAGACAACGAATGCACCGGCGTCGAATCGATTGGCTGGCGGAAGCGTCAAAAAATCGTTACAGCGGCACGCCTCTTTATGTCCAAAATGTCTGCAGTTGATCTACCATGCCGTTTCGACGTGTTGTTGATCGGCTGCCGAACCGACAGTTTAGCTCACGGTTCGGGCAAACCAGCGGTCTCAGACATGGTCCATGTGCCGGACGCCTTTTAGTGACAGCTTCAGACAATAGTAAAAGTAAACGAAATCTCAGAAATTCGTAATCTCCCCAGTGACTGGGTATTGGGCATTTGTTACCCTGTGCCCGTTCGGCTGGAAAGAAGGGCTGGTACTGCCCCCACACAGTTAGAGGACTAAATCTCGATGTTCTGGAAAACAAAGAAGCGCTTCGAAGACCAGGTGCGAGCTATGGTTTCCCAGTCAACGGAGTACTCTGGAGCAAACCGCCGGGCCATCAACTTGATTCCGTTGCCGATCGTATCTGATGGTCATGAGATCGCTCAGACTCAAACTGTCCGCTACCACCATCTTCTGATCAGCATTGAAGGCAATCAAAGAACCTGCTGCTTGAAGATCATCTCTCCGCGCAAGAAATCCCGCTCTGCTCTTTTAATCTTCAGAGGGCGCATCGTCGGCTCGCTTTTCGGTCGCAAAGAGCTCGGATACCAGATTATGCAACAGGATGCGCATGCTCATGCAATGGCTGAGCTGGCTACTCCAGGCAACATTCTGGACGCCTATCAGCTACCAGAAGATCTGGTATTGGCTGCAGCTGCGCTCTTCCACGGTCAAGTCCTCGAATTCAGCCAGAGTGCATCGCCATCTCAACTTCTCTCTTCGGCGATCGAGCAGATTTCTAGCTTTGCTTTGCCAGGATGCATTGTAATCAACACGGAAGAAAACGAGATGATCTGCCAGGTCTTCATGGCCAACGGCAAGATCATCGGCGTCTACTCCAGCCATGACGGCTGGGTTGAAGCGAGCCGCCAAGCCGCTATCCGCTATCTGGATAAAGCCGCAGGCACACGAGTCATGGCTAGCATTCTGGCAATCCGGAGCGCAGACGATGTGGCGGCCCTTGGGTTCAGTCTGACCGGGCTGGGCGATCGTCGCTTTCAGATGATTCGTGCTCAGCAAAAGGAGCACGACTATTTCGGATACGATTCGGCGACCGAAACCACCGTCAACAATTATCATGAGTCCGCCGAGTCGTGGTATACAAGCTACTCCCAGAAGCAAAAGAAGCTCCGGCAGCGCTATGAGCCGGCAACTGCTCGCGTCTCGACCGCTCACCATGCTCACTATCCAAATTCTCGACGCCTTCACAGCACAAGTGCTGTTAGGCACTCGCATTCAATCGACCCGTAAGACTTCCCACCGGCTAATCTCCTGCGAGTCAGCACCCGGCTTGCAGCTGCTCGCAAGCAAATGGTTGCCCTGGCAGTTATCTCTTAACCGCCGAGCTGTGGAATGCCATCTGTCACGATCAGGAGAGCCCTGATCTGCTCGCTGGAGCAAGAGCCGCTTGAGGCGAGACCCTGCAATTCAAAGAGGTGGTCGGTGCTCAACAAGCAAACTAAGATAGTTTCTTCTCCATATTGCCCAATTCTGCCAGCGGCTAAACCAGCCAGCCGGTCGAGCCGTTCGCCATGTTAGGATGTTGCTCGATTCAACGCAGTTGGAAAATTATCGATGGCTGTAATTTCACCCAATACAAGAGTGCAACCGCATTCAGCACAAATTAACAGCGATGACCACCTGGTAGTGGGCGGCTGCGATACAGTCGAATTGGCAAGCCGATTCGGAACACCGCTCTATCTGCTCGATGAGCTCACAATTAGAAAGGCGGCCGAAGCAGTCAAGCAGGGACTCGCCCAGTATCCTGAAAGTCGCATCCTGTACGCCGGAAAGGCATTTCTCTGCTTGGCGATGTGCCACTTGATTGACGACCTCGGGCTCGGACTCGATGTTGTTTCAGCCGGAGAGCTGTACACGGCACGCGCTGCCAATTTTCCGCCCGAATTGATTTATATGCACGGCAACAACAAGTCTCGGCAAGAGATTGAAGCGGGTCTCCAGACCGGCGCTGTAAACATTGTGGTCGATAACGCATCAGAATTGGCGTTGGTCGGACAAATTGCCAACGAGCTCGGCAAGAAAGCTCGGATCCTCTTTCGGGTAACGCCTGGTGTTGTTCCGGACACTCATCATTACATCGCCACCGGCCATACCGACAGTAAATTCGGCTTGCCGCTGGCGGAGCTTCAAGCGGCGGTAGCGCTGGCGCTCGAGCAAAAGGAGTCAATCCAGCTGGTGGGTCTTCACACCCATATCGGCAGCCAGTCCCACGAAATCGAGCCATATCTGGAGATGGTCGAAATTCTCGCTGACTGTTTTCAGGAAGTCAAACTGAATTTCGGTCTCGATCTGCCTGAGCTCAACATCGGCGGCGGTCTCGGTATAGCGTATCTCGAGACAGACCGACCGATGGCCATTTATGACTGGGCCCAGAAAGTCTCATCGCAGGTATCCAAATCCTTCCGCAGTCGCCAGCTGCCGCCACCTTTCCTCGTTGTCGAACCGGGCAGATCGATAGTGGGAACAGCCGGCGTCACTTTGTATCGAGCCGGACATTCCAAGCTCTTACCGGGAGGGCTGCGCTATCTGGCAGTCGACGGTGGAATGGCAGATAACCCCAGACCGATCACTTATCAGGCCAAGTACACCGCTTGCATAGCCAACCGGATGAGCAGCTCGAGTGCAGAACAGCCACTGACGCTAGCAGGCAAGTACTGCGAGTCGGGCGATATAATCATTAAGGATACATATCTAGCAGCAGACACCGGCGATCTGATCGCAATCTTCGATACCGGCGCCTACAACTACAGCATGGCATCGAATTACAATCGAACCGGACGTCCCGCATGCGTATTGTTATCGGAGGGGCGGGCCGATGCCATCATCGAGCGCGAAACCAATGCGGACCTCTTGCGACAAGATCGCGTGCCAGATCGTCTGTTGCGTCGAGCTCAGAGATAGTTGCAAGATCCCTGCCAGCGGGAAGAAGATTATTGAAAGAGAGCTGACAGATACTCACCAGAGACACGGATAGGGTCAACCGATGGATTTTCTGGAAAAAATAGGGCTCGATCTCGACAAAGCTTCCACGGTCATCGCGACCGTAGGCTGGTTGACTCTGATCAAAATAGCCGCCGAGATCTTCATAGTCGTCTACGCCTTAATCTGGATTTGGGTACGAATTCGCGGCACGCAAGCTGAACGCCTGTTGAAAGGCGTGCTCGTGCTGACGCTTATCTGTATCCTGTCGGCCCTGGCCGGATTTACGTTGATTACTTCGATATTGCAGCAGTTGATACCGGTGGCAGTCCTGGCACTGTTAATAATTTTCCAGCCGGAGCTGCGCCGAGGGCTCGGCTATCTTGGACGCTCAACCGCATTTAAAATCGACTTTTCACTGGCCAATAGTGAAAAGGTCAGATCTCGATTTGTCGTAGATCAGATCATCATCGCGGTACGCGAACTGGCTCGCACTAAAACCGGAGCGCTCCTGGTGGTGGAACCGCTGGAGGGAGAGCGCGATTATCTCAGCCCGGGCATACCAGTAAATGCCGACGTGTCGAGCAGCTTGTTCTTGAGCATATTCTTTCCGAACTCGCCGCTGCACGACGGCGCCGTTATCGTTCGCGGCGACAAGATTGTAGCTGCCGGCGTACTCCTTCGCATGACCGACAACCCGAATTTGAGCTACAAATACGGCACCAGGCACCGGGCCGCCATCGGACTTTCAGAAATCTACGATGGTTTGTGCATTGTAGTCTCGGAGGAAACCGGTGTAATCTCGGCCGCCAGTCACGGTATGCTGGTGAAGTATCAGAGCGCAGACGAGCTTGCTGACCCACTCTCTTACATTTATCACACGCCAGGAAGCATCAAAAGTTCTGGTCCACTTCATTCATTCCTTACCCTTTTCAGCCGGGGCCGGCGCCGAGAGCCTGACACCGCAACTGGTGGCGCAAGCGAGCGCTCCGACGATGCCAGCGCTCAACCGCAGGAAACCAAGCAACCGGTGGAACCGCAATCCTTGTCAGCCGACAAAGAACCGGAACCCTCAGTCTGACGGTTGTTGCGAACCAGGAGATAATCACATGTTAATCAGGTGATTTAGTCATGCTGGTTCACCAGATATGGTTAGCCAGTAAGACTCTCCGGTCATTCTCTCCCGGTTTTCATGAGCAAAATGAGACGATTACAACCCTCATTTAGGGCCAAATTTCACGAGATTTCCACAATTGAAAAATAGACTCCAAAAGCAAGCTGATTCTGGCTTCAGCCGCGAATCAGCTTGCTTTTGGCGTGGCCTCGACAGTCAGGGAATTGGCAGCCTTCGATTTGCGGAGGCGAATTTGTATTTGGCGATGATGCAGATTCCGCAATCTGGTTGTACATTTGTTGTTTAGTCGGCAGCTCTTGAGTGATGTAATCTTGGGGAAGTAGCATGATGGAAGTTCAGTTAACAAGAGATGATATCGAGCTCGACGACGAGTACCAGAAAGAAGAAGCACTTGCACCGTTGAGCGCTCACCTCGCTAGTGATACCAGTTCAATTTTAGATGCCCTCCTCAGGAGCCATCAGCAAGATGAGTTCGACTCACATCGACTGAATTCTGCAAGCGGTGAATGTGACTCGACTAAAAGAGGCGAAAGTTCGGTGATAGCAATTGAGCGGACAGAAAAGGATCACCACAGTCAAGCTGTAACTGATTCCCGGCTTCTAAAGCAGGACGAGTTCGGAGCGTTTGATTGCAAAATCGTGCAGTCATTGGAAGAGAATTTCGTCAGGATCGCCACTCCGGGCTCACTCCGGCAATTCCACGAAAGGATTTCACAAGTACTGGAAAGCTGGAACGATCCCGGTGATTTCATCAATCAATCAAAGCAATTGTGGCCGGCGGTGGTCGCGGCCAAACTCGCTTACGAACAGGAATTAAAGGCCAACTTTGCTCGTTACGGTCGGAATACGAGCAGACTCTTAAGCATGCAAACCACACTGACCGAGCCAATCTTACGTACTCTCGCCATTGAGCGCATAGTCGCAGAAGAGGTAGAGCGAGCCTGCAATACATGCAACCCAAACAGTCCAGACTTCCCACTCAGTCAAAAGTTTCAAGCCTGGCAAGCAGCTATCAAGGATTTCGCCATCAGAGCGCTAGGACCACAGTAAGAGCGCAACATTCTAGGAAAGCGCCTCGGCCACTTCGGCAGCGATGCGCTTTGCCGCATCCACTCGGTCCTGGGCAGCTACTATCGGTCTGCCAATCACCAGGTAATCGCTGCCATCTTTAATTGCCTGGTACGGCGTCACTATTCGTGCCTGATCGTCAGCACCGGACCATTGCGGTCGGACACCCGGAGTCACCAACAAGAAGTCAGGTCCGCACGCTTCCCGCAAAATAGGCACTTCAGCGGCAGAAGCGACCACGCCATCCATTCCTGATTGTCTGGCCAACAGCGCTAATCGGCGCACCTGCGTATCAACTGACCCACCCACTCCAAGTTCGCCGTTCATTGTCTCGGCAGCGATGCTGGTCAGCACGGTTACGGCGACAGCCTTCGGTCTTGGTTTGCCGGTTGCCTGGCAAGAAGTCTCGCAAGCAGCAACAGCTGCTTTCATCATCTTCGAGCCTCCCGAGGCGTGAACGTTGAACATCCAGACACCGCGAGCCACAATCGCCTCGGTAGCACCGGCTACCGTATTTGGTATGTCGTGAAACTTGCCATCAAAAAATACTTGGACGCCATCTTTATGCAATGTCTCGAACAAAGCCGGTCCATGGCTGGAAAACAGCTGGAGCCCCACTTTGAAAACACCGACATAATCGCGTAGTTGATCGATTAGCACCCGCGCCGCATCGAGCGTCGGCGTGTCGAGAGCAAGGATGAGCCGATCGTGCGCCTTTACATCCTTGAGCGAGCTATTTGTCATTTCAGAATCACCTTAATGCGCTGTAAGCAAACTGGCCTGGCAATAAATTACTGCCAGGCCTGGAAACTTTCGAACCGCATGGGCCTAGCTGCCCTGCTTTTCCTTGTCCAGCTTGTAGCGCTTGACGAAGCGGTCGACCCGTCCTTCGGTGTCCACAATCTTTTGTGTACCGGTGAAGTATGGGTGGCAATTGCTACAAATTTCGACCCGTATCTGTTGTCTGGTCGAACCAAGTTCAACCTTGTTGCCGCAGACGCAGACAGCGGTTACATCGAAATATTTCGGATGAATTCCTTCCTTCATCTTCAGATCCCATAAAGTATGATGAAACGCAAACCGTAATCATAGCAGACCGATCCGATTGGGCCGCCAGCGCTCTATAACCTCTTAAGATTTGGTAAGGATGAGATCCAACTTAATATCGCCGAGCGTCGGACAACCGCAAAGGGCCATCGCCAAATCCAATTCACGCCGTAAAATCTCCAGCACATCTCGTGCTGATTGCTCGCCACCAACAGCCAATCCCCAGAGGACAGGTCGACCTAACAAGACTGCCCGGGCGCCCAGAGCAATCGCTTTCACAATATCTGTTCCGCGCCGAATCCCGCCGTCAACCAGAACTTCGACCCGCTTTTCGACAGCATCGACAACCTCCTTGAGTACATCGATCGTAGCTGGAGCCGAGTCTAGCTGTCTGCCACCATGATTGGAGACGATTATCCCCGAGACTCCGCATTCGACAGCCTTGACAGCGTCATCCGCTCGGACGACCCCTTTTACCAGCACCGGCAATTTAGTAATGGACTTGAGCCAGGCGACATCTTTCCAGGATAAGGAAGAGTCCGTCAGCTGAGCAAAATACTTATATAGAGCTGACTCGTCGGTCTCCTCCGGCAAATTCTGCAGACCGGACAGAGCCAGATTCTTGGCTGACAATCCCTGCGGCAGATGAAATTGATTGCGAACGTCACGCTCGCGGCACGACAGCATCGGGGTATCGACAGTCAGGACCAGAGCCTGACAACCGGCTGCCTCCACTCGTTCGACGAGCGCTTTGGTGACGGCTCTGTCCTTGAAAACATAAAGTTGAAACCAAACCGGACCGCTGGCTGCCGCTGCAACTTCTTCAACCGAACAAGTCGACAACGTGCTCAAAATCATGACAGTACCGGCCGCGCCGGCAGCCTTAACCGTAGCGATCTCACCGCTGTCATGAGCGAGACGTTGAAATGCCATGGGAGCAACTAGAATCGGCATGGACAATTTTTGACCGAGCACTGTTGTCGACAGATCACGCCGGCTGACATCGACCATCACGTGATACTTCAACCAGATTCGTTGATAGGCGCGACGGTTCTCCGCCAGCGTGACTTCGTCGAATGCGCCGCTTGCGAAGTAATCAAAAGCCATGCGCGAGAGCACTTCTGCCGCAGATTTCTCATAGTCGAACAAGCTTACGAAATCCATTGCGTTCAATCTCCTTGAGAGTGCAACTTTAAAAGCTTGATGATAGCGGCCAGCCTGGCCGCCTGATCTCCCCGGCTGTCAATTTCAGAATTCGGCTTCACAATCGGTGTGAATTTACGGGGGGTGTGCAGTCTAGTAGTAACCATTAACAACTTCAAGCTGGTCAGATCGCTGGTAGCCTCTTGTTCAGAAGTCACCTTCACGTGGCGTTCGCGATAGCGTTGGTTAAACCGTGACGGTTACTTCATTGTCTGTTGAGGGTGCGGTGTGTTCTGTCACTGCGGTCGGAGTCAAGCGTTATAATGCGTACTACGACATGGGGAGGTGATATGTTAGCGAAGTCATTGCCGGTGACCATAGGCGTGCTGCTGTTCGCATTTTTGTTCGCGTCTAACAACGTGCGGTTCGCCCAGGCAAAAACAGCTGCACCGGTTATTACTTCAATCGAGAGCAAGAAGGAATCGAAGTACTTTACGGAAGGCATTGGGGAGCAGCTGGAGCATGATCTTACTGTGCAAAGCGGTAAGTTTGGGCAATTCGACCTGTTTGAAGAACTGGTACAAGGTTGTCTTGTTCACCTCAAATTGTCGTCCGGTGGTAAGGTTGTCTTTGAGAAAGAACTGCCCCGTTGGGAAGGACTGTGTGAACCGCACTTTGCAGTGATCGATCCAACGGTTGAGGGACCTGTTGATGCAAAGCCGGTAGCACGTGACATAAACAAAGATGGACTCCCAGAGCTGATTCTGCTGAAGATTTATGAGGGCAGCAGCACTTCCGCTGATGAATGCTTCATTTATCAGTTGAGCGGAGACAAGGTACGAGAGATCTATCGTACGACACAAGTGCAGCCGCACTTTAAAGACATAGACGGCGACGGTGCATTCGAAATGATCGTGACGGATACCAACTTCGTTGGCTGGAATGGAGCCGCCAATTGTGAGGGCGGGAATGGGAAAGTGGTGCTGTCCTGGGACGGCACCACCTACATGCCTTCGGCCAAGCTTATGGCGAAGCCCGCTCCAACAGCGCAATCTATGCAGAAGCTAGTGAAGACGTTACAACCGAAAGTGAAAACACTCAGCAGCAAATGCCGCCCTGGTACTAAGGGAATTTCCGCAGCCGTGTGGAAAGAGATGGTAGGACTGGTATATGATGGCAATGGCAAATCCGCGCAGTCGTTGCTCGAGGAGCTCTATCCCGGAAACACTAAATTGGTTCTGGCTAACCCCGATGGCATCCCGACCGGCAAACCAATGACGCGGCACCAGTTCTGGTCCACCTTTGTATCGCAGATGGGCAAGAGTTCGTTCGCAGCAACACTGAAGCAATTGAATCCTCAATTGACCACTTCGGCACCGCGAACATAGAACTTAGCAATAAGCATAGCCCTCCACCCTGACTGGTTGCTGAATACAACTTCATTTTATTTGTGCCAGTATCCGAGCGGTTCGCGCTTTACGATCAGCGGCATCCTCGTTGCGACCAATTTGCCTCAAGAACTGAACGTACAATTCTGAGTCATGAGCCAGCTTAGTACGAGTGAGCGCCGCTGCCGATTCATCAACCTGCATTACCCGCCGGTAAGTTGAGTCAGCGTCCTGCCATCGTTTGTTTGCAGCGTAACAAAATGCCAGTTTTGTCAGTACCTCCGACCGAATTGCGGCGCGCACAAACGTCTGCGCGTCAATCTCTCCCAGCAGGCGTTCCAGACGCTGTTGAGCCGCCTTGAAATTTCCATTAGACATGTCCAGGTTGACCAGTAAGATACCGACCTCCAACCGCTCGTTAATCGAAAGTTGTTTGGACGCAGCCGCCGAAGCCTCGAGCGCCAGGAGCAGCTTTCTAGCCTTCTGAAGCTCTCTTCTTTCAATGTAAACATCCGCCAGCATGCTTGCTGCACCAATCCACTCCGGTGAGCCCTTACCTGGTCTGGCACTGGCTAACGCTACCTGCGGCTCTAAAAGATTTTGGCAGGCGGTATAGTTTTTCTTGGCTCGATAGGAAGCCGCCAGCCCGGCAACAATTGGCCAGCTCTGCTCTAGCAAGTCGGCCTCGTAGGAAGCATTCAATGCCTGGCGCAGAACCGGTATGGACTCGTCTAAACGTCCCTGATCGCGGTAGAGCATGCCAAGTCTCGTTAAGGCGGAGATTGCATAACTGCTGTTTGGTCCGTAGCGCTTCGACGACTCACTGACGGTCTGCTTGAGCAGCCCTTCGGCCAGCTTCCAGCGTCCCAGACCGCAGTAAACGGCGCTCAAATCAATTGAGGCCCAAAGATAGTAAGCACGGTCCTGTAAGACCGGCTTTGATCGAGCGGTATTAATCACTTTCTCTAAAAGTTGCCTGGCATCTTTGAATCGTTCTTCATCGACTGCAACGGCGCTGGCGATTAGCAAGCTTTGCATATACTCTTCGCTCTGCTCGCCGAAAGCCGAGCCAGCAATTGCCAGCCTCAACTTGGATAATTTGCCCAACTCAGCCTTGTTGGCACTAAACACCAAGGACTTTCGCTGGAAATCGACAATTTCACAGGCCTTCGTTGCCGCGGTAACTGCGTAGCTCTTGTCTCCGGTTAGCGCGCACGTCTTGACGATCTTGCTGAGAATCTCCATGCGCTTAACCGGGTCGGTTCGGCTGTCGGCGGCGGTCATCATCTCAGCTCTCAAGTAACAGCCTTTAGCATCCCCGAACTTGCCGGATTGTACCAACAGATCGCCGAGGGCAATGTACAGATCTCGCAGTTTTGGATCGGAGGCATGACCGGACAGCTCTTGCTGCATGAGCGACAGCCTGGCTAACTCAATCTTTCCAGGCAATGTCAGGTTGAGCCAGGCGATTGTAGCGACTGCCACCACTACAAGTATCACAATTGCAAGCACTAACTTGAAAGAAGCTCCGGCGCGGTTCCACCAGATTGTCGAAGCCATCGACAGGCTCAATCCGGAGCTGCTCTGCTTGCCCAGCAGCCGGTCCAGCTCTCGCCTCAATTCCTTGACACTTTGAAAGCGAGCCTTTGGGTCCTTCTGCAGACACTTGGACATGATCTCCTTGAGCGGTGCCGGAATCGGATCGCTGTACTCCGGATGCGCGCGGTCAGGCGTCCTACCGCTGTCCGTACTTCCTAAAATGCTGTCTGCCAAGATCGGAAGCTTTCCTCTGAAAGCCTCCAGCATTACTTTGCCGAGTGAGAAGATATCCGAACGGGCATCGACATCCTTGCCCTGTGCCTGTTCCGGACTCATGTACAAGGGACTGCCGACCCATTGTCCGGTGCTCGTCACCTTCTGAGCCGACTCTCCGGCGCCGACAAGCTGCTTGGCGATACCGAAGTCACTTAACAATACCTTCTCGCTGCCATCAGCGTTCTTGGTCAGAAGGATATTGCTCGGCTTGAGATTCCGGTGAACTATCTTTCGTTCGTGGGCATGGGCAAGAGCATCGCAAACCTGCAAGAAAATCCGAATTCCGCGTTCAATCCCGACCGCACCGCGATAACCGATTTCAGCGGCCAGCGTTGTGCCTTCAACGAAATCCATCACCAGATAGCAGCTGCCTGACTCGGACAGTACGCAATCATGCAAAGTCAAAACGTTCGGATGCGACAGCACGCTGGCCGCTCTTGCTCCCCGCTGGAATCTCAGAAGCTTTTTGGAATCATCGACGAACTCGACGTGCAGCATTTTGATCACGACCGGCCGATTCAATCTGGTGTCAAGCGCCTTGTAGACAACAGTCACGCCACCGAGGCCCAAGATTGATTGAATCAGATAACGGTTGTCGAGCGTCTTACCGACAATCCGGCTCACGACTTGCGGTACGAGAACAGAGCCGTCACGCGGGCAGACTGTGCTGCCATCGGCGGTCTCGAATCCGCACGTCAAGCATAGCCACACTCCAGCACCGATTGTATTGTCCGTGCTCAAGTGCAATTCCTCAAGCTAGCGCCTTCCGCCTCAAAAGGTTGCTTCTCCAAAACGGCCCGCCCGGCCGATCTGTTTGGTCTTATCGGCTATGTACCACACCTGTCTGCTAGTTGATCGGTTGCTTGATCTCCAGACCTTCACCGGCGGCTGTCGTGAGACGTTGCCCTTCCACGTTTAAGTAGACTTTCTTACCGGCGGCTGCTTCCGAAACAGTGCGGCGTAGCTGCTCTAGTCTCAACTCCAGCGAGCTGCTGCCTCCACCTGAGGCAAATCGACGCGACAGATTGAGCTCGATGCTGTCGCCACTGTCTACGACTCCCAGCAGAATCGTCCCTCTGGGAATCTCGCTGCCCATACCCGCTTGAATCTCCTGCCCGCTCGGACCTCTCAGCAGCTCTTCGACAGCTTCCTTCAGCCACTCACCGTGTCCGCGCGATCGACTCACTTTTATCAGCTTCAATTCCTGACCGGCCGGCTTGACGAACCAAACGTGCAATTGGTCTCCGGTATCTGCGCCAGTCAAACCATCGAGCACTGTTCTGCCGGTGCAGGAGCTGAGAAGAACAGCTGAAATGGCTATGAACGACAGTAGCTTAAACAGCACATTTGTCTTGCCTATCATCTTTTACTTACTTTCTGTGCGAGGGACGGAGTCATCACCCTTGGTGCCAGCAACAGATTACCATTGAATTCAACCCGGTCATTTTGAATTTTGAGACTGTCGAGCCGGATAGCATGAGTCAGACGATCCTTTCTCGCCAGATCTATCAACGGATTCAGAAGTTGCGAGGTAAACTCGGCAAACTCCTTTGGATTCGGGATATCCGGAGAGTCGACCTGGAGATTTCTGATAAAGATCTTGGAGTTTGCCACTAGCTCCGGCGTCCCGGTAAGGGTGATGGGAACACCAGTTTCCCTTTGCGCTCCGGCCGTTATCAAGACAGACTTGATTGCGATCGCATTGTCCCTGACCGCAACCTTTGGTTCGAGAAATTGCAACTGTTGTCCACCCAGACCGGGCAGATCCAACTTGACTGCTCTCAAAGATGCCGCAATTTCAGGGCTGGCCAGCGCGTTAGCGATATCCTGCCCGCAAACGTCAACAGAGAATTTAAGAAGAATCGGGTTGACCACACCGGCGCTCTGCCGCTTAGATTTCAGGTACCTGATCCAAACCGGAGTAGCGCTGGCAATCTGCAACCTTCCAAACGGGACGCCTCGATAACGGCTGTCAGCAAGCTTTATCTCGACCGCCCTCAGTTTGCCGGCCAGCAGGTCAGTCAGGCTGTAAGTTCCAATTCTCGCCTTTACCTTCCCGTGCAGGCGCAGCCACAAGCCGAATGTCATCGCTCGGCTTAAGACAAAATCCGTGGCGGTCGTTATGCCGCTGTATCTTTGCAACTTTCGGCTGAAGTTGCTGCTTAGATGAAAGGCTGGAGCCTGCTCCTGCCCCTGGACAGGCTGAGCAAAAGAGAGCTGCCCAACCGCAAGCAGGCAGAGCGCCAACTGCTTCGTGCTTGCTCCTGCCTGCCACGAGATCATCACCCTTCCCCCACCTGTTGTCAAAGCGAAGGATAGCAAACCGCAATTCTTCACAGGAAGGTCAATCCCTTAAAGAATGCCGGCAGGTTTCAACAAGAAAGCAGTCGTTCGCCCACTTCTACTGTTGAGAACTGCGCATTCGCTCGTTGAGCGCCTCTTTCAGCAGCTCGTTTTGTTTCAACAATGCCTTCAGGTGCTCATTGGCGATCGCCAGCTCGGCTTGCAGCTCGGCAACCGTTTGCTCATGAGTTACCCCTGTTACCGGGTCGCGGCCCGGCATCTTAGGCAGAAGCACATAGCCTAGCTGCACAGCTTTCAAAGCGGCGGCGGTTCTTGTCGGCACTTTCAGCTTGGCAAGAATGCACTCGATATGTTTTTCGACCGTTCTGAGCTTCATATCCAACTCTTCAGCGATCTCCTTATTGCGAAGATCGAGCCGGATCAATACTTCAATCTCACGGTCAGTAAGACTGGTATTCGGCAACGAAGTCGACGGAGCTTGCTTGACAAGCTGAGTGATTTTGGGATCGCAATAAGGCAATCCGCGAGTAACCTGTTCGATCGCCTCAAACAACGACCGGGGTCCTGAGCTCTTCAAACAAAATCCCCGAGCTCCGGCTCGCAAAAGCTGGTTATGGTACTTGGTAGCGTGATATGAATCAGTCAGTACCAAAATGTTCGAATTGGGAAGCTCCTGGCTAATGCGCCGGCAAACCTCGACACCGTTCAATATGTCAAGATCTACGTCCAGGATGATGAAATCCGGCTTCAAGCGACGGATTATCTCGGTGGCGACCATTCCATCGGCCGCTTCCCCCACGATCTCGACCACTTCAGACACGACTCGCTTAAGCCCGAAACGCACGAGCTCGTGGCGTTCACATAAGACTGTGCGTGGACGGAATACTGAATGTCGCTGGATTCCAGATTGTGACGTGTCCAATGAGTGCTCCAAACCCTTCTAGTGTTGTTGCCGAATGCCTATCTTACCGACTTCTTGATATTGGCAAGCCAATCTTTATAAGTCTCACGTACCCGTAATATTGTAACAACGGTTCTGAGAACTGGAGAGAAATCCTAGCTTAACCCCCATTCGCTACGTTACGGGATGGTAGAAAGCCCGTCAAGCCTGTTCTAGTTCGCCCGCTCGCTGCCAAGCGCTCAGTCGTATATACAATCAAGGCACGTACTCCACTACTTTACTGAGCCATGGAATTGGAAATCGCTTAAAGATTAGAACTGCTAGCTACCGTACTTCCCGCATTGACTGTCCAAAGCAACTTTGTAGATTATCAATAGCAAACTGGAACAGGCCGGAAACTGTAATGCCAGCTTCTCAAACAATCCAGTCGGGGGCCTAAACTAAAGATGGACTATTCAGGTACAGGTTTAAACGAGTTGCTGTCCGGCATCGCCCCGACACCTCCGCAAAATAAAGTACGCCCCGAGCGCGTTATCCCCGAACCAAAAGTTATTAATGATTGCTTGACGGTCCGTTATGGTGATCAGGAGCTGGAGCGCCGACTCTATTCCGCCGGCAAGCTAAAGACATTGACGATCAATGGCATTCCCGTCGGTATAAGACTGACCCAAGGCGTAGACCAAAGAGGTTTCTATTTCTACTTCGACGACGGATCTTCCGACTTCAGACGCTACTATCATCCCAAGGGCCTGAGAGAGATTCGGATAAACAGCCAATTTATCAATGTAGATATCGAGCGAAAATGGCTGATCGAAGCCTACGTCGCCCGTTACAATCGCAGCCTGGGCAGCTTCATGAGCGTCAATCACTCGAGCAATTCCGGAGCGCTGCTCTCCTACTTTTGCACCCTTTCTCAGATGACTGAGTCTAAACTGGACTTCTTGCTGCTCGTTTTAAACAAAGCTGTTAATGAATCAAACGATCCTTACTTCAGACTTTATCTGTTCGACGTCGTCATGAGTCGAGTGATGAGATCTCTGATCGTACGCAGGTTCAAGACCAGACTGGTTACAATCGATCAATCGGAAACCATTTCAGTGGTAGAAGCGGCAGTGGATCTGCTCCACACTGTTATCTCGGACAGCAAAGACAATCTGCGCAACCTCACTCAAACTTTTGATCCCGACCAATTCATGCCCATTTCCAGCGCCACCATCAGATCGAATCCAAATGCCTTCTGGTCCGGAGCATATTATCAGGCTGAACGCCGGCGGCAGCTGCTGCTTGAAGCGATGCAAAACTTCTATTGCGACACCGTTCTGGAGCTGTTGCCGGAATCAGAGCTGATGGTTTGCCTTAAGGAAGAAAATGCCGTCATCCCGGTGACGTCCGATCCGGAAGCGGAGATGGAATTTCACATTCAAAAGGTAATCAAACAGCCGGAAGCAAGGGCGGTCAATTGGACCGCCGCCAATTAGCAGTCGGCATCGTTGCTTAGCCTGAAGACGAGTACAGCGACTTCCTAGCTGATTGCCAGCGCCTCTTTGGCCGAGCAAGCATCCACCATCATAGATAAGCTGGCCTTTTGCATCACGATTGAGGGATTGTGTCGGCCGGCCACTTAATTAGTACCCTGATTGATTTTGCTTAGACTTCCGTTGCACGATGATGCTCCTCGACGCATCGGTCACCGACCCGGATCAATCCACGACCAGCGCTAAATCACCGTGCTATCCGGCACCACTAGCGGTGGCACGTGAATGAGCCGGCATGATATCGACAAAGAGAAACTTTCCGCAACGCAAGCAGTAATTCGACTTAGTAGCGGTTTGGATTCGAGTTAGAGCCGGCTTCCGATTTCCGGGCTACGAATAGCGAGAACAAGTAGCTTACGACTACCAAAAGAAATCAGTAACATATCGCAAACGGGCCTTGCAAACCTCTCGCAACCGCGCTAAGCGAACTGTTGTGCGGCTTTCGTTGACCGTGGGAGAACTACGCAGGCAGTGGGATAAACCCCAATAGACTAGCCTGATGCAGAAAGTTAAGCTGTGCTCACGTTGACGGATAGCCGAGAAAAAATCCCGTGTACAAGCAGTCGACAATCGCAATCACAACCTTCAATCTGGCGTTTTCACTAACACTGACCTTAGCCACGACCGCCGCCGGCGCGACCAAGCTCAATGCAGCGCCGCTTCCTCACGAACGCGAATCCAAAGATTTCAACACCAAGGAAGGTCAGTTCATCATCAACCAGCCGAGCAGATTCCAACGGCGTCCCGACTTTCGCGAGCTCGAAGCTCAGCAAAAGAAGGAGTCCGAAGAAGCTGCCAAAAGGGCTGAGCAATCCAAGCTGCAAGCGATTCAAGATCACAAGCACGCTCAAGACGAAGCGATAGACAACTATAAAAAGCGACAGGATTTGGCGATTGCTGCCAATAACAAGGCAGTTGCCTGCGGTAAGCAAGGACGCTGGCTTGATGCCCTGTCAGCGCACGAACAAGCAGTTCAGCTCGACCCACAGAGCAAACAATTCCGCATCAATCTCTCAGCCGCTCGGGTTGAATACGGCAAAGCCAAGCTGGCCGGCGGCGATCTCACTGCCGCCGCCGGGCTCTTCCGTAAGGCGCTGGCAGCAGCACCCGATAACGGCTTGGCCGGAAAGCTCCTGGCTCAAGCGATGGGCAAGCAAGGTCGCGACCCGATGTCGGCTGACATCAGGCTGGCTACAGCCGATCAACTGGCCGCCGTCGGCGATTACGAAGGAGCATCTGTCGAGTACGAAGCAGCGATGCAATTGGAATCCTCCGCTCGCACCTACACGAAGATGGGCGACCTCGCGCTGCGTTTCGGTCAACACAGCACCGCCATCAACTGGTACCGGCAGGCGATCGTAAAAGATACTGACTATGGGCCAGCACACCGACAGCTCGGGCTGTTGGCGCTCAATCAAAAGGACTACACCGGTGCTGCTGCCTCTCTGCGCAAAGCGGTCATCCTAGATTCGCACGACACCGCAGCCGGGCAAGCGCTGGTAGAAATCTGGCGCAAACAGGTATCCACTAATCCGCTTCTAGCTGAAAACCATCTCGGTCTGGCCGGCGCCCTGCAGCTGACCGGAGACTTCATCGGAGCCGACAGCGAGTACCGCCGGCTCGAAGCGCTCGATCCAAAGAATCCGGGTCTGGCAAGCGGTAGGCAGAGCCTTGCTCGCGCCATCCAGCACGACAAAGCGGAAAAGCACAGACTGGCAGCCGAGACGCTCTTCAATCAAGGCCTAAGAAGGGAAGCGCTGGCCGAAATTAGCCAATCGGTGATGATGGAACCGAGAAATGCCCGTTATCAATTTCTTCTGGCAGAATGCCTGGAAGCTAACGGCGACTATCAAGGCGCCCACCAGGCTTATCTTACCTGCGTTTTGATCGATCCCGAAAACAATCAAGAGGCGGCAGCACGCATGAAGGAGATGCAGAACAGCTCGCATCGAACGCCAACCGCACCTGTCGCTCCGACCGCCGCCCCGCGCTCGCTGCAACCACCGGTCACGGCCGGCATGCAAAACACCTTCAATGCAGCGGCGGCTCCCAATTTGAGCATGTCAAAAAAGGACATGTTCGAGGCGGCACCGGTTGCTCAGACGGCGCCTACCAGTCAGGTCAATCAACCCGCGACCGCCGCTCAAACTGGGCTAGCGGCCCAGGCGATGCGCGGCAATCAGGTTGTCGCAACTAACCAGCCAGCTGCCAGCCAAGCTCAACAAATACCCACTTCGGCTAATGGCGCCCGCCAGGCTTCAGCCGGCAGGACTGCCACTACTGGCAATACCGCAACCAACGCAGCACCACAGCTCGAACCGGCCCTGCAAGAAGCAGATGCACGGGTAAAGGAAGCCGAAGCAGAGAGAGACTTTCCGAGAGCAATTGAAATACTCAAACAGCTGCTGGTCACCTACACGCAAAATTCCAACATCCATCACAGATTGGCTGTGAACCTCCTCAACAGTGGCGATATTAACGAAGCAGTAGCCGAGTTTAGAATCGCCAGCGCGCTCAATCCCAAGAAGAAAGAGTTCGCAGACGATCTAGCGCAGGCATTGCTCATCCATAAACGAGCCCTGATGAGTGAAGCCGGCTCTCAAATTTCTGGCGAAAACGCAGGAGCGACTAAATGAGCTTCTATTTCCAACCCCCGGACCTCGCTGAATTCCCCAGACGGTCTTATCGGCGGTTCCTCGAAGAGACACTAGGCGAACTCTTTTCCGAGATCTCTCCGGTAGCCAGTGAATTCAATCCCCGCTACGAGCTCTCGTTCGTCGGGCAGGACGGCAAGGTGCACTGGCGCTTCGAAGATTACGCTCTGGACTCGGGCTACCCGACATCGTCCGAGCAGGCTCGCCGGACGAACATGACGCATTCCAAAAGACTGCTCATGGAAATTTGGTTGCGTGACACTCAAACCGGCGAGCTCAGGAAGTCAACCTGTTACATGGGTGACGTGCCGGTCATCACCGATCGCGGGACTTTCGTGATCAACGGCTCCGAGCGGGTCGTACTTGGACAGCTTGTCAGGGCGCCGGGTATTTATTATTCCAATCCGAGCGCCACCATCTACAAAGCGCTGATGCTCGCCGAACTCGGCGCGCCGGTCAGCATGGAACTCGATCTCGAAACCGGTACCAGCAAGACCAGCCGAGCCAAGTGCAGAGTCAAGCTACCCAAGCGCTCCTGGATTTCGGTCACGACACTCTTGATCGCCATGGGTGTGGACATTCCGACGATTCAAAAGCGGATCGGCGGAGCGCTGGAACGCTACCGAATTGAATGGAAACAGCTCACGCAAACCGAGGCGATCGCCGTGGTCGGACGAGGCTGGAAACCGGACGGTGGCGGCGGCACTGCCAGTGGTGCACAGGCGCTCAAGGAGCTTACGGACAAACGACGGTACTCTTTGGGTTCGCTCGGTCGGCGCAGAGTCAACACCAAGCTCGGACTCGAAGATGATTCACAACAGTTTTCTGCCGACGACCTCTTGGCGGCGGTCGAGTACTTGCTGGGATTGCCGGCTGGCATGGGCAGCACCGACAATATCGACAGCCTCGAAAACCGGCATCTGCGCGGCGTTGGCGGCGTACTCACCAAGTCAGTGCGACCGGCTCTCGGTCAGATGGCACGTTCGATTCGCACCAGGCTGGAGTTGCACGAAGACGACGAAATCGGCAGTCCAATGGACTTCGTCGACGCCCGTCCGTTCGTCAACTCGATCAATAAATTTTTCAGCGGTAACCCGCTCGTGCAGTATCTCGACCAACAAAATCCACTCTCCGAGCTCTCCCACCGCCGCCGCATCACCTCCTTCGGACCCGGTGGTATAGACCCCAATGCCGCACCGACCGAGATGCGCGACGTTCATCCCAGCCAGATTGGTCGCGTCTGCCTGGTCGAATCACCGGAAGGCAAGAATTGCGGGATGGTGGCATATCTGGCCACTTATTGCCGGATTGACGATGATGGATTCATGACCGTACCTTATCGCCGTGTTGTCGATGGCAAAGTAACCGATGAGGTCGTCTATCTCACGCCTTCTGATGACCAGAGGTTCACCCTGGCTCCGCCCGACACGAAGGTGGACAACGGGTCGATCGTCGGTCCCCAGGTTCCAGCTCGCCGTGGCGAATCCTTCTTTAATTGCTCTCCGGAAGAAGTAGACATGATCGGGATAGCTCCTCAAGGCTTCTTCTCGGTCGGATCAGGGCTTATCCCATTTCTCGAGCACGATGACGCCAACCGCGCCCTGATGGGCGGCGGCATGATGCGCCAGACTTTGCCGCTGATCCGACCAGAGCGTCCGCGCGTCGGAACCGGCATTGAAAAGGTTGTCGCCAGATCGTCGGGACACTCGGTGGTGGCGCGCAGAGCCGGGACAGTCGTCAAAGTGACCGGCAACGAAATCGTGCTCAAACAAGCAAGCGGCGAGCTGAAAAATTATCCATTAATCAGATACGATCGCACCAATCAAAACACTATTCTGGATCAACGCCCAACCGTAAAGGTGGGCGAGCAGGTCGAAGGCGGGCAGATTATCGCCGACGGTCCCGGCATCGAAAAGGGTGAGCTTTCGCTCGGTCGCAATCTATTGATTGCCTTCATTCCCTGGTTCGGCTACAACTTCGAAGACGCAATTGTCGTACGCGAAGGACTGATCAAAGATCATAAGCTCTCGCACATCGAGATCGAGAAGCATTCAATCGGCGTCCACCAAACTTTACGTGGTCCTGAAATTCTCACGCCGGAGCTGCCCAATGTCGCCGGCAAAGACTTAGAGCACCTGGACGAGCGCGGCATAGCCAAAGTCGGCTCTTACGTGAACCCGGGCGACATCCTGGTATCGAAGCTATCGCCTAAAGAGCAGAAAGCTCTATCGGCCGAAGAGGAGCTACTTCAATCGATCTTCGGAAAGGTCGCAGAAGAGATGGCTGATACGAGTCTGCGCGTACCGCACGGCTCAGGCGGGCGTGTCATCGACATTCGAATCTTCACGCCCGAGACTACACCCGAGTTGAAGGCCGGCATGATCTGCGAAATCGAAGTGCTGATCGCCAGGCTCTGCCCGGTCGAAGTCGGTGATAAATTGGCAGGACGCCACGGCAACAAGGGAATCGTCTCGATCATCGTTCCGGATCAAGACATGCCTTATCTGCCCGATGGCACGCCGGTCGACATCTGCTTAAACCCGCTCGGTGTGCCCAGCCGTATGAACGTCGGACAGGTATTCGACACGCAGCTCGGTCTCTATTCATCCATTCTCAATCGCTATTACCGCATCCACCAATTTGACGAGTCGGTCAGTAAAGACGCCTCCTACAATCTGGTTACCGAAGCTCTGGCCGAAGTGCGCAAGCTGCCTGGCTATCAATGGATGGGTACTAACGGCAAAGTGACGCTGACAGACGGCAAAACCGGCGAACCGTTCGACCGGCCGGTTCTGGTCGGGCGCCAGTACATGCTTAAACTCAATCAGCTTGTCTTGCACAAGATTAACGCTCGCTCCGGGCTGGGCGGCCCGTATGCCGCTGTCACGCAGCAACCGGTCGGCGGTAAAGCTAACCACGGCGGTCAGCGCATGGGCGAGATGGAAGTCTGGGCAATTCAAGCATATGGTGGCGCTCATGTCTTGAACGAAATGATGACGCTCAAAGCCGACGACATCACCGGACGGCACCAGGCCTATGCCGACATGGTGCAAGGCAAGAATATCTCTCCTGGCGGGCGCACAGCAGCCTTTGACGGATTGTGCTGCGAACTGCGCGGACTCGGCTTGGAGGTTACCCTCGGCAAGATTGTCGATTCCTTCGAGCCGGTTGAAGACAAATCCTGCAGTCATATCGGCAAGACACTCGAAGAGCAATATGGCGTTTCATCGGTCGCCAAACTGGAGACAGACGGTCAAAAGATGCTCGAGATACCGGCCGGGGACTACGTGCCAGTGCTGCATCCCAGCGGCACGCCGCTGATCACCTCGCTGACCAACGGGCGCAACGGCAGCAAGCCGCGCGTCGAGATCTCCCAGGAGCCTCTGATCGATGATATCGAAGATGGTGCCGAGCTCAATGCCGAGCTTGGTGCCGATAGCGGTGCCGACAGCGCCCTGATCTCGTCTTTCATCAACGAAGAGACGAAGGACCTTTTGCAGCCGGAAGACTTGGAGTCAATCGTGAAAGTCGGTTCGTACGAATTGGACTTTAATCCTTCGGATTCCGCTGCCGAATCAGCCAAAGTATCGGGATTCTACGAAGAAAGTACTGAAAAATCGGGTTCTTACGAAGAAATTGACCAAAATCATGCGGAAGTCACGATTGCGGAAGGCACCCAAGAAATGTTTGACTTTCCTTCGTTAACTGATCTGCAAGTGCTCGCCGAGCAATTAGCCAACCTTCGCCCGGTAAAAACCACAGCAGACAATGACGATCAAGCAACGCTGACGCTGGCACCACAAGAAGAACCGACAGTCTAAACACTAAAGTTGAAACGGAGTGAACTGATGAGAACGCAAGCGGCACAATCAAAAGCTAGGAAGGTAAGGCTGATCGCCTGTGCCTGGCTTTGTGCCCAGGCAGTTACATTAACTTTGGCGCTGACCGCATCGGCTCAGTTTGCTCAACCGCTGCTACCAGCCAACGATATAGCCGACCGAATTTCGACACCACCAGGTCAGCAGCCGCCGCAAGGTGCACCGCCGCCGCCAGGTGACGGACCGATCCCGATGCCTGAGATCTCCGGAGACGTCGGCGCGCCGATCGCTCCGCCATCAGGTGCGGCAGATATGACTCATGGCAACAGATTCCCAGCCGGCAACGGTCAAAATCGCACTACCGTGTACATCTTCAGCGCCGGCAAGCAGGGCCGTGGCAGTCGAATGGTACAAACACTCAGACCGGACACGCTAAGCGAAACACAGAGAAATCAGATCGGTGGCATTCTGGGCATTAACATGAACAGCGACGAAGCCGTCATCAATGCCAACGCCTCTGAATCTGATCTGGCACAGATTCAAAATATCCTCGCGCCTTATCCCGGTGCGAACAATGTCGGTGGCAGAACGAAAATTAGTGAAGACTCTCCCGCGCCACGAACCGGTATCAACAAGCCGGGCAATGAAAGTCTATACGAGTATCAAGGTCCACTGCCGACAGTGAGAACCTTCGCCCGCTACCTGGTAATTCTGGGAGTGGTATCAGCGACGGTGTGGATGGCGCTGGCAGCCTACTCGGTCGTGATGGGCAGTCAATATGGAGGCGCCCGCGTAATCAGCGCGGCGGCCGGACTGATGCTCCTTTTGTGCTCATATACAATCTGGAAAATCGTCCAGATGAATACTTTCAAGGCTAACAGCAATACACCAGCGATCAGTCAAAATCGTCCCAACGGTGCCGGAGTCTCGGATGCTTACATGAATCCACCGGACCTTCCTCAGACACCGAATGCCGGTCGCAACAACCCGCAGAGACCGGGAATTCCGTTAGAGCCGCTCGGCGGATCGATCAATCGATAGGCGAAGCACGATTTGAAAGTGACAATAAGACAAACTCTTGAAGGATAGACAGCAGATGTTAAGGACCGTATGGACAATGATAGCGATAAGCCTGATTACCGGCTTCGCCTACGCGTGTCCGGCCCAGGCAGCCAAGCCGACAGTCGACTATTTCTCGGCCGGCAAGGATCCGAAAGCTCACTCAAATTCCAGCTTTACCGCGGCTACGCAAGGTTCTTTTCCGGGTAATTCGAACAGCGCCAGCGCTACCGTCAAATGGTTCGAGAAGTTCGACGAGACAATTTTTTCACACAAAGCGACCGAAGGCGATCGCGTCATCCTGAGCCGCCCGTTCAATCAAGAATCGGAGCGCGTTCAACAATGGACCGAAACCGCATCAAACGTCGCCAAGCGCTACCGCCAGCTGGCTCAGACCTTGAAAGCGATGAACATACCAGGCAACATGCCCGGCGTAAAGGAGTATCGCGATCTAACCTCCGACTGGTACAGCGATGCCGCCACCATCTATGAAGACTTGATCAGACCTCGACCTGCCGCCAAGACAATTGAAGAGCTCGACTCAGCCATCAACGACATCAAGGACCGCTCGCACAGCCTTGCCCAGACCAACAATAATCTGAAAAGCATGGATATGAGCCTGCGAAGGACCTATCGGGTTCACCTCCCGAGATGCGACGACGCTCTGCAGCAGTACGTCAGAAGCAAATAGTTTTCGCCCTTTTATCCCAACTGACCACCCCACCCCAACCGTTAGAACGAGGACACACCCCATGGCTATCCAATTGAATGAGCGAGACCATCTCATTTTCAGATACGTAGAGGAGCATCAGGTTTTGCTCGAAAAACACATCGCCTGGTTTATCTCAGTCGACCAGAAGCCGGTGCTGATACGCGATCGCCTGCGCAAGTTGTTCTATCTCGACTATCTGCTTTGCCAGCGGCACAAGAACACGCTGCCCTGGTGGACTACACCGACTAAGCCGCTCGTCTACACCCTCGCGTCCCTCACGCGCGGCTTGATTAGTGCTCCGGACACCGAGCTCGACCTTTCTGATGCCGATGTCCAGCGTCATCTGCTCGAAATAGCCAACTTGCGGATGCTATTCATGATGGATGAATCGGAAAGCTTGATCGGCGAACTCGATTGGAAGACTTGCAGAGCACATCGGGGTGGCGTGCAGGATCTTGACGCGAAAGTCAGTTTTGAGCGAAATGGGGTGGCGCACAGAATTGGCATCGTCAATCATCCAGCCAGCGATGCGGATAGCCTTATGAATAGACTGGAAATTGCCTTGACCGACGATGATGTAGATATGGTGTGGATTGTGTCCCGCGACGAAGATCATCAGTTGAAGCTACAACAGGTTATAGCCAAAGCGGTGGGCACTGAATCGAAACTCAATCAAAGACTGGCCTTCGCCACTCACCAGGAGCTCTACAAGGTTGGAATGGTGAAGACTCGCTGGCAATCCGTTGACGGGCACGTAGCTTCCATCTTCGTGGAAAGTCTTCAAGAATACGAATCCAAAGGTTGCGCACAATCGCGAGCAGTTGCATCCGCTTAGTCTAATGCCAGTGGATGGTTTGGAGAACGATCTTCCTTCGGGAAGGTCGTTCTATTCTTTGATGAAACTTTCACACGCCCTAATGATTACGTAATGAACCATGATAAACTAAACTAATAGAACTTAGTTTATCATGGAAAACTCATGCATATCGTAAATATTCACGAGGCTAAGACCCAATTGTCTCGCCTCATCACTAAGGGTGAGCCCTTCATTATTGCAAGGGCTGGCAAACCGCTGGTGAAGGTCTTGCCTGTGGATGCGCCTACTGCCGCTCGAAGGCTGGGATTCATGTCCGGAGAGATTACTGTGCCCCAGGACTTCGACCGAATGGCTAGTGCTGAAATCGAACAACGTTTTTGCGGGCAGCAATGAAGCTGTTGCTGGATACGCACTTGCTGCTCTGGGCCGCAGGACAGCCCGATCGATTGCCGGACGCTGCGCGCAACTTGCTGGAAGATCAACAAAATGAGCTGTTGTTCAGTGCAGCGAGCCTGTGGGAAGTGGCAATCAAACGCGGACTAGGTAGAGATGATTTTCTGGTGGAGCCACGCGTGCTGAGGCGCGGGCTGCTCGATAATGGCTACATAGAGCTTTCCATAACCAGCGAGCATGCCGTAGCAATTGATAGTTTGCCACCACTCCACAAAGACCCATTCGATCGAATCCTTGTTGCACAGGCACTTGTCGAAGGTATTATCTTGCTGACCACAGATCCGCTGGTATCACAATACCAGGGACCGATTCGCATGCTCTGAAAAGTAACTTCTTACTCTCTATGAGAATTTCCGTCTCACGGGCGGCACTTCTAGATGGCGATTGTGGCGTACAATCCGCATCAGAAACTCACAAAAATTCCACAACATACAAGCGACAATTGCTGCTTAAATGCGAGCTATTACAGTTCTTTCGGACACCTAACCGGTAGCGTATGCTGTTTATGGTAGCCACGGGGAACAATCTAAGCACCGACCTTCCGCTCACCGCAACCAGCCGAGGAAATATGCTTGGGAAGTGCGCCAGTACAGTAATTTCAGTAGCCACGAACCTGACCTTGCTCTGCGCTCCGGTCTTATCTGCAACTGGCGATCGCTCAGCAACTTCGACGTACTACAAACAGCTGTTAATAGCTGATGCAACTGCGCAGCCGTCGCCCGGTATGCTTACCGGCGATCCCACCAGCACTGCGGATACTTCATCGACCGGCAACGGCGCCCCGGACCAAAGCAATCTAACTCCAGACAGTCAACCACCGGTGCCCCCAATCAACCCGGAGTCTCAAGCTCCGCCCGGAACTTTCTTACAAGGGAAAGTGACCGTCTTAGGGCCGGGCACTCACTTCCGATGCCAGCTCGACAACACTCTGGACTCAAGCTACACCACAGAAGGAGAACAATTTTTAGCAACAGTGACCGAACCGGTAATCTTGGACGGTCAGGTCGCCGTCCCACCAGGCAGCAAGCTGACCGGACAAGTCACCAATGTCGTAACCGCCAAGAATTTCAATTTTGGGATAAATGCCCGGATTGACGTCAAGTTCATCGCCGTTCAAACTCCCGATGGACGCAAGTTTCCAATCAACGCCAGCATCGACGTGAGACAGCTGCAAGCAGCCGGCGGAGCAAATAAGAATCCAGGCGGGCGGGCGCTCAAATCGATGGGCAAAGGGGCCAAGCGCGGAGCTGGCTATGGCGCTGGAGCCGGGGCAATTTATGGACTTGCTACCTTGCCGGCTCGCGGCTCAAAATTTGGCCGCTTCGCTAAGACTACCGCCGTAGGCGCAATTGCCGGCTCAGTCGTTGGAGCAGGTGTAGGATTGGCCAGCGCCGGGGTCAAGAAAGGCAACGAGGTGAAGGTTCCCGCCGGTACATCTTTACCGGTTCAACTCGACGAGCCGCTCACGATGGATGCAACCAACACCCCCCCGGCTCAACAACCAAGTTTCGGCGGTTATCCTTCGCAGCCTCCCGCTCAACAGCCATATGGCGGCGGCTACCCGCAGCAGAACAGCTTTTACGCACCACCTGGCAGCTATCCACCGCAGGGCGGTTATACTCCTGTGCAGCAACCTTCCGGATTTCAACAACAGCCTTTTCAGGGCAATCCCCAAGCTCGCTGACAATATGTGATGTGCTAGATCGTATTTTCCCGGTAGCTTTTGTTGAAAGTCCGAAATACGATTTACTCAGATTGCCGAGACAGCAAAACCCCGCACTGCTATCGAGCCCAAGGCTCTAGCGGTCATTCCCTTGCGAGGATAATTGCCGTGTCCGGAGATAAGCCATCTAATTCGAGGGATGCCGAACGGCATTCCCAATCGTCTCTCGCTGCCACACTGCTAGCCGATTGCTGGACATCATTTGTTCACAGCGGGGTTGAGCAACCCGTAAATGGCATCGCTCAATTGATCAATCACAAGGCTCATTTGAAGCTACATAAACTTCAAATTGTCGAACCGCTCGAACAAGCTGATTTCAATACACCGAGATGGTACGCCCAGCAATTCGGAGCCGCTGTCGGAATGCTGCCCTCATATCTCCTGATGAACGCCTGTGTCGGACAAGTTGCCAATCGGTTAAGTAGAACTTTCGCCGGAGCGGAAAGTGTCTACTTGCTCGGCATGCGCTTCTCAAAGAACGGCTTCAACATCGCGAAGTCGGCATTTTCAGGCGCGGCATATGAAGGAATTTGCAAGCCGACCGAGTTAACCAAAGACAGCTTTGAATTGGCAAGGGCGAAAAACGCTCTAATCGGAGCGATCACATTTGGCTCAATCTCCGCTACACACTCTATATTGACCAGATTGGCAGGCGGTGAACTGGCTTCTCAATCGCTGAAAGATGTACCGCTGAAGTTGTTGACTGCTTCAGCGTCCGGTTCCACCGGAGGACTGTTCAACGCCGAGGCACAAGCGCTACTCAAATCCTGGCACCGCAAGCCCGGTGAATCGGTCTGGCAAGCGATGCAGTCATTACATCTAGCCAATGGCAAAGACACCTGGCAGTCCATGTACGGTTTTGGGGTGATCGGAGCGGGCATTGGCACTTTCCATCTCGCCAGCCCATTTCTATCTCGTGCTCTCAAAGCAAGAATCAACAGCGGCCGCGTTGAGTCAAACCGATCAAATGAGCTGGAGAACTCGGATACTGGTGAACGAAAAGCGACCAGCGACATTGCCGATGCAGAAAGCCCGGTAAAACCAGCCAGCACCGAGGCGCGAGATTCGCTGCTCAAATCAGGCGAGTTACGTTATCTCGGTGAGCGAAAGATAGACGAACTCGGTCATGTCGTGAAGCTTGCCGAAGTTAAAGATCGGGACGGCCGGTCAACCGAAGTAGTCGTACACCGGTTGGATGGCAACGATAGCTGGGCCGTCTCCAAACTCTACAAGGCAGAGATAGCTCAGGATCTCAATTCTCGAATGGATCTGACCAACGGAGTTCCATCGACTGCAGAACGAACATTGGAGATAGATGGCGTTCCGCAAAAGGTATGGATCGAAGAGCTTGCCGGCAAGAATATCAACGACGGTCTTCCGGAGTTGGCTGAGCAACAAAGCGGAAACTGCACAGAAGAGGCTGTTCTCGACTTGCTGAGAAAGGACAGCGAACTCAGCGGTCAACTCGAGCAAGCGCTCGCCGAGCGCATAATGAATGGTGATGGCGATATCAATCCTTTTAATCTGGTCTTATCTGGACGCAAGATTCAAAACATCGACCATACTTTGAGCTTTCCTCCTCAGCGAACTCCGAGTTGGACTACCAACTCAATGCAAGGGTTGATGGCAGTGTTGCGAATGGAGTTCGCCGGTAAGCAACTTTCACCCGAGCTGTCGGGCCGAATTGACCGCTTCCTTGCACGATACGACTGTGAACCAGGTCGGACAGAGTTGGAAGAGACTGGGCTCAAGCCAGAACAGATCGATGGTTATCTCAGCCGCGCTCAAAGCCTGAAAGCAAATGGATTTCCACCAGCCTGGGATTTTGACTGCCCCGAGTTCTTTACCTACATTGAAGAAGCTGATGCTGCAAGATCGTACTTCGATGCCAATCCGCCAAATGGCGACTGTCGACCGCTACCGAAGCGCAGCGCTGCTAGAAAGATCTGAACTAAATGATTGGCAGTGAGAATCCCTCCTCAATAACTGATGCAATGCACAGTCAACGGGGCCCTCTCTTGTGACGGGGACGCATTCAATGCGACCCTACAAATACCTATGTGACGAACCTGGATCCTAACAACAATAATCTAGTGCCAAGACTGCCGTTCTCACATCCCGAAGAGGGCTGTTCTCACATCCCGTTAAGTGCACGGCATTGGCGCTCACCTAAAACAATGCCTGTGGCACGGAAATAGTCGAACTCCTGCCGTTAACTGCCGACTTTAACGCCTCCTCGGCGCTGAGCGAGGACGGTGGTTGGCGTATCAACATTGTGATTGGCTCATTGTACCTGCCTTGCTTGCGCTCGCTTATAGCCGGTCTAGCAGGCGAGGACGCCGGAGAGATATTGAGTAAATTTGAAGATCTCGTGGGACGGATATTCGAACCGCTGTCTGGCGAGACTGCCGGTGGGTTGGCAGAAGACTTCGGATCTTTCTTCGGCTGGCGCCGCGGTTGCACCTGTTCGGATTCGATCAACTGCTGTCTAAGTCTCTCAATGCTGGAGAGATAGGATTGCTTGTTGACTGCGAGTCTGAGCCCGCCAAATACGCGAATATCGAAGCCGCTCAAACCAGTCTGTTTGTGCGAGCTCCAGTTCCAAACAGGCTCAACTCTGACGAATGCCACCAACCCTGGAATCTTGCGGACAACGGGATGCGAAACTTCAAAGTCTGCGATCATCGTGGCATTGCCTTGTCGTGGAATAGAGCCGCGGAAGGGCGGACTTCGGAAGTTGGTAACAAACGTATCGGTAGCTAAGAAGGTCCAAGCTCCTCTCTGATAGATACCGCCGATGGTGTAGAACGGATCAAGCTCTCGAGTCGGCGCAGCGAAATACTCTCTTCCCCGCATTTGCAGCAGCAAGCTTCCGAACAGGTATGTTCTCGGTCTCGCTACATAAGTCACGTTAACTGAAGGAAGAAAATCAAATTGGTGAAGGTGACTTGCTTGCCATAACTCCCTTGCCTGGAAGTCAAATTGAACGCTGGTCTTTCGCCCAATCGTCAAGTCATGACGCACACCCATGGATAGAGATTGAGTGGTCGGAAAAGATAACCGCTGGTGCTTGGCAAAGACGTCTTTGATCGCAAAATAATTGCAATAGACGCTCGTATGAGGAAGCAGGTTATACCCGACAGTTACGTTGGGAAGCGCTCGGAATACGTAATCACCTCGATGGTGACTGTAAGTGAAGAAAACGTTGCTCTCATAGCGTTGACTTACTTCAGTGTTAAGGGAGAACCAGAGGCGAGTCGGCAGCCTTTTCATCAACGAGAACCGCAGCTCTCGACTGAGCAATGCACGTTGAGCACCGCGTGAAATCGGAGTGACATCGGTCGGTAGAACAGTCGGATTGAAAGATTCAGCGCGCTGCGGAGCCTGGGCCATCAATACCGGCGCCGCATTTTCTGTCAGCGTGATTGGAGCCGAAATTGGCGCCTGACCGATAACTTCCTGTGCGCCAGCAGACAATCCGATTGTCAACCACAACGTGGCGCACAAAATCGTGCTCCAAAGTCGTTGTAGTCCCATACTAAATTATTTCCTGAAATGCTTGCACCACAAGGATTATAACAATAGATAGGCTCAGAATTTCGATCTTGACATGCCGCACAGGCTCATCTAAATTATGAATTTCAATCGGCTTCCCGCGTGTACCTGTTGGCCGGAAGTGAGAAAATATGGTCAGGATCAGGGGCAATCTGCTTTCGGTGGCGGGTGAATGGTTGTTAATGAAGGCACAATGCACAAAGATGCGGGCTGGCAATCGGTTGGAGTCAAGTCTTTGCGAAAGCTAGCCGCAATCGCACTCGTTTTTGCGAGCATATTCACCGGTTCCGTATACCCTGCCAGGAGCGCAGGAGAGACCGCAGAGACAACGCAAGCTCAGCCGGTTAAATCGAAACTGGGACTGGTAATGCCTGTCAAAGCAGAACAGACTCTCCAGTTGGCTCACACTAAGCTTGTTTGCGGCAAAGGTACGCTTGTCTTCTTTCTCAGGAAAGGGCAGGACATTGCAGTTTTCAATTTAAATTCCAAGCGCAAGGGAGATGTCAAAGTAACGGTTGGTAGCTCGACCATTAGGCCGCTTCCAGGCGAAGAGATTGTTGTAACTTCAAACTTGACCTCCGAGTTTGCTGATGTAAATCCCGGCAAATTGATTTCATTTCGTAAGCCCAAGCTCAGCCACCAGGGTGAAAACTTGAGAGTTTTTACCGCCGACTTCTCGATTGCCTCTGCCGTACTGAGTATCAAGCAGCTTCAAGCGATGCTGCATTCCGACGATCCCTATCAGCGCCACTTGATCAACGAGGTGCTGAAAAATCACGCGATCTGGTCGGACACCGCGAACGCTGACGGACCCTATTCCCAACCGAAGTAAGCATTAACTGCATGAAAAGACAATACAAATTCAAGATCAAAGTTGCGACAATTCTGGGCTTAACTACACTCTTCGCGTTTGCAAATGTTGCTCGAGCAGAAGATCGCACCAGTGTCCTTGGCAATTCCTCGGTTCTGTGGAACCTTACTCCTACCCAGGCGAAACAAGCAGATGAACTTATTGCCGCAGCATTGCAGAGAGCAGCAACTTCCCAGATAGAAATCGATGGCACAAGAAGGCAGATAACAGGACTATTCCTGGAACCTTCACCCGATCAGAAGGCCATTCTGGATATCCAAAATAGGCAGGACGCTATCAAGGCCAGGCGAGATGAGGATCTGTTGCAAACCAACCTCACGGTGCGCCAGCTTCTCAGTCCGGAACAAAGGCAATGGTTAGGCATTCCCAGAGCTGCAGATGTCCTTTCCGGTATAGAACTCTCTCAGGCACAATTGAAGAAGTATCGCGAGTTGATGCAGCCCTATTTGCTGGCCACACTGACCGCAGCGAAGCAACGCGCCAATCTCGAGCTAGATCAGACAATCCTGTTGCAGGAGATGGACCTCGTCCATGGGTGTCATGCCATGAGTCTCGACGAACCTGCACTGATCGCCAATCAAAAACAGGTAAGCGCACTCGACTCCGGACTGGCTAGAAAACGAACACAAGTCGAGATTGAGCTCCACAATCTGTTGACGGAAACGCAGCGGAAACAGCTTGCCAGTTCAGCAAAAATTGTCCTTCCAGATCCAGTTGAATCCAAACTACAAAACGAGAGCACAACGGTCTTTGCGCCACCCGAGCAAGTGTTCAAAAGAGTGACGCTCACGAATGAACAGAAGGACAGATACAATTCTCAAATGTCCAAATTTATGGCAGATTTGGATCAGGGGAAAAAACTAAGGGACAAGTTAGTAGCCGAACGTAACAAGCTGTTGAATAGTCCCGCTCTGGATCAGTCTGCCTTGGTCAATAATCAGGACCGAATCAATCAGATTGATGAGCAGCGCGCCGTATCCAAAGTGACTCAAATTGCAAAGACACGGGACGTGCTGACCAAAGAGCAACGGCATGACGCTTACAACCGGCACCACCCGAAGATCTGGTCTGACACTGGTATCGATGCCGAGCAAGACAAAAAAATAATGGCCATTCACATGAAGATTGAAGAGTCAGATCGTGAAGGACAGCGAAAAATGGGCGAAATTACAGCCGAGATACGGCAGTTATTTTTTGAGCCAACATCAAATGACCGGGAGATCATCTCCGCCCAAAAGAATTTCGACCGCGTTGAAGCTGAAACAATACACAAGCAACTCGAATGTCTATTCGAAGGACGTGCCGTGTTGACTGAGGTTCAGCGCGTGAAGTTAGTGCAGCTTATGCGGGCTGAGAACTAAGGAATTTCGACTGCATACCGCATCGAACCCGTACTAATCCTTAGACGGGTTCGATGGATTTGAGCTTCTGAAGTGCAGCCATTACTAATAGAGCGACGAGTCCGACTAACCAGTACTTTGCGAGCCACCAACAAGCGCTACTCGATCGCTAAGAGTCCAACGTGCTCATCTTGTTCGAACCAGGGAGGCGCCTTCTTGAGCCTGAATTGAACCATTACTTCCCACCTGCGCGTTAAACTCGAGCGTTGCTTGCCGCGACCCACCCATTTCGTAGACAAAATGACCTTCGAAATTAAGCCCCGTACTAGTACGAGTTACGGTACCTACGTAAGTCGCACTAGTGATATTCCCTGAGCCGGACAACTGGGTGGGCGAGTTAATCACTCTGTGCTCCCCAGGTTGCAGTCCCTCAAGTAATTCGCCAGGTATCGTAAGCTGTGGTTGTGTCCAACCTCTTATGTCGAGATTGTCATTACTGCCAGGTGTCAATGCGCTCCCAGGCTGTGCAACTGCCTTGTAATCGTAACTTCTAGCGCCTCCGGTAACAACGAACGCTTTACCAGGAACCCCACCGGTTAGAGTTACGATATCACCCCTGTCATTAACGAGACCCTTTAGCAATCCTGGACCGCTACTACTTGTGGTTGTGGTACTACCGGTACCGCCACCACCTGTGGTTGTGGTACCACCTGTGCCAGAAGTATTACCACCACCTCCGACTGAAGGAGGAGTATTGTTTGTTGCTGTATTAGTTTTCGGCTGCTCAGGTTGGGTTGCTGTCGTGGGTGTCGACCCTATGCCGAGCGCTTCCTTAGCATACTGTTGCGCGACTGCAAAGTCTTTGGCGTTGGCAGCCTTGTCATACGATCCGTTCATTATCGAGGATATCTTCAAGGATACTGGCGCCTGTCCTTGAACCAGTGTGACTTTTACGCGATCGGGTCCGTCCATTGCCACCGAACCGGGTGGTGAGTCCACATATATTCCAGGCACCAACGCACCCTTCGCACCGGTGCTTCTTGACTCAGAGTCTACTACAGTCGTATTTCCGCCAGCTCCGGCTGGAATGTAAGCAACCGGCCCGCCTGGAGAGCTATCTGGTGGTACCCAGCCTGTTACATCCGGTCCTTCAGCATAAGCAGCAGAATAATTTTCATTGTTCGAAGGAACTTGATTTATGCTAGGTCCAAATAGTGGCGTCAGAGTACTGTTCCCCGGCGTGAAGAAGGGATCAGACCAGTCTGTGTCAAAGCTAACCTGATTCGGATCAACTGGTTGAAAGTCATTAGTGTCAACATATCCGGTCAAAGGACCATCTGGAGCAGGTCCCAGAGAGTTGCCCCCGCCGTTGTTCTGGGGACTAATCCAGGAAGGGTCATTGGTTGGCGGACTATCGTCAGTAATTGGTATCAATGGCTTATAGCGAGGATCTCCTTGATCTGGTCCGCCACCGCCTCCGCCTCCTCCGAAGCCACCACCAGCTCCTCCCGAACCACCACTGCCGCCGGAGCTGCCCGATCCACCCAAACCGCCGCCGGAACCTCCTGAACCACCGGCTCCTCCGCTTCCACCGGAGCCTCCTGAACTAGCCGAACCTCCACCTCCTCCGGCGCCTCCTGAAGCGGGTGAACCGCCACCACTTCCTGAGCCGGAGCCACCAGACCCTGCTGAACCACCACCCTTTGTTCCTCCTGGTGCTGATGAGCCACCGCTTCCGCCGCGCTCACCGCCACCGGACGAGCCGCCACCACCGTCAGAAGCAGTTGGTCCAAAGGGCGAGGAGCCAAACGGGCTTGAGTTTCCTGGCGGTGCTGCACTGGCAATCTTAGGTCCGCCGTTACCGCCGCCGCCTCCTCCTGACCCAGACTGAAGCAAATGATTGACGAGGTCCGCAATTAAATCGACCATCCGCTGCGTGGCAGCACCTGTGCAGTCGTAACCAAAAACAAAAGCAATATTGGCAATGTTTGCGGCTCCGGGATCGAATGCTCCGCCAGGACTTGAGCCTGGTGAACCAGCAGATCCGCCTGGAGCAGGAGAACCGCCTGGAGCACCGGCTGATCCGCTCGGAGTAGCGCCAGATCCGCCCGGACCACCGCCGGGTCCTCCCGGGCTACCGCCACCAGATCCTGGGCCGCCACTAGCTCCCGGGCTTCCACCACCGCTCCCTGGGCTACCGCCACCGGATCCTCCCGGACCACCGCCGCCTCCACCTGGGCTACCGCCACCACCACCTCCGCCGCCTCCACCTGGGCTACCGCCACCACCACCTCCGCCGCCTCCGCCTGGGCTGCCGCCACCACCACCGCCTCCACCTGATCCACCTGGCGCTCCTGGCGGCAGGTGCAATCCACCTGCGCCATTATTAGCCAGCAATTCGTCCGATGAGTTATCGGTAAACATTGGCGCGTCATATTGAGAGCCTTCAAAATCACCATCGCCGAACGAACCGCCATTGTCAAACATATCTGCAAATGGCGGCGGCGTAGTATCAGTACCTACTCTCGAACCGCCAATACCGTTGACAAAGCTAGCTTGGCTCAGGCTTGACCTGGATTCAAAGAATGCAGAAAGGTCTGCAATAGATGCACCAGATTTGGAGAATGCCAAAAGTTCTGACTCAGCTACCGAGCCAAATTTGAGAAAACTGCCACTACTGGCGCCCCCGCTACTTCCTCCAGTCCCGCCGGTACCTCCGCTGCCACCGGTTGCAGGTACGTCTCCTGCAGTTATCAGCACGCCACCATCCAACACTAACTGTGATGCTATGCCGGCAGAGCCGACATCAGTAACAATGGTGCCGGCGTCAGCGATTAAGGTATTTAATGGCGGAAGAGATGTAATACCATAGGTCCCAAAGCTAGCACTTCCTCCATTCGAAAATTGGCTGTTCAAATTTCCTGGATCAAATCCAGGATCATTTGTGGGCGTGACACCAAACAGCAATGACACTTTTCTCAAGGCGGGATCAGTCGAGTTCGAACTAATAGTCACGCCTTGCCCGACCAAAAATCGATTTTGATTAAACACATCGGTAAAAGCCTGATCTAAAATTTCCACAGCTCCGTTGGTGGCTGAAATGATGGACCCAGGCAGAATGGTCATATTGCCTGTCTGCGTAAAGATTGAGATGCCGCCATTGCCGGCCGTGATACTGCCGATGGTCGTATCGCCGAAGTTGGCGAAATTAAAAGAACCACCTGCGCTTGATGCATTCAGAGTACCAGTCAAGCCCGAGTTAGAAGCATAAACATTGCCCGAGCCGCCAGCGATTAAGGTAATGGTTTCGCCTAGAAGGTTGATAACATGATCGGCTTCCCCTATATCGCCCGAGGCAGTCTCCAGATGCAAAGACTCAGCTAACAGGCTACTGGGTCCACCTCCGCCTGTGAATGAGAAAAGCGAGAAGAAGAGGACGCCGCCACCGCCGCCGCCACCACCACCGCCGCCGGTGTCGCCTGGTACTGGAATACGATCATTGTTGGGAGCGAGAATACTTCCAGTGCCACCAGCCCGCAACTCGATAGTGCTTCCAGCACCAAGTGCGGTCAAATCGCCGGCCAGAGTAATGTCGTTTTGCCCAATGCCCGTGGTAGTCAGGCTAATGACGTTACCTGTGACCGACCCCAGAACCGATATCGGAGCCGGAGTCGACAATACGAAGTTAGCGCCAGAAAAAACATTTTCCAGTACCACCTCACCAAGGGCGCTCGCCAAGATCGCCCCACCGGCTTCAACGAAGTACATGCCCAGTCCACCGTTGGCTGCGACTGCGATCGAACCGCTTACATATGTGAAGCCAAGCGCCAAGGCACCGGTAGAAGCCACGAAGGCATTGCCGTTGGCCGCTGTCAAATTCAATGAAAGGTTTTGGGACGCTATCAGGACCGGATTGTCAACCGATCCGATGTCACCGCCGGCGTTGCTCAACTCGACGCTCTGTCCGGATAATGCGCCGGTTGGATTGAGCTGCCCTATGCCGAATACACCCATTTGATTGAGAAAGTTCGCGCTGTACATACCCGATCCGCCAATGCTCGCGAGGCTGCCTGCTACGGTCTGAACCACAAGATTGTTCTCAGCCGATACCTGGCCATTGTTAGCAATGGTTATATTGGACGAAAGAGATAGGTCGCCGGTGCTGCTTAAGATTCCCGAAGGGGATACCTGAACTGTTCCAGATGAATTCAAATCGACAATCGAAATTACGCCAACCGGCAGGGTACTTGAACTTGATGTGAATGTTTGAGTTCCAGCAATGACTACATTACTGGCAGTGCTTGCATTGCTCAGCAGTACCTTAACAGCATTGACGGCTTGAAAGTCCTGCAAGATCACAGTCACTCCCGCTAGAATATTCACAGCAGATAGCTGAAAGTCTACGTTTGCGGGTAAGAGAGTGAAGCCACCGGTCACGCCGGAAGGTGTACTCTGCAGATCTCCAGTGATGATACCTTGAGATTGCAAGTACAAGATGGCATTAACAACATCCGCGTTAGTGAGGTCCAAGCTGGAGACGATATTGGAAACAGGCCCAGCGCTTATGGTCGTATCTCCACCCAGTACAATCGAACTGGCAGAAATATCTGAATTGAACGTGACATTACGCCCATCTACAAAGGCTCGGTTGCCGCCACCACTCAAACTTATTCCGTTGCTGCCAAGGAAAACCTGTCCGCCATTGGTATCGAATACATCAAAGCCAGGACCACTGCCAGTTGGGTTGGATTGTGTATTACTGCCCACCAGAACAAACACGTTGCCGAGAGATGTTGACGGCGAAAACGCTCCTATCCTGGCACGCGCATCGATATAAATGGCTCCAAAAGAGAGATCGGTTGTCTGTAAGGTAACATCGCCATTGTTGGCAGTTATGATGCTATCAGGCAAGACTTCGATGAAACCGCCAATAGTGGTCAAGTCGATAGAACCATTATCTGTTCGTGCATTTTGGACGAATATAGAATCATCGTTAGTCACCTGCAGTGATGCTCCAACGCTTGTATCCGTCAATGCGAGTGCTCCAGAGTTTGAAACACTAACGGAGGCACCACAACAGGTAAGCGCAGTAAGGTTGGATGTAACAGTCTGCAAGGGATTCGATGGCGTTCCAATACTGACACCATCACTCTGCAGATACATACTTGTCGACTGGAGCACACCGGCATTTTGCACAATCTGTGACGTGCCGTGAATAATCAAACTGATTCCAGGACCAAAAATGTCGACGGACTGAATTCCGGCATTCAAAACAATGTCTGCATTGCTTCCCCGATTGGTCTCCAGGGTTACGTTGCCCACGATAAATTCGTCAGGAACAGTAATAGTGTGGTCCGATGTCAACTTTAACGATCCCAGCACTGAGAATCCGGAAGTAGAAACCGGCGTTAGTGAATTGATGTATGCGTTTCCGGTCGTCACAACTGTCAATGTATTGGTAGCTGATGTGTTGAGGCTCTGGGTAATAGTTCCAAACTCTCCAAATCCGCTCAAGGAGACGTCCTGTCCGGAAATAGTTCCGGCCGTCCTTGTTACAGTGCTGAACGATCCTGTTTCCACCAGGGTGGTAGCGCCACCCCCGACATCTGCCCCCAAAATTATGTTTGAACCATCATTGTTTGCTCTTATGAGGATAGTACCTGCACCGGTTACGCTCACAGGCCCGTCAATTACAAGATTGGTGCCAGCCGGTCCGGGACGAATCGAAGTCCGGACAATCAAATCTGATGCACCGGCCGTAATTGTTCCTGAATGAAGACCAGCAATAGCGCCAATATCCAAGAACTGATTAGAGCCCAATGTCAGCGTATGACCGGTCCCGGTATAGGTAGCCAACGTGTACAGGTATATCTCTTTAGCCTCTGCGCTACTCAGATCGAGGTCTTCAGTAAGAACAATATCCAACTTATCGAAGAAGTTATCCAGAAGTCTGTCCGGGCGCCCAACAAACAGAGAATGAACGTGAGTTCGATTAACAAGCTCATCTTGTGTAAGCGCGAAGCCGGGACCAGTCGAAGTGCCACCAAGGCTAACCAATGTTGCAGGACCAAAGAACGCACCGGAGTTAGGAGGCTTGATCATCAGCTGTTGCGCATAGATATCTCCTGCCGTGTAATCGATCTCCCCAGCAGATATATCGATCCATGCATTGTTCATGGTCGCCGGAGAGCCCAAACTGTTCGTCAAAACAAGCTTTCCATCTGCAGAAATGCTTACCCTCGCATTATCGTCGAATGACAAAAACGAACCATCGATATTGAGATTTCTACCAGCAGCTACTGTCACAAAGCTGAATGCGCCGGCAGTCTGAATATCCATTTTGCCAGGACCAGCTCCGATATCGAGGTCCGCCGTGCTGCCTAGACTCTGAACATTAGCCCCACCGAGTTGAAAGGCGGAATCCGCGAACACAGTAACGTGGGCCGAACTCGGCCATGAAATTGGAGCACCGATTAGTGTTACATCGATTGCATTTAGTGAAATGCTGTCTGAGAAGCTCAGATCTCCAACAGCGGAAAGGACTATCTGACGCTGAGTCTCTCCGTTGGTAAATGAAAGCCCAACAGGATCTATGTTCAGATTTCGCACACCCTCAATCTTTACAACGTGTTGATTCCCAGCGGCTTGGATATCTACCTTTCCGGCTCCTGTTCCAATACTCATATCGGCAGTACCGGCAAGATCCTTGACGAGAATGGCTCCGAACGAGCCGACATTGCCCAGGCTCAAACCGACATGGCCGGTGCTGGGCCAAATTATCGGCGCTCCGGACAAATCAATAGTCTCGGCAAT
Source organism: Candidatus Obscuribacterales bacterium (assembly GCA_020050835.1). Lineage (GTDB taxonomy): Bacteria > Cyanobacteriota > Vampirovibrionia > Obscuribacterales > Obscuribacteraceae > JAGVKB01. Next base: position 106,223 of record JAGVKB010000102.1, on the reverse strand, counting down.
CAAGTTAATGCTGTCGGCTATTTCAAGCTTGCCGGTTGGATTGAATTGAATTAAATGCTGAAACGCTCCGTTAGTTAACAGCAGCCCAGCAGGGTCGATATTGAGATCGCGAACCCCTGTGATACTTATGTTCTTACTCGTGCCGAATGCTTGAATCTCCACTTTACCGCTACCGGTTCCAATATTGAGATCGGTAGCGCCGTTCAGATCCGTTATTGAAATCTCCCCTCTTACGATGCAACCAACGCAATTTTCAAAGCTTCCGCTGTTGACGCTTAAGGTTAAGTGTCCAGTGTCTGGCCAATTGATCGTGGCGCCTCTCAGCTCAATTGTCCCGCCAAGACCAGTTCCAACTCCGGCGGCGCTAGCGTTGATTACACCTGACGGCAACGTGAGTGGTCCGGAATTTGCTCGCAGGTTGAATCTAGGCCCATTTCCATTGCCATCCGAAACCATACTAATTGAGTCCGTTGAAAGTACACGAATTCCACCGACTCCATTATTGGTGACGGTAATGAATCCCGCTGCTCTGTTGCTAGCAGGAAGTGCATCAGTACTTACGACCCCATTAATACCAGCCGTGACTGCGCCTGTTCCAATTTGGAACTCATCTATAGACTCCGTGGTAATTGTCAGCGTCGGCACTGAAATGAATGGACTGTGCTGGTTGATGTCTCCGTTGATAAAAACATTAGTCGGTCCAACTACTTGGATGTTAGCGCCAGCAGTCAACGCATCAGTAGCAACAGTCGAGCCGGCGTTAATGCTGAGGGCATTACCGGCAGTAACTCCATCTATATCGACATCCGTACCCGCAGTGATTTGCACAAACCCGCTAGCATTTAACGAGCCGGTGACAAGAAGAGATGATCCCGCCCCACCCAGAGTTCCGCTCGGAGCGATAGAACCTGTTGGCAAGTAACCATTTACAATCGAAAACGAAGGGGACTGGACTCCTGCCACAACTGCGATTCTATTCCTCGTGCTGTCGGTGGCATTGGGGCCGGTCGCAGTTATTGAGACTGGTCCTATGTCGATTGAGCGAGTCACAGTCGTAGAACCAGCGCTTATCCACACGCCACCGGTAGGGCCGTTACCGCCTCCTGTGCTGTCGGCTTGAATGGTCACGGTACTCGGGATTTGCACAGTACCAGAGGTAGCAGACAGGCCTGCGTAGGCTAGCATCGTGATCGACCCGGCGTTGAAACCAAGAGCTGTACTAGACGATGAAATCTCTGACAATGTTGTGCCTGTAACAAAGTCAATTTTGCCGCCGGACAAAGAATGGCTGGCAGCAGTTAGCGATGTTCGAACACCAGAAGGTGACAATGGCTGAGCAACATTAGGCGTGATGTTAGCACCAGCCAAAAGTACCAAATGGCCCCCATGACCAGTACTTGATGTCGAATTTAGAGACGAGCCGGTAATAGCACCGGTAATATCACCTCCAGAAAGAATGGCGAGGTTGCTGCCATTGGTCGTCATGTTTCCGACCTGCAGGCTAGACGGTGATGCGATTGTGATCCCTGATGACGAGAAGAATGATAAGTCGCCAATTGAAACAGTGCTAGCAGAACTGGTACCGCCGGAAAATGAGCCGGCAGTTAGCGTGCCGCCAGTTATAGTCGGGTTGGTCGGTGTGCTGACGACGGGCTGTCCATAGTAAATGAAGATGCCGCCACCCCCGCCGGTAGCGCCGGTAGTATTGATACCACCCAGGCTGACAGGCTGGGCAGTCGTCCCTCCGGCGATGACGCTTACATCTCCATTCCGGTTGCTAGTAGTATTGACGCCGCCGGTCGTAATCGTCAGCGCGGAAGGAAGTTTGACTGTACCAGGGTCGGTGCTGGTTGGATTTGCGCCATTGAATGCAATCAGCGCAACGTTGCCCCCATTTGCATTCGCACTACCGGTTGAGAATTGGGTAATCGGAGTTCCTGTAGCCAGATCGATCTTCCCGCCAGAACTAGAAGCCCCTTGAATGACGAGTGTAATGTTGGCGTCATTCGGGTCTGGCGTGTTTGGTTGAACTTGCCCCGGGTTAGCTGGAGCGGTCGAGATATTCGCTCCGGCAATAATCATTACGTTGCCGCCACGGCCCGGGCCTGAGGTCGTGCTTGTATCAATGATCCCAGCGCCGGCTGCGGTCAGCACATCTCGGCTGGCCACGATTGCCAGGTCTGTGCCGCTATACTGCAGTGTTCCAGCAATGATTACATCTCCGTCATCCGCGGTGTTGTAGAAGGCTGGATCGCCGGACAACTGTATTTTTCCTAAGACCAGATTCTTGGTTGCAGCCGACACCCAGGTTTGGCCGGCATTCATGTTGACAGTACCTTCCAGTTTGCCGGCCATCACATCGACCGCGCCACAGCCAGAGTTGAGATTCAGCTCTTTAGCCAACAAATCCCCGCCTCGAATCGAAAGATTCGCCTGCCCGGCAAAGCTGCTATCACGAACATTAATCGCCCCTGCCAGGGCCTGAATGGTACCGTTCAAGTTATTAATGGCGATATTGTTCGCCAAATTAGCGGCGATGTTAATGTTTCCCGTCGAGGCGGCGATCAATCCGGCATTCGTGATGATCCCTGAGCCGGCAAAGATGTTCATGTTATTTAACGCCTGCATCACCGGCGGCGGTCCGGTAACTCCGGCTGGAAGGGCGTTTGTTATAGAGCCTCCGGCATTGAGATTGAGTGTACCGGCGCTGCTTATGGTTCCGGCATTGAGAATATTTTGAACCGCAGTCAGCGTCAGATTCAAATTTCCAATTGCATTGCTAATCCCCGGCAGTCCTCCGGCCGGTAGCACGGAGGTCAACAGTGCTCCTTGTTGATTGATGATGTTAGCTGCACTAATTGAAGCGGTAGTCACGCCCGGATTGGATGATGCGGCGTAGAAGGTGCCGCTATTAGTGAGCGTTCCAGTCAGATTCAAAGCTCCGGCTGTTGCAAAATCTCGCAGAACCGTCACCCCCTGAGGAACAACTACATTGCTGACGAATTGACTAAATCGTGCCCCCATGGTGAAAGTTCCACCGACAGCGCTGCCATCTTGCCCAAGCGTGATCGACTGCTGCCCGGTCGACACCACCTGATAAACCGCCAGGCGTTCGGCCGGAGTCAGGACGCTCTGGGGCGTTACCGGGACGACCGCCGACCCGACCTGAATGTTCACAGGCGTATTTTGCAGCATTGCAGGAGGCTGCAAGCTGCGGGTGGTAGATGTAAGGTCGAGATTGATCGGATTAGGTACTCCCGCGGGCATCACAGCTGGCAACGAGTTAACTGCTGATGCTTGCATCACATCAGTCGCCGGCGTAGGAGTTGGTACTGCCACCGGAATCCCTGTCTGTACAGGCGATTGAATCGGCAGAGGCGTGATCACCGCGTCCGGCATTGGCGACGGCATTGGGGCTGCTATCGGTATGGGTACAGGTATCGGCGCTGGACTCTGGACCATGGCCGGTATCGTTGCCGGATCCGCAGCCGGTATGGGGACCGGAACCGGCGTCGCTACTGGTACCGGCACTGTTGCAGGCGGTAGATTGTTACTGTCTGGAACCGGTTGGGCCGGCATTGGATCTTCCGCCTGCGCAGGCGAAGTCATGGCGACTAGAAGGCAGCCTGACAGTAAAGCTGCCAGAACCTGTCGAGCAATCTTCCGCACTAGAAATCCCCCTAGCAATCTGCGTCCTGTGGTCTCGGCCATGGCAGGCAAAGCTCAAGCCCGGGCCGTGCAAGATTAACCTGCGGGCCCCCATTTATAATCTGACATCTTATTATTATTGGCAACTTGAAGCTTTTTGTCTACGATTTCTCATAAAACCTTATTGAGAGACTTCAGGTCTGGCTGCAGCCACCGTCTCGGCCGATCTTGCGCTATGGCAATGACCGTCAAGGCACAATTGGAGAAGATGTCCGAAACTGAGCCGTCGAAATGGGCTGTAATGATTCGTTCAGATATTTAACGAAAGGTGCTTGGATTACTCAGAACCAGTCCTGGGACTGAAATCAAGCTGCAACTGCGATTCGCTCAGGTCTCGCTTCATCGCCAGCTTAATTTTGCGCGTAACATCAGCTCCGATGGACAATTGCCGAATCTCCTTTTCTTCGTGTGGTCCAACCAACAGCGGCTCAAAGCGAAAGGTATAGACGCCGGCGGGTAGAGTCAGCTCGCAACAGCCATCATCACCCGTAAAAATCGCGCCGGAAAGCTTTAGCTCATGTTTCCCGGGATGCTGATCGAGCGAATGCTCCAATTGTTCTTTGCTGTACGGACAAAAGCCGACTTTGCAGCGAGCGATCGGCTCTCCATCATCGCCAGTTACTTCAAAACGCACCAGCATTCGTCCTTGCCAGATGAACTCCAGGTTGCAAGGTTGGTCTTTGACTTCCACTGTTTGAGCGGTGGATGGATCGCCGGCGATCGAAATCCAGTATTTGCCGGCTGCGAGCATCAGCTTGAACCGTCCGGAATCGTCAGTCGTGTACTTCGACAAAGGGAACTGACGATCTTCGGCTTCCGGAGACTCTCCTCTGTCCGCGCAGACCAGAACGGTAATGCCGCCGCGCGGGCTGCCTTTCCCATCGCGGACGTGCCCGACCACCGGGACCGCCGCGCCCAGTTCTACGTCAACTCGCGTGTCACTGCCACCGACCACCACCTGACGAGTCCAGGGACCTCCAATTCGCTCGGAATGACGCCGCCTGCGCTCCCGCTTGGGAATAACAGCCAGCTCGTAGTTTCCGGCCGGTACAGCCAGAGAGAATCGTCCCCCTTCATCGGAGACGACTGAGTAAACCAGCTTGCCGTCCTTACTTCTCAACATCACGGTGCTACCTACAACCGAAGCACCCTGGAAAGACACCTTTCCGCGTAATCTAACCCCTTCTATCAGCTCAAATCTTTTTGCTTCTTCATCGCCAAGCAAGATGGATCTAAAAGACATCTCGCAAAGCGGCGAATTGAGCGGCGGCGTCAGCACGAGATCATAATCTCCTGGCTGAAGATGTATCTCGAAGTATCCCGATAAGTCCGTGGCACTGCGAACCGTTCTGGCGATCTCCGGTCCGAGCGGATTGTCCCAGGCCACCGAAGGCGTAATCGCGGCATTGGCCCCGACGATCGGGCTGCCTGTTTTGTCCGTGACGAAGCCCTTGAAACGGACCAGGTCAGCCAGAACTATATCGTGCTCATCGTCCTGGTCAATCTCGACCACCTCAAAAGTTGAGGACAGATAGGGTACGTCCTCCGGGACAACTCGATCGGTACTCGACTGTTCGGCACACCCGGACAATAGATAGTACTTTCCTCTCGGGAGGATAGCCGCGAATCGCCCGGAAGCGTCCACATCGCTTTTCAGGCGGAATCCCGAAGGATCGATCCCGATCACCGTCACGCTCCCATCAGACAGTATGCCACTACCGCCGGTGCGCACTGTCCCGCTCAAAATGAATCCGGTGGTCAGACTGACATTGATATTTGTGTTTGAAGACACCGCCAGTCCGGTAATCAATTGTCGTACGAAACGAGTTTGACTGTCAGGAATGATCTCCAAACAGTATTGCCCGGCGCTCACCGGGAAACTGTAATCTCCTCGAGAGCCTGTCTTTTGCTCTGATACTAGTTTTCTGTCCGCCGCCGTAGAACCGTAGCCGGACTCGTGCAGTGCCACCACTACTCCAGCTACCGGCAGCCCCAGGTGCCGGATCGTCCCTGACAAATTATAGGTAAGCTCGTTAGTTACCAAGATATGCTCCCGCAAGATGTTCTCCAAGATTCAGCCATTCGACGCGTATTTTAGCGCAAACGAGCGGCGACGGTTGAAGCATATAGACGTTCTAATGCGGCTTCCGGAAATGATCAGCGCAACCGAGCGCTGCCGGTCGCTACCCAATTCATGCAAGTGGCAGCCAATCCGTCTTCAACCTGCTGCCAACCCAAGTCGAGCATGACCTCGCGAACGGTGGCAAACGAGCCGGTAACAACAACCATTTCATCAGCTCTACGCTGGCTCAAAGCACGGTTGAGAGCCTCTGGCACGCTGCCGGCTCGAGACGATTCGACTCTCTTGCCGCAAACGAGCTCCAAGAGACGCTCGGAGCTGTACACCTCCCGCCGCGACGATGCCTCGCAGGCGATCAAACTGTCTCCGGACTGAACTAACTCGTCGATGTAGGCCGGGACGTCTTTATTCTGAAAACATCCGACTATAAAAAGAAATCGTTTGTCGGGAAAAACTTCACTCAACGATCTTCTTAACGCACGCGCTCCGGCCGGATTGTGTGCTCCGTCCAATACCAGCGAAAGGTTTTCGAGTAATTGAAATCGCCCCGGCCAATAAACATTTTGAAGTCCGTCTGATACAACTGCCTGAACCTTCCTTGCTGCTGCGACTCCGCTGGACTTTCCGGCCAGGCGAGGCTTCAACCCGGACACTAACAGCACAGCCAAAGCAAGCAGCGCATTTGCCTGCTGATGCCGTCCGGCCAGCGACAATCTCAACCGGGTTTCCAAAAGGTCGGACAGTTCGGAGGTTGATGGGATTCTCGAAGAAATTGCGGAGCACTCAGGATGAATTGCCTGTATCGTGCCAGGTAACGTACAGTGAAACAACGGTGCCCGCACAGCCTGAGCAGCTGACCGAATCTCTTCGAATGCTGGTCCGCTAGCACCCGTAACCATTGGGCTACCCGGTTTGGCGATACCTGCCTTTTCGCGGGCGATCGCCTCAACCGTCGCACCGAGTATCTGAGTGTGATCCAGGTCGATATTGGTTATTGCGGAAGCCAGTGGCGATCCCAAAACATTGGTTGCGTCCCAGCGCCCACCCAGGCCGACTTCGAACACTGCTATGTCCACTTTGCTCTCGGCAAAATATACGAAGGACATCGCCGCCAGAAACTCGAACCAGGTAAGCGGCCCAAAATGGGGATGACGGCTACCAAAATCCTCGCTTAACGCTCGCAAATTAGTTGCCAATTCGGCAAAACGCTCATCTGAGATCGGTTTGCCATCGACGTGGAATCGCTCATTCCAACGTAAAAGATGAGGTCCGGTAAATCGACCGACCTTAAGATCTGCTGCCCGAATAATCGAATCGAGCATGGCAACGGTTGACCCCTTGCCGTTAGTTCCACCAATATGAATCGATTCGAAGCAGCCCTGTTGACGCCCACATTCAGCCATGAAGGCATCAATCCGCTCCAGGCAAGGCTTTTGAACGGTAGGAGAAAGACTCTCCAGGTAAACTGTTGATTCTCGATAATTCATCGTTTCCTGCAGCACCGTAAGATTGCACAAGGCAGGCGGGCGCAACCCTGTATTATCTCAAAGGAGCACCGGAGTCGCCAGACCCTTGTGCTACTCTGGTTGCTCGTTTTTAAAGAATCGTAAGGAGTCCTGATTTGGTCTTAGTAACACGCGAAAATTCTGTCGAATCGAAACGTCTGTTCGACGGATACATCATCTCGCTCCGGCAGGACAAGCTGAAGCTCCCCGACGACACAATCGTTACAAGAGAGATAGTGGAGCACAACGGCGGCGTAGTGATAGCCTGCCAGCCTCAGCCCGATCAGATCATTTTAATCAGGCAGTATCGCTATCCGATCGATAAAGAGATCCTCGAATTGCCGGCAGGCAGAATTGAAGTCGGGGAAGATCCGCTAATCTGCGCAAAAAGAGAGTTGACCGAGGAGACCGGTTTTAAGGCCCAGGGTTGGCAGGAGATGGCACGCTTCTATTCAGCACCGGGATTTTGCAACGAGCTGCTATATCTTTACAAGGCAAGCAGCATCGAATTTGAAGGTAAACGATTGGATATAGACGAGGAGACTGAAGTCCTCGTATTCCCACTCGAGGAAGCCTGGAGCCTTTGCTTATCAGGCAAAATACAAGATGCCAAGACTATTGCCGGCTTGGCATTGTTAAGGAATTCATAGAACACCAGGTTTTGCCGATTCGCCAAACTTGACAGCTCAACCTGCGCTTCAATGGCTTGCTATCTGCCACGCAGCCGCGTAAATGCAAACGCAAACCGACTGTCCAGAAGTTCAACCTCTTGTTATACTTTCCTACTGTGCCCTCAGGCGCTGCATGCCCATGATGACGCGAGGTTGGTAATGGCAGAGATCAAACAGAAGAAAGACGATGGCGGCTACAACATGCCATTGACGATGATGTTCATATTTGGACTGCTTGGAGCTGTTGTGGTGCCGCTCTGTTTCTTCCTGATCAACTACTGGCCGCAGCCGATCAGCGTTGTACCTTATTTCGGCTGGAAGACAGCGTTCTGGTGGGGTCTGATTGTCGGGGGGCTGAATGGTCTCGTCCTCGGCTTTCTGAACGACGACAGTCATTTTCAAAAGGCCGGCTAATTCAACCCGTCTCGATCGTACATTTTTTTGGCTACTTGGCAGACGACAACGCCTTCTGCTCGTCTCTAACTTTGGCGGCTTCCGCAGCTCTACCCAGCTGATCCAGCACGCTTGCCTGACAGCTTAAGGAGACGATCAAAAGCGGACGCATCGGTTGGCCCATCTTTCTGCAGATCTCTGCCACCCGCTGGTAATCCACCAGAGCTTGCGGAAATTCCTTGCGATAGCTCTCACAGGATGCCAGTCCCTGTAAGATATATGCCTTCTGCGATTGATCGCTGCCGGCATTTTTTTCGATCGCAGACAGGACGCGCTTGAAGATCTGCTCGGCCTCGAACACCTTCCCGCCAAGCTGGTAGCAACCTGCAAGCTGGCTGTATGCATCAATTGTTTGCGGTGCAGAAAAGCCGTATGCCTGTTCTCTCAGTTTTGCCACACGCTCGCATAACGGAATCGCTTTTGCGACTTGATTACTCTTGAGCAGCACGGCGGCGACGTCGCTCAACTGATTGACAATACGCTGCAGTCCCAAGTGGTCGATTGGAACAATCGGTAAGAGCGTTGCAACTGCATTTTCATAACTGGAGGCTGCTTCCTCATATCGCCTCAACTCGACGTAGAGCAAGCCGAGATCAGAAAATGCCATCCCCACCAAAGAATAATCCGGAGTGCGCACTTTCTTCCATTCGCCCAGCGACATTTTAAGATCCTGCTCAGCCAGGCGGCAAGCTTTATTGTCATGATTGTTCATCACCAGGTGTGTCTCCAGATCTCCCATTCGAAAGAGAATCTGAGGAACTTCCCTGCGGCGGGACGGAGCGATTCTAAGCCTGTTATCGACCGATCTCCGATAATACTTAACCGCTTGTTCGACTTTGCCTTCGTGATCGGCTTTGATACCAAGCGCATCGTAAATCTTGATTGCATTCTCTGCCGCTTCGATCTCATCGGGCCTTTGACTCTTCAGTTGAGAATAAGCATAAGCCAGATTGTCGTAAGTATCGGCAAGCATCGGTAAAGGAGGTGGAGTAAGTTGCTGCAGACGGGCGATTACTTCCTTATATTGGGCAGTAGCATCGGATAGTTTGCCCTGCTTAAGATAAAGGGAAGCGAGCTGATTCTCGGAGTCGAAAAGCCTGGGATCCGCTGCTGAGAAATATATGCGCTTCAAGGCGATCTGCAACTTACTCGACGTTACTGCGCCATCCGGTGTCAGACTCATCCAGAGCAATGCTCCGATAGTCACCACCAGTAATATCACACAGATCTGTTTGACCTTGCCGGCATCAATTCGTTTAACCTGCCTCGAGATGTCCAGCAAGACCTTCTGCCTGGAAGCCTTCAGGCGATCGCTCCAGAGTCCGCCTTCCGGTGTCAACTCCAAGTCTTCCTTGAGCTCTACCACCGATTGATACCGCTTATCCAGATCCACCTGAATCGCTTTAAGCACCACAGCCTCGAGCTCAGGAGAGATAATCACATCCGTTCTTCTGTTACTGGGCGGCTCAGGCGCGATCTCCATGTGATCCAACATCACATTCAACAGCTCTTCAACTTCAAACGGTGCTCTTCCGGAAAGAGTTTCATACATTGCTACTCCCAACGAGTAAATGTCCGAGCGGGCATCGATCTGCTTGCCTCGCCATTGCTCCGGGCTCATGTATGAAGGGCTGCCAAAGACGTGTCCGGTCTGGGTCAATTTCTGCCGAATCATGCCCGAGTCAGGTAGTAATTTTGCGATTCCGAAATCAACCAACTTTACTAATTCGCTTGCTCCCTCGCCCTGCACTAAGAGGATGTTGTCGGGCTTCAAATCTCTGTGAACGATCCCTTTGCGATGAGCATGAATGAGCCCGTCACAGATCTGGAGAAAGACGTTAACGGCGCGAATCGGGCTGACAGGACCTTCCGACTTGACCAGGAGATCGAGGCTTTGCCCTTCCACGAACTGCATCACCAGATAAGGCTTCAAATCGGTGGTGACACCATAGTTGTGAGCGGAGATTACATTGATGTGCGAAAGTGTACTAAGTGCCTTACCCTCTTGCTCGAATCGCTGCAGCTTATCCGGGTCGTCAATCAAACTCGGATGCAACATCTTGAGCGCCACCATCTGTTTCAGGGCTTCTTGCTCGGCCTTGTAGACGGCACCGACGCCACCATGACCAAGCAGAGCGATGATCCGATAACGCTCATCGATCAACGTGCCCAAAAGCGAAGCAACCGATTTCGAAACCAGCTCGCTCCCGTCCTCGCTGCAAGTTTCACTCTCGCCGGGAAAACTATTGCCGCACTTTATGCAAATCTTTTCGGTAATCTCTGACAACGGTCGATCTGCTCCTTTCCGGTCCAGACATTATTTCAGCTCCTGCAAGGTCGGCAATCCTCAGATTAAATCCCCCTGCTGCCCAGTCCTTTGTACCCGGACTGAGTTTGCCCATTACAGCGGCTGGCAACGCTTGCCCTTTTCAAAGGCAAGCGTTGCCAGCCGCTGTAAAATCAGTGAAGACTCAGGACACTTGCGAGCCACTTACAATCGCAGGATATTTGCGTCATTAGCTACGGCAAGAATAGGTAAGGCAAAGATGAATTGGGTTCAACTATCCTTGTTATCAGCATTTTTCGCGGGACTGGTCGCTGTTCTGGGAAAACTCGGCATGAAGGGGATTGACACCACTCTAGCTACTACGGCTCGGGCGTTGGTCATGCTCTGCACGCTAACAGTCGTTGTATTCTCCACCGGAAAGGTAGATCAAATCGCCAAGTTCTCTCCGCAGTCCTGGTTGTATATCTTTCTAGCGGGTCTGGCGGGAGCCGCTTCTTGGCTGTGTTACTTTCAAGCGCTCAAAGATGGCGACGCCACTCGCGTAGCATCAATAGACAAACTCAGCACCGTCGTTACAATCGCGCTGTCACTAATCTTCCTGGGCGAATCCTTGAATTGGAAGGTGGGAACAGGCGCGCTACTGATTGTCGCCGGCGGCGTTTTAGTCGCGCTCTAAGAGTCGGCTAGCCGCCGGATGCAGCCAATCACATTGCCGGATCTAAAACCACCTTGCCGAACTGCTTGCGAGCCTCCAAGATTTCATGAGCTCTCGGCGCTTCTGCCAGCGGCAACACCGTATCCACTACCGGCTTCAACTGTCCTGTAGCAAAGAACGGCAAGAGATCGGCAAACTCACGCTTAGTGCCCATAATCGATCCATATACAGCTTGATGCTTCATGAATAGCCGAGTAATGTCGATTTCGGCTTTGGCGCCGGTAGTCGCGCCGCATGTGACCAATCGACCATTTGTGGCTAGCGCTGCCAAACAATCTCCAAAAACGGCCGGACCGACATGCTCGAAGACGACTTCGACGCCGGACTTGTTGGTCATTTTCTTGACTTCTTCGGCAATGTTCTGCCGGCTATGGATGATGATTTCGTCAGCGCCAAGCTCCTGAGCCAGCTTGCCTTTGTCTTCCGTTCCGACTGTGGCGATCACTCGACAGTGGAAGAGCTTGGCAATTTGAATTGCCGCAGTTCCAACGCCACTACCACCACCGACCACCAACACCGTCTCGTTCATCTTGAGCCGGACTCTAGTTACCAACATGTGCCAGGCTGTAATGAAAACAAGCGGAATTGACGCGGCTTGATGGAAATTCATCCCCTTGGGGACGGCAAAACAATTGACGGCCGGAACAGAGACCAGTTCGGCATAGCCACCGTCTCGACCTGAACCGAGAATATGGTAGTAGCGACAGACATTTTCATTTCCAGCATAACATTCCTTGCAGGCTCCGCATGACAGCCCGGGAGAAACCAGCACCGCATCACCGTCTTTCAGATGAGTGACGCAGCTTCCCCGCTCCACGACCTCACCTGCCACATCGCAGCCGAGAATGAGCGGTAGCTTGATGCCGGGAATTCCGGATCTCGTCCAAACGTCAAGATGATTGAGAGCGCAACCACGAACCCTCAAAAGGACGTCGTTCGGTCCTGGTTTTGGATTATCCACTTCCGCCGGTTTAATAACGCTCGCAGGACCATGCTCTCGCACGACCATCGCCTTCATGGAAACCTCCTTGACCTTGGCTGAAATATGACGGTGAGAATAACAGAATGTCCTCAACCAGTCCCCCAAACTTTAATCAGACTCAAGGCGGAAGCAGCATTGGGCGAGTTAAACTATGTAACTATGATTTCCCTAATCGCCTGCCTTGCTGGCTGCGCATACAGGAAAGTGCAATCACATTCGTTTGAATAAGAGGGCGGACTCAATGAAGGTCAGTGAGAAACCGGAAAAGGCGTCACAAGGCGGCAGCACAAAGGACTCCAAATCCAAGGTACCAAGTAAAGCGTCCTCACACGTGCAACACATGTCGAAACGGGAAGTTATCAAGAAATTTCCGGTAAAAGCCAATCTGGAAGACTACGCCACGACCTACGCCGCATTTTCCTGGGAATCTGCGCGTTCAGAACTCGCCTACTTCGCTGGTGGGAAGATCAATGCCGCTTACAACGCGGTTGACCGGCACATGAACGACGGTCGACGCAACAAAGTCGCGCTCTACAGTGTGGATAGCAACAATAACCTGGAGAAACTAACCTTCCAGGACTTGTACTATCTCTCAAACCAGATGAGCAATGCATTGCAGTCGCTGGGAGTGGAGAAAGGCGATCGCGTATTTTTCTTTCTTCCGCGCATCCCCGAGCTCTATGTCACAACTATCGCCATCGCCAAAGTTGGAGCTGTGGCCGGACCGTTATTTTCCGCTTTCGGACCTGATGCCTTGTGCGATCGCTTGCAAGACAGTCAGGCCAGAGTAATAGTCACGACTCCGGCTCTGAAGCCAAAGTTAGACGAAATTCGCGATCAGCTGCCCGATCTCGAGCACGTCATTGTAGTCGGAGGGAGCCAGCACTCCCTGAAAGCCACTGCCGGAGAGCTGTCCTACGAGGAATTGCTCGAAGGAGCATCGCAATACTTCGAATGCACACAGATGGATCCGGAAGATCCGCTCTATCTTCTCTATACTTCAGGCACTACCGGCAAGCCGAAAGGGGTCGTGCACGTTCACAACGATATCATCGGGCACCACATGACCAGCAAGTGGGTGCTCGACCTGCGCGAAGACGACATCTACTGGTGCACCGCTGATCCCGGCTGGGTGACTGGCACCGTCTATGGTATCTTCGGACCGTGGTCGCTCGGGACATCGGTCGTCACCTACGAAGGCAGATTCGATGCAGTCGATTGGTATGAATTGATCGATCGCCTGCGAGTGACCGTTTGGTACACGGCGCCGACAGCGTTGCGCATGCTGATGAAAGCAGGCGATGAAGTTGTCTTCGAGCACAGTCTCCAGAGTCTTCGACATATTCTTAGTGTGGGCGAGCCGCTCAATCCGGAAGTCGTGCGCTGGGGCATGAAGGTATTCGGTTTGCCGATTCACGACAATTGGTGGCAGACCGAAACCGGCATGCAACTGATTGCGAATCTACCCTGCCTGCCGGTCAAGCCAGGCTCAATGGGCAAACCGCTTCCCGGCATCCAGGCGTCGGTGGTAGACGATCACGGAGTCGAACTCGCGCCAGGGCAATTGGGCCGGCTCGTGGTCCGGCCGGGCTGGCCGGCGATGCTGCGCACAATTTGGAAAAATCAACCGAAGTTTGATGAGTACTTCCGGATTCCGGGCTGGTACTTCAGCGGCGACAACGCCTGGAAAGATGAGGAAGGATACTTCTGGTTCGTCGGCAGAGCTGATGACGTAATCAATACAGCCGGGCATCGAGTCGGACCCTTTGAAGTGGAATCCGCACTGATCGAGCACCCAGCTGTCGCTGAAGCGGGAGTAATCGGCAAGCCAGACAAGGAGCGCGGCGAGATCATCAAAGCTTTCATCGTGCTCAACAAGGGCGTCAACGCCGGTGAAGAGCTGATCGAGGAGATCAAAGAGTTCACCAAGAAACAATTGGCGGCCCATGCATATCCTCGAGAAATCGAGATTCGCGACAGCTTACCCAAGACTCGCAGCGGAAAGATCATGCGAAGACTCCTGAAAGCCTGGGAGCTTGGCCTTCCCACTGGCGACACCTCTTCTCTCGAAGAAGAATAGAGTTGCTATTTTTTCGTCTTGCGTGCATTACACTGTCCGCCAGCAAGCATCTTGCCTTTTGCAGCAAGCCGATTATGCATTGTTCCACGAAGTTGTGGAATAGTTGAGAACGGTTAGAATGTAGCTTATGAATATATCCAGCGGAGCGGGGCAATGACGAAGAGCGCTCTTTCCAGAACGGATCTGTTTGGCATCACAGCTTCTACCATTTGCGCTATTCACTGCATGGCTACTCCGATTGCGCTTGCGTTGTTGCCGGCTTACGCCGGTGAAGCCTGGGAGAGCCCGTTAACTCACCAGTTGTGCGCTGTGGCCGTTACACTCTTTTGCCTTTTGGCTGCCGTGCAAGGTTTTCGGAAGCATTCGGATTGGAAGCCGCTTACCCCGCTTGCAATCGGACTTCTCCTGGTGTTGGCAGCTACGTTCCTACTTCCAGAAAGCCTGCACGAGCTCTACGAAACTCCTGTCCTTTGTTTCGGCAGCTTCGCCCTGGTACTCGGTCACGTCTGGAACATCCGCACCCTCTGCTGCACAAATTGTCGGACAGTTGCCGAAGCCGTTCCGGTTGTCACAGCTCCGCTCGACTGAAGCAACCAGGCTATCAGTACCTTGGCTTGATGATGCAACTGGACCAGAGACCGTTGGAAGGCTAGAGGCTCTTTGCTGAAATCGCTATCGCAGTCCCGCTCCTGGAAGCGGGCCTCTGCCTGGATTGAGATTCAGTTTCGGCTGGCGCAGCAACATAGCCTCTCGTTCTTCCGACAGTCCGGCCAATCTAGGAATGGATGGGTCCCGCATTTTGTCCCAAGCCTGCGTGTCAGCGATCGTGGCTTCTATCGGTCTGTATGTTAGACCAGCAGCGACTGCTTTGCTGCGATCAAGTCTCATCACACCGGCAAGACTGCGCTTTGCGGCGGGAACCCATAAGGGTAGCTCGGTCCAAGGGGTCACTCCTTCCTTTTCCAGCACAGCATCCTCTACACGAACGAATTCTGAGTCTCTGCCAACAGTCTGCTGACATGCGTCAAGAAAGTCTCCCATTGACACTCGTCCTTGTGGACCAGCCGCGATAAAAATTCCGCGTGTTTGCACATCCGCAAGACTGATCGCCCATGACGCTAGATCGCGCACGTCAATAAATTGAATCAAACGATCCAGCCGGTCGGGGACGGCAACCTTTCCTCCGCGTGCAATGCGTGCCGGCCAGTACGTAAAACGATCGGTTGGGTCGTAAGGTCCAGCAATGAGTCCTGGTCTGATTATGAGAGAACACTCCGGCATCAATTCTGTGACAACTTTTTCGCAGTCGGCTTTCAGACTTCCGTAGTCTCCTTCTTCACCGGGCTGTGTATATTTGATCGGATCTTTCTCGGAGATGCCAATCTCAGAAAAGTCTCCGTAAGCTGAGACCGTTGAGATGAAAACATAAGTGCCAACCGATCCGGCAAGAACATTCAATGAGCGGCGAACTGTGTCCGGATGATATGCGCAGGTATCAATGACCGCATCAAAGGTTCGGCCGGAGAGAAGACTCAAATTAGCTTCGCGGTCGGCTCTCAGTCTTTCTACTGTTGCTTGCTCGGGTAGATCAAGTGTACCTCGGTTGAGCGTGGTCACCTGATGACCAGCAGACAGCGCCAGTGAAACGAGATGGCGCCCGAGAAATACAGTACCGCCGATTACTAACAACCGCATGTCGTTCTCCCAGATGTCCTCATTCGACAACTAGCCAAGAGAATGATGATACCAGATGGTTTACAACAGGCGGCGTGCTCAACGGTGCTACGGCTGGCACTATCCTCTTAACCTCTTCTTTAGCGATAGCGTGGGAATCTTCTATAGGTTCGAAGCGCAAGGACAGTTGTTAGGCGCTCGCCGACAAAGAGCGCTTTGTCAAGGTGGAGACAATGAACAGCTATATTTCGAGAGCGAGAAGCGGGTCATGTACGCAATGTCTGGATAGGCGGAACATTTCGCACAACAGAACTCGTTGCCATCGAAAGACACGAAATCGAGGAGCATTTTTCACAATAGCGGTGAGTCCGACGAAGAAAGGGAAAGAGTGGTCGAAAATGCATTTCTATCTGGCGCAATTTATTGCTGAACACTACAAAGCTAATTTCTTTCGTCAGACGGCTCAAAAGCTGTTTGCAATCATCACATGTAGATTTAGATAATTCACGGTTCTTCGCAACCGGGCCGGCATTAGCTACGAGGAAACAATTATGCTTATGGGAATTGCAGTCATCACACTCAGCACTTTCGCTGCAGTTTGGATCAATGACAATACTCCTTGGGGCGGTCCTGAATTCGAGACAGATCAAGCTCAGTAAGCCACTGTTGAAGAGACCAGGCTTACAGACTTAGAACTGGAAGTAGATGAACTGCGGTGTCATGTCCGGCGTCAACAGCAGAAGGACCACCACCAGCGCCGTCAGATAGATCGCTTTGAACCCTGGCAACCACCTGGGCGCAGGCATAATTCCGGGCGTACCACGGAACCGCGAGACAATGAGCTGCGCCCCGAAAAAGCCGGCAAGCAAAAACGGGAAGATTTGAAAAACAATCGATCCGTCCGTATTCATAATCGTGGGCTGCCACGACATAAGTCCAGCCGGTGCAGCTTCCAGGAAGAATATTTTCCTATACACAAGCCACGCCGTTTGCAGACTATCTAGTCTAAATATGACCAAACTCAAACCGAAACAATGGAAAGTAGTTGCAACCGCCAGATAATGAAACAGCTTCGAGCGCGCGATCCTGGCGAGAATGCTGCTGTAAGCAGTACACTTTTGCCAGAGCCGGTGAATCGTCATCATCGCACCGTGCAAGGCGCCGAATACAACATAGTGCAAGGCTGCGCCATGCCAAAGGCCGCAGACTACAAACGTGGCAAATAGATTGACGCAGGTGCGCAGTTCGCCCTTTCGGCTTCCCCCCAATGGAAAGAACACATAGTCTCTCAGCCAGGACGACAACGAGATATGCCAACGCCGCCAGAAGTCGCTGATCGAGGAGGCCAGGAAGGGCAGGTTGAAGTTTTCCGGAACCTTGAATCCCAGTATCTGTGCGGAGCCGCGGGCGATGTCGGTATAGCCGGAAAAGTCAAAGTAGATTTCAAACGTAAAGGCGTAGATCGCAAGCCATAAATCCATGCCGGTCAATATCTCCGGGTGCGCATAGCAGCGGTTGACCAACGGAGCGATGTTGTCTGCCAGCACCACCTTTTTGAACAGACCAAAGAGAATCAGCTCGACACCTTCACTGAACTCGGTAAGTGAAACCTTTCGAGCTGAATGAAGCTGCGGAATGAAATCCTGAAATCGCTTGATTGGCCCCGCAATCTGAGTGGGAAAGAAACTTGGGAACAGTGCGAATTCAAGAAACGATTTGACTGGCTTGCTGCCCGTATACACATCGGCAAGATAGTGGATAAACTCAAATGCAAAAAATGAGATTCCCAGCGGCAGGACGATCTCAAAGGAAATAGCAGGCAACTGCTTCATTCCAACCACGGAGATCAGCTGATTTACGCAATCTCTAGCGAAGTAAGCGTACTTGAAGAATCCAAGCGCAACAAGATTGAGAACGATACCAGTCCAAAAGATGCCCTTTCGCTGCGCCTTGAAGCGTTCCATCAACAGCCCGCAGGCGTAGCTCATAGCGGTCATCGCCAGAATCAGTACGCCATAAACAGGCTTCCAGGTCATGTAGAAGACATAGCTTGCCACTAAAAGCAGTGGCACCCGCAACTTAAACGGCATCAACCAGTAGAGGATGACTACAATCGGCAGAAAGATTAGATAAGTAACGCTGTTAAAAAGCACTTTCTACTCCTACATCCCCTGCCGCCCTTGCGTAGCAATCGATCGATTGCCACTAGACAGACTTGCCACCAATCCCTTGCGCGATGCGATGTATTCTCCAATCAGCCTCAATACCTTCTCTCCACCGCTGGCATCCATGTGAGCCCAATCCGTAAAATCTTCGTTTTCGTAATAATTGGCAATGTCTGCGTTCAAAAAATCACAGTGCCACCTTTCCGCCTCTGATTTAAGAGTAATCAGATGCCGGTCCAATATCGCCGGCGAAATCAGCCTGCGCCCTTCTGGAGTCACCGGCATATTCACCAACACCGGCTTGATTCCTTCCTTCCGGCAGATTTCCAGGCACATCTCCAGCCATCGCTTCTGATTCTCATAGAGCGGATTATTGGGTGATTTGTGCCGCCTGATGCAATCGAAGGCAACTTCCATGTAGTGATACGGACCAGTTGGATGAGCGATCCAGACTCCCTTCTCGATCTCCTGCTGCCAGCTCGCAAATCTTCTATCCAAGTCAGCAGTACGATTAAGCGGACTATCAGGTACATTCAGTAAGAACGGGTGCAATTGAGTCTTCAACCATTCCGACGCCGCTATTTTTGCGTGCTGGCTTTTGCCTTTGAAATAAACTAAATCGTTCATCAACCAGGTCGAGCGCTGCCATAGCTGCGGCATGGAAAGTGCCACCAGATCATCTGTTTTCGTAAACCGCGACAAATACTGATAGTGTTTCGAAGAAGCCGCGCAGTTAAACTTGTTGTCTACAAACTCTCTGGGAGTAAGTCCAATCACCGCAATCTCCGGCTTGCGTTCTCCAGTGAGCATCGCTCGCAAAATCATGTAATCGTCCGAAACCATCGACCCCGGCAAAGCAAAATTAAAGCAATTAGGGTGCGTACCGGGAGCGTCTTTCTCGATGACACTTTCCAGGTAATGGCTCGAATGGTCGACCGCGAGATCTACATCCTTGTTGCGGTATGCAGCTTCCTGCAGCCAAACCGGATGCATCATCGCCGATGATCCCAAAAGAACAACATTGGGAGGATTCGTACGTTGCTTAAAATCCTGCGTTGCCCACCAAACCCAGCTCCGGGCGGCCGGCAAGCTTTCAGGATCGACACTTTTAAGCGGATTTACGCTGATAAGTACAACGTTAATAACCAGCAACAGAAGTACAGCCCCAACAATGGGACAGAGCCGAAGAATACTGATAACTCTTCCGGTCATTTTGTACTCAATGCCGCCTTCAAGAAGTGATTGCTGAGCTTAGCCTCGCGTCACTGGCGAATCTTACAAGATAGTTGTTGAGAGATCCTTAGACCAAGATCAACGACGCAAGCCGGTACTGGGCCGGCATTTTGCAAAAATGTCAAGAAACACCGAATCGCGACTTGTCAAGCGAGCGATTATGCCCCGCCCTCCTCGCCGGAAAGTTTGGCACGACCGCATTCAATATTCATTTGGCTCAAAGTTAGGACTAACTGAATCCTCTTGCAGTTAGAGGAGTTTCTCAATGTCAGCCGCAATCGCTTCCGGTTTCACGTCCGGCCCATAACGCTTGACGATACCACCTTCGCGATCGACCAAGAACTTTGTGAAGTTCCATTTGATCGCTTCGGTATGCAAAATGCCAGGAGCAGTTGCAGTCAGCATCTTATAAAGCGGGTGGGCATTGGGGCCGTTAACGTCGATCTTTTCGAACATTTGGAAATCAACGCCGTAATTGCGTTGGCAAAACTCTCCAATCTCCGTGCTGTTGCCGGGTTCTTGGCCGCCAAATTGGTTGCATGGAAAGCCAAGTACGTCCAGCCCACGAGAGGCGTATTTTTTATGAAGCTCTTCCAGACCAGTATATTGCGGCGTAAACCCACATTTACTGGCAGTGTTGACTATCAATAGTACGTGTCCCTTATAGCGATCCATTGAGATCTCTTTGCCGTCGAGAGCGTTAGCTTTGAAGGTATACACCTGGTTCATCCCTTTATCTCCCTTTTTCTTGGACTTTTGAGCGGCGATGCCGTGCTGCGACTCTCCAAATGCAAATGGATAGTTGCAACCAATCAAAACCAGCACTGCAATAGCTAGCTTTACTTTGAATTTCATATTCCATCCGTTGAGACAATCGATCAAGCAAGTAGTCTCGCACTTTTGACCAACTGATGCAGCTAGACTTTCTTTAACCGACCTTTTCCTGGTTGATCTCCCTTAATCTCCGCCAGTGCTAAAAGCGCCCTCTGTCTGGCAAACGAGTGATCTACAATTGGCTCGGGATAATCACGCCCCAGTGTTACGCCATATCGACCAAGCACATCTGCCGGCATCTCCCACGGTTTGTGAATCATCGTGGCCGGCAACTTAGCAAGCTCGGGCAACCATTTGCGTACATAGTTTCCATCGGGATCGAACTTCTCTCCTTGCAGCACGGGGTTGAACACTCGAAAAAATGGAGCCGCATCAGCTCCACACCCAGCTGTCCATTGCCAACCAAGTGTGTTGTTGGCAAGGTCGGCATCCACCAAGGTGTCCCAGAACCAGCGAGCCCCTTCACGCCAATCAATCAAGAGATCCTTAACCAGAAACGATGCCACTATCATCCGTACCCGATTGTGCATCCAGCCGGTCTTCCATAATTCGCGCATGCCGGCATCAACGATCGGATAACCAGTCATTCCGAGCTGCCACGCTTTCAATCCGCCAGCATCCCGCCGCCAGGGGAAATGCTCGAAATTTTGTCGCAACGGCTGTTCAGCAGTGTCCGGGAAATGGTAAAGAAGATGATAAGCAAACTCACGCCAGACGAGTTCTCTTAGATACTTTTCGGAGCCAGACTCGCCACCACCTGTAGTTTCAGAAATTCTGACTACTTCCTGCCAGATAGTTTGAGCGCTAATTTCACCGAAATGGAGGTAGGGTGACATCCGTGACACTAACTCCTTATCAGGTCTATCTCGTCCAGCGGCATAGAGCGCCAATCCTTCAGAAAGGAACTTTCGCAACTGCTTTTGCGCACCAGCTTCCCCTGGAGTCCAGACAGACATCAATCCCTCGTCCCAAGCAATTCTAGGCAAGAGATCGAGGTCCGACACCGTCAGTGAATCCAGCGAAACGCTTGCCGGATTCAACCTTTTGTTTCGCGGTAGCGGTTGCTCAGATTTCAGCCTTGTAACTCGGTTGTAGTACGGAGTAAAGACTTTGTACGGTTGATCGTCAGATGTCCTAACCAGTTCGGGGTGAAAGAGCAGAGACGAATTGTACCGGTGGAAATCGACCCCGAGCTTAGCAAGCGATGCCTCGACCTCCGACTCTAAACGCCTTGCTGCCGGCTCAAAACGTTGATTGCAATAGACAGACCGCGCACCGGATTCCGCCAGGATTCTATTCACTGATTCGGCAAACGGTCCTCGACGGATAACAAGATTAGCCCCAGCAGCAGCCAAGCTTGATTTCAAAGACGACAATGAATGGTGAAGCCACCACCGGCTTGCTGCACCAGGAGCCCACGCTCCTTCATCCTCGGGAGAGTAGATAAATACAGGAATTATGGGCGCCGAATTCTTACATGCGAAAAATAGAGCCTTATTATCGGCGAGCCTGAGGTCTGCTTGGAAGAGAACAATCGCTGAAGCGTCCATTACCGGTTGTAACAAACAGGGATTTGAATAACATCGTTACTGTAGCGAGCAAGCTACGCATCTATGGTTCAATCTTATCCTAAAAAATAAGACCGACCTTTCAAGTCGCCAAAAGTCAAGCGGATTGCGCTCAGCACAACCACCAACAGCGGAATCGAGCGATGCCTGGCATTACCCGATTCCGCAGATTTCCAGTTGAAGAATCCTTTTAGTTGCTAGCAATCTGATACCACCAGGGGTGTCGCTTTGCCATTTCAGCGAGTGGATCGGCTGAGATTGAGCCCACCGACCATTCATCATGCAGAGGCGGCTGTTTCGCTGATTCCTCTACAATCATGGCTGTGAGACTGTTCAGGCGGTCCTCCGGATACGAGCCCAATATCAGTTCGAGCTTCTGATCGATCTGCTTAACCTCTTCGTTATCCAGGAGACCAAGCGACTCATTAATCTCCCAATCTCGCTCATTGTTGACTATCCACTCCGACAAAGTTCGGTCGAATTTCTCGTCAGTTTCATTCCTCAGCGCGGAAAACGAATCAGACGATAGAGCTTCGATCGTGTCGCTGCCGACTATCCCGGCAACAAGCGTTCCAATCTCGGACATAGCCTTCTCCGCTTCGGTAATGTCTTCCAGTTCCGCCGCATAATTCAGTCTCATCAGGTCGAGCTCTTTGTACGACGTATCAAGACCATTCTCGCTGTTATCAGTAATCACCTTTTCCATTTCATCGAGATGGGCATCACTAGTCGACTCCCGGCTGGCAAGATAGAGATCTTGAACCGAGACTCCGCGCTCGCCGAATCTATCATCCAGTTCGCCCCATTGATTGTCGATCGAGACCCGGTCTGCAGCTGAATCGAAGTCAGTCACCGTAACGACATGCCAGCCCTGCCCAGACCCACCTGCTTCTCCCCCACCAGAATCCGACAGAAATGGCTCATTCCAGGAATCGATGCGAATGATAGCCGGGAACGCTCCAGCCTCTTTCATTTCGACCAACTTGGTTCTGAGGCTCTCTTCCGAATCGAAATTTTCCAATGTAGAATGCGAAATGGAGTCTGAATGGGCAAGCAGGAATCCCGAGTCATCTCCTTTGGCAATTTGATTGTGAATCTCCTGATATTGCGAGATGTTCAAGTGCGGCTGCCGAGCAGGTTGACCATTGATGACCACTTCGATCGGACTGCCGGAGGAATAGTCGAACAACCGTTCACCATTGTCGCCGTCGACATCCGTCTTTATCTGTTCGTACTGCTTCTGTCCTGGCGGTGTTGTCGCGGCATTCTCTCGGGCGTAATGAACGTTGACCGCTGTCAGTTGAAAAATCTGGCTGGCATAGCTCCTGTCACCATAGACCGGGCTGTCGAGCGTAGCCTCCGTCATTGGTTGAAGGCTGCTGTCCGGAAGTTTCACGACAGTTCCGTCGAGAGTCTCGAATTCTCCCTTGAGAGCCATATCCGTCACCAGTTCAGCTGCTGCCGAAGGCGTCCGGGTATAGATACGAGTTTCGATTGTCGTGATGTTGCAGGTATTGTGCTGCCCTTGATCAATTCTGGTTGGGTCGGCGGCTTGTTCGATGATTTGCCGAGCAAGCGCCTCCCGTTGCTCTGACGTCAAAGGAGTTTCGCGATCTGGCTCCAGCATCCGCGCTAACTGATGGTATGTTTTTGCGACCTCCGCATTGCTTACACCTTGCTTGGTAGCCCGCTCTTCAAAGGTGATCATATCTTCGTTGAACTTCTCGAGTTGGGACGGATCTTCAATCTTTCTAGCCGCGACTTCCGATAAGCGACAGCGCTCTTGTCCGATATCGTTGTGCTCTACCGACTCCTCCAGCTCATCGGCGGCATTGTCGGATTCCAGCGGGGCATCGGCACGTCTTGCACAGGAGTAAATCTCAGCGACGCTGAAATCAATCGCCTCGGAGTCGTTTAGGTGGGAAGACTCCTTATCACCGCCTGCTAGCGCCCCCAAAGTAGATTTCATATCATTCCAGAGCGTCGTGCTGAGATTGCCGGAAAATGCTTCGGCAGCACCGGCGAATGCTCCAGAGATTGAGTCGTTGATTGAGTTTTCCAGCATTTGAAGTCTCCTAATACATTTCGCTCGATTGCTCTCAAAGACCAATCGAGATGACCGTTGAGTCGCAGACACAAGCGGCAGACATTGAATTGGTGTTTTGAGCTAGTAAGGTTGGAGGAAGTGCCCCCACATCTCACCTACGACGATTGCCATGAGATTAGGCGGAGTTCCAATCAGCCAACCCTGTCGGCGACAGCAGAAGCTCGCCAGCCGCCCAGATATCGCCTGGACTACTACCGCACATCGTCGTCATATATACAAAGGGCCCTTAAACAAATTTCCTCAGCATTAAAGACCTACCTGAGCCGCAGTCGATGGGCTATTCTATTCAGCATATTGAACTTATCTCCAAGACCGACGCGCATGGCGAACAGAGCCGCTGCGCGGAGCTGACAGTTTATCGGCTTTCCGATTGCCGATCGCTGAAGCGATATGCGCTATCAGTCGGAATGCATACACAGAAGATGTATTTAAGCCTGATTTTTGAACCAAAGACGATTGACCACCGTCTTTAATAGCAAAAGAGTTAAAGCAGCCCAAACAGATATCCAAGAATGAGCACGGACACCAGCACATCAGACATACAAATAGAGCGCCTGCCACCACAGGCTGTCGACGCTGAGCAGGCCGTGCTCGGCGCCTTGCTCATAGCCGGCGACGGCATCTCGCGAATAGTCGATATTGTGGAGCCGGAGTACTTTTATCGAAAATCGCACCAGGTGGTTTTCGCTGCCATGCTAGACCTTTTCGATCGCAACGAACCGATCGATATCGTGACGGTCTCGCAGTACCTAAAGGATGAAGGAAAGCTGGAGAATGTCGGCGGGCGGCAGTACATCGCCGACCTGGCAATGTCAGTGGCAACTACAGCCAATCTAGAGTATTACGGTCGCATAGTCTATGAAAAGGCGCTCCTGCGCAATTTGATCAAAGCAGGAACAGAGATCGTATCGAGCTGTTACGAAGAGACTGACGCTGACATTGCGATTGATAAAGCCGAGCACCTCATCTTTAATCTCGCCCAGCGCCGCAACTTGCAACAGCTCGTCCACATTAAGAACATCGTCGAGGAATCGTTTGCTCGGATCGAGCAGCGCTATGAAAACAGGGATACGCTTTCGGGAGTTCCCACCGGCTTTTACGATCTCGATGCCATGACTTCAGGCTTCCAGCCATCAGACCTGATAATAGTAGCGGCCCGACCATCAATGGGTAAAACGGCATTCGTGCTAAATGTTGCCCAGCACGTGGCTGTCGAGCACAAAGTGCCGGTTGCCGTCTTCAGCCTGGAAATGTCGAAAGAGCAGCTCGTTCAACGTATGTTGTGCAGTCAAGCCGAAATCGATGCTAACAGGCTGCGGACCGGGTTGTTACACAATAACGATTGGACCAAACTGGCCAGGGCGATGGGACACCTGGGCGAAGCGCCGGTTTTCATCGACGATTCGGCGGTCGTCACCGCTCTGGAAATTCGAGCAAAATGCCGCCGCCTCAAAGCAGAGTACAAAGCGCTCGGTTTGATCATCATCGACTACATCCAGTTGATGCAGGGTCGCAAGCAGACTGACAACCGCGTGCAAGAAGTATCGGAGATCTCCCGGAGCTTGAAAACGCTGGCGCGCGAATTGAACGTTCCGGTGATCGCCCTTTCACAGCTTTCGCGCGCAGTGGAAGCCAGGCAAAATAAGCGGCCGATGTTGTCAGACTTGAGAGAGAGCGGAAGCATCGAGCAAGATGCCGACATTGTGATGTTCATCTACCGCGATGAATACTACAATCCTGACACAGAACACAGAGGCGAAGCGGAAATCATTATCGCCAAACAAAGAAACGGCCCGACCGGTACCGTCGATCTGTTATACCAATCCAGCATCACGCGCTTTCTCAACAAGGCTCACACGCAGTACGCGGCAACTTAAGGCGCTGAAATTATTATCAATAGCTCAATCGATTAACTTATTCAATCTGCTGAATCGTGGCAAAGAGCGCGAGCAAATGCCAGCCCAGCCTTTCTCAAAATCGATGACGGCTCAAGCGAAGCTGATTAACGCACCGGAACCCAGATAATGTCGTGGCTGGAATGCCCAATCCTGGTCTGCTTATCAAACTCCATCGTAGAAAGCTCAAGCGATGCCACCGTGTCGGTTGATTCACTGGATACCAGCAATCGCTTGCCGTCGGGCATCAAATCAATCGCATTCGGGAAGTCGACATCGATCGGCAGTTTGACTTCTGAAATCTTCTCGTTAGTCTTTGTGTCATAAACACCGATTGTGTTGTCCTTTGCATTCGCGACATAGAGCTTGCTACCATCGGCGCTGAGCTCGAGGCCGGTTGGTCCTGAGCCGGTGGCGATCGTTCCTGTCACCTGGCGGATGGTTAGATCGAGAATAGACACCGAATTGGAGCCGCGGTTCGAAACATAAGCCACAGCGCTGTCCTTCGTGACTGCGATTGCCGTTGGCACCTCACCGACCCGCACACTGCTTAACACCTTCTGATTGAGTGTAGAAATGAATGTCACCAGTCCTGATGGCACATTCAGGACAATCAAGAAGTTACCGTTTGGTGTGACTGCCATCCGGCTAGGTCCCGGCGCAACTTTCGTACGCAACAAGATCGCTCCGGAAGCAGTTTCAATCACAGCGACATCATTGCTTCCACTTTCAGCGACATAGATCAGCCGGCCGTTTGGCAATGCGACAATCCCTCTGGGAGCGCTATGCAGAGGCAAGTCGATCTGCCCCAAGAAACGCCGTCCGACTGGATCAAGCATCAACACTCTATTCTTTGCTTGATCGGTGATGTAGAGACGATCCTCCGCCCAAGCCATGCTACAAGGAGTTCCTTCAGTCGGAAAGTCGGCAATTTTGCTGAGCGACTGCTCGTCCAGGAGCGTAATTGTGCCCGAACTGAGCGATGTCAAAAAGAACGAACCAGGCCCGGCCGCCACTCCGGTCGAGCTTGAACGCGCTGGTGCTTGTCCGAAGTTTGAAGCGGAGATTGTTGCGTCCGGCAGCATTTGAACAGCTGTTTCGCCCACGATCGGCTTAAATGACGCCGGAATGGAGAAACTTTCAGGAACGATCAAATCGGATGGGAAGCGGCAGGTCAGCAATTGCTTCCTCAGCTTGTCAGGCAATTCGGCCGGTACCACGATCGTTTTCGCCTTGCCTCTCTTCAGAACCCGCACAAAGCACCAGCCATTCGCATAAACCAGCACATCAGGCTTTTCCGGACTCGGGTGCGAGCTAACCAGCTGAGCCTTGCCGTGTTTCTTGGCGGCTGTTGGAGCCAAGGGCAAAAAGAGCTCGCCGCGCCCAGTGTCGACAGCACCATCGAGCCGAATCTTTGCCCCGGGAAACTCGGATAGAACGAGATCAGAGAGGTCCGCTGGCAATTTCGTGCAGTGCCCGGGCTGCTGTGAACAGAAGCAGTTAAGCAATAAAGAGAGCGCAAGCATCACCAGCAGGTGGCGCCGCACCAACTGACAATCATTCATCAGCGGCATCCCTTGCCCCGAAGAAATCAGCCAATTTATCGATAATAGATGCGTTGTCCTTTTCCTTGGACTTCTTCTTGCCCTTCGATTTGCGAGCAGACTTATTGTTATGCTCTCTTGGCTTCGACGATTGCTCGGTCTTCTCCGCCGGCTCCGGCGCCTTTGGCTCCGCGCCGGCTGCAGCCGCTTGCGCTTCTTCCTCTTTCACCGGTTTCACTACCTTTTCCGGCTTGGCGGCAGTAAGGCTCTCTCCACGCAGCTCGGCCAGCTTTTCAAACAGCTTTTTCTCTTCAGATG
The DNA here is from genome assembly GCA_020050835.1 of Candidatus Obscuribacterales bacterium. Classification (GTDB taxonomy): domain Bacteria; phylum Cyanobacteriota; class Vampirovibrionia; order Obscuribacterales; family Obscuribacteraceae; genus JAGVKB01. The sequence continues at coordinate 78,404 of JAGVKB010000102.1, read as the reverse complement.
ACAGCCTGGAAGGTGTCTCCACTTGAACATGAACGATCTGGTCGCCCCGGCGCGTTTGATTGCTTAAGTGCGGGACACCCTGGTCTCGCATTGTAATCGTCGTGCCAGATTGAATACCGGCAGCAATCTTGATCGCTTTGGGACCCTCGACAGTCGGAACCAGCACCTCACCACCTAAGGCCGCCATCGAATAGCTGATCGGCTGCTTTATGTGAATGGTGCTGCCTTCCCTGATAAAGGTCGAGTCTTCGGAGACTGCGATTACAACATAGACATCACCGGGCGGGCCGCCTCGCCGTCCGTGGTCTCCGGCATTGGGCAATCGCACGCGCGCACCACTGTCAATACCAGCCGGAATCTTGATGTCTATCTCACGCGACTTGCGCACCTGCCCGCGTCCCTTGCAGTTGGTGCAAGCTTTCTCGATCCTTGTTCCTTCCCCGTTGCAATTCGGACAGGTCAATACTTGCGTGAAGTGCCCGAGGAATGTCTGGGTGGTCTGACGGATCTGGCCCATCCCCGTGCAAGTCGCGCATTTGACTGGACCGGAGCCGGGTGAAGCGCCGCTGCCGCTACACACTGTGCAGTCTTCCAGGTGCTTGATGGTGACTTTCTTCTCGGTGCCAAATACCGCCTCGAGAAAGTCCAATTGCAAGTCGTACTTGAGGTCCGCACCACGTTCGACCGAACTGCGCCTGAATCCGGACCGGCCGCCGCCGCCGCCGCCAAAGAACTGGCTGAAAATTTCACTCAAGTCGGAGAAGGCCCCGAAATCGACACCGTCAAAGCCTCCGGAAGCACCGGTCAAACCGTCATGCCCGTATCGATCGTACAGAGACCGCTTCTGCTCGTCAGAAAGCACTTCATAAGCAGCAGCGAGTTCCTTGAATGCACTCTCGTCCCCACTATCCTGATTGTCCGGATGCAAGTGCCTGGCCTTACTGCGGAATGCCCGCTTGATCTGGTCCTGAGTAGCATTGCGTTCTATGCCCAGGATCTCGTAATAATCGCGTTTAGACATCTTACAAGTTAGGTTTCCTTCGATTTATCCATACTGTTGGGGAACATGATCGCTGCTGCAAGCCGACCGGTAGTCAGTCCGACCGGACTCTGCGAACCGGAGGTGATGCTCCGGTATCTCGCAATTCGATCGGCTCTTGGTCTTTTGAGACTCCACCGTCCAGCGGGGCAGCGGTGGCCGGTCCGGCTGGGCCTTGACGTGACCCTAAGTGAATGGCCTTTCCGAGATCCAGAAGAGAAAGATCGAGCCCAGCTACATTGCTCTTCAAAACTGCCGGATCAGGCTCCTCTTGCTGCAGCACGGCTCGAACCGCTTCGGCAGCTCGCTTGACTCTGTCAACGTATGAACGGTCTACCCGCTCACCATAATTTTGAATAATTCGATCGGACTCAGACACCAGGGATTCTGCTTGAATTTTTACACTTATCTTCTCTTTGAGAACATGATCTTGCTTGGCGAAAGTCTCTGCTTCCTTCTGCATGCGATCTACTTCGTCAGGATTGAGACCGGCGCTGCGGTGGATCGTTACAGACTGCTTAGTTCCCGAGCCGGCATCACGGGCACTGACGTGAACGATACCATCGGCGTCGACATCAAAGGTCACCTCGATTTTCGGAACGCCCCGTGGAGCCGGCGGAATACCGGAGAGCTGGAACTTGGCCAGTGACTTATTAAAGCGCGCCAGCTCTCGCTCTCCCTGCAAGACGTGAACCTCTACCGAACCCTGCCGATCCTCGGCTGTCGTAAAAATCGTGGTGCGACTGGTTGGAATTGTTGTGTTGCGCTCGATAATGCGCGTAAACAATTCGCCGGCCGTTTCAATCCCGAGCGACAATGGAGTAACGTCGAGCAGAAGTACGTCCCGCACCTCACCCGACAAGATGGAGGCCTGAATCGCTGCTCCCAGCGCTACTGCTTCATCCGGATTGACCGCCTTCGTCGGCTCTCGACCAAAAAAGCGCTTGATCGAGTCCTGTACGGCCGGAATACGAGTCGAGCCGCCCACCAAAATGATATGGTCGATCTTCTCCGGCGTCAGTCGCGCATCTTCGAGGGCCGCTTGCAACGGCCCCATCGTCGCTTCGACCAGGTGAGCGGTCAGATCGTTAAACTTGGCACGGGTTATAGTAGTCTCCAAGTGTTTTGGGCCGCTCGCATCAGCAGTCAGAAATGGCAGATGAACCTCACTGACCATCGTCGTCGAAAGCTCGATCTTCGTTCTCTCCGCTGTCTCCTTCAATCTTTGAATCGCCATCAAGTCGTTGGAGAGATCGATCTCCTCTCTTTGCAGAAATTCGTTCCTGAGCCAATCAATAATGCACTGATCGAAATCATCTCCGCCCAACCGATTGTTTCCGCTCGTAGCCTTTACTTCAAAAACTCCGTCGGTAATTTCGAGAATGCTTACGTCAAAGGTGCCGCCGCCGAGATCAAACACCAGCACCGTGGCATGCTGATTGAGTTTATTCAAGCCATAGGCAAGCGCGCTTGCAGTCGGCTCATTAATGATTCTAAGCACATCCAAGCCAGCGATCATCCCAGCGTCTCTGGTCGCCTGACGCTGAGCATCATTGAAGTAGGCCGGAGTGGTAATCACGACTTTCGAGACCTTCTCACCCAGATAAGCTTCGGCATCCGCCTTGATCTTCTGCAGAACCATCGCCGATATCTGCTCGGGAGTGTATGCCACACCGTCGATGGTCACCTTATAATTGGTGCCCATCTCACGTTTGATCGATTGGATCGTTCGCGACGGATTGGTTACGGCCTGGCGCTTAGCCAGCTGTCCGACCAGGCGTTCACCAGTTCTGGTAAATGCCACTACCGACGGTGTCGTCCGTGCGCCTTCGGCATTCTCGATAATCACCGGCTTGCCGCCTTCCATGACAGCAACACAGGAATAGGTAGTTCCCAGATCTATGCCGATTACCCGTCCATTACTCATCTTTTACTGGCAACTCCGTTACGGGGCATCGGCGGTGCGGCTGGAAGATTGCTCCGACTCGTCGAATTCGCTCAAGTCGTAGACCTTTGACTCCTGAGTCTCCGCCGCTTCGGATTGCACCGGCTCGGACTGCTCATCGCCGCCGTCCGGCGGCGACTGAACCGTGCCTGATGAATTGGCGGCGACATTTACTAGCGCCGGTCTGATCACCCTGTCATTAATGGTATAGCCCCGACGCAGCTCCTGCATAACGGCTCCATCTGGAAATTCTGTCGTCTCGACCTCCTGGACCGGCTCATGATACTTGGGGTCGAAATGCTCTCCTACTACCGAGAGGGTTTTCACACCCATCTGCTCCAGGCAGCGCGTCACCCGGTTGAAAACAAGATTCAAACTCTCAATTAGCTTTTCCGTAGGCGTATCGGGCTTTAAGCTGGTTTGGGCCCGGTCCATATCATCAAGGGCAGGCAGCAAAACTTCCACTGCCTTTTGAGTGCCGATCGCCTGAAATTCCTCGCGTTCGCGCTCAATCCGTCGTCGATAGTTATCGAAATCAGCAGCCATCCGTTTGTAAAGGGACTCGGCTTCCACCGCTCTTTGTTCAGCCTCTCCCACCTGCGCTTCCATGCGCTGGCAGCTCATACACGGACCGCTGGAACGCCCCGCAGGCTCCCCGCTTGAACCATTAGTCGGAGCATCGGCCGGAGCATCATGGCCGGCATGCAGCGCTCGAAAGAAGGCTTTTGCGGCATCAAGTCGGGACGGATTCTCCTCTTCTTGACCGGCAGCCGTTTGAGTCTGCTGCGACTGCTCGAGATCCGACTCTTCTTTTACTTGCTCCCGTTCATCCATCGCCATAAATTTAGAGCTCCCAGGTGTTTTCTTGCAAGACTGGTATTCAGTTCCAGCGTTCCGACTTCTCAAATAATAGATACAGGGTTAGCCTACAGCCTTTGCTGGTTCCGGACTGCAGGTAAGGCTGAAACATCGTTCCAACGTCCAGCCCCTCCTTCCTAATTTTAGGTCAGATTCCGAACAATTAGCGCTGGCTCCATATTTTATGAATTATACGTGTTTAGTCTGAGATTGACTGAGGTTATGATGGCCAACGCTGGCATGCTACTTGTTGCTGGGCCGGACCGGAAACCAACCAGGCGCTTCATTAACTCGGAATGACCCAACGTTAAATCAGCATTCTCCGATAAAATAGCAACTCAAGCGGAGTAACCAAAATGTACTACAGTCAGAGCGCCCGGCTGGCTATTTATGCCGAAGGCGAGTTCGGTAAGGGTCATTCCAAGACCGCCGAAGGGGTATTAAGGTACGGACAAAATCCGGTAGTGGCTGTCATAGACAGTACCGAGACCGGAAAGTCCGTCGAGCAAATCACCGGAATTACTTGCCAGGCACCGATTGTCGCCTCAGTTGCCGACGCTCTCAAATTCCAGCCGGATGCATTGCTCCTGGGCACTGCCTGGGCTGAAGGTCATCTGCCGGCGGAATGGAAGCCGGATATCCTGTTTGCCCTGCGCAATGGGCTTGACGTAATCAGCGGACTACATGACTTCCTTGCAGATGACCCTGATTTCGTCAAATGCGCCGCTGAATCAAAGCGCCAGCTGTTTGATGTCCGCCGGCCGCCAGACCAGCTTCCGGTCGGTTGCGGCAAGGCGAAAGACGTGCCGGCCTTTATCTGCTTGACAGTCGGCAGCGACGGTTCAGTAGGCAAAATGACAACCTCGCTCGAAATCGACAAAGTTGCCAAACGGCGCGGCTTTAAGTCCAGATTCGTGGCTACCGGGCAGACCGGCATCATGATCGACGGCCAAGGCATCGCCATCGACCGGGTAATCGGCGACTTCATGGCCGGCGCCGCCGAGCGCCTCGTTCTGGAAGTCGCATATGACAATGATTTTGTCTTTGTCGAAGGTCAGGGATCGCTCATCCACCCCGGCTGGTCTGGCGTCACACTTGGACTTTTGCATGGCGCTTGCCCGCAGGCCATGATCCTATGCCACACCGCTACCCGCACCCGAGTCGGCAAAGACAAGCTGCCCTTTGCAATACCTAAGTTGTCCCTACTCATCCCGATTTATGAGTCGATGACCGACTTTATTCGTCCGGCAAAGGTTGTCGCGATTTCGCTCAACACGCACGGAATGTCTGAGCAGGCGGCCCAGAATGCCGTGGAAGAAGCGGCCCGCGACACCGGATTGCCTGCGACCGATCCGGTTCGATTCGGCGCGGATTGCTTGTTTGACGCAATACTAGCTATGCGAGGGAGATAATCTTGAGTTCAATTCACATGCATTTTGAGCCGCTGATTCTTAAAACAGCGCATCCATTTGGAATTTCATATGGAACTTCGATTGAAACACGCAACGTTTTAGTAACCGTCCATTATGGCGACTACGAAGGAGTGGGTGAAGCCGCACCGGCAGCCTATCACAATGAAACCGAACAAACGGTTTTCGCCGTGCTCGGGATGTGGGACGACCTCGACTTGCTAGGAGACGATCCATTTGCGATCGCAGAGATTATGAGCCGGATCGATCACGCAACCGCCGGCAATTGCTCGGCCAAAGCAGCAATCGAAATGGCCCTCCACGACCTGGTCGGCAAAATTTGCGAGCAGCCGACATTTAAGATGCTTGGTCTTTCAAATTTGAGCACACCGGTCACCGACTTTACAATTGGAATAGACAATCTCGACGTAGTCGAGAAGAAGACACGTGAGGCGGTTAAGGCGAAGTACAAGATTCTTAAAGTGAAACAGGGGACAGATTACGATCGCGAAATCATCGAACGAGTGCGCAAGATCGCCCCCGAGACTCCGATCCGAGTGGACGCCAACGGCGCCTGGACTCCCAAGCAAGCAATTGAGATGGCCTACTTTTTGGCCGAGCAAGGTGTTGAATTCATCGAGCAGCCGCTCCCGAAGTATGCGCATGCCGATGACTTTCGGTTCGTTCGCGAGCGTTCCCCGCTGCCTATCTTCGCCGATGAGAGCGTCTGCCGGGCCCATGATGTCGTTCGATTGGCTGGAGCAGTCGACGGTGTTGTCGTCAAGCTGGCGAAGACAGGCGGACTGCTCGAAGCGCTTAAGGTCATTCATACAGCCCGCGCGCATTCAATGCAGATCATGTTCGGATGCATGATTGAGTCATCAATCGGTGTCACTGCTGCTGCGCATCTTTCCGGATTGGTAGATCATCTCGATCTCGATGGCGCCCTTCTACTGGCGGAGGACCCTTATCAGGGCGCCGAGTATCAAGACGGCTACTTGAAACTGCCCACTCGGCCCGGACTCGGAGTCGTGCCTCGCAAGAGCGCGCCGGTCAAGAAGGAAAAGGCCGCACAATCTGCCGCCAAGGACTAGTCGCATCCGCCAATCGCGAAGTGCTAGACAGCTTACCGGTCCAGCACTTCGGGCAAGAGAATTCGCAGCCTGTCCTCGGCCATCTCCTGTTGCTCGAAGCTGTCGTCGTAGATTTGCTCTTTGAGCGGATGGCGACTAATAAAGGCGAGATACTCTCGATAAGTCCGCACCGCCTCCTCATATCTCTTGGTGGACTCGTAAGCCTTCGCCAGGTAGTAAAGGATCGATTGGCTGTTAGCATTGACGGTGCCAGGTACAATTGCCGGCATAAACTCAGCTGTTCGGCATTTCTCCAGGTCGGACTTGGCAAGCCATGGACTGCCCGACTCCAGATAGAGTCGCCCACGCCTGTATAATGCATCGCCAAAGTTCGGCGTGCAGGCAATCGCCTTTTCATAAGACTGGATCGCTTGCGGAGAATCACTAGCTGCCTCATAAATCCGGCCCTGGAGAAAGAACATTCTGGCCGATTCAGGCTCGAGCACGATTAGCTTGTTGGCGTCGCTCAGTGCGTATTCAAGCAGGTGAAAGTTGAGCAGCAGATTGGTCCGTAGATAAAGTGCCTTAATATCTTCCGGATTCCTCTGCAGAACAAAATTCGCCTCCTGCCACTGCTTGAGCTGTTTAGCGCCGGTTTCGCTCCGCTTAGAAAGCGCTGCGCAGAGGTCCTTTACCCGCCTGTCGTCTTGATTGAATGGTTTAGCGGAGAGCCGTGGAGCTGACGGCCGGGAATTCTCGCTGCCCGGCTCTTCCTCACAAAAATGTAATAGCACCAACGCTACAAAAGTGCCGATTGCCAGATAAGCGATAGTGGTCTTTTTCACCGAACAAATACCCTCTGCTTATTTTACCGGCAGAATTACGCCGCAAATGCAAAATTTGGCTCCACCTGCAGCCATCTTTACTTCAAACTGTCTGTCTGCCTGCAACTCCGCCTTAATCACCGCCTGCGGTGACGTTTGAATCGGGCGGATTATCAGACACGGCGGCAATCAACGGTTGATTTGTGCAGTTGGTGTCGCACTGGCGATTTACTGCCGCTTGGTCGAACCAGCCATCTCCTTAGCAGGTTCGTTCAACGCTCGCTCTCTTTCTTGATCGATTAAGCGCAGGCGCGAAGCAGTCAATGCATCTTCTGATTCCAGAATCATCTGCTCCAAATAGGCTACGCTGACGCAACGTTTCCGTTTGATGGCGTACCGCTTAGCCAGCATCTTGGGAAGCAAGCCTACCGCTCTCAGCGAGCCGTCCAGCCAGGGAATAATCTGCCCGCCCCGCACAATCACCACCGCGAAATAGTAAAGCTGCCAGAAAACAATTTGAGGCAAGAACTTCAGCAACAGCTCGTCCGGAATATTCTTAACGATTGTATTCCAATTGTTCTGAGCAGAAAGGCGAACGACCAGCGGGTGGTAGCCACTGCCGGTAGTACCACAGCCGAGATGATAAATTACCGCCGTCGGTACGTAATAACACTTGTAGCCAGCGCTCTGAGCCCTAAGTCCGAGATCGACATCTTCGAGATAGGCAAAATAGTCCTCATCGAACAGACCAATATCATCGAACAAGCAGCGCCGATAAAGAGCCGCTCCGCCGCAGGCACCAAGTATGTAGCGAGCCTGATCGAATTGCCCGCGATCAACCTCCCGATGACCGATCCGGCCCGGCAAGCCTCCCCGGCGATAGCCATCTCCGGCTCCATCAAGCAGGCTGCGATCGTCGTAAGCAAGCATTTTGCAGCCACAGCTTCCCACTTCCGGCCGCGCGCGCATCGCCGAAATCATCTCCGACAACCAATCAGGCTCCGCGACCGTGTCGTTATTCATCAATGCGACAAACTCGCCGGATGATTCGCGGATGCCGCGATTGACTGCAACGCTGAAGCCGGTATTCATTTCGAAGCAAGCCAGTTTCACCCAGGGATAGCTCTGGCGCAGAAACTCCGCCGACCCATCCCGGGAGCCATTGTCCACCACGATTACTTCGACTTGTCCATAGCTTTGCTTGGCTAGCGAATCAAGGCAACCGGTAAGAAATCTCTTGCCGTTCCAATTTGGTATGACGACGCTGACTAATCCTGTTTCAATCATAAGCTCGAGGTCATTCTACACTGACAGCCCATCCGACCGGTTTATCGAGATATAATGAGCTTCCTGTTTGCCTTGGATGACTCTAATCTTGGCGCTACTCAGTTAAGTGCGAAGCGCTCCTAACGACGTCACAGCAACGCTTCGAGGTGAGGAGTACTCCTTAGCTTGCCGCGGAGCAAACGACCGATGAAAGCGACCAGTCGCTCATGAAGAAAGTACTTTTTGTAACGCTAGAACCAATCTCCCTCCGCATGGCCGGACCAGCTATTCGCGCCGTTGAGCTGGGTCGGCAGCTCAGTGATGAATTCCAAGTAACAATCTTCTCGCCCTGTCAGTCCGACTTTCAGTTGACCGGCGCTGGCAAGGATGACTTGACGCTGGTCTGCGGTCTTTCCAAAGCAAAGCTTTATGCTCTGGCCAAGAGTTGCGACATTATCTATGTCCAGGCCAACGTGCTGAAAGCCTATCCCAAACTGGCCCGGCTCGATAAATTCCTGGTAGTCGACCTCTACGATCCGATCCTTCTTTCCGTCCTGGCCCAGTACGCCGACGATCCGCTCTCATCATCGGCCAGTTACCGGCTCATGCATCATGTGCTCGAAAAGCACATGATTGCGGCTGACTTCTGTATATGCGCCTCCGAGCGCCAGAGGGATTACTGGATCGGCCGGTTCTGCGCCTTGGGCAGGCTATCGCCGGAAATTTATCGATTCGATCCTTCCTTTCGCAAAGTACTGGATGTCGTTCCTTTCGGACTTCCGGCCGACCCACCAGCCCGCACCGGTCCTGGCATGAAAGGTCAGATACCGGGGATCGGTCCAAACGACAAAGTGATGCTCTGGGGCGGCGGCATCTGGGAGTGGTTCGACCCGCTGACTGTAATTGAAGCTGTCGCTAAGCTCTCGGCAACGCATCCCGACTTAAGACTGTTTTTCATGGGCTGGCGCTCGCCCAATCCTCAGGTCCCGCTGATGCCAATCGCTTTAAAGTCCAAGGCTCTTGCAGAAAAATTAGGCGTATTGGGTAAGAGCGTTCTTTTTCACGAATCGTGGGTTCCCTACGAGCAACGAGTCAACTACCTTTTAGACGCAGACATTGCAGTGTCCGCCCATTTCGACTTGCCTGAAACCAGATTCGCCTTTAGAACTCGCATGCTCGATTATCTCTGGACCGGCTTGCCGATTGTAACTACCGGTGGTGACCAACTGGCCGAGACCATCGAAGCCCGCGGAGCCGGCATCGCGCTGCCCTATCAAGACGCCGAAGCCTGGGTTCGAGCGGTCTCGCGGGTGCTGGACGACCCGTCACTCGAGCAGCAATTGCGACAGTCATCCAAACTGTTATCGCAAGATTTCGTCTGGCGCAAGGCGGCAGAACCGTTGAGAGCCTTTTGCCACAATCCTCATCGGCTCCCCCGATTCACCAGGCTGCAAAAGCCGTCGCTGGTGGAGCGAGCGCGGGCAGTTTACTCCCGCGGCGGTCCAGACTTGATTTTGAAACGATCCAAAAACCTGATCGAAGACATTCTAAGACGGTGAAAGCTGAGTGGCCTTTTTCTGTGCCTCTCGCACCTTTTCCAGGAAATCCTTGGCCGCCTGATTCTGGGGGTTCAAGTAGATCGCTTGACGCAATTGATCGATTGAATTGTTGTACTGCTGCAACTCAAAAAACAGCTCGCCGAGATGATAGTGAACCGAATCGTCGTAAGGGTTGACTTCGAGTGCTCGGCCAAGCTCTTTCAAGGCTTCGTTCAGACGCTTGTCCGCCAGGAAAATCACGCCTAGACTATCGTGAGCCTCGTAAAACTGCGGATCAAGCTCGAGCGCCGTCTTGAACTCAATCATTGCTTGTTGCTTGTCTTTACGCTCCATGCTGATTACACCAAGTTTGCTGTGCACCGCCGCATTTTTGGGATCGAGCTCGAGACATCGCTTGTAGTATTCGATGGCTTGATCGAAATCGCCTTTCTGCTGCGAGATCAAGCCGATTTGATAGACAGCATTAGCAAACTTCGGCTCGATCCCGAGCACCTTCTGGTACTCCCCAATCGCTTCGTCAAGCTTCTTGAGCTGCGCATATACAAACGCCAGATTGTAGTGCGCCTCCATGAAGTCAGGCTTGAGCTTGAGCGCCTCTACGTACTGCTTTTCGGCCTGGTCGTATTGTTTCAACTGTTGATGGGTGTAAGCCAGATTGTTGTGCCCTTCAGCATAAGATGGATCTAGCTCGACAGCCTTTTGATACTCCGGCAAAGCCTTGTTCCAGAGGTTTTGCTTTTGATAGCAAACTCCAATCCAGTTAAGTACCACTACGTTGTTTGGGTCGAGCCCAAGTGCAGTCCGAAACTCAGCCACTGCCGGCTCATACTTGCCCTGATTGAACAGCTCGGTAGCCTTGTTCATATGTTCTTCAAACGTCCCGCCAGCGGCAGCCCCCGGCTCCTTGCCGGTGGCCGGTGGATTAGTTTTACTCTCAGTCGCTTTCAGTTGCGGCGCCGGCTCGCCGGGAAGCAGGTCAGCCGGTTTGGCGGCATCGGCGGCGGCGGCATCAGTCAGAATCGCCTCTGGCTTTTCAGCTAAGGCTGCCCCCGCGGTCAAGCAGGCGACTACGCTCAGGGATAACCAACTCAATAACCAATTGCGCAAGCCGACACCCTCCTGACAACAACGAGCGACAGTCCATCTTTTTAGATTCCAATCTTTAGCCATGATAAAACACATTTAGGCAAGATTGCCGGCCGGCGTCGACTTTTTGGCTGATTTGAAGATGCCAGCTAGGCACCGGACAATTCGAGCAGATTCAGCAAATACTCAACAGCCCGTACGTCAACCGAATTGCCCAGCAGGCGCCATCGTCCAGGCAGACTGATTGATTCTGGAAACTGAAAGTCAGGACAAAAGCCCAGCAAGCGCTGAATCTCCGGAGGCGAAACTCGGCGCGCGCCGCCGTTTGGCAGCGCAATCAAAGACCCGCTGGCCTTCCGGCACCGCCAATAGCCGCTCGTGAAGCAAGTCAGGTACGCAGCGGAGTAAGCGGAGTCGACTATGTCGAAGCCACGACCGTAACGCTGCATAATTTCGTTTTCCACTGTCAGAGCCGCATCAGGCTCTCTATCCAGATAATGCCCGAGCTCGACCGCCGGCCAGCGGGGAATCTCAGGCACTTTCAATTGCCACCGCTGCCTCGATGCCACCACAAAGTGGCGCGGTCTTCTCATCGGAACTCCAAAGTCGGTGGGACAGAGGTCGACCTCGCAAACAGCATAACGGCAGAAAGCGAGCTCTTCGCGCAAACGCTTGTGCACCTGCGATCCGACAAAGCCGCTCACATTTTCGACCAGCAGCGCCGCAGGAAGGCATCGTCCGATCTGCTTGATCAAATTCAAGAATGAAATTGCCCGGGGATCTTCCTCGTCCCGGCGCTTACCACGGACGCTGAACGGAGTGCACGGTGGGCTCATCCACCAGATCTCCGCCTCCGGAATCTCCTTGAAGTCCAAACTGTCTAAATTGCGGGCTTTCGGCTCAAGGCGATAGTTAAGTCGATAAGTCAGATTGGCAGACTGGCTCTGATCGAAAGCAGCGACAACTTCGATGTTTAGCGCGCGGGCGGCCTGTGCAAAAGCACCGATACCGGAGAAAAACTCGACGGCGCGCGCTGCTTTGAAGTCTGTAATCGCCTGCACTGTGGAAACTCTCATAAATTCCTTACGGTCACCGCCGGCGAAGTCACTGCCCTACAATCATTAACCGTGGCTTGAATCGCCCACTTACCTGTGTCACAGTATTAAGCTCGCCGCTCGATCTACTTTCGCCAGCAGTCCAGACCGGATTAAGATAGTGATGAGTCCAGTCGATGAGCCAACTATGACAGCGATTATTTTCGAGCAATCCGGGGATTCGATCGCTCGGTCATCCAAGTCAACACATTTCGTCGCAGCAATTCCCCCCCATATCGAGCAAGCATCCTGGCTAGACTTTCAGAAATCGACAGAACTTTTACTCTGCGATTCAGTCAGTCAAGAGCTGGCGCCGCTAAGCAAAAAGCCTACCGAAAAACGAGTCCATGAAACAAGGGTCGCCTTAAGACGATGGTTTTCCGTCTGGGCAGTTCTTAAAGAAGACGGCTGGTCTTCAAAGAAGATTAACAAGAAAGTTGTCAGCAAGCTTCGCAAGCTCCTCAAGGCACTTGGAAATCTGCGCGACCTGGACGTGAATATTGAGCTTGGCAAGACTTTCGGCTGCCCTCAATCAATTCTGGCTGAATGGGATGAACAGCAGCGACATGTCAGGCGGAAAGTTCGCAGTCGCATCGATCATCTCGAGCCCGCAGTCCTTTTGATGCGGCTGAGAAATTACTTGAATAAGCGATACGTGGCGCTCAGGGACAAGAACGCAAATTCTTCGGCCAAGCCTGTCTCAACCTACTATCTGCTTGATCGCTACGTATGCGAACAAGAGATGCGAGTCAAGGAGCTGGAATCAGCTGCATCTACACCGGAAGAGTTACACAAGTTGCGGCTGGCGATCAAACGTTGGCGGTACCTATTAACAGAATTCTTTGGTCTGACCAACTTGCAACTGGTTAGAGCCCAACAGTTGCTAGGCAGGCTCAACGATTATCAACGGATCGAAAAGCTCTTGATTGAGCGCCAGTTGCCAGAGTTGAATGAATTGACCGAAAAGATAAAGACCGAGCGCCAGCGGCTGATTGAGGAGTTTGCAACTGTACGTGAGGAGCTTCCTTATGGTCTGCGCCCGGTGGTAATCAGTTCCGAATCGGCAGCGCCGATCAAAACAGAGCTTTCGAGTTAAGTAATTTTGAATGTGCCGGAATTACCGGCATTTCAGCCATAAAATTGATGGAGCTGCACGTCTCTGGCAGCATATCTGGTCGATCCCCCTATATTCCCAGTTCGAGCGGGGGGTTGCCAGCCTTTTATAAGCTGCCAGTCGCACGCCAGGAAGACGAGGAAGTAGATGACAATCAAGAAAAAAGTGACGATATTGGGATCCGGATCAGCTGGTCTTACAGCGGCAATCTACGCGGCGCGAGCAGACCTGGAGCCGCTCGTCATTCAAGGCTTACAAGCCGGCGGACAGTTGACGATTACCACCGATGTGGAGAATTTCCCCGGCTTTCCTCAAGGTATACAAGGGCCAGAGCTGATGGAGGAGATGCACAAGCAAGCCGAACGATTCGGCACTCAGTTCATCTACGACAATGCCGAAGCGGTTGACTTGTCGCGCCGGCCTTTCGTCATTAAGACTAGCTCGGACGAGATTCACACCGACACTTTATTGATCTGCACCGGCGCCTCCGCCAAGTTGCTCGGATTGGAGTCCGAAAATAAGTTGATGGGTCATGGCGTGTCGGCATGCGCCACTTGCGACGGATTCTTCTTCAAGGATAAAGTTGTTTTCGTGGTTGGCGGCGGCGACACGGCGATGGAAGAAGCGATGTTCCTGACCCGTTTTGCGAAGTCCGTAACACTCATTCACCGACGCGATTCTTTCCGAGCCTCGAAAATCATGTCCGATCGCGCCAAAGAGAATCCCAAGATCAAGTGGCTGCTGAATGCTGTGATTGAAGAGATCCACGATGTCAGCAAAGGTCATGTCACCGGCATCAAGGTACGCGATTTGAGAACCAATCAGCTAACCGAAATGGAAGCTGACGGCGTTTTCGTCGCAATTGGGCACAAGCCAAATACCGAACTCTTCACCGGTCAGCTGGACATGGATGAATCAGGTTACCTGGTTACTGAAGGCGTAAAAACCAAGATATCCGGAGTTTATGCTGCCGGCGACGTTCAAGATCCGCTCTACAGGCAGGCTGTGACTGCAGCCGGCACCGGCTGTATGGCCGCTCTCGAAGCGCAATGGTTCCTTGAAGCGCAAGATGCAGCCGAAAAGGACGCAAAAAAAAACCAGACCGCTGAAACTGTCGGTAAGAGTAAGAACTAGGACAGCAACTCGGTTCGGGCATCTGGGTAACCATGGAAGTTAAGACCGCTAACCTCACTAAGGACCAGCGCCTGCCTTTGCTTTCGCCGGATGCGTCGCTTGCCGATTGGAAGCGGTTTCTGAGGGAATTCGCCAGCTCCCACCGCTGCTCTTGCCATCCGTTGTTCGCCCGACTAAGCGTTTGCAGTCCAACCGGTTATAGAGTGGCCGGGCTATTACGCAACTACGATGCGCATGCGTCTGTCCTGCGTCGGCTTCTACTGAAAGCAGTATGTCTGATGCCTGAGGAAGCCTGCTGCTACATCCTCGAGAATGTCAGGAATGAGTATGGCAACGGCGATCCGGACTGCCGTCACCAATTGCAGTTGCTGGACCTGGCGCGCCAGTCCGGCATAAGCCAGGAGCAATTCAAGACACAGCGCATCGCAACCGGTGTCAAAGCGTTTATCGCTCAGGTAACTCCGCTTTACTTTCCAGTCAAAGCCAGCCTCCCAACTCATTTTCGGCCGGCGGCTGTCGCCGCTGGTGCAATCACCGCCACCGAGCTCTTAGCGATCAAAGAATTCGTCCATATGCAGCATTTTTTTAGGAAGCTCGGACTGGAAAGACACATCTGGTTCAATCACATCGAAGTAGAAAATGAACATTCCGACGAGTCGCTGGCACTGGCTCTTCATTTCATCGCTCGGTACAATGCGGCCGGCGAAGTAATGTTTGGCTTAAACGCTGTGCTCGACGCGAATTGCTTGCTTTACGACGGGCTTTTAGAGACGCTCGAATCGGACCGGTAATCGCTCTTACTTTGCCGAAACCGAGTCGAATCTCGAAAGTGAAAATAGTTCGATCGAGCAGTCAGTCCGCTGCTTGGTGACGAGATCAGCGAGCAGCTCGCCAATCAAAACAGCAAACTTGAAGCCGTGCCCGGAGAAGCCACAGGCGATTGCAACATGCCGGTATCCCGGTAAGGTATCGATTACGAAATGGCGATCGGGAGTGTTGGTGTACAGGCAAGTCATCGCATGGATTGGCACGCCCTGAGCATCAGGCAGGAATTGCTGAAGATATCCCTGCAAGCGGTCGACTGTCTCTGGTGGCACATCGAATGATCGATCGTCGGCGGTCGTGACAGGACCGGCGTGATGCCGAGCAATTTTGATGCCGGCTTTTCCAAAAACCGGAAATCCGTAAAATGCAAGGTCAGGCCCGTGAGGCGTGTCACCATAAAAGGCGAAAATGGGGAATCTGCCTACCTCAAAAAGGTCAGGTCTTCGAGGCTGGAAGAACACATAAGATTCTTGAGTAACAGTCAAAGGCAAGCGCAACCCAACCTGTTGAAGAGCCGTGCCGGCCCAGGGACCGGCAGAGACAATCAACTTTTTGCCGTGAAACTCTCCGGATTGAGTAACGACCGTCACTCTGTCGTCCTGAAGCAAAATCGCCTCCACTTTAGTATTGTCTTTAATTACCGCCCCATGCTTTTGAGCCGTTCGGACCAGCAAGGAAACGCATTGTTGCGGACTCAAGATGCCGGCATCGGACTGCCAGACTCCAAAATACTCGGACGGCAGCTTGAACTGCGGATAACGTCGAATTACTTCAGCGCTACTCCAGATCTCATGTTCAACCGCAGTTGCTCGCATGCTTTCGAGGCATGCTGCCATGGCCGGATGACCGGGCGGGCTGAGATCGAGCATGCCTGTCCTGGTTAGCACCGTTTCACCGGCGTCAGATTCTAACTCCGCCCACAGCCGATAGGAGCGCCTGCACATCTCAATGTAATGGGGATGGTCGTAAGAAAGCCTGATGATCCGGCTCTCTCCGTGCGAGGCACCGCGCGTATGACCGACTTCATACTGTTCAAGAAGGAGAACGGAAACACCGGCTCTAGCCAATTGATAGGCTGCCGCACCGCCCATCGCGCCGGCACCTAACACAATCACTTCGCAATCTACGGACATAGCAAGAACGGCACCCGAGAAGAAAAGAACTCGATTTTAACAAGTTTATTAAGGGCTCTCAATGGCGAAAGTATATGGCATGACAATCTGGAGATACCTTGAGAGCGGCGCTCAGCTGCCCGGCCCTGCCTTGAAACAGGCGGAGGCGCCGCCAGCAGGTGTGCCAGCTGGCGGCTTTCAACTGCAAGCTGCCGACTATAATGTCAGGGATGAACGAACCCCTTCACATCGCTATGGTCGTTCGCTCGTTCTCGACCGGAGGCGGGCTCGAGCTCTATACCCACAAAGTAATCGAAGGTCTGCTCGCGCAGGGATTCAAAGTAACCGTCATCTGCCAGGAGCAGAAGACCGAGCTGGCCGCGGCCAATCTTTCTGTCGTTCTCTTTTCCGAACCGGACAAGCGCCTACCTAAATGGCAGAAGCTCGAGCATCAGTTCAAAGCAGCTACCGAGGCTGCAGCCCGGTCGGGCCCGTTTGACCTGATTCACACGCAACACTTTCCAATTGATGGCGCTAATGTCGTTACGTTTCACAACCATTCAGTACAGCACCTGTCAAAAGTCGGTACCGGCTGGGAGAACCTGCTAAACAAAGGCAAGGAGCTTTTCGCGCCGGCTTACAAAGCTCGCGACCGTTACGACCGCATACTTTGCCAGAATGCAGGCAGCTTCATCTTTCCATCGCACGTCTGCCGCAATGACTTTCGCGCGGCGATGAAGTCGAGCTGCGACTTGGACATAACACCATATGTAGTAGCACATCCGGGCGCAGACCTGGAAAGTGAGAACCAGTTTGCGACCACCGCTCAACTGCCTGCGCGGGGCAGTTTGTTTACCTTTCTCTTTGTCGGACGAGGCTACCGCCGCAAAGGTCTCGACACAGTGCTCAAAGCCTGCTCGATTCTGCGTCGCAAAGGCAAATCGTTTAAATTACAAATCGCCGGACTCTCAAAAAAGCCGATTGACTCTCTGCGCTTGAACATCCTGGGCATAGCCGCTGACGTCGAATATCTCGGTTTTCGCCAAGACATGGACAACGTCTACAAACAAGCCCGGGCATTCGTAATGCCGTCTCGCCATGACGTCTTCGGTATGGCTCCGCTGCAAGCGATGCACCGGGGGCTACCGCCAATTGTCAGCCGTTGCATGGGTGTGTCGGAGCTTCTCACTGACAGACAAAACGCGCTGATCCTGGATAATCACCTCGATGCAGGCAGACTCGCTGATCTCATGACAGACTTGATGGACGACTCTGCGCTGTATGAGCGATTGCGCTCACATGTCACAGCCGTGGCTCAATCCACCAGTTGGAACAATTGCGTGGAAGCCACGCTTGAAGCCTATCGATTGGCGGTTCATTCAAAATGTCCGGTCGATAACAATCCGACTGCCGCCAAAAGGTGAGCAAATATAGCAGCATGCTCCCTTGCAGAAGAGACAGTAATTGACTCTGCCGGAACTCTAGTTGGCATGAACACCGACACTGCCAGCCAAACTGTCTGCCGCTCTCAATGCATCGGCCGGGGAGTCTGCCCATTGCACGAGCTTCGAGCGGCCGGTCCAGGTTTCATAGCAGTCTTTCAACTTCCCGTAGCTATTGTCCATTACAACATGCGGAATTCCCATCAGCAGACACAGTAAGTGTCCATGCAAACGATCTGTAATCACCACCCTGCCACTACTGAGCGCACGGCACCCTCGTGCCAGTCGCTGCTTTGCCAAAAGAGAATAAACTAACTCCCGGCACGAAATGGAACGTTGCCACCAGTTGCGTAGCCACTGCCGGTGCCCGAGCAGAAGTTGCCTGAAAGCTTGGAGGCTATCACGCTCGCCGTACCAATCAGCGGTCGACAGGCTTTCAAACTTAACCGGCATTGAATGTCCGAGCGCTTCTGCATCCCTACGCAATAGACAGAAAATCTCTTCTTTTGGAGCAAAACGCGTAAGCCTTCCAAGCGCGAATGCCATGTCCGGACACAAGGCGCTTGCGTTTCTAAATTCCTGGCGAGCCAGCTCCAAGCTGCGGCGGTCTCTAACCAGAATAGTCAGATCAGGATGTGCGTCCAGAATTAACTTCGCTTGCTTTCGTCTTTCGGGATTCCGAAAGTAAATCGACTGCGGCATAGCAATAATCTTATTGTGAGGGAAGTCGGCAACCACCGACTCTCTAATCTGCTGATGCAGTGGATAAAGGTCACCAAAGTTGCCACCACCCTGCAGCAGGATGATGGTTTCGGGGTTGATGCTGGCGGCCATCGACTCTCGCGAATAGGTGAGATGATCGCAAGAATAAACAACTTTGGCAGCGCGGCTTCTGAGATATTGCCACTGACCAAGCCAGATTGCATTATCACCAACATTGGGAAAGTACGGGTAGTCAATCAACGCACAAGCTGATCCCACCGGCACTAGCGGCTCAAGAACCGAGTCTATCTGCTGGTAAAGGCTTTCGATTAAATCAAGATTCGCCGTCACAGAAATTTCACCCTGCGCCTCCGGCTGCGGAGCCTTCAAATCGTTACCCCGCACGATTGATTCGAAACTTCGAGCGCCTTGTCCAGGAAACTCAGATCCAGATAACTGGAGGAGTCCGTATCGATGTAACCAAGCTCTCTCATCAGCACCAGTATTTCGTCCATTGACTTCTGATTTCGCAGCGCATCTAAATTCGGTCCATTCTTACTTAACGCGTGAAGAATAAATCGGCTGTTAATCCCAATGTAGCGCGATCCAACCGCAGCTGACTCTTCATGATTGGCCCGAACGAACTCAGCACCACGAACAAAGGCTCGCACCACTGCCGCTACTACCGCCGGCGAGCTCTGCTTGAACGAAGCAGTCGTCGTCAACGAACAACCGGGAGCACCTTTCCAAAGATCGCCAGTTCTTCGAATTACTCTTCCCACTCCCAACAGTTCAAGCATCGTGGCATACGGCTCCACCATCGAAGCAGCATCAGCACCTTGCCCCCAGAAGGCGATGATCGCACCATCGCCTGACGGCTGACGGATTAACTCAATCTCGGTCAACCCCAACGATTTAAGCATCCCCATCGCAGTCAAATCTTTGATACCGCCACGCTGCGGAATGGCAACCTTTTTGATCTCCGACTCCGTGATGCCCGGACGCATTACGATCGCTGCTTCTTCGCAGCCCGAGCCGGCCAACAGCACGAGCGGACAATCTCTCTCGGCGGCGACCCGCGTCCACGGCATCACCGCAAATTGAGTCTGACCGCTGGCCAGCTTCTGGGGAACCAGCCCGGCAGTAGAAGCAACTTCAACCTCAACGTCCAGTCCTTCTGCCTTGAAGAACCCCTTCTCAAAAGCAAGATATGCCGGCAACTGACAGATGCCGCGCAACAAAGCCATATTGATGGTGCTCATATTGATGCTGCCTTTTAAATTTTGGAAACTTTCAGTGGTTGAGCCCGGTCTAGAAACTGCTTCTAGCTCGCGGCACGAGCTAGAACGATAGTCCAGACTAGCCCTGTCCTTCTAGCTTTTAGCATTCTTTGGTTAACTTGCCATTATTTGTTCTTAAGTCAACTCTTCACTTCAATCAGCCCCAATCCAGCACCGTGATAAGATGTGGCGCTCGGACAACCAGCAGCAGAAGATAACAATCGCCCAATTGATGAGGTGTTTCGAGAGATGTCAACCGCCAGCGCCGACCGTGATTCGCTCTCTTCTCCTGCATCATTCGATGGTTCCAACCCGCTAGCTGCCTTAATCGCTCAGCTCGACCTCCTGAAAGAGGAGTGTTCGACGGAAAACGAGACTGCATTTATCTCGGCAGTCCATCAGTTTTTGACCTTCATTCGCACATACAAAGACAAAAAAACTTTTGCCGACTTTGAGCGAAGCTCGCTCTTTCTTTCATATCAAAGGTTCTTCCAACCAGTAGTTCTACGATTTACCTGGCTGATGGAGGAGAAAACGTTCGCTTACATGATTGGCCGTACATTAGCGGGCGAGCAAAAACTTGGCGACATCTTAGGACCTCACACCAGAGGCGCTTATGAGCGAGTATCCGACTTACTCCAGCTGGTCGATTTCTCGCGCTGCGAAAGCTATGCCATGATGGGCTGCGGCAAGGTTCCAGCCAGTCTTTTTTACTTGCACGATTGGACGAGTATTCCTTCGCTTACCGGCATCGAGCGTGATCCCCAGGCGCTGACAATGGCCAGCCAGCTGGTCAACAGCTTCGAGCTCGAGCGTATAAAGATTGTTGAAGGAGATGCAGCCAACTTCGATTACGGAGCGTTTGACGTGATCAACTGGGATCCATTTGCGACCCCCAGACTGGCAATCATGGAGCAGCTGGCAGCCACGGCCCGACCCGATGCAGTGATCATCCTGCGCGACCCCTTCCTGACCGGGACGCTCGCAATGGAAAGCATGTTGGGTCTCCTCGATTCAAGATTTCATATATGCGCTGAATCGGAAGCATATCCTGGCAGATTTATGCTCAAGCATTACATCCTCAAAAAGCGGTGAAACTTTTTTGAATTCAGTTGATGTAGAACGAGTCAATCTTGAAAGCCAATTTCGGCGCTCTCGCGCGCTGAACGGATACGAGCGATCGCCTTTCAACCGCTGGTGCAAAATCATCTTCGAGTGTGTTTTGAGAATCGCAGCGCTTACGGCAACTGCTCGCAATGCCCGAAATGCGTGCGCACGATGGCCGTGTTGCATGACTGCGGTCAACTTCACAACTCTCCGGTATTTGATACAAGCGTACCGATCTGGCAGCGAATCGACGAGTTGCCCTATGTCACGCGCACTGCCAGCTTCGACGCTGCAAAACTTTATTGCTATCAGCCAAGCTGGCTACATCTGAAAGTCGCGACAAGTGAAAGCAGAAAGCTGGGCTGCATTTGATCTGCCAGGAGCGCAAAATGGCAAAACTAAAGGCGATTTGGTGCGTTCGCCACCCCTGAGAGAAAGAAGCCAAGCAACTAGAATATACATGATGTAAGCAGGCAGGACCGGCAGGGAGGTTGGTTGTGACTACCGCCAAAGAAGCAAGAACGTCGAAGACGAGACCGAGCAAAGCCAATAGACTGATCGCCGAAACCAGCCCGTATCTCTTGCAGCATGCATACAATCCGGTCGATTGGCATGCCTGGGGTCCAGAGGCGCTCAAGAAATCAAAGAGCAGTGACAAACCAATTTTGCTGTCGATCGGCTATTCAGCTTGTCACTGGTGTCACGTCATGGAGAAGGAATCCTTTGAGAACAAAGAGATCGCCGAGTTCATGAACGAGCATTTCGTGCCGGTAAAAGTCGACCGTGAAGAACGTCCTGATTTAGACGAGATTTACATGAAGTCAGTGCAGCTGATGACCGGTCACGGTGGATGGCCAATGACGGTGTTCTTGACTCCGGATCTCAAACCATTTTTTGGCGGCACCTACTATCCCCCGGAAGACAGACATGGGCTGCCTGGTTTCAAACGCCTGCTTACGGTGCTCGCCCAAACCTGGAGAGAGCAACGCGACAAGCTCAATACCAGCGCCGATGAGCTGACTAACTACATGAGCTTGATTAATGAGCTCGAGCCGTCAGAGAGTGTGCCGGACTACAAAGTGATCGAAACCTGCCTGGAAAAGATGTCCAAGCACTTCGATCAAACTTATGGTGGTTTCGGTGGTGCACCCAAGTTTCCCCAGACCTTCACGCTATCGCTCGCGATGCATTATGCCGCACCGGGTTCGCCAGCCGATGAAGAGATGCGCGAGACTTGCCTTGAGATTGTCAGAACGACACTTGATCGCATGGCTTATGGCGGCATGAACGATCAGATCGGCGGCGGATTCGCTCGCTACTCAGTCGATCGCTACTGGCGAGTGCCGCATTTCGAGAAGATGCTCTACGACAACGCCACATTGTCCAGAGCTTACCTGGAAGGCTATCAATTAGTCGGACGAAAGTACTGGCTCGATGTCGCCAGAGAGACTCTCGACTTTGTCGTTCGCGAACTGCGCACCGAAGAAGGTGCATTCTACTCCAGCCTCGATGCCGATTCAGAGGGTGAAGAAGGAAAGTTCTACGCCTGGAGACCGGAAGAGATAGTTGAAATACTGGGGCAAGCAGATGGCAACTGGCTCAACGAAGTCTACAGCGTCTCTAAAATTGGCAGCTTCGAACACGGCACCAGTGTCCTGATGCTCGCTGGCTCTCCTGAGGCGCTGGCGGAAAAGTACAAAATCACTGAGGATGCCTTATGGGAAAGGCTTCTTCCGCTCAGGCAGAAGCTGCTGGCTGCGCGCGCAGGACGGACAAGACCGGGTCGGGACGAGAAGGTTCTGACGAGCTGGAACAGTCTCATGATCTCCAGCTTTGTCGATGGTTACTGTGTGCTCAAAGACGACAGCTATCTAAAAGTCGCCTGCGATGCCGCCAATTTCATCCTCAACACGCTTTGCGTCAAAGGTAGGCTGCTTAGAACTTGGGGCAAAGGGAAGGCGAAGCTCAACGGCTATCTAGATGATTACTCATACTTCCTGCAGGCCTTGCTCGATTTAGCCTCGGTCGACTTCAATCCGCTCTGGCTAATCAAAGCTAAAGAGATTGGCGATACGATGATCAAACACTTCTGGGACGAGACAGCAGGCGGATTCTTCTACACCAGCGACGACCACGAGGTCTTGATCAATCGCACCAAGAGTTTCTACGATAGCTCAACCCCTTCCGGAACGTCAGTAGCGACCGATACTCTGCTCAGATTATCGGAGATAACCGGTGTCGATACTTACCGGAGTAAGGCCGAACAGGTCTTCAAGCTCTATGCTCAGCATGGCGAAAAGGCTCCCGATCAATTCGCCAATCTGCTCTGCTCGCTCGACCGGTTCTTGTCCCCAAAAACTGAGATAGTGCTTGTTGCCGACTCTGACAGGAAAGACTGGCGAGACTTCGTCCATCTAATTCACAGCTACTATCTGCCCAACTCGACCATCATCTTCAAGGACGCTCCGAGCGAATCGGCCAAGGCGAAAGAGAAAAAGAAATCAACCAAGGCATCCAGCTGGCTGGCAGACAGTCCGCTTCTAAACGGACGCACCGTGATTGGCAGTAAGCCAACGGTCTACATCTGCAACAACTTTACTTGTGACAAGCCTTTGACGGACCTGGCAGAGATTGCGATGAAGCTAAAAATGCTCTCCGGGCAATAGGCAACGCAGTGCTCTTGCGCATTTAAGTAGAGGTCTAGTACAGCGATTCAGAATTAACGCTGCGGGCAATGCATGGCACAGCCTCTACAGTGGCGCGTCACTTCCGAAACGAGATACTAGAACGCTGGCCGTCCCTGCTCCAACCACTCTTTCAACGAAGGAGGGCTCTTGCTTTCGGCGCTCCCACTCTGTTGGCGAGCCGGATCGGAAGTTGTTTGTGAGGCGATGAAATACTCGGCAAGCAGCTTGTTGTATTGTGCGACATCGGCGTCGCTGTACTTAACTCTTGCCGACTGCCCAGCTTTAGTTGATTCCACCGGATGGTTTGCATTAGTTACCAGAGCGGCAGCACTTTCGGCGGAAGGCTCGATCGAGCTTGCGGACTGTCCAGCCTCTTCAGATTGCTGTGAGTGCTTTGTTGTAGAAAGCGACTGCTCTCTCGAGGCGATCTGGCGCGGCACCGCATTTTGTGCCGCCGCACGCACTAAGTCCGGCATCGTCTTGCGCTCTGCTGCCGTCGCATCCTCTGCCTTAGCCGGAGATTCGGTCGCAGCGTGCTTTCCGTATTCCTTGAGCTTCCGGCGCGCTTCTGAATAACTGGCGCAATCCGGCGTTATGCGAAGCAGGTCAGCCATCGCCAATGCCTGATTACCGTTGCTTTCAAAGACTGCCGAGCGCTTGAGTAAAGAGTTGTTCAACAGATTGCGCTCATCTACCTTCAAATTGCCGGAGCGAACAATCGACAACCTGTCCAGCAAACCGATCGCCCGGTCGATATGATTTTCCGCCGCAGCAGCTTGAGCTTGAGCCATGGTGCCGTCGGTAGAGCGCACGCGATCGTAGTCGACCAGCCACAACACCGTAAGCGCAAAAAATGCCAGCACCAAAAGTCCCGGAGAGAGATCAACCAAAGTTTGCGACAGCGGTTGTTCTTTATAGACACCTACCGCTTCGCTGCTGTCGTGACGGAAACTCCGTCTTAGCAAGGGAGACTCAAGCAACGGTCCCCTTTGATTAGCGCGGGACGGTCGCTCGCTCTCAGAGCCCGATGAATTCGACTCAATTTTGCTAATCGCCTTGACGGTTGTCGTGTAGACACCCATATCAGACATCAAACTGCCGCAGGAGTCACAATGTACGCTCGTACTATCGTGTTGCGAACCGCAATTGAGGCAAGTAAGCACCGCAGCCGGACTGACATCGTCGGCCGCCGCTGGTTGCTCCGACCGCTTGGTCGGCATGCCGCAATCCTGGCAAAAGTTATCGTCCGAACAAAATTCGGATTTACATCGATTGCATATACCAGTGTCCATCGCCCTATCCTCGCTCTGCGACAGAGACACAGGATTCCACACTGCCAATAATACTCCAGCCACGACCAGTTTGAAACAGAAAGCTACCGCTTACATTAGTGATTCATCTGGCTTCAAACTGCTGAGCTGAACCGGTAGTCCGCCTGGGATCCAGCGCCAGCTAATCTCACATTTTCAACTTTGAGCTTATAATATAGTCCTTGACTGCCAGAGGTTCTTTTGTTCATGCGTAACGAAGCAGATAAAGCCGAACTAATTCAATCGATGCAGGCCTATTACATACCAGCAGGTCTCTTTATTGCTACGCTGATCAGCTCTGCCGGCATCTTTCTGCTATATAGCGGCTATGCACTCGGCTTTCTCTTTTTGGGAATCGGTATATCGATCATGGTCTCCGCCTTCGTGATCTTCTTCCGCTTTCAGAACAAATTGCGAGTAGGCGGTCAAATTGCCAGAATTGAGGACGGCAAGGTGCTGGACCGCACCCCCGCCGAAGATCCGCCAGATCGCAAGCTGGAATCAGTATCCTGACCGGTAAAGCTTTCTCGGTAGAGCGCAGCGAGCTCCGTCCAACTTACTTTGCAGACTCCGCCTTGCTTGTTTCCAGTTTGGCATTGCCCGCACCAGAATCGTTGTCTGAGCGATCCGAATTCGTCGCGTTCTCTTGACCTGCGTACTTGGTCGCTTCTTTAAGCTTGCTTTGAATCGCAGTATTTTTCGGCTGAAGCTTCAGTGAGAACTTGAAGGACTCAACTGCATCGTTGTACTTGCCCTTTCTCATCAGCGTTACACCGAGATTATTGTAAGCCTGAACAAACTGCGGGCTGATTGCGTTGACTCTTCGAAATTGAGCAACAGCCTCGTCTAGAAATCCGCTCGCTGACAAGGCTACTCCCAGATCGTTTATCAGCTCGGCATTCTTGGGAGCCAATTCAACCGCCTTACGATACTGCTGGCAGGCCGCGGACAGATTACTCATTAGAGCGAGCGTCCGCCCCCACATGTGATAGACCATTGGATTGCCTGGTTGTTCGGCGGCTGCGCGCTCATACAATCCCACAGCTGCTTGATATTGACCGCGAGCGGACAGCGAGTTGGCTTCTTGAAGTGTAGAATGCTTCTGTTCGGCAGCGGCGGAAGAGCTGCCAAGAACGATCGAAAATGCCAGTGCGATTGTCAGCATTACTTTCATTTGCAATCATCCCCTTCTTGATTGATAGAACCAATCTTGCCCGATCAAAGCGGCCTCAGCGCCATTGGATAGTGGCCAGCACCGCCTCAAACAGTTTGTCTACGAGCGCAAACGGCTCAGCAGGCGACAGAAGATAAATCTGCTGCACAATCTGCCCGGTATCTTCTACTGGAAACAATACTCCATGATACGATCGCTCGTCGTACAGCCAGAGACCACGAACCTCGAGCACAGTCAGGCCAGCGAGCTCTCGCGTGCGCGCTTCGGTTAACTCGAAAGATTCCGGCTCGGACAGATCGGCGAGCACTAAAACCAGGGCAGAGAGCTCGTCTTCGGCCAGTAGATGAATGCTACGTTGAAGCGTCTCGACAAACTGTCTGCCATCGGACTCAACCAAACGCCTGCCGCGCAGAAAAAAGACAATCTCGCTTTCGTTGTCGGTGGCAGGCTTGAAAATTCGCTCGGTTCGCAAGACTGATGGGTCCGGACCATCCGCGAACCAGACCTCTCGCCAGCCGGCAGGCAGATAGATTGATTTGATCCGCCCCTCATTCTCAAGTAGCACCGGAGATTCCAAAGCCTGCCGGCCCTCAGTTTCGCCTTCAGTCATCGCCTGCACCTGCGCTCATGTCGGAATCTCGACCACTGTTACCAAAAGGTCCGGTCGTTTTCGACCGGACCTTGAATCGTTTAACGCTTGGAGAATTGGAAGCGTTTACGGGCACGTTTGCGTCCGTATTTCTTCCTTTCTTTCACGCGCGAATCGCGGGTGAGCATGCCATCAGTACGCAGCACCGGTCGGTTTTGCGGCGCAGCCTCAGCAAGCGCCCGGGCGATACCGTGACGGATAGCCCCGACTTGACCAGCGATACCACCACCACAGACGGTGCACACTACATCAAAACGCCCCATCGCATCAGCAATTTGAAACGGCTGGAACACTTCCTTAGCCAGACCGGGACGACCGCCGATGTAATCTTCGATCGTGCGACCGTTAATCGACACCTGTCCCGTGCCAGGAATTAAACGCACACGCGCCGTCGCTGTCTTTCTTCGACCGGTTCCGTAGTACTGAATAACGCTTGTCATCTAACTTCCTTTCCTCTCGCATGCTCCGCGACGCGGTGCGGCAACTCTGCTCCGGCGTACCGGAGTCGCCTTACTTAACTCCCAATTTCAATTCTTTCGGCTGTTGTGCCGCATGCGGATGCTCCGCCCCGGCATACACTTTCAGTTTGGTGTAGAGATGATCTCCCAGGCGCGTGTGAGGCAACATGCCGCGTACGGCCTTCTCGATAATTACGGTCGGACGGCGCTCGCGAAGCGACTTGAGAGTCTCTTCCTTGAAGCCATGGGGATAGCCGGAGTGGTGACGGTAAATTTTGGCGGTCTCTTTCTTGCCGGTAACTTTCACCTTCTCAGCATTGATCACGACTACAAAGTCGCCGCAATCAACGTGCGGGGTGAATTCCGGTTTCGTCTTGCCGCGCAGAATACTGGCGATTTGGGTAGCCATCCGCCCGAGCACTTGCCCCTCAGCGTCTACCACATACCATTGTCCCGCTATCTCTTGCGGTTTTGCAGAATAGGTTTTCACGAATCAGATCTCCGGTCCATGTACGGAATGAACTAGCTTTGGCGAGCTCGATGCGAACAGATTGTACTGTTCAGGATATTGTACCGAATTCAGGCACAATCCCCAAGCCGGAGCGGTTGGACCAGCCAGGTCTCGTTTCCTCCCGGTAAGCGCATCGCGAATGCTCTCGGGCGATTTCTTGCCGAGCCCTATCTCTAGAAGCGTTCCGACAATTATTCTCACCATATTGTACACGAAGTGATTAGCGGCAATCCAGAATTCAAGCACACCTTCACTTAAAATCAATAATTCCGCACGGGTCACCTGGCAAACCGAATTGACTCGGTCTGAATTAGTTGACTTGAAAGCGATGAAATCATGCTCTCCCAAAAGGTCGCCGGCCGCTTTGGCCATCGCCTCCAGGTCGAGCGTGAGCGGCACGAAGTGATGAGTATCTCTTAAGAGAGCTGACCGCTGAGGGCGGTTGAGTATGCGATAAACATACTGGCGGCTGATCGCCTTGTAGCGAGCATGAAACTTATCCTCGACGATTTGAATCTTGGCGACTGAAATGTCATCACCCATAATGCCGTTTAACGCCCAGGCCAACCGCCAGAGATCGACCTTCTCCTCCGGCCAATCGAAGTGAACCACCTGACCGGCAGCGTGCACACCGGAGTCGGTGCGCCCGCTGAATATGGCAGTAACCGGACTACGCGCAAACTTTGCCAGAGCTGATTCCAACTCGGCTTGGACCGTGCGAACTCCGACCTGGTATTGGGAGCCGCAAAGCTTGGTACCGTCGTATTCGACTAAGATTGCGATCCGCACCGTCTGCCTCTAAAAAATTGTATTATTCGGCATCTTCTGGACCGGCAGCGTTGGCATTATCGTCCAAAGCGCCCAATTGAGAAGAGCCGATGAGCGTACGCTCATCGGCTCGCGAAGCGGCACACACGCATAGCGCGTCTGAGTGCAATACTTTATCCGGCTTAGACGAGCTGAATGATGGCCATTTCAGTCGCATCACCACGGCGAATTCCGGCGCGGATGATGCGAGTGTAACCACCACTGCGCTCCTTGTAGCGCGGGGCGGTCTCATTAAAGACCTTTTTCACGACATCGTTATCGTAAAGGTAAGCAGCAACTTGCCGGCGGCAATGAAGCGACTTGGCGATCTTCCTGGCGGAATCAGCATCACCATCTTTCGCCTTCTTCGAGACAGCCTCTCGGTCAGCGATCTGTCCTTTCTTGGCCAGAGTGATTAGCTTCTCGGCTTCACTGCGCAATGCCTTCGCTTTGGCCAAAGTGGTGATTATTTCGTCATGGCGAAGCAGCTCGGTTGCCAGCGAGCGAAGCAGAGCCTTTCGCTGGTCGTATGGGCGGCTGAGACGATTGCCTGGTACTCGGTGGCGCATGGTCCTGGTCCTTTTATTCCTAGTTCTTCCTGTTCATTCTCGATTTTTTCGAGCTTTGCAAACACCTAAACGGAGCGCGGCAAGCCGCGCTCCGGCAGTTGCTTATTTATCCTTGGGAGTATCCGACAGAGTCAAACCGAACTGGCGTAGCCGCTCGATCACTTCGTCTGCCGATTTCTTACCGAAGTTCTTGATATTCATCAGATCGTCATAACTGAGCTTGAGGAGCTCACCCAACGAGTTGATGTTAGCCCGCTTCAAGCAGTTGTATGCACGAACCGAAAGCTCGAGCTCTTCGATCGAGATCGAAGTATGCTTGCCGTCGGTCGGCGCCGGAATAGCTGCAGCAGGAACCATCGGTCTGCCCGACAGCTCGGCGATCGGCACCAGGTGCTCGATCACTTGCCGCGCCGCTTGGCTGACAGCTTCGGTCGCATCGATCGAGCCATTAGACCAAATTTCAATCGTCAACTTATCGAAATCAGTCGATTCGCCGACCCGGGTCGGCTCGACGTTGTAGCTGACCCGACGAACCGGCATGAACACGGCGTCAATCGGCAGCACATCGATCGCTTGCTTGTAATGACTGTGGGTGTCTGCCGACACGTAACCGCGACCACGTTCGACCGTGATCTCCGAACGCAGGCGTCCACCTTCAGCGATTGTGGCTATTTGCCAATCCGGATTGATGATCGTGATATCGGCCGGACAGTGAATGTCGCGACCGGTAACCGGTCCGGGACGATCCACATCCAGATGCAGGTACTGCGGATCGTTGCTGTACGACTTCACAACCAATCCTTTCAGATTGAGCATGACGTCGATCACATCTTCGACAACACCCGGTACGGTAGTGAACTCGTGAGTCACGCCATCGATGCGGACTGCCGTTACAGCAGACCCAT
Organism: Candidatus Obscuribacterales bacterium; assembly: GCA_020050835.1. Taxonomy (GTDB): domain Bacteria; phylum Cyanobacteriota; class Vampirovibrionia; order Obscuribacterales; family Obscuribacteraceae; genus JAGVKB01. Next base: position 48,465 of record JAGVKB010000102.1, on the reverse strand, counting down.
CGAGCGACGAAAGAAGTACTCGTCGGAGCGCATTGCCGATCGTGGTGCCATAACCACGCTCTAGGGGTTCGATAACGAACTTACCGTAGATTGATCCGTCGGCCGCGGTCTTATTTTCCAGGCATTTGATCTTGAGAGGCTCCATAATTTCTCCGTCGAATGTGGGCTTGAAGATGGTGGCTTGTCGTCCCAGTTCTATGCTCAATTTTTTCTATGTGTCCTTACTTGAGATTATTCTGTGAATTTCTGCCTGCCCAAGTTTCAGTGCAGAAAGACTGTCGATGTCAATTCAGCGTTAACGTGAATAATATTCAACGATCAACGCTTCCTTGATGGATTGATCGAGATCTTCTCTCTCCGGCAGATTGATGATCGAGGCTTTGAGACTTTCCAGATCGGCGTTCAGCCATCTCGGTTGTCCGGCGACCGGGTTTGCTTCAATCACTGCTTTGACCAACTTCGTGCTGCCTTCGGACACCGACACGATGTCGCCTGGTCTCAACCGATACGAAGCTACATTCACTTTCTTGCCGTTAACGGTGAAATGTCCGTGCAGGATCAACTGTCTTGCTTGCGCGCGCGAAGGCACCATACCGGATCTGTGAACGATATTGTCCAGTCTCGACTCGAGCAGCTGCAAAAGCCTAAGACCGGTCGGGACTTTCTTCTGCCGGCTGGCTTCTTCCATGTAACCCGAGAACTGCTTCTCGAGCACGCCGTAGCTTCTTCTTACCTTTTGCTTCTCGCGTAATTGCAGAGCAAATTCGGTCTGTTTCTTGCGGTCTTGACCGTGTTGACCAGAACCGTAGCGCCGGCGATCGATCGCGCATTTGGTTGTGTAGCAACGGGAGCCCTTCAAAAAGAGCTTCTCTCCTTCGTTGCGACAAAGTTTGCAAACTGAATCCGTATATCTGGTCAAGGCCGAAACTCCTCTGAAAAACTACTTATACGCGACGGCGCTTGGGTGGCCGGCAACCATTGTGTGGAATTGGGGTGACATCTTTGATCAAGGTGATCTCCAATCCGGCCGCTTGCAGCGCTCGGATGGCAGTCTCGCGGCCGGAGCCGGGACCCTTCACCAACACCTCGACCTGCCGCATGCCCTGGTCCATCGACCGGCGAGCAACCGCTTCGGCAGCTTGTTGCGCGGCAAAAGGAGTGCCCTTCTTGGCACCCTTAAAACCGACGGTGCCTGCTGAAGCCCAGGCAATGACCTGACCTTGAGGGTCGGTGGAGGATACTATCGTGTTGTTGAACGTCGACTGAATGTGCACAACGCCCTGGAGCACATATCGGCGCTCTTTCTTTTTTGTCCTTGCCTTGGGGGATTTAGCCATAACCTTCTCTTCGTTCCTTTTTGCTTTTTCGGTTCCCCGGGCGGCTTTGGAGCCAACCCTTCAATCCTTTCCTGTCTCGAGTCGAAATCCAACAAACACGTGATGCGGCTTTGCACCGCATCTGGTTCATTAGCCCTTCGATGGGGCGATCTTCTTACCGGCCACCGTCATGCGCTTACGACCGCGGCGTGTGCGCGCATTAGTTTTGGTGCGCTGTCCACGCGTCGGCAAACCACGGCGATGACGCTGTCCGCGGTAGCAATTTATTTCAATCAAGCGCTTGACGTTCAGACCTTCAACCCGCCTGAGATCGCCTTCGACCTTGCCCGCCCAGTTCTTATCGATCTCTTCGCGGATGCGGTTGACTTCGTCTTCCGTCAGGTCCTGCACTCTTCGTGTTTCCGGAATGCCCAGCTTTTCGCAGATCTTCCGGGCGGACGTCCGTCCCAAACCGTAGATATAGCAAAGCGCTATCTCAGTACGTTTGTGTCTTGGCAGATCAACACCTGCAATTCGAGCCATAATTTTTGTTAACCTTGTCTCTGTTTGTGTTTAGGATTTTCACAAATGACGGCTACACGCCCTTTACGACGGATTACCTTACACTTGTCACATATTTTCTTTACTGACGCTCTAACTTTCATTTCACGCTTCCCATGTGGGTTTCCGGCTTTTTGGCAGATGCAAAAAGAACCGGCCGGGCATCCAAACCAATGCAGCCGCGGACAAACCGAGAATTATACCTCAATTCTTGATTCTGTATGTGATTCTTCCGCGCGTTAAGTCATACGGGGTGAGCTCTACGCGCACTCTGTCGCCTGGAAGTATCTTAATAAAGTTTTTGCGAATCTTGCCGGAAATATGAGCGAGCACCTTGTGCCCGTTGTCCAGCTCCACGCGAAACATAGCATTGGGCAGCGATTCCCTGATCGTTCCTTCGAACTCGATTACGCTTTGCTTCGTCATGCGATTACCTCACTGGGGCGCTTTGTAAGGATCTCGGGATCCCCTTCGGTTATCAAAAGCGAGTGCTCGAAATGCGCCGATGGTTTGTAATCTTGCGTAACTACAGTCCAACCGTCCTGCTTCAGCCTCACTCGATCTCCCCCCAGATTAAACATCGGTTCGATCGCTATTACCATACCAGGTTTCAGTTTAGTCCTGCTACCCGAACGATAATTGAGGATGAACGGATCCTCATGATAGTTGTACCCGATTCCATGTCCGCCGTACTCTCGCACGATGCCGTAACCCGCTTCCAGAGCCACATCTTCAATCGCGCCGCCGATATCATCGAGCGTGGCGCCGGCGCGGCAAACTTTGATGCCGGCATAGAGCGACTTTTGAGTGTCGGCCAACAACTTCTCGAGCTTGGCGGAGATTTGACCCACCGGCACAGTTACAGCTGTGTCTCCGATGAAGTCCTCGTAGTCCCGGTTCTTTCCTTTGCCGCCGGTCGCACCGGCATCTTTTGCACCGTTGAGCGTACGCCTTACGGTCGAGCCGATATCCAGCGAAATAATGTCGCCGTCCTTGAGCACTCTGTTCTTATTTGGAATGCCATGCACAACCTCCTCATTGATGGAGGCGCAGATTGTGCACGGGAAGTTGCGATAACCTTTGAAGGTCGGTAAGGCGCCAGCTTCACGAATAAGCCTCTCGGCCCGCTCGTCTATTTCCCAGGTGGTCACCCCGGGCGCCACCATTTTCATGAGCTCTTCCAGAACATAGCCGTCTATTTCGCCGGCTTTGCGTATCAGCTCTAAATCTTTGCTGTCGGTCAGAATCATGCCAATACCTTGAGCGTCCGCAGAAGATCGGCAAAAATCTCGTCGGGATCGCCTTCTCCATCGACCGTACGCAGCAACAGTTGCTTGTCATAAAACTCGATCAACGGCTCGGTCTGCTCGAAGTAAGTCTTGAGACGAGCGGCGACCAATTCTTCGCGATCGTCGCTGCGATGAGTAAGCGGCGCGCCGCACAGGCTGCAAACATTCTCCTCTTTAGGCGGAGCGAACTTGACATGATAAGGAGCGTTGCATTCTTTGTTAGAGCAGATCCGGCGTCCGCAAATTCGCTCGGTCAGGAGCTTCTGGTCAACCTGCAGGTTGACAACTACTGACAGCTTTCGATTCAACTCTTCGAAAAGCTCATTGAGCGCCTTGGCCTGAGCCACATTGCGCGGAAATCCGTCCAGAATGAAACCCTTCTGGCATTCCGGCGTATGGAGCTTTTCCCGAAACATATCGATCAAGATGCTGTCCGGAACGAGCACCCCCTTGTCCATGAAAGACTTGGCGGCCACCCCGGCCGCGGTGCCTAGCTTGACCGCCTCGCGCAAAAGGTCGCCGGAAGACAGATGCAGGAGATCCAGATGTCTGGCCAGCATCTTACACTGAGTACCCTTGCCGGCTCCTGGCGCGCCTAGAAACAGTATCTGCATGACTAAATATCCTTCTTTTCGCCCGGCGTTCGAAACAAGCCTCGAGCCTGATAACGAGCCGAAAGCGCATGAGTCTTGATCTGACGTTGCGTATCAATTGCCACGCCCACAAGGATGATCAGCGAGGTGCTTCCCAAGCCTTGCAGCGTGTTCACCATCGTCGCCTGCTCGACGTGAATCGGCAAAATAGCGATGATACCGACCGCCGATGCACCAATGAAGATCAGCTTGTTGAGCGTTTTCTCGAGAAACTCCGCAGTCGGTCTGCCCGGTCTCACGCCCTGGATGGCCCGACCGCTTCGGCGCAGATTCTCGGCCATATCGCGCACCGGCAGAACGATCGATGCGTAGAAGAAAGCGAAAAAGACGATCAATCCGAAGTAGAGCGCCGAATGCTCCCAATGATAATAAGAGAAGGTATGAATCAGCTCGGTGCCGATGAAGTCGACCACCGACTTGACAGCCGGATGTTGCGAGAGCGATTCGATATGCGGACCGACAACAGGCGTGCTGCGGCTTAAATCATATAGAGCCTGAGCAGGATTGACTCCGCTCTTTCCGGCAAAAGACATTACCGTGCTCGGAAACATCAACAACGAAGAGGCGAAGATAATCGCCATCACACCCGAGGGATTGACCGGCAGGTACATGTAATCATCGGGAGCGGCAAAGGTCTGCCGTCCGACATTACGCCTGGCGCCGAGCACCATCAGCTTTCTGACACCTTGTTGAAGCGCGACAATCAATCCGACCAACAGAAGGAAGACAATTACCAGAGCGGTTACGCCCCAGACTGGAGATTGACCGGTTTGGACGGCATCCCAGGTGTTGCGAATCATCACCGGCAGCCTGGCGGCAATACCCAGGAAGATCAGCAAGGAGGCACCGTTGCCGACGCCACGCTCGGTGATAGTCTCACCGATCCACATAATGAACACGGCAGAGGCAGTCAAAATTACCGTCGTATTAATCAGGAAGCCAATCCCCGGGGTCGTCACGACGTCGGGATTGTGGATCTGTCCCAGCAGCTTGGCAAGCATGAAAGACTGGAACAAGGCCAGGAAGACGGTGGCATAGCGGGTCACTTGCTGCAGCTGCTTGCGCCCCTGCTCGCCGGAGTGCTTCTGCAGCTCTTCTAGTTTCGGAATCACCACCGACATCAGCTGCATAATGATCGAGGCCGTGATGTAAGGCCCAATCCCCATTGAGAAGACCGACAGCTTATTCAATGCGCCGCCGGTGAACAGATCGATCATGCCGAGCAAGTTTTGGGCCAGCTCGGGATGCCGCTGAAAGGCGCTGGGATCCACACCGGGAATCGGAATATGCACGCCGATCCGATAAAGCGCAATCATCATGAGGGTAAAGATGATTCGCTCTTTCAGCCCGGCGGCCGAAATCATCTTTATAAAGTCCTCAATAGATCCGATCTTCTCACCGCGCCGACCAGCCGATTGGGTCATTGACTTCTCTCCGCATCATGTGGATAGCGCAACAAAACAGCGCCCTTACTACCAGCAGCTACCGCAGTCTGAATTAGAGCGACCGGCCGGTTGCCCCCAGAGCTCATTTTACTTCTCTTTCTTCTGGCCAGGCCCGATGATGTCCACACTGCCGCCGGCAGCTTCAATCTTGCCGCGGGCCCCGGCCGACACGTGATGAGCTTTGACTTTCAGCGCCACTTTGAGCTCGCCGTTGCCGAGAATTCTCAAACTATCGGTCGGCTTGCGCAGGAGCTTCGCTTCCAACAGGCTATCGGGAGTAACATCGGAATTCGGAGACAGAACGTTGAGCGCTCCGACATTGACTTCCACCCAATCACGACCCGGCACTTGATCGAAGTTGTGGATCTTGGGCAATCTTCTGTACAACGGAGTTTGACCGCCTTCGAATCCGAAGCGCTTGCCTTCACCGGAGCGTTGACCCTGCCCGTTTGCACCGCGGGTGCTTGTCTTGCCGTGACCGGAGCCGCGACCGCGACCGACACGCTTGCGAACTTTCCTGGAACCGGGTACCGGCTGCAGATCCGTCAAATTCAAAGTCATCTCTCATCTCTCCTTCGCCTTGCGCCTGGGGTGCGGCCTGCACCATCGACTCGGCTTGTCATTCCCAATTGCCGGCTCCAATAACCGGGCGAGGCGCAGTTACCCGCGCCTCTCGCATCTATTTCGACTTCGCCTTCTTCACCTGCTCGACCGTCGCACTAGCGAGCGGCTCGACCGTCACCAGATGATGGACTTTGTTAAGCATGCCGCGAATCACCGGTGTGTCCTGACGGACCACGGAGCTGTTCTGTTTGCCGAGGCCGAGCGCTAGCACAACCTTTCGCTGAGTCATTTTCTTGCCAACCAGCCCTCTTGTGAGCGTGATCTTCAACATGGATTCATCCTCTCCTTAGCGCTTCCCCGTTCTGCATCCCGTCTTTGAAACGATCGAGACGCAGATTGGACGAAGCAGATACTTTTCACGCCAACATCTGGCGGATGCTGATTCCTCTTAAGCGCGCCGCCTCTTCGAAGGTGCGCAGCCGTTTCAAACCATCGATCGTGGCACGCGCCACATTCAACGGCGAGCGCGATCCGAGCGCTTTGGCCAGAACGTCTCCCACTCCGGCTAATTCGAGGATCTGACGAGCAGCGCCACCGGCGATGATACCGGTACCTTTGGCAGCCGGCTTCAGCATGATGCGGCTGGAGCCCTGCTTGCCGACGATCAAGTGCGGTACGGTCGCGCCGACCAGCGGAACATTGATCAAGCTTTTCTTGGCATCAACGACACCCTTCTGGATGGCACCGATTACTTCGGCCGCTTTGCCTACCCCGATGCCAACTTGGCCCTTGTGGTTGCCAACAACGACGACGGCCCGGAAGCTCAACTTCTTGCCGCCTTTGACGACCTTGGTCACGCGGCGAACTTGGATGATCTTCTCTTCCCACTCGCTCTGCTCGCGCTGGCGATTGTCATCGCCACCGCGACGATTGGAATCGCGAGAGGAAGAACGGCGACCTTTTCGTTGACTTTCAGCGCCGCTTTCTTCCGTTGCAACGACTACCTTTTCCTCTTTATCCATTTTTTCCTCTATTTATTAGCGCAGCCCAGAATCCAACTGCTAACCACTCCGGCAAAAAAATTGCGGCGCTGCGCATAACCGACGCTCCGCGCCGGAAAGCTCTTCGCTCTCCTTTGCTTCGCTATCACCTGGCATTCTACGTGCGCGCTCATAATCCTCAATGATGCTTCTTAGAAGTTCAATCCGGCTTCCCGCGCAGCTTCAGCGACTGCCGCAATCCGTCCGTGATAAATGTTGCCGCCGCGATCGAAAACAACCGAGTCGATGCCCTTTTCCTTTGCGCGCTGAGCGACCAGCTCGCCGACAGCCTTGGCACCGTCTCGGTTCCAGGATTTCTCGACTTTGCCCTTCAGCTCTTTGTCGAGCGTGCTGGCTGCCACCAAGGTTTTGGCTTCGCTGTCGTCGATAATCTGGACGTAAATATGCTTGTTAGAGCGATAAACGCACAGGCGCGGACGCTCCGTGGTGCCGGTCAGACGGCGGCGGATACGCATATGTCGCTTGACGCGAGTAATTTTTTTGTTGGGCTTCTGAATCATGGTTATCGGGTCCTTGGCGTTTTGCTCTACTTGATTTGGCACTACTTCGTCGTGCCGCGGGACAAAACCTTACTTCTTCTTGGCGGCTGCTTTGCCAGCCTTGCGGCGGATCAACTCGCCGGCATACTTCACACCCTTGCCTTTGTAGACTTCGGGCGGCCGCTTGCCGCGAATAAACGAACTCAGATCGCCGACTGCCTGCTTATCGATGCCGCTGACGGTGAGCTGAGTATTTTTCGTGACGGTGATCTCCAACCCGGCAGGCGGAATCACCGTGACCGGATGCGAATAGCCAAGCTGCATGACCAGATTGCGTCCTTCCATGGCAGCTCGATAGCCGACTCCGACGATCTCCAGATTGCGGGTGAAACCTTCGGTAACGCCCTTGACCATATTGGCCACGAGCGTACGCGAAAGACCATGCAGTCCGCGCACGATCCGGTCTTCGGACTTGCGCGCCACGACAAGCTTTCCATCTTCTTGCGTGACCAAGATCTCCGGTCTTAAGGTGCGAGACAACTCGCCTTTGGGTCCCTTGACAGAGACGTTCGAGCCATCGATTTTGATGGTGACGCCCTGCGGAACTGGAATCGGTAATTTGCCGATACGAGACATAGGTATAACCTCAATTACCAAACGTGGGCGACGATTTCACCGCCAATATTGCTCTTGCGAGCCTGGCGATCCGTCATCAACCCGCGACTTGTGCTGACAATGGCGATTCCAAGGCCGCCATAAACTCGGGGCGTTTTCTTGGCCGGACGATACATTCTCAAACCCGGACGAGAAATTCGCTTGATTCCCTGGATAACTTGCTCACCCCGGGGACCGTACTTTAAAACGATACGCATCTTCTGCTCAGGCGTGCCGATTGACTTCGTCTCGAACGAGGAGATGAAACCCTCGTTACGGAGAAGCTCAGCCAGCGCTACCTTCTGCTTGGAGGCAGGCATCTCGATAGCCGGCGCGTGAACGCGCGCAGCATTTCTGATGCGAGTGAACATGTCGGAAATTGGATCTGTAACGGGCATTTACTCTCTCCTACCAACTCGACTTCGTAACGCCAGGGATCAAACCTTCGTGAGCCATCTTTCGCAAGCAGCAACGGCAGAGACCGAAATCGCGGTAATAGCCGCGCGGTCTGCCGCAAATCCTGCAGCGATTGTGCAAGCGCACGGCTGGATACTTGCCTTTGGCAGATAGCACCCTGCGCTTCATTTCCTTATCAACCATCGATGTTTTGGCCACGTTCTTGAGTCCTCTTTAAATCCCAAGCGAATCAACTATTTCTTGGACGGCTATTTCTTGAATGGCATTCCAAGTTCGGCCAGCAGCGCTCGTCCTTCCTGGTCGGTACGGGCAGTTGTGACGATCGCGATATCCATACCGCGAACCATGTCGACCTGCTCGTAATTGATCTCAGGGAAAATGATCTGCTCTTTGACACCCAGGGAAAAATTCCCGCGTCCGTCAAACGATTTGCCGGAAACTCCGCGAAAATCCCTGATTCTCGGTAGCGCGACGTTGATCAACTTGGAGAGGAAGTCGTACATACGAGCTCCCCTCAACGTCACCGATACGCCTACTGCCTGTCCTTCACGGAGCTTGAAGGTAGCGATCGATTTACGCGAGCGATTGATCACCGGCTTTTGACCGGTAATCGCTATGAGATCTTTCACCCCACCGTCAATCGCCTTGGCATTGGAAGTCGCCTCACCAATACCCATGTTTATGACTACCTTCTCGACCTTCGGAACTTGCAAATCGTTGGCATAGCTGAACTGCTTCTTCAGCGCAGCAACGACTTCCGTGTTATATCGTTCTTTCAACTTCATGATCTCTACCTTACGTATCCATTGCTTCTTTGCAGTGCTTACAGATGCGGACTTTCTTTCCGCCATCTTGAACCTTGTGGGCGATGCGCGTCGTCTTTTTGCAGCCGCTGCAGAAGAGCATCACTCGCGATGCGAAGATCGGGCCTTCCTTCTTGACGAGCCCGCTCTGTCCCATCGGAGTGCGCTGCTTGGTGGCGCGCGTGATCATGTTGATGCCCTCGACGATGACCTTTCCTTCTTTAGTCAAGACGCTCAACACTTTGCCGGTCTTGCCGCGCCCGGATTGCTCCGAGCCGCTCATGACCTTGACGGTGTCGCCCCGCTTGACATGCACTTTCGGAACCAAATTGGTTGCACCTTGCTTGACCAGCGCTTCCGATACGAGCGCGTGTCCGCCCATCTTTACTTTCTTGGGCAAGGGAGCCTTTGTATAGCGAATTTCTGGTTTGACGGCGTGAGCCATTTTTACAGCACCTCCGGCGCCAGCGAGATTATCTTTGTGAAGTTCTTGTCCCTCAGTTCACGAGCAATCGGACCGAACACACGTGTACCTTTGGGATTACCGTCCTTCTGAATAATGACGGCTGCATTGTCATCGAAACGAATAGTCGAGCCATCCGGACGGCGGACGTTATTGCGCACGCGCACAATTACCGCACGGACAACTTCGGACTTCTTGACCGGCATATTCGGCAAGGCATCCTTGACCACTCCGACGATCACATCGCCGACGGTGGCGTAGCGACGACCGGAGCCGCCCAGAACGCGGATACACATCAACTCACGGGCGCCGGTATTATCTGCGCAAGTCATACGTGTTTGTTGCTGAATCATTAGTTGGACTCCTCAGCTAGGCCAAGTTGCTGATGAACTCTGCCGGTGATCTCGGTAACCAGCCAAGTCTTCTCTTTGGATATCGGCCGGCACTCTTGAATGCGAACGATATCGCCGATCTGACACTTGTTGTCGCCATCGTGAGCTTTGAATTTCTTCGTCTTCACGATCGGCTTTTCATACTTGGGATGCGGAAAGCGAGTCTCGACGGCTACAACGACCGTCTTGTCCATTTTGTTGGACACGACCTTTCCGACAATTTCCTTCCTTGGCATCGTTAATCTACCTTCGTTCTACTTGATCTTTCCTGGTGCTATCTTTGCGCTTTCTTTTCGGTCTCAATTGTGAGCAGCTTGGCCAGGCGCTTGCGTGTAACGCGCAACTTGGCGGGATTCTCCAGCTTCCGAGCAGCGTGCTGAAAACGCAATTCGAGCAACTCCTTGCGCGACTCGTCAATACGAGTGCGAATCTCTTCTGCAGTAAGCTCTCTCATCTCACGGACTCTCATTGCGCGCCTCCTATATGACGCTGCACAATCCGGCATTGGATCGGCAGCTTCTGAGCCGCTTGCTTCAAGGACTCAACCGCATCTTTAGCATTGACGCCGGAAAGTTCGAATATCATGCGGCCTGGTTTGACCACGGCTACCCAAAACTCGGGATTGCCTTTTCCAGATCCCATCCGGGTTTCAGCTGGTTTCTTACTGACTGATTTATCCGGGAAGATGCGAATCCACATCTGCCCGCCGCGGCGAACGCTTCGGCTGACGGTTTTACGAGCAGCCTCGATTTGGCGGGAGGTAATCCACGCCGGCTCGAGCGCTTGCAGCCCATATTCGCCGAATTGCACTTCGACGCCGCGAGACTCACAGCCGGTCATCCGGCCGCGATGATGTTTGCGGAATTTTGTTCGCTTCGGTAAAAGCATGATTAACCTGCCTTTTTGGGACGGCGACCGGACTTGCCGCCTGGACGATCGCCGCGCTCACCACGCTCGCCACGCTCAGGACGTTGACCTTCTTGTTGTCGCTCAGATTGCGTCTTGACATTTGGTGGAGACCATTGGCCTGGCTCGAGCTCGCCTCTGAAAATCCAGACCTTGACTCCAATAATTCCCATCACGGTGCTGGCTTGCGCAAGCCCGTAATCGATATCGGCTCGCAGCGTCTGCAGCGGAATGCGACCTTCCTTGGTCCATTCGGTGCGGGCGATTTCCGCTCCACCCAAACGACCAGCCACCATCACCTTGATACCGAGCGCTCCGGAGCGCATGCAGCGTTGAATCGCTTGCTTGAGAGCACGCCTGAAGGCGACCCGCTTCTCTAGCTGTTGAGCGATCGATTCAGCGACCAGTTGCGCTTCCAAGTCAACTCGATTGATCTCCAAAATGTTGATGCGAACTTCGACTCCGACGCGATTGAGCATCGCTTTCACCTTCTGGTGAAGAGTCTCGATTCCTTGCCCGCCTTTGCCGACCACAACGCCGGGGCGAGCAGTATAGATCTCGATCTGGATCTGATCCGCTTTGCGGCTGATGTCTATCTTGGAGACGCCAGCATTGGAAAGCTCCTTCTTGAGATAGGTACGAATCCGGTTGTCCTCTTCGATATGGAAACCGATGTCTTTCTTCTGCACGAACCAATTCGACGACCATCCTTTATGGATGCCGAGACGAAAGCCGACAGGATGTACTTTCTGACCCAAGATCTTTCTCCTTACTTATACGTCCGAGATGACGATGGTGATGTGACTGGATTTCTTGAGAATCGGAAACGCGCGCCCGCGAGCGTGCGGCTGGATTCTCTTGAGCGTCGGACCTTGATCAGCGTACACTTCGACTACTTTGAGATTGCCGGCTTCATTTTCGGAAATCGGCGTCTTGTCGTTGTTGATCAGGTTGTACATCGCTGACTGCAAAACCTTCTCCACTTCCCGTGCCGCTGCAAACGGCATAAATTTGAGCATCGTTGCTGCTTCGCCGCAAGATTTGCCGCGAATTTCATTGATCACGCGGCGCACCTTCCGCGGCGACATTCTTATCCATTTAGCTTGTGCTTTGCTCTGCATGATTAGCCTCTCTTAGCCGTCTTGTCTCCGCCGGCGTGTCCCTTGAAGAAGCGGGTCGCAGCGAACTCTCCCAATCTGTGGCCGATCATCTGCTCGGTAATGAATACCGGCACATGCTTGCGACCGTTGTAGATGGCGATTGTATGGCCAATCATGTCGGGCACAATCATTGATGCTCGAGCCCAGCATTTGACCACCTTTTTCTCACCCTTGCGATTCATGTCCTCGATCTTCTTTTGAAGCGAGGCGTGAACATAAGGTCCTTTTTTTAGCGAGCGAGACACTTTCTCCTCCTACTTACTGCGGCGCTTGACGATGTATTTGCTGGATGTTTTGTGCTTGCCACGACGAGTCTTGTAACCCATCGCCGGCTTGCCCCATGGTGTTTGCGGCTTGCCACCAATCGGCGACTTGCCTTCGCCACCACCATGCGGGTGATCGACGGCGTTCATTGCCACGCCGCGGTTAGCAGGCTTGATGCCCATCCAACGTTTGCGACCGGCTTTGCCGATTCGGATGTTTTTGGCATCGGTATTGCTCAGCTGACCGACAGTCGCGATGCAATCGATGTGCACCATGCGCATTTCACTCGACGGCAGACGAAGCGTGCAGTACTTGCCTTCTTTGGCGAGAACTTGAATCTGAGCGCCGGCAGAGCGACCGAGTTGACCGCCTTTGCCAGGAGTCATTTCGACGTTATGAACGAATGTACCGAGCGGAATGTTGCGAAGAGGCAGCGCATTGCCGTTCTTGATTTCAGCCAGCGGGCCGGACATCAGCTCTTCGCCGACTTTCACTCCCAGCGGAGCCAAAATATATCTCTTCTCGCCATCCTTGTAGACCAGCAAGCAGATGCGCGTATTGCGATTGGGATCGTATTCGACGGTCGATACTACCGCCGGAATATTGTGCTTGTTGCGCTTGAAGTCGATGATTCGATAGGCGCGCTTGTGCCCGCCGCCTTTGTGGCGAACGGTCAGGCGTCCTTGATTGTTACGCCCGGCGCTCTGCTTGAGCGGTCTCAAGAGCGACTTTTCCGGACGGTCGGTCGTGATGTCCGAAAAATCGTTCATCGTCATATTCCGACGGCCGGGTGATGTTGGATTTACTTTCCGGGGAGGCATTGTCTCTCGTTCCTTTTTCCTTTTCCGCGTTGCTTATTCGCGATACCTGGAATTTCGCCGAACTGGTCGGCCTTATGCGAAGAATAGCTCGAGCGGATCGCCTTCGATCCACACGATCGCCTTCTTACCGTCCTTCGGCGTGCGGCCATGCCGCTTGCTGCGACGGATACGTCCACGAATGGCGCTGGTATTGACCTTCACCACTTTGGACTTTGCTTTGGGGTAGAGCTCCTTAATCAGTTGCTCGACCGCCTGAGCGATTTCAATCTTGTTGGCATCCTTTACCACTTCGAAAGTGAACTGGTTGAGAGCGGCCAACGAGGTCGTCTTCTCATTGATAATTGGGCTTACGATTATGCTTGCCTGGCGGCTATTCATAGTCTTACTCCAAGTGCTCCGTTCTCTGAACCCTTACTCTTCCGTTTCCTTAGCCTTTTTCTTGGCTTTCGGTTTGGTCTCTGCTTCCGCCTCTTCTACCTTTTTCCTAGGAGCCTTGGCCTTGCTTTCCTTTTCCGGCTCGGCGCTCTCGGCATCTTGAGCTTTGCCTTTAGCGGCCGGCGCTGCTTTTACTTTAGGCTTGGGTTCCGCCTTTGGTTTAGCTTCGCCTTTTGCCTTTCGATCCGACTTGGACTTGCGTGCCGGTTTTTCAGTCTTCGTCGCTTCAGCAGTAAATCTCGTATTGATCGCTTCGACCGTTCTTTCGGTGGTCAAGACAGCTTCGCATTCGAGCAGATCTTTGACATTGAGGTCATTGACATGTACCACTTTCAGGAGATCGATGTTACGAGCTGCCCGCTCAACCTTTTCGCAAGTCTCGCAAGCGAAATCGAGCACAAGCAATACTTTTTTATCGTCGATGCCCAATTGCTTCAGTGCGACAGCAAACTCTTTCGTCTTGGCTTCCTTCAACTCGGAGAAATCCTTCACGACCACCAGCTCGTCTTTGCGGGCAGCCAGGGCCGATTTGAGAGCCAGACGGCGAACTTTCTTCGGCATCGCCTTGGAATAGTCACGGGGCTGCGGTCCGAACGCTACGCCACCACCGGCCCAAAGCGGCGAACGGATCGAACCGGCGCGAGCACGACCGGTCCCTTTTTGGCGCCACGGCTTGCGGCCGCCACCTGAAACTTCCGCTCTGGTCTTAGCCTTGGCGGTACCGGCACGAGCATTGGCCAACTGGCGTTGCAACGCTTCGAATAGCACGCCGGTATTCGGCTCGATACCAAAGACGGTATCGCTCAGATTTACTTCTCCGACGTTCTTGCCTTTTAGATTTACCAACTGAGCGGATGTCATTTACTTATTCCCTCTGTCCGTTCATTTCCTTCCGGGGCGGCAGACTTTTAAGCCGCCGCTACGAAAAACTCTCTAAGCCGTCTATGGATTCCACTTGGTCTTGGACGGCTTGATTACCAAAAGACCGCCGTCGACACCGGGGGTACCCCCACGGACGAGCAGCAGTCCTTTTTCCGCATCCAAACGCACAACCTTGAGATGACGCACTGTCACCGTCTCATTGCCCATATCGCCCGGCATATGCAAGCCCTTGAAGGTGCGACCTGGCGTAGTGCCGGCTCCAATCGAGCCCATGCTGCGGTGAAACTTCGAGCCGTGACTCATCGGTCCGCGGCCGGCGTTATAACGCTTGATTGTGCCTTGAAAGCCTTTACCAATCGATCTTCCCTGCACGTCAACCAGAGCACCCTCGACCACGATCGCTTCCGGCTTGAGCGCTTCACCTACGTTGTAACCGGACAGATCATCGACACGAAACTCTTTGAGAGGCTTCATTGCCGGCAACTCGCGCTTCTTGAGAGCACCCATTTCCGGCTTGTTGAGCCTCTTCTCTTTGACCTGGAAGCCACCAACTTGAACAGCCGTATAGCCGTTGGTTTCTTTCGTCATTTTTTGAGTGACGATATTCTTTCCGAGTTGGATTACCGTCACCGGTACAGACAGACCTTCCTGATCGAAGACCATCGTCATGCCAACTTTTTTTCCAAGCAAACCAATCATTCTTTCAAACCTCTAAGCAGCTTTCTTTAGAGCTTCACTTCAATTTCGACACCGGCTGGAAGATCGAGCCGCATAAGCCCATCGGCAGTCGTTGGTGTTGGGTCGTTGATATCGATGAGCCGTTTGTGAATGCGAATCTCGAAGTGCTCGCGCGACTTCTTATCGACGTGCGGCGATCTCAAAACGCAATAGATGCGCTTCTTGGTCGGCAGCGGTATCGGTCCGCATACGGTCGCGCCAGTGCGCTTGGCCGTTTCCACAATCTGCTCAGCAGACTTGTCGAGCAACCGATGATCGTAGGATTTCAAACGGATACGAATCCGCTGAACCTTGGATCCTGCTGCTGCACCTTCCGTCTTATTAGATGTTTTGGCGCGCGCCATCTTTTATATATCCTCTCCGTCCGGCAATTTATCCCGAGTGTCAGCTTCGCTTACGAGGGAACCCCTAGTTTCAAGGGCCCTTCGGCGTTCGATAGCCAAAGCCATCTCTACCTCAGTCGACGGCTAGACCAACTCTCCGTCGCCCAAACCCCGGGGACCGTTTGCGGCGACACGAGCCGCCCACCGTCCGACCCTGGGGTCAAACCCGCTTGCCATGCGGGCTTTATAAAGCAACCGCCGACTCGCACCTTCGCCCCGAAAGCAGGTTTCTTAAACCGCTCTTATATTGGAATCGCTCATAGATTCATCAATACGGGACGAATCTCATATTCTAACTAATGTCGAGGAGTGTTCGCCAATATTTATTTCAAAATAACTTTTTGATGCCTGATCTGCTTAATTCACTTGTCAAGCTATCAGCCGCTTCGAGTCAAGCGAGCGAAAAGATCGCGGTAAAAGCCGCTGCTCGCCGCTCGATTCTGCACCAGAGCGAGATTGTGATTTAGAATTTCAACCGATATCGGTTGAAATTCTAAATCCGACCGCGTCGACTGCAGAGCGGTCAAGACGAGCAAGACATGAATTATGAGGCACAATTTAGGAAGGAGCGCTTCTGCTGCAAGCAAAGATGAAACTCTGGAGCCGCGCTACTTTTATATATACAACGCAACGCTGAGCGTTACGGGGTAGATCTGGCCAACCTGGTTAGCTGAGCACACAACCAGTCGCTTCTGCTTCTAGACGGGAAATTGTCCGCCCGCTGTTCGCATTTGGGATGCTTGTCTCAACCTACCCAGGCAGCCTGATCCAGAAACTGGACCCCACACCGGATTTGCTTTCGACCCCGATCGAGCCGCCATGACCCTCCACGATTTTCTTGGCGATCGGCAATCCCAAGCCGGTCCCCTTTGCGCCTTTGCCGTCAGCGGCCTCGACTTGTTTAAACCGCTCGAAGATGGCGTTGAGATAACTCTCCGGAATACCTCGTCCTTGATCCGCCACTTTCAACTCGCAGCTGCCATCGCTAAATTCTGCTGAAAGAGTAACGGTACTTCCTTCTGGTGAAAACTTGATGGCGTTTGAAAGCAGATTTACGAGCGCTTGAATCAACCGGTCGGCATCAACATTGACCAGTCCGTCACCGGCTTCTACAACCAAATCCACCTGCTTCGCTTTGGCCATTCCTTCGAGCGCCTGCGCCGATCTCTCCAGGATGGAGGCAACCGGTGTCGGCTCGAGAGACAGCTGCATCTCTCCCGCTTCGAGTTTTGCGATGTCGAGCAGATCGTTTATCAAATTGAGCAAACGTTCGACGTTCTTTACCACTATCTGCAGCTTCTGCTCCGCCAGCTCCGGCAGCGGTCCCATGGCGCCAACCAGGATCAGCTCGGCCACTCCATTGATATTATTGAGCGGTCCGCGCAGGTCGTGGCTAACCATTGCCAGGAACTCCTGCTTCAATCTTTCCAGCTCTTTGACTTTGGTTACATCGTGACCGACACAAAACAAAAGCTCCCTTTCAGCCGACCAGTTTGCAGACCAGAAAGTATCCTTGAGCGTACCGTCGGAGCACCGAAGGCGACTTTCGAAATTGACCACCTGACCGCTATCCTTGGCTGATTGAAATTGACAGAACAACTCCGCTTGCTCTTCTGCCACCACCAGCTCGAAAACGGAAGAATTCAAAAGTTGGTCGGGCTTGAATCCCCACAACGAGATCGATGCCGAGTTTACCTGTCTGAACAGACCACCACTGTCAAATGCGCAGATCACGTCCTGAGAGTTGTCGAAGACCGCTCTTTCCTTCTGCAGCGCTTCATTCAAGCTGATGGCCATGCGGTGAAAGACACTATCCAACCGGGCAATTTCGTCACGCCCGGGCATCGGAGCTCTTAACACTTGCTCGCGGGCTAAGCGCAGCTCGTTTTCCTTAAGTACAGCCAAGCGATCGTTGATATCGCGACTAAAAAAGACTACTAGAAGCATTGAAATAGCCAGATTGATACCGGCCCCGGCGATCAAGAGAGCGCCTTGCTGGCCGCGCAGCCTGGCTTGATACTCCGGGCTTATAACTTGCATCGGATCGAGCCGGTCGCCGAATTTGATCAAGTATTGGGCCAGTCTGTCGACCAGCGGACCCAACATCTCTCGGTCTTTAAAAGCAAAGGCAATTGACCGCTTCGGATCGGGAGCTCGCTTGAAAGTCTCCAAGCCATTTGCGACAAATTGCATGCCTGGTCTAACCAGCTGATCGTAACTGGAGAAGACTTCCAGCAAGGACGGATCGCGAGCAGCTAACGCTCTCATCTTTTCATACTCAACCAGGAGATCGCTGCCGACCTTGTTGAATTCGTTCACCGCAGCCTGGTTGCGCTCGCCCGATACTATCCGGCCGATCTTGGTGAAGTCAGCAACTATCCTGGTGGCAGTATAGGTAACCTGGTGGAGATAATGCTCGTAGTGTTTGACCTGATTGACCTGCACAAGAACTGCCGTCAAGAGCCCGACTAGCACCAGTTCAAAGAGGACGGGAACACCCACCAACACCAAACCCTTTTGCAACATACCGAAATCTCGCGGGAGAGACAGCCTCCCGGAGCTTGGCTGGTTTGTCATCGCCGGTTGGACGGCGCGGTTTACTGGCTCGGTCTTTCCGTCCAAATTTGTCGGTTGGTACGCACCAGCACCGGAAGTTGCCGCCCGCTCTTCGACATTCATCGCCTGCGGTACCATCGCCAATTTAATCCAGAAAGTACTGCCTTTGCCTTCCTCGCTGTCTACTCCGATCTCTCCGCCATGTAAATCCACCAGCTGTTTGCAAATCGGCAAGCCCAGCCCTGTCCCTGACTTTCGCTTTCCGTCGGCGGCCTCTACCTGCTTGAAGCGCTCGAAGATCGACTGACGGTATTGCGCCGGAACTCCCCGACCTTGATCCGAAACTGAGATCAGTATCTCTTCACCGACAACCCGCGCGGCAAGCGTCACCAATCCCCCGCTTGGCGAAAACTTGATGGCATTGGAAAGAAGATTGATCACCACCTGGATAATGCGATCGCTGTCCAATTGAATCTCCTGCTGGCACGGATTGAGGTCCAATCTTACTTGGCGCGAAGCGGCTAGTGCCTCGACTTCCTGCAAGCATGACCCGAGAAGATCGGAGATCTCCACCGGCTCAATCTGTAGCTCGATCTGCCCAGCCTCAAGCTTCTCCATATCCAGCAAGTCATTGACCAGTGACAGCAGTCTCGAGACATTGCGTTTGGCGATCGAAACCTTGTCCAAAGCCTTCGCCGACAGCTCACCGAACAAGCCCCGGCTGAGCAACTCGAAGATGCCGGTAATGGATGTAAGCGGGCTCCTTAAGTCGTGGCTTACCATTGCCAAAAACTCTCTCTTCATTCGCTGGACTTTTTTGCGCTCGCTTACGTCGTGCACCACGCAAAAGAGACTCTCTTCGCTTTCCGCCCAGTAAACCGACCAGAGCGTCTCCATCAATTGCTCCTGGCTAGAAAATAGCCGGCACTCAAAGGACAGAGCCGGCGTGACTGTCTGCGCCTGCTCGATTGAGTCAAGCACCAGTTTGCGGTCTTCGCTGTAGACCTGGTCGATCAATGGTACGCCCACCAGATCTTCGGCACGACGCCCCCAGACTCGCCAGCAAGCCGGATTTATCCGCAGAAACCGGCCCGTTCTATCGAGCACGCAGATCACATCACTGGCATTATCGAACAGCGCTCGCTCGCGCTCCATGGTCTGCTTGAGCGCATCGGCCATCTCATGAAAGGTGAGATCTACTTCGGCAATCTCATCTGAGCCGGTTAATCTCTGATTTAATGGCTGTCCGGTCGAGAGCCTTCGGGCGTTGTCAGTGATCACCTCTAACCGTCCCACGACGCTTTGCATGAAGAACCTAGCCAGAATGAATGCCAGTAGAACGCTTGAAAGCAGACCCGCGAAAAGAATTCCTGCTTGCACATTGCGCAGAGACTCCTGCTTCTGCAAACTAGTCTCCACTAACTGCTCTTGCGACTCGGCCAGGAGCCTTTGCAAAGCGCCATAAATACCATCTAGCTGAACAGCGATGTCCACACGCTGCCGATTGAAGTCGGTTGCATACGCAGACTGAAGCGAACTGCCACGCCCCAGAAATGACTTGATGATATCGGCCACCATAGCTAGAAAGCGATTGATTGTCTCTTTAGTCTGCGAGTACTTAGCCTCGTTTAGATCCGCCAGATCGGCAAAGAGCACCTTTCGGAGCCGCACTACTTCACGCAGAGTCTCCATCATGCCGCCCAACTGGTCGAAAGCGCCGTCTTTTACCACCACCGTCATCTGGTACCCCAGGTGATAGACGTTGACCACCAGCATCGAGACTTCTTTTTCAATGCGCTTGTACTTCTGTCCGAGCGCCACCTCTTTATCAGTTTCTAGTATCACCAGAAACAGGCAACACACCAGACAAATTCCGCATAGCAAAGGCACTCCCACTAAAATCAGACCGCGATGAAGTACCTTAAGGTTCAATTGAATCTGCTCCAAGCCTAGGGCGTTGCACCAGGAATTCTGAGCCAGAAGGTCGAGCCTTTACCGATTTCGCTCTCCACCCCGATCGCACCACCGTGTTGTTCGGCAATTTTCTTGGCAATTGGCAAGCCCAATCCAGTTCCCTTTGAGCGTTTTCCGTCTGCGGCCTCGACCTGTTTGAAACGCTCGAAAATAGTGCTGCGATAACTCTCCGGAATGCCTCGACCTTGATCCGCTACTCTCATCTCGCAAAACCCATCTTTGAACTCAGCTGACAGTGCGACGGTGCCTCCCTCCGGCGAAAATTTAATGGCGTTGGAAAGAAGATTTACGAGCGCTTGAATCAAACGGTCGCCATCGGCATTGATCTGCCCATCACCGGCTTTCACCATCACCTCCACCTGCCGCTCTCTAGCCAGCCCTTCCAGCGCTTGGGCAGAGCGCTCCAGGATGGAAACAACGGCAGTCGGCTCGAAAGACAGCTGCATTTCACCCGCTTCAAGTTTTTCGATGTCCAGCAGATCGTTGATCAGATTGAGCAAGCGTTCGACGTTATTCACTACAATTTGCAGCTTCTGACCAGCCAGCTCCGGCAGCGGTCCCAACGCACCAGCAAGCATCAGCTTGGCTACGCCATTGACCGCGGTCAATGGCGTCCGCAAGTCGTGGCTGACCATTGAGAGGAAGTCCTGCTTCAGACGTTCGAGTTCTTTGCGCTCCGTTATGTCATGAGCCACACAGAAGAACAGCTTGCGTTGCTCTGACCAGTTGGCAGACCAGAGGATGTCCTTTGATTGTCCGTCTTTGCAGTCAACGTGATTTTCGAAATAAACGATCGTGCCACCACTTTGAGCAGCCTGGAGCTGCTCGAAAAATGAATCGTGATCCGCTGCCACCACCAGACCGAAAACAGACGAATTCAAGAGCTGCTCCGGCTGATAGCCCCACAATCTCGAAGAAGCCGAGTTAATCTGCCGGAAAACTCCGTCAGGATCAATCGCGCAGATTACGTCCTGGGAGTTGTCGAAGACTGCTCGCTCTTTATGCAGCGCTTCATTCAAGCTAATCGCCATCTTGTGAAACACTCGGTCCAGATGAGCTATTTCATCTCGACCGGCCATCGGCGGGCGAAGCGCTTGCTCGCGAGCCAACAGCACTTCATTCTCCTTCAGGACAGCCAAACGGTCCTTAATGCCTCTGCTGAAAAAGGCCACCAGCAAGATGGAAAGAGCAATGTTGATGCAGACACCGGCAATCAGCAGTATGCCTTGTTCTCGGCGCAGTCTGGCTTGCTGCTCCGGGCTGGTTGAATTTAACTCATCGAGACGAGTGAGAAACCGAACGAGATAGACTGAAAGATTGTCTACTACCGGTTCCATCATCTCACGATCCTTGAAGGCGATTCCCAGCGCCAATTTCGGATCAGAGACCTGCTTGTAAATTTTAAGATCGCGGACGATGAAATCCAGACCTGGCCTGGCCTTCTCATCGAACTCGGCGAACGTTTCGGTCAAAGCGGGATCACGAGCGACCAACGCCCTCAGTTTTTCATACTCTTGTAGTAGATCTGTGCCTACCTCCGCAAACGCACTGACACCGCTTTGACTGTGCTGGCTGGATACGATCCGGCCGGCCATCGTGAAATCAGCGACGATTTTAGTGGCAGAATAACTGATCTGGTGCAGATAGTGCTCGTACTGTTTGACTTTATTGACCTGCACTAATGTCACCGTCAGCAATCCCACCAGGATTAGTTCGAAAGTGAGCGGTACGCCTACGAGTAAGACGCCCTTATGGAACATGCTGAGATCGCTGCGCAGGGAAAATCGTGGTTTGCCGGTCTCGACCGCAGAAACCGGTTGAACTGTCTTAGTACTGAGTTTGGCCTCGGCGCGCGCTCCCTCCGGTCTGGGCACGGCACTCAACCTAGCCGTCCGCACCAGCTCTTGCAGTCCCACCACCTGCGGCACCAGAGGCAGTACTACCCAGAAAGTACTTCCCTGGTCGTCTTGGCTGTCAACCCCGATCGACCCTCCGTGCAGCTCGACGAGCTGCTTGCAGATTGGCAATCCCAGTCCAGTACCTGCCTTGCGCTTGCCATCAGCAGCTTCGACTTGTTTGAATCGCTCAAAGATAGACTGCCGGTACAGCGCTGGTACACCTCTACCTTGATCTTTTACTCGAATCTCCAGCTTATCGCCCACTGCCCACGCTGATAGCGTCACCAAGCCATCGGCCGGAGAAAACTTGATAGCATTGGAAAGTAGATTGACGATCACCTGAGTGATGCGATCGCCATCGATTGAGACTTCCATCTGGCAGGAATTGAGATCGAGCTTGACCTTGCGCTGCTCCGCCAAACCTTCCACTTCCTGCAGGCAGCTACCAAGCAGATCTGAGATCTCCACCGGCTGAATCTGCAAATCGAGCTGTCCGGCCTCGAGTTTTTCCATATCGAGCAGATCGTTTACCATCGATAGCAGACGAGCGACATTTCTTCTCGCCATGCCAACCTTATCAATCGCCGCGGCGGAAAGCACACCGTACTTCCCTCGGCTGAGCAGCTCGAATACGCCGGTAATTGAGGTGAGCGGACTTCTCAGGTCATGACTTACCATGGCCAGGAACTCTTGCTTCATTCGCTCGAGCTTCTTGCGCTCGCTGATATCATGCACCACGCAGAAGAGGCTCTCTTCGCTCTCAGCCCAGTAAACCGACCAGAGCGTCTCCATCAAGCGATCATCGCTGGCGAGCAATCTACACTCGAACGAAAGCGAAGGCGACTCGGATTGAGCGCGCCCGACGGCAGTCATTACCGCTTCTCTGTCCTCGGGATAAACCAGCTCGATCAGGTCCGCGCCGTTGAGGTCTTCGGGGCGGCGTCCCCATACTCGCCAGGTTGCCGGATTAACCCTGGTAAATCGTCCGGCTTGACTCAGTACGCAGATAACGTCGCTGGCGTTGTCGAACAGAGCCCGTTCGCGCTCAGCCGTTTGGCTTAGAGCGGCAGCCATTTCGTGAAAGGCTTCGTCGACCTCGGCGATCTCATCGCCGCCGGTCAAACCAGGATTCAATGTTTGCCCGGAAGAAAGCCGTTCGGTATTATCAGTGATGACGGCAAGACGCTTAACAATACCGCTCATGAAAAATCTGGCCAATACGATGGCCAAGACGATGCTTACCAAAAGACCACCGGACAGGATAAAAGCCTGCAATTGACGCAGCGTCTCTTGCTTCCGCAAGCTGGTTTCCACCAGGTGCTCCTGCGATTCCGACAAGAGTGTTTGCAGGGCGTTGTATGCTTGCTCGAGCTGAACGGCGACATCCTGCCGCTCTTTGCGAAAGTCGGTGCCGTACATCGCTTGGAGACTGCTCCCGCGGCCGAGAAAGGACTTGAGAATACGAGCGACAGTACCCAAGCCCGCGTTAATCGCATATCTAGCCTCGTCATACTTACTCTGCTTGAAGTCGCTAATATCGGCAAAAAGCTGCTTTTTTACCTGAACGATGGTGCGCAGATTGTCCGTCATCTCCGAAATCTGCCCGAATGCACCCTCCTGCACCACCAGTTTCATCTGATATGCGAGATGATAAAGCGTCACGACCAGAATCGAGACCTCTTCTTCGATCCGTTTATACTTCTGCCCCTGCGCCACCTCCTTGTCCGTTTCAATAATTACCACAAACAGGCTGGAGAGGATAAAAATCCCGCAGAGCAGCGGTACTCCCACTAAGATCAAGCCACGATGAAAGACTTTGAGATTCAGCTGCATTCTCTTAACGCCTCAGCAGATACACCGGGAATCCGAAGCCAAAATGTGGAGCCTTTGCCGATCTCGCTATCCACACCGATGATGCCACCATGCTGCTCGACAATCTTTTTGGAGATTGGCAAACCCAGCCCGGTTCCACGAGCGCGCTTGCCATCATCATTTTCCACCTGCTTGAAGCGCTCGAAGATAACCCCGCGGTATGCCTCAGGAATACCTCTTCCTTGATCTTGTACTTTGAATTCGCAATAGCCTTCGGACAGCTCCGCACTGAGCCTGACAGTTGCGCCTTCAGGCGAGAATTTAATCGCATTGGACAAGAGATTGACGATCGCCTGAATCAGACGCTCTCCGTCGGCGGCAATCTTGCCCTCACTGGAGTTGACTACTATTTCAATCTGCTTGTCCCGAGCCAAGCCTTCCAGCGCCTGACTGGAGCGTTCGAGAACAGAGACCATCGAAGTCGGCTCGATTGAAAGCTGCATTTCACCGGCATCGAGCTTTTCGATATCCAGGAGATCGTTGATGAGATTCAGCAGTCGGTCGACGCTCTTTACCACCACTTGCAATTTCTGCTTAGCCAGATCCGGCAGCGGGCCAAGCGCGGCGGCGAGCATTAACTTGGCAACTCCATTAATGGCAGTCAGAGGAGTCCTCAAATCATGACTGACCATCGCCAGAAACTCCTGTTTCAGCCGTTCCAGCTCTTTGCGCTTGGAGATATCATGAGCGACACAAAAGAGCAGCTTTCTGTCAGCGGACCAATTGGCAGACCACAAGATCTCCTTTACGCTGCCATCCTTGCATTCCACTCTGCTCTCGAATTGAACTGCCCTTTCGGCTAAATGAGCAGCAGAAACCTGGTGCATCAAACTATCGTAATCGCCTGCGCTGACAAGACCTAATACGGAGTTGTTCAGCAATTGCTCGGGTGTGTATCCCCACATTCGCAGACAAGCAGAATTGATCTGCCTGAAAACGCCCTGTTCGTCGATGGCGCAGATCACATCTTGCGAGTTATCGAAGACAGCTCGCTCCTTTCTGAAAGCTTCTCTCAGCGCTAAGACCATGGCATGAAAGACTCGATCGAGGTGCGCAATCTCATCCCTGCCCGCTAACGGCGGCCTGAGCTCCCGCTCCCGAGACATCAGCTCGGCATTTTCCATTAGCACTGAAAGCCGGCTGGTAATCCCCTTGCCAAAGAAAATGGCCAAAATCAGTGACAGAACAACATTCACTGCCACTCCGGCTGTCAACAGCATCCCTTGCTGGCGCCTCAACTGGCCTTGGCGCTCGGGAGAGGTGGATTGCATGTCGTCCACAATTCCCATGGTCATGACCAGATGGGCTCCGAGCTGGTCACAAATCGGTCCGAGACTTTCACGGTCGGCAAAAACATCGTCGGCGAGGGCCCGGCTGTACGGCTTGCCCTTGCTCCGCTCCTGAACGTGCACGAAGTATGCCAGCCCTTTTTTGTAGGTGCGCTCGAAATCCTGGAATTCACGAGCCAGGGACGGAACGCGACTGGTCTGAGCGCGCAACTTTTCAATCTGCAAGCCAGCATCCAGCCCGGCAGTTTGAAAGGAACGCCAAGCCTCTTCACTGCGCGGACCGGAAACCGCTCGTCCTACCTTCATGAAATCAGCTACGACCTTTGTCGCATAATAAGTGACGGAGTGCAGATAACGTTCGTAAGCCTTTTCTTGATTCACTTGCACCAGCACGACCGTCAACAATCCCACCAGGATGAGCTCGAACAACACCGGAACAGTTACCAGAAGCAAGCCTTTGTGCAATAAGCACAAATCGTTGCGGAGGGAGAATCTCTGCCTTGCCGGAGCAGTTGATTCCAGCGAATCGCTCGCGATGGACTGCCCAGCGCTGTTCTCGTTCAAACTAGCCCTGACAGCGGCCATTCTCACTGTCGCCTCGCCATCCGTAACTTTCACCAGCGCTGGTGTCAGCGGCAGCCTCAGCCAGAAGCAGCTGCCCACTCCCTCTTCGCTGTCTACACCGATAGTTCCGCCATGCAATTCGACCAGCTGCTTGCAGATTGGCAATCCTAATCCGGTGCCGGACTTTGGCTTGCCGTCAGCCGCCTCGACCTGCTTGAACCTTTCAAAAATTGCTTCGCGAAATTCTGGTGGCACTCCCCGCCCTTGATCTTCCACTTTGATCTTCAGCAGCTCGCCGTCAGTGCTTGCAGAAAGCCTTACCACTGCGCCTTCGGGCGAAAATTTGATGGCATTGGAAAGAAGATTTACCACTACCTGAATGATTCGATCACCGTCAATTTGCGCTTCGCCGCCACTTACCTCGTGCTCGAGCCTTACACCGCGCTGCTCGGCAACTGTCGCTACCTCTTGCAAACAACGCTCCATGAGCTCGTTAAGAGCGACCGGTCGCAAGGAAAGTTCAAGTTGCCCGGCATCAAGTTTTTCCATGTCCAGCAAATCATTGACCATCGTCAAAAGTCTGGAGACATTGCGGCTGGCCATCGCCACCTTTTCAACAGCCGGTGGTGGCAGCTCGCCATACCGGCCGCGACCAAGCAGCTCAAATACTCCGGCAATGGATGAGAGTGGGCTGCGCAGGTCGTGGCTGACCATTGCCAGGAATTCTTGCTTCATCCGCTCGAGTTTCTTGCGCTCGCTGATATCGTGAACGACACAAAAGAGACTCTCTTCACTCTCCGACCAGTAGACTGACCAGAGAGTCTCCATCCAGGTTTGGTGTTTCGACTGAAGCCGGCATTCGAACTCGAGTGAGGGAGACTCGCTCTGGGCTTGATTGATCGCTTTGAGAACAGCATCCCTGTCCTCACTATAAACCAGCTGAATGAGCGGGCTGCCGAGGACTTCATCCGGTCCAATTCCCCAGACTTCAAGTGATGCCGGATTAATCCGCGAAAACTTTCCTTGGCTGTCTACTACGCAGATTACATCGCTGGCATTATCAAACAGAGCGCGCTCTCTTTCTTTGGTTTGCTCGAGCGCGTAGGCCATACGATGGAAAGCGCGGTCGACTGCCGCCAATTCGTCTGCGCCCTTCAGTCCAGGATTGAGCGGCAATCCCTCCGGCAGCCGCCTGGTGTTATCAGTGATCACTGCCAGCCGCTTGACGATGCTTTTCATAAAAAAACCAGCAAGAAGCACTGCCAGACTGATGCTGATTACCAGACCAGCAAAGAGAATATAAGCTTGCATGCGGAGCAGCTCTGCCTGCTTGCGCAAATTAGCTTCAACCATCTCGTCCTGGGACTTGGACAGAACAGTCTGCATCGCAGCATAAGTGCGATCCAGCTCGACGCCGATCTGCCTGCGCTCCTTCGTAAAATTCTGACCGGTGGTGGCCGCTTGTACAGTCAAAGTCTTTTTTAAGCAGGTTCTCAGCACGTCAGCCGCGACCCTAAGCCCTTGGACCAGAGTGTCTCTGGTTTTTATAAACTGCGGATCGTTTGGATCTCCGTCCTCTGAAGCCAGCTCATTCCTCAACTTCAAGATCGTTTTTAGACTCTGCGTGATATCCGACAATTTATCGAGCGAACCATGTCTCAACATGTCGGACATCTCCCACCCGAGGTGGTAAACCGTGACCACCAGAATGGAGACTCTTTCTTCTACTTGCTTGTATCTTTGCCCTTGCAGCACCTCTTGATCAGTGCGCAGCACTACCAGAAACAGGCAAGCCAGGATGGCCATACCGCAGACAAGCGGAACTCCAACCAGGATAAGTCCCCGATGAAAGACCTTGAGATTCAAGCGCTTTACCCTGAAGATGGTCGGCGGAGCGGGTGTTTCAAAGCACCCAAATGCTTTATACCTCGTAAAAAAAAAACGGACCAAAAGGTAAGGACGATCTGTTGCATCGCCCGTACAGGTTCGACCTTTCAGTTTATGTGTCGTTCCGCTTAACACAATCGAAGGGGCGATGCTCAAGCACCGCCCCCTTTGACTTGCATTTCGCTTCCGAGCTTTCTACTCGATAATCGAAGCGACCACACCAGCTCCGACGGTACGACCGCCTTCGCGGATAGCGAATCGCATCCCTTGCTCGACGGCAACCGGTTGGATCAGCTCCACCACCATGTTGACGTTATCGCCGGGCATGACCATTTCGACCCCGGTCGGCAACTGGATCGATCCAGTCACGTCGGTTGTGCGAATGTAGAACTGCGGTCTGTAGCCCGGGAAGAACGGAGTGTGACGTCCGCCTTCTTCCTTGCTCAAAACGTAGACTTCGGCGTTGAATTTGGTGTGCGGCTTGATTGAACCCGGCTTCGCGAGCACCTGCCCGCGCTCAATCATGGTCTTGTCGACACCGCGCAGGAGGATTCCGACGTTGTCGCCGGCGATCCCGGAATCAAGCGTCTTCTGATACATTTCGACACCGGTTACGGTCGTCTTGCGGGTCTCTTGCAGACCGACGATTTCGACTTCATCACCGACCTTGATCTGTCCGCGCTCAATCCGTCCGGTGGCTACCGTGCCGCGACCGGTGATCGAGAACACGTCTTCAACCGCCAGCAAAAACGGCTTATCAATTTCACGTTCTGGAGTCGGAATGTACTCGTCGACCGCCTTCATCAAGGCATGGATATTATCTCTCTGGGCAGCTTCACCTTCCAGAGCCTTGGTAGCCGAGCCGCGCACAAATGGAATCGCGTCGCCGTCAAACTGATACTTTGAAAGCAATTCGCGTGCTTCCATTTCGACCAGGTCGAGCAATTCTGGATCGTCGACCATATCGCACTTGTTCAACCAAACCACGATGTGAGGAACACCAACCTGACGAGCGAGCAGGATGTGCTCACGGGTCTGAGGCATCGGTCCGTCCGAAGCCGAGATGACCAGAATAGCTCCGTCCATCTGGGCGGCGCCGGTGATCATGTTCTTGATATAGTCGGCGTGTCCAGGACAGTCTACGTGGCTGTAATGACGCGCATCGGTCTCATACTCGACGTGCGCTGTATTGATAGTGATGCCTCTGGCCTTTTCTTCCGGAGCTGCATCGATTTCATCGTAGGCTTTGAACTTAGCTTTGCCCTGCTCGGCCAAAATCTTGGTGATGGCTGCTGTCAGGGAAGTCTTGCCGTGATCGACGTGTCCAATCGTGCCGATGTTCACGTTAGGTTTGTTTCTTTCATACTTCTGGCGAGCCATCCTCTTTCCTCTCCTTGCTTGTTAGCTTTCTCGTACCGGTCTCTCTCGAATCACCCACCCCGACGGCACAGGCTACCGTTTTGCCGAACGGGACATCCCGGGCTGGTCTGGCCGTGGGAATTCGGGTTGCTAAATGGAGCCCATGACGAGAATCGAACTCGTGACCTCCCCCTTACCAAGGGGGTGCACTACCGCTGTGCTACATGGGCTTGCTTGTTCTCCTTAATTGGGACCTACCTCTTTAATTGCCTGTGAGCCTCTTTACTGCTGTCCTCTTTGATTCTTTCGAATCGGAAGGACAAAAATTGGGCGGAGCTGGATTCGAACCAGCGTAGGCTTTCGCCAACGAGTTTACAGCCCGTCTCCTTTAGCCACTCGGACATCCGCCCCCACAGCCGGTGATGGGATTCGAACCCGCAACCTACGGTTTACAAAACCGTTGCTCTGCCGTTGAGCTACACCGGCACGGGCGCACAGGCGCAAGGGAAAATTCTACTAGCTGGCTTTATACACTGTCAATTTTTCTGGGTTTTTCTGAATTATTTCCGGCTCCTGATTGCCGCACAACTTCATAAAAAAATATTCCAGCCGCCACGGACGCGTTCAGAGACTCCGTCTTTCCCAACATTGGAATCTTTACGAGAAAGTCACAGTGTTCTTTGACAAGTCGACCGATGCCAGCGCCTTCACTGCCAATGACAACCACCAGCGGGCGCTTGAGATCAGCTTGGGTGTGCAGTTGTCGAGAGGAGCCGTCCAGTCCGACCACCCAAAAGCCATATCTCTTGAGCGTCTCGATCGCCTGCACCAGGTTGGATACGCGTACTACCGGCAGGTTGGCGATCGCTCCGGCGCTTATTTTGGCCACGGTACCGGTCAAACCGACCGCGCGTCGTTGCGGAATCAGAAGCGCCTTGACCCCGGCTGCTTCAGCTACTCGAATAATCGCCCCGAGATTATGCGGATCTTCTATACCGTCGGCCAGCGCCACCATATATCCATCGAAAGACTTACCAGCCAGGTCAAGTTCAGCCCGGTCCAGCTCCAGCTTTTCCAAGAAGGTTTCCAACTGCCACAGCTCGGCCGGACTGATAAAAGCCACCACGCCCTGATGGCGCTGGTCCGGTCCACAGATTTGATCGAGCTTTTGCCGTTCGCAAGTATGCACCGGGATGCGCTGCGCTCTAGCCAGCGATTGAATCTGATCGATTCGAACGTCAGGTCTTCCACCTGTTGCCAGCATGATCTTATTGATGCGCACCTTCGAACCTTTGCTGAGCTGCCGGAGATCGGGCAACTCAATTGCAGCTGCGCCACTTTCGGCCCTCCTTTTCGAAAGCGCCTCCAGCAGTCGCTTCTCACGGACAGGGTCGGCCGTTTCGCTGGCGGCAAATTGCTCGTCCGACTCGAGAAAGCTCAAGACTGCATTCTTACCGAAAATCAATTCGTCCTGGTCCATTACACGCGCTCCAAAAATGCAAAAGGCATAAAGCCTGCGATACTGTTCGACTCGCCAGCGTAGATCTCCCATCGACACTGACCTTGGCTGGCATTATTCTGAACCAAGATGGTAGCAAATTGAGCCATTATGCTGTTCGATGTATTTTTCCTGGGATTTCCACTGGCGCTGGCCCTTTGTCTGGGCGCGCATGCTGTCAGAGAAGCTGATGAGAAGTTCTGGCGACCAGCATTCTTCCTCACAGCCTACTCGGTATACTACCTGGTCGGAGGACGTGAGGTACTCCTGTATCTTATATGTGGGGCTATGATGGCGAGCGGCTGGCTGGGAGTAGGCGCTGGCGTCTAAGGACGGCTTTCGGCAAACAATGAGCGAGAAAGGCATCGCCTCTGTTCAAGGCTTGCGACCGGTGCCCTTCAGGTGGTCAAGCTCAATCTGGGCGGTTCATCCGTTCTTAGAATTCTTAACCGAGAAAATGAACTGGTCTTAGCGAGATTTGCCGGGCTTGCCGGTGCTTGTGGCTGTACCGTGCCTGTTTTGCTGGGCTTCAGCCAAGGAGCGCATCTGAATATCATGCTTTTTGAGCCAGCGGGAGATGGTATTGGGATCACACCACTTATTTTCTTCCTCACGGTAGATGCGCGCAATTTCGACAGTACTGAGCTTTTCCTTCACATACTTCTGAGTCAACCAGTCTTTATCCTGATAGAGCGTCTTTGTTCTCAAACTCTTTCCCACGGTTTGCTACCTACCTTGCATCAGCATCACTCAAAATTATCTTTCCCATCAATTGTAATTTTGAGCGGTCAGTCAAGTTCTGACAAGAGCGAATCGAACCGTTTATGATCATACGCACAGAGTTTCGCTGTGACAAATGGTCGATCTAACGGGCCGGGCCGGGGAGAGATTGTGGAGACAAACGCTGGAGCAGCACGGCTTCCGCAAGTAGATAAGATTCTCAGGCACCCGCGACTGGTTACACTGCAGGAGCGAATTCGCCGAGAATTGATCGCTGAGTTGACGAGACAACGACTCGATCAGCTGCGCTTTGACTTGAGTAAAGGCAAGGAGTTGCCCGATTTAGAGGCGATCGCCCAATCAATAGCCCTGCAAGCGGAGCGCCTTCTCAAACCGGGACTGGCACGTCTGATAAATGCCACAGGAGTAATACTCAATACTAATTTAGGCCGGGCACCGCTGGCGGAATCAGTATTGAAACATATCTGCGAAGTAGCTTCCGGCTACTGCAATCTGGAGTTTGACCTCGACTCCGGTAAACGCGGTGAGCGCTCCCGGCAGATTGAAGCGCTCTTGAGAATCCTCACCGGCTGCGAAGCGGCGCTTGTAGTCAACAACAACGCCGCCGCAGTCTTACTGGTAGTAAGCACTTTTGCTCGCGACCGCGAGGTGATAGTTTCACGCGGCGAACTGATTGAAATCGGCGGAAGCTTTCGCTTGCCGGATGTAATCCGAGCTGCCGGCGGCAACTTAAAAGAAGTTGGAACGACTAACAGAACGAGATTGTCCGACTTTCGACAGGCGATTACACCAAACACCGGTTTGTTGCTCCGCTGCCACCGCTCAAACTTCGAGATAGTCGGCTTTACCCAGGAAGTTGCGCTCGAGGAGCTGGTTTTGCTCTCGGCCGAATCCGGCATTCCGGTATTGGAAGATCTCGGCAGCGGCGCCTTGATTGACCTGGGTCAGCTGGGCTTCGCCGGTGAGCCGACCGTGCAATCTCAGCTTAAGGCCGGCGCCGATCTCGTCTCCTTCTCCGGAGACAAATTGCTGGGCGGACCGCAGGCTGGCATCATCGTCGGGAAGAGGCCGGCGATTGAACGCTTGCACAAGAGCCCGCTCTATCGAGCGCTGCGTCCAGACAAATTGACGCTTGCCGCTCTCGAGATACTGCTTGCGCATTATCTGTCGCCATCAGTCGAGAAGCTCGTGCCGACAGTCGAGATGGCTAGCTCCAAAGCAAGCGAATTGAGAGCTCGAGCGGAAGCGTTTGCAAGTAAAGCAGATCTCTGCTTGAAACACATCGCCTGTGCAGCAGTTGCTACCACTTCTGCTGCCGGTGGCGGCTCACTGCCCGGAAAGACTTTCAGCAGCTACGGAGTTGCGCTTGACTCAAAGGTACAGCCGAATCAGCTGGCAGCAATGTTGCGCCGCAATCAACCACCAGTTGTCGCCATCGTTAAGGAGGAGCAGGTTATCCTCGATCTCTTGACGGTCTTTCAGCCAGACGAAGAGACTCTGCTGGCAGCATTGATTGCGATCGACAGTCAATTATCTGCCAGCCACTAGCAGGTTTTGTCTAACCGGACAAGCGAGACCTTCTTGGAGATTCGTGAAGCAGATAATCTCCATTGAAATTGAATTTCCCGGGAGGTTGTACCTCAAATCAAGCGACGAAATTATCCTTGTGCCGCACGTACCCCAACGAGCGCTCGCTTCAAACATGGCAGCCTGAGCCAGCTCGCATCATGCACCGGTGATTAGGACAGCAACTCGATCTCCGTTTTCAATTCAAGGGGATATAATCCAAGATCGTTCTCCGCGAATCTAGTTTTGACTGTAAAGATCGCAAATCCGAGCGATTGACACAAAGGGTTCTGCGGCACAAGGAAGGTAACAGTTCCACTCAAAAAGATGAGGCAGATATGGCAGAAGATTCGTCCCTCGAACAAAAAGTAGCTGAACTTTCCAAACAGGTTCAGGATCAGTCACGATTCACCCGAGCGATTATCTTAGTCTGCACGGCAGCGACCATGGGTGTTCTCTTTTGGATCGTCGTGCAGGTATTCTCCCTTCTACCAGGCGCAATTATGCTGCAGTATATGACGAACCTACCAAACGTCGTCGCTCAATGGAAGTTCTACGAAGCTAATCAGGGCAAGGGCAAAGTCATGATTGAGAAAGCTGACGACAAATAGTCAGCTCCGCTCTCAGTTTGTAATCGGCTGCCGGGCGAGACCGTTGTTTCGCCGCGCAAGCTTTCACGGGCTCCGGCACATTCGGTCGTTGCTTGCTCCTTAAAAGCGACTGAACCACGTCCACCGGACTGATTCAGTCGTCTTTCTGCGGCCTTGCAAAAGCCCAACTGTGAGCGAACGATCACACCGCTGGCTCAACTCAGCGGCGCAAACCAGCCAAAACTAGCGAAAGTGCCAGGCCAAAGCGATTACTTGTTGAGCATGGCCTGACGTCGCTTGACCTCGGCTTCAACCTCTTCCTGCGTTATGTTGTTGACTTGCATCGGTCCGGCGCAGATCTCACGCCAGGGAGCTCCAGCTAGTGCTTGACGAACAATCACTTCGAACACTTGAGCTCGCACTCCGCTGCCATAACTGCCGGCCCCGGAAGTAAATGGCGTGGTAGCAGCAGCAGCCGGCATCGTAGCTGGTCGATTCATCTGCTGTGTACTCGCTTGTTGCGCAACCGACTGTTGCTGAGCCGGTTGCGGAGGTGGTGCCGGCGTCGGCGGTGGTGCCGGTTGCGGCGCTGGAGCAGGCGGCGGACTAGCTTGCACCGGAGCCAGAGCGGGCGTCGAATCAGCAACGAAGAACGGCTTCTCCTGCGCTGCTGGAGCAGCATCGAAGAGCGAAGACGGCTTGGCCGGAGGCGCTGTATCAAAGAAACTTCCCGAGGCCGGTGGCTTGCTCGGCGTGGTGGGGGTTTGATTGGCAGCCTCTTTGGCGATCCGGATATCGGTCATCTGCACTTGCAGCTCTTTGACCATATCTTCGGTCTGACTGCGCAACTCTTCCATCTGATGGCGCAATAGGCTAAGCTCTGATTCCTTTTCAGTGAGCTCCATATCTTTGTTTTCAAGCAAGTTGGAGTATTCGTCCTCGCGCTTGTTGAGAGCTTCAGTCAGCTCAGCATAACGAGTATTAAACTCCTCATAGCGTGAATTGAGCATGTCCTGCGCCTCAGCGAGTTCCTGATCTTTCGCCGCCAGCAGCTGCTCGAACTCATTTTCCCTCTCTTCAAGGGCTTTGCGCATCTCTTCATTGGCAGCGCGCAAAGCTTCGAGTTGGGCTCGGGTTTCCGGATCATCAAAAGGGACAGCGCTTCCGCCGCCTCCCGGCTCGTCTCCGGCAGCCGATCCGGGACTAGATTGTCGAACGGAGATGGTAGATCGCGGCGGCGGCTCGGCAGCTTGAACAGCCTCATAAGCGGCCCGGAAGAGATCGCCGGAAAGCCGCTGCGTTCCCAGCAATTCGACCAGGCGCCGCAACAGATCGGCCGGGTGATCGGCCGGAAAAATTGCCATATACGCACATTTAAATGTCCAGGGATCGATTGAACCGGTCGACAGCTGATCGGCCAAGTTCATCACGAGTTGATCTGGCGAATACTTATCATCTACTGAAGCCTTGGCTTCCATCGCTGCTACCAACTGATCGATGGCAGGAACAAGCTCACCGACCGCTTTCATCGGCTCGAGCGCAGCCGAAAGAGACTCGGTCAGACTGTTCAGGTTAAGACCGATCTCGTAGAGAGTTTGATTCTTCAAGGTGTCGGAGAGGTTTCTCATGACCTCTGTTTGCTCGTCGGCAATCCTTTGCAGGGCGGCAAGATTGAGCGCACATGCGTTCATTGCTGAATCGACATTGGTCAACAGCTCGGTGACGGCAGCTGGAATCGCCGGCGGCGGAGACTGCGCCGATATCTGTAAAACAGCCAGATTGGTGGCACAAGCGTTGGTAGATTGATCGATATGCGCAATCATCTCCAGCAATTCAGAAGGCAAGGAGGCTGCCTGAACCGTCTGTTGCATATACTCCTGAACGATTGGCGGCAAAGCAGGTTCAATCGGCTCCGGTGGAGCTGCTGGTAGTGGCAGAGGCGCTGGCGGCAGCGCTGGCATCAGCGTAGCGGCCGCTACATGGCCGGGTGTGCCGACCGAAGGAGGAAACAGTGAATCCATGACCGAAGTCAAACTAGACTGCGGAGCAGCCTCGGCTGCTGAGGGCGGCGGCGGCATCTCCGCGGAGGGTCCAGGAAAAGAAGTAGGCACCGAATCTGGTTCTGCCGGCTCGACTGGAGGCGCAGGATTGTCTCCGCCATCGCCTGCTCCGAAAGCCTCCTCCGGCAATGCTGCCTTAGCCAGAGATCCGCGCAATCGAGCTCGCCTGGCAGCAAGCGACGTGGGTTCGTCACCCGGCTGTTTGCTAGGCGGCATGTCGTCATAAGATCCCATCGACTTACCCTTGTCCTCCCGAGCCATTCGGCCATCCTTTCTTAGTCTGATCTAAAGACGCTCTATCAACTTATGGAACAGAGCCAACCTGGCTGACGTTACTAATCATTGCTTATCGCATCAAAATTGCAAATCGGAAAGGAATAAGTCAGGGTGCTATCCCTCCATATACCAGCTTGCCCGAATTGCGCTCAGTTTAACCGCCGTCTATATAACACCACTTTCACGGAGAATAATTTAGCCCCGTGAAACCATGAAGTTATTGAGTTTCGAAAGTTTTTGAGCTGTCAGTACCCCCAAAATTGCTTGCGGTGCGTACCAATAGTATACCCCCAAATGCCTGATTCCCAGGAGATAAAATTACACTTGACAAGAAGCTGCCACATCTGTACGATGCAGCTGCCGCTAATACATATTAAGATGTAGAATTGGCAGCTTACCAGCCAGAATTCAAGAGCATTCGTCCCGGGCAACCGGGATTACCTAGCCGGTTAATCAGGACCGGGACTGTATGCATCCTTTACCTCTTACAATCTCTATCCGAAACTGCGCATTTAACGCTATTATCGAGTCAGGTGGACGATTGTCCGCTTTGCAGGAGCGGTAGCTAGTTGGAAATACTTCTTTGCCAGGCTTGCGGTTCAATTCTTCGGGGCAAAAGCAAATATTGCACCGGCTGCGGAGCTTTCGTGTCGCGGTTTTCACCGACCTCGATTACGTCAGCGACTCGCTCATCGAGCCCGTTGACGATTAACTTTGCGCCCGACCCGCTGGTCATGGAAAAGGCAATCACCAGGCGACAACTCGACCAATATCGAAAAAATGCCGATGGCAACGGGTCCAATGGTGGCAATGGCAGTCATTCTGACCCTGCCGGTAGTCTTGCCAATTCCGGCGGCAACGCTCATGGCGAGCCAGTTGCGCCGCAACCTGATTCGAGCGGACCAACTTCTTTGTTAGGCTCTGTGCTGAAGGGAGTTTCCAACAAACGGAATTCGTTTGCAGCCGATGCTACCAGCCTAATATCCTTCGACGAGGAGCCGGCTGCCCCACCGGCGCCGGACCCGCTTCCGCCCATGAGCACAGGACCCGCTCCGCCCGCACAACCGCCAGCTTTACAGCAGCCTCAAGTCTCCTATCAATCACCGTCCACCCCCGATTCTTTCGGGGGATTTCCAACCGAAGCGGCCAGACCAGCTGAAAGTACGCCAAATCCGTCCCTGCCTCCGCTTGGCGGTTATCCCGGTCAACAACAAGCTCTCACCGCGCCAGCTTCAGCCGCTATGTTTAGCAGCCCCGGCAGCGAATTGCCTCTTCAGTCAGCAGCTATGTCCAATCCGGCCGCTACCTTGGGAGGATATCCATCCTCAGCTGCCGAACAGGCGCCAGCAGCACCACCGGCGGATTCAGCAACCGGACCGTTAGTGCCGCCGCCAGTTATCGCTCAAGCTGGCGGATCTAGCTACTCATCTTCAGCCACGGCGACGACCACCAGCGGTCCGGTCTTTTCAGCGCGAGTGCCGATTCCCTTTCTGCCTCGTCCATCCAATTTCCTGCGCAGCCAACCAAGCTCAGCGGAGCTGGATGCTGTGGCAGCCTCGACCGCGGCTGACCCTGCGGCTGCCTTTACTCCGGTCGCGGCAAGCACACCCTCAGCCACAAACCAAGCGGCAGCGACACAACCATTCGGCTCACTGACAGACGATCCCTTCTTTAGTCAATCTCCTGCCATTCCGCCAGCCGGATTGCCTAACGATCCGTTGTTCACACCAGCATCGGCACCCTATCCGGTGGTCGGACAAAACGATCCACTCTTTACGCCTGCCCAAAGCCTGCCTGGTTCGGCAGTAGTGCCGAACGACCCACTGTTTGCGCCGGCAGCGCCGGCACCGGTTGCCAACCAGGTCCAATCCGACCCGCTGTTTAATCCGGTGCCGGCCGCAGCGCAGACTGCAGCCTACACTCCACCAGCGGCTGCTCTACCGGACATGTTTGCGCCGGCAGGCAATGCCGCCGGCGGTGGTACGATGCCAGGGGCGCTACCGCCAGATCCGCGCGACACCGGCATATTTGGAAAACAATCAGTAAACCCGACGGCATTTTCCTTTGGAGAGCCGACGATCACCTCACCGAGCGCCGAAGCAATTCTTCCTCCGCTCTATCCGGTCTCCGGACCGGAGCCGCCGCCAGCACCGAGCAGCACGCCCGCTCAATCAACCCAAACGGCTCAACCGGACGGACCTTTTGCCGCAACCGGCGCTGCGGCCGCCCAGCAAAATGCCGTCACCAGCGGATTTGACTTCTTCAATGCGCCGGCTTCAGCCGTGAATGCACCAGCTCCGCAGCATCAAGGCCAACCTCAAGCAGCTGTCCCGCCAGCGGTACAGAGCTCCCCGCTGGACCTCTTTCAAAGCGAAGTAATCTCGCATCCACCTGGTTCGACCGGACCACAACCCAATCTGACGCCACCACAGCAAATATCGCATGAATTCGATCCGGCTCCGCCGAGAGCGGCTGCTCCGAACTCGACTTCTGCCAGCGGCAATTTTTACGACGGCGTAGCGTCACCAGCCGCTGCTGCTCCAAACATACAGAGCTTCGACCCATCCGCCGGTCTGAGCTCACCACCAGCAGCCGCAGTTAACACAGACGCTGCTGCTCCTTCCGGCGGCAGCGCTCCCACTTCCGGCGCGGATTTCTTCTCCGGCGGCGGACAATCAACCGCTGGTTCGACCAGCGGCCCGAAGTCCGATGTACCCACTTACTCAGGACTCGAGCGCGAGGATAACTCGCAAGACGAAGCGGCCGAAGATAAGAAAGCTGCTGCTAAGGAAAAGACCGGCGCATCGCTGAGAGATCGGGCCGCCCAAGAAGCAGACACCCCGGAACGCAAAGGCTCGTTCTTTGAGCAGGCGATGGAGTTCCTGAAAGATTTGGACGGCGAATGCAACGTGCTGGGTAAGATGCTCCCTAAAAAGCAGGTCCTGGTCTGCGGCGCAGTGCTTACCGTGATCGGAATCCAAGTCTGCTTTGCAATGTTCGGCATGGTCAGCAAAGGGATTGGTGGAGCGCTGGGCGGTATGCAACAGCAAGCAGCCAACAGTGCAGCATCGCAATATCCAAGCTTGGCCGGGCCCTGGGAGTTTGCCTATCAATCTCTGACAGAACAAAAGGTCCACGCCGGGCAGGTTTCATTCAATCAGAAGGGCAGCAGCTTGTACGGAGAAGGGCGCGATGAAGCATTCTTCGTCATGCAAGGCACGTTTAATCCCCCCAAAATAATGCTCAGCAAGCAATATGTTGTCGACGGTCAACCTAAAGGAAAGCCGATTACCTGGAGCGGGATGGTGACATTTCCCAAACAAGGCCAAGGACAACCGTTTATGGAAGGCCAGTTCGTCGCTTACATCAAGAAAGGAGTGTTTACTTCAGCCCATTTAGAAGAAGTGCGCGGGCGCTGGCAAGCTGAGATGGTGGCAGTCCGACAGCCCGGCGATGTGCGAACCAATTTCAACCGGGACCAACAGCAGCAACCCAGCACCGGCAGCGGGGCTCCAACCGGCGAAGAGCAACAGCAGCAAGATACCAGCGCCGCCGCGGGCGTGAATCTGCCCGAGCTCTTCATGAAAGTCGCAGTCGGGTTGTTGTTCCTGGGTGTTCTGCTTGTAATCGGCTCACTGAAGCTTTTTGGTCCGAGCGGATTGATCAACATCTGGTCGAAGCAGGAGTACATTCCTTCTCAGTTCAAGTCGCAGCACAAGAAGATGCTCAAAGAGCTAGGGAAACCTTTGAAACCAGGTGGATTGCCGCTTGGCGAACGGGCAGACTGGCACGCTATGAAAGTCGGAGAGCCCAAAGAGCTTCACCTGCCACCGGAAACCCGCGATCAGAATCCGCACATGTTGATTATGGGTGCTGGCGCGAAAGGAAAGAGCCGGTTGATAGCCAATATGATCACCCACGACATTCAAAGCGGCGACCGCGCCTTAGTGGTGATCGATTCGGATGGGCACTTGGTCGATTTGATCTTGCGTTGGCTCGCTTCTCATCCGAAAGGCAAGGAGTACTCCCGCCGAGTGCTGGTTGTCGACCCCACCAATAAGTCGGGCTGTGCCGCCTACAATCCATTGGAGATACCTGATGATGGCGATTATCAAGGGGCAGCCTCAGCAGTAGTTTACGGTTTCAAAGCAATTTACACCGAGCCGCCCGGCTCTCAGACACAGTGGAATCAGCAAACTGCAAATATTCTGCGCAACTCGGCCATGTTGCTCATGTCCAACGGCAGAACTCTGACTGACTTGCCACGCCTCCTCGGTGACAACGATTTCCGCGATGAGCTGCTCGAGAAAATTGAAAGACGAAAGAACGAGCGCGTTGAATTCATTACTTTGCTCGACCAGTGGGCGCAGTACAAGAGATTGGCCAGAACAGATCAGTGGATCACCTGGGTGGAGCCGATCCTCAACCGGGTCACTCCGATGTTGGGAGATCCGAGAATCCGACCGATTCTAACTAATCCAAAAGGCGATCTCAGCCTCAGGCAAATCATTCAGGACCAACAGATTCTTCTAGTCAAGATACCGCAAGGACAGCTCGATCAAAACGCCGCCCTGCTTGGCAGCTTGCTGGTGACTGGTGTCAAGCAAGCTGCTCTCTCCCTCTCCACGAACAGCACTAAGAAGCATTTCACCGCGATCTATCTCGATGAGTTTGACAACTTCATTGAGAAGGAAACTTTCGATGCCATCACCTCTGAAACCAGAAAGTTTCAAATCGGCTTTACGGCATCGATCAAGAGCGTGCAGCATTTGCCCGAGGATTTTCGAAACCAGCTGGTGATCAACGTCGGCACGATCTGTGCCTTCTCGCTGGCGAAGAAGGACGCAGACGTGCTCGGACCATCAATGTTCCGCGTGGACGGTCGCAAGGTCAAACACCAGACTATTCAGAACATTTTCAACAAGGTCAATACATCTCCGCAGTTCGAGCTGATTTCAGACGAAGAAAAGCTCAACATAGATCGCCTGGTCGGTCAGGAGGAGCGCACCTATTTCTGCTATCGAGTCGGTTCCGTTGCCGGTGTTTTCCACATGAAGGCTCACGAGTTCAAGGATGTGCCGGATAAAGATGTGAACTGGACTCTTGTCGATCAGATCTACGGGAATAAGAAGAATGAGGTGTAAGCCGGTTCGGCAACGCCGCAAGCGAGCAAATGAAAGCCGGGTCGGAAGGCGAACAGAGCAGCGCGCGCCGGTGAAACAGTTATAATTGAGAAGGCTGGAACCGCACCGGTTTCAGCATTTGGGACTGATAGGTAGATGGTTCAAGAAGCCACTGGCCGCAATATCTGGGAAGACAAGATCGCCGACTTACGCCGGTACGATCTGGAGTCCTTCGAGCTGGAAGGCATCAACCCGATGGACATTATCAGCTGGTCCGTCCCGGAGCTCACTTTCGTGCGGGTCGACGGGGTGCTCAGATCGTGGGACATCGAACGGGAGAAGCAGCAGCAGAATCAGCAACCTAACCAGCAGAAAGATCCCAACCAGCTTCCTCAGCGCATGTACCTGATGGAAGACGCGTTGACCGGTCTGCACAGTCAGAAAGCCAATCTCTGCTACTTCGTTCATGGCCATAAGGCCGGCGTCAACTATTACATGGGTGTCTCTCTGCCCGGAATTGGCGAGGGTGGAAATGGCGCAGCCGAGTCGAGCACTGTCTCTTACGAGACTGTTAAGTCGATCCTGCACAGCGTCTACAACGGCGTCGACATCTACAAAGAGCCTTTCACCGGCGACCAAATCAAGAATCTGGTCGCTCCGCTTACCACTCATACCGGCATCGTCACCGGCATTCCGGCGCTCAAATCGACCGGGGGAGATACGTTTGATTCGGAGCAGATCGAGCGCCTCGCCAACGGTCTGCAAGGTCATGATTTCGGAATTCTGGTTCTGGCCGTGCCAATACCCGGTAAATTCGTCAACCAGGAAGAATTCTCAGTAGTCGATCAGATGCAGCGGGCACAGGAGAATGAGGACCCCGAAAAGAAGCGCCGGATCAAGTACTATTTGGAACTGCAAGACGCATATCTTAAGCATCTTCAGCTCGGAACAGCGATCGGCAGCTGGCAGGTTGGTTGCTATTTCTTTGCAGCCGACAGGTCGGTCTTCGTTCGATTGCAATCTCTAATCAGAGCAACCTACACTGACGAAACGAGCCGACCGACCCCGCTTCGGACTCATGAGATTCGCGGTCTGAAACCACATATCGAGCAGTTTGGCTTGCTGCGAAATCAGCGCACGGAGCAGAACATCCAGTCGCTCTTGAGCTATCGATTTCTCACCCCGCTTAATTCGCGAATGCTCTCCGCCTATGCCCACCTTCCGAAAAGGGAGATGCCGGGCTTTCGTGTCAAACGCTCCGCCGAATTCAGCCTGGCCCAAATTGCTCCCAAGAACCCGGACAGGGTAATAGCCGTAGGCAATATCTTGGACAGAGGATTAGACACCGGCAACCTCTATTACATCGACGTGGACGCTCTCCAGAAGCACACAATCGTCTGCGGTGTCACCGGCGGTGGCAAGACGAACACCTGCTTCTATCTACTGAACCAACTGTGGAAGTTCAAAATTCCATTCATGGTGTGCGAGCCAGCCAAATCGGAATATCGGCATATGATGCTGATGTCCGAGACATTTAAGGGCGTTGGGCAGGCCTTTTCACTAGGTGACGAAACCGTCTCCCCGTTCCGGCTCAACCCGTTTGAAATCATGAAGGGCGTCAAGGTACAAACTCACCTCGACGCGTTGAAGTCAGTGTTCAACGCATCGTTTGAAATGTATTCCCCGATGCCGCAGGTTCTGGAAAAGGCACTAAACTCCATCTACGGCGTTCGCGGCTGGGACCTTGTGCAAAACCGCAACCGCCGTTTGCCACCAGGAATGGTGCCAGGCGATGTTGATTGCCCGCCGGAAATCTATCCGACCATGAAAGATCTCTACGAAATTATCGATCCTACAGTCGAAGGATTCGGATATTCAGAGCGGATTGGGCCTGACGTGCAAGCTGCTCTCAAAGCCAGAATCGGCTCGCTGTTAATCGGTGGTAAGGGACAGATGCTCAATACTCGCCGATCGATTCCGATGGACATCCTGTTCGGCCGACCGACCGTGGTCGAGTTGAAGATGGTCTCGGAAGACAGCGAGAAATCCTTCCTGATGGGGATGCTTCTCGTCTTCCTGTATGAATATCGAGAAGCGCTCGGACCACACGACAGCCTGCAGCACATCATGATCATCGAAGAAGCCCACCGCTTGCTGAAGAACGTCCCCACCGGTCAAAGCTCGGATTCAGCCAACCCGGCAGGAAAGGCGGTGGAATTCTTCACCAACATGCTGGCAGAAATCCGTTCTTACGGACAGGGCTTCATCATCGCCGACCAAATCCCCAACAAGCTGGCGCCCGAAGCGCTCAAGAACACAAACTTGAAGGTCATGCACCGGATCGTCGCAGTCGACGACCGTGACGCCATGGGCGGTGCCATGAATCTGGACGACATTCAAAAGCGACACGTCACAGCGCTCGGGCAAGGGCGCGCAATCGTGTACGCGGAGAAGATGGAAATGCCTTATCACCTGGCCATTATCTATGACAAAACCGCCGAAGTGCCACCACCGGAGACGCCGGAAGAATCGGACAATGTAGTGCGGGAAGCGATGAAGGGGCTCGATATCGTCTCGACGTTCGACCGTCACTTGGGTTGCAAGTTCTGCTTGCACCGATGCGATTCGGCCATTCTGGACACAGCGATCCCGGTCGCCGACGATCCGCTCTTTCGACAAGTCTACAATCGCTACATCCTTTCCACCGTAAAAGATCTGACCCAACTCGTTCACTTCCGAGCTCAGATCATTCACGAAATTCAGCGTATCATCGGTGGTCGCGCCCGCTCCGGCAATCTGACCGGGATCACCTGGTGCGCTCTTACTCAATCTACTGAACGTTACTTCGAGCGCAAGGGCGAAGAAAACTACTGGTTCTTCGATCAGGTACGTGAGCAGCATTTGCGCTGGCTCAACCTCTTGCGACCGGCATTTCAACCGACTGAAGTCAATCGCCGGCTGGACATTCAAGTGCTCAGACAGTGGCGTGATGATTTTGTCGAGCTGCACAAGCGAGATCAAGGTCCTCTGCCG
Organism: Candidatus Obscuribacterales bacterium; assembly: GCA_020050835.1. Taxonomy (GTDB): domain Bacteria; phylum Cyanobacteriota; class Vampirovibrionia; order Obscuribacterales; family Obscuribacteraceae; genus JAGVKB01. The sequence continues at coordinate 4,493 of JAGVKB010000102.1, read as the reverse complement.
ACTTGCGGGCCATGCACTTCAAAGTGCCTCTATCGCTTCGAAGTATCTGAAACCGTCAGAGACCCTAAGATCAAATTCGATTTCAATTCATCAATTAACCGCAAGGACACGCCGGCATCCGATTCGGCTGCCTGGTTCTGCCGCCTGCTCACCGAGCGCCTAATCGGGCAGAGCGACGTTGATCTGTCTTATTGTTTGGCAGTCCACCTGATCAAAGACCAGCAGCTATCAACGGACGCACAGCTGGTATTGCTGCACAAAGTACGGCAGGCTCTCGAGAACTTTGAGCGCGAGGGCGCCGAAGGTGGAGGAGAGTCCACTGAGGGAGCTTGAAGTTGGATAGCGATCAGGACACAGCCGCGAACGCCAGTCCGTCGGAGCCGAATTCCTCTTCGACGGAGAAACCGGCTGAGCCCCAAGCTTCCGCCGGTACAGGCGATGACGAAAATGTTTCGTTGGTCGATGAGCTCGGTGTACAAGACCTGCGAGAGCTCATATTCGGCAACCGCGGACGGCTGTTTTCAGCTGCCGGTCGAAATGCACCAGTGGCGGAATTCACAGAGGAATTCCTGGTTCTCCACCCTCCGCAGAAGCCTTTCGAGGAGCTCGGCAACTCTGAAGACATCGGAATTCATACCGATGAGCGCGGAGTGCTGCTCAATGAGATCAATCAACCGCGAAAGATCGCCGGGGCCAAATTTGGTGGCGCCGATATCTGGTGGCTGGGCGAGCGCGCTCCTGATTCGATCAAACACTATGCCGGCTGGTTTGACCAGACCGGAAAGGTCCACAAGCTATTAGTCAACGGTGAACCGATCACAACCGAGGTAGTCTACCGGATGCGCAATCGCACTCATGACGGGGAGCTGTCCATTTTTCCAGACGTGACTACCGAGTGATTCTGTAACATCCCAGAATAGAAGGATTTCTCGGACACGCACATCCTTCAATTTCCAGATCGCTTGTTCAGTCAGGAAATGTCATTTTGCATGCTCCTGACTCCTGGTATGATTCTCAATCAGGATCGAAAAAGTGAAGATAGGAAATTGTACTGACGACGCGGCATTAAAGGGCGTACTGTTCCAGTATCTGTAATGCTCGATCGAAAAGCGGCTGCGCCTCGTGATGCTTGTCTGTTTCCCGGTAGAGACGACCGAGGCAGCTGGCTACTATTGCCACATCTGGATGCTCCGGACCATAGACTTCTTCGACCAGCCCGAGCGCCTGCAGATAGTACTGTTCGGCTTCCGTGCGCTTTGATTGCTGATGACAGACCCATGCCAAATTGAATACGGCGTGTGCTAACTTGTCTGTGCGAACTCCGGTCTTCTCTCCGTCTTGGACTGCGTTTCTAAAGTGTTGCTCAGCAATGTCATAACGTTGCAGCGAGCAGGCCGCATTTCCTCTGGCTATAAAATGGTACCAGCCCTGTGGTTCGCTGGTCTGGCCTGTTGGCATTGTCGGTGCCTCCGAGAGAATCTTTTGATTCACTTCCTATACCCAATCTGCCGAATGCCTGGTAACGCTCAGCTTCAAACAATTCTGCTGCATTAAATCCGACCTTCAATGATCCGGATTACTACTAAGGGTTGCGGGATAAATTGCTTAACCTGAGAGTAGAGCTAGTAAACGCTATCCTTGTGAAAATTCCGTGAAAACCACAGCATTTGAGAGCTCGCAGCAATCATCATTACGCTGATTAGAACTGGCCGGTAGGGGAAGGGACTCAGTGAGCACACACAAATCCACGGCAGTATTCGGACCAGTTACTCAGGAGATCATTCTCGGCCAGTTCGCGCACTGCAAAACTAGGCAGATCTATCTTTATAGTCTTTTTCCGCCCGTCAGATTGATACTCATGGCGAACCGAGGAAGTTTCTGAAGTTTCATAAGAGATGACCGGCGACCAGAGTTCATCCTGACAGATCTCCAAACGAAAGCAGGTCAACTCACCTTCAGTAGACTTCACCACTCGAGCATTGTCTTTCACGTTGAGTACAGATTCGCGCACGGTCTCAGCGGTTGGAACCAGAAAGAGCTCTCTATCCGGACAGCTCTGCGGGATGGTTGGGCTGAGCGGCTCTATAATCGTTTGTTTACTATTGCGATTTGATTGTCTGCGAACAGTACGATTAGGAATGACAGGAAAGCGTTTTTGTTCTTCCTCTGATTCCTCTTCTGAATCCTGAGAGGCAGAATAGTCAAACTTTCTGAAATTGCCGGAACCGGGTCTACCGCAGAATTCCTGTATCTCCTTGGAAGTCGGCAAGAATATTACAAGTTTCGGCCTGAGTTCGAGCAGCAGTCGTCCATTTAAAATCCTGACCGGAATCAGATTGCGATTGATCTCAAATAGCAGCAGATTCAATTTGACGTTGCGAAGCATCTTTAGAGCGATCGACTCTAGCGTGTCACCCTTCTTCACCACATACTTCTGCCTGCGCTCGGGCTCCTTCTTAGCAGCCTTGTCATCATTCTTCCGATCGGCCCCATCTTTTTCGTCACCGGACGGCGCGGTGGCAAAAATCGTTGCAAGCCCGGAGTCCGGAATGGTTACACCGACTCCATCGCCTTCCCAGCTACCTTTGACGGGAACATGCTTAACATCCTTGCCGGAAAGCTCCTCAGAGACCGTAGCAACCGCCTCTCCTCGCCGTCCTGGGACCGGCTCGGTATCCTTCAAGCCAGCTATTTCAGTGTAGCTTCCTCGCACCGAATTTGGCGGCATGTTTGCCTGATTCGTACTGTCAGTAAGGCGTGGGTCCAGTTTGTTTCCGCTGACAATGCCAGTACCATCTCCCCCCTTAGCCTGGTCGGCTCTGACACCATTGGCTTGAGAAGTTGTCTCTCCAGCCTTGGCTGCATCAGGATTGCGTCCACCAGCAGTTGCAATCAAGTCGCCAGATCTCACTCGATCCGAACGGTTAGGGTCAGCATGATCGCCTCTGGAACTGGCGATCTTTACGACATCCGATTCCTTGTTTGTTCCAATTTCGCCAGATTGGGGTTTCACACCCAGGATAATCTCTTTGATTACTGGGTCATTCTTCAATCCGGCAATTGCGCTCAATCCATCCGGATTCTTCACCAGCTCGGCTCTCTGTCCAAGCGTTGTGAAATTCTCGCCGGTTGATTCAGATCTTAAACGGCTCGAGCGAGTTTGCCAAAATGGTGGCAAATCTCGATTCATCATCTGTTCGCCTGCTTGAAACAGGCTTGCAGCAGGATATCTGGGCTGATTTGGTAAACCGCTGTCAGGAGTAGAATCCTTACTTTGTCTTGGTGCTTGCTCTAACTGCTTTTGCGGCGCACTTTCACGAGTTCGTTCCGGTGCAATGATACGCTCAGCCGGCAGGCTGATTTCTCGTTCTCTAGTAATTTCAGTTCGGGAAGTCGATCGCTCCACTGGTTTATCGGCAGGGTAATTGTCTCGCTCATTCTTTCGAACCGGTTCGGGTGGCTGAACCGACTCGCTTTTTCGGTCTGCTGGCCGCGGTCCGTCCGGCTGTCTTCGTTCTGGAGCCTGCACTGGTATTGCATCACTGACAGTACGCCTTTCATAAGTCTGAACTGATGGCGGGCTATCAGGTATGCTCCGCCCGGGGATCGGGACATCGGGGCGATGACTCGAGTCTGGTGGTCTTCCTGGACTGCAATCATCAGCAGGACGGCCACCGGTTGGACGACGGCCGCTACCACAATCGGTCGTCGGGGGCGGGCAACCGCCCTGCCCGTCAGAGTTACGTCCATTGTCTCGACCGTCGCCTGGTCTGGGAACGGCCGGACCATCGACCGGTCCGCCGCCCTGGCCAGGACGACGTCCATCTCGTCCGTCTCCAGGGCAATCGCTCGGTGGTTTGCGGCCAGAGCAATCGTCTGGATTTGGTCCGGGACGATTGCGGGTATCAGGGCAGCGGTCGGGTCCGGGGCCCGGTTGAGGATCGTTGCGTCCGGGATCTACCTTGCCACCATCTCTTGGTCCGCGAGGACTTTCGGGCTCGCGGGGATTGTGTGGGTCTCTGGGACAGTGGGGATCCCGCGGACTCTCAGGATCCCGGGGATCCCGGGGATCTCGGGGATTGTGGGGATCTCGGGGATTATGCGGATCTCGGGGATTATGCGGATCGCGCGGACAATGTTGCCCGCGTGGATTCTCTGGGTCTTTGGGATTATGTGGATCTCGGGGATTATGTGGATCTCGGGGATTATGCGGGTCGCGCGGACAATGTTGCCCGCGAGGATTATCTGGATCTTTGGGATTATGTGGATCTCGGGGATTATGCGGATCGCGCGGACAATGTTGCCCGCGTGGATTATCTGGATCTTTGGGATTTTGTGGATCTCGGGGATTATGCGGGTCGCGCGGACAATGTTGCCCGCGTGGATTATCTGGATCTTTGGGATTATGTGGATCTCGGGGATTATGCGGGTCGCGCGGACAATGTTGCCCGCGAGGATTCTCTGGGTCTTTGGGATTATGTGGATCTCGGGGA
>JAGVKB010000115.1 GCA_020050835.1 Candidatus Obscuribacterales bacterium | reverse complement strand
GATGCCGCCAACAAACTCCTGGCAAATCTCAAGTAAAAAGGAGCTAGTCAGAGACAGATGGAAGTTAGGATTTTAGGCGACCTCAGTCCGGAATCGGCTGCCGGAAAAGAATGGGAGACTTTGGTTGCTTCTAATCCATCCAGCGGTATGATGCAGAGCCTGCACTGGTCCAGCTTCAAACGCAAACAAGGACTGCGGGCGCTGCATCTTGGTCTTTATCAATTCGAGAAGCTAATTGGGGGCGCTCTGTTTTATACGGCTGCCAGAAACCGGGGAGCCGGATTTCTGGTGGCGCCTGAGGGGCCTGTCTTGCCCTGGAATAATCAGCCGCTGTCGAGTGAGGGTCTTAAGCTCTTAGTGCGCGCAGCAGAAGGCTCTGCTGCTGAGTATGACGTGATGGCAGTTAGAATCGAGCCGCGCCTTCCGCCACCGGTGCCTGATTCCATGCGTGGTTTCGGACGCGCACCGGTCAACCTGATTCCTCGTGAGACACTTTATCTAGACCTTACAGAAAGCGAAGAAGACCTGCTCCTATCGCTCAAGCCGAAATGCCGCTACAACATCAGACTGGCCCAACGACATGGCGTCAAAATTTGTCAGGACACCACAGTCGAAGCAATCAAGCGTTTCTACCCTATGTTGCGAGAAGCCAGCTGCCGTGACAATTTTCCCATCGAGCCACTCCCTCATTTTGCCGTTCTCGCCGAAACACTTTGCCCGCCGGGACTAGCACGCTTTATTTTCGCCGAACATGAAGGCGACACACTCGGTGCGCTCCTTCTTACAAGCTTTGGCGAACGAGGAACTTATCTCTATGGTGGAATCAGCAATCGCAAGCGCAACCTGATGGCCGGATATGCTATGCAATGGGCAGCAATTGTTACAGCTAAATCACTCGGCTGTAGGACTTATGACATGTTTGGATTCGATCAATTCGGATCACCTTACAACAATTATGCTAGGTTCTCCCGCTTCAAGCGCCAGTTTGGCGGTACTGTCATGCGCATTATGGGCGGACATGACTACTTTTTCCTTGATTCATTAGCTGACGTTGTAATCAAAGCCATCAATGAAATTCCGCATACAGATAAACCTTCACCTAAATCGAGTTCAGAGCGCACCGTTCAACCGGAGAAGCATCTCCCCTCTGCTAACGCGAATTCATCCCTGATCTCCTCATACTCCTCATAAGGAGGAATGTTTTCGTGCAGACACCACTTACACCGACAGAAAAAACTGAGAGCGATAGTTCACCGGAGTTTGAAGCGAGTGGAACTCATCTGCTTCTCAACCTGTCGGGCTGCTCCTTCGCTCTACTCAATGACGAGGAAACGTTGAGAGATTTGGCACAGAGAGCCGCTCGGGCTACTGGCGCTTCGGTACTGCAGATGGTATCACATCGATTCTCGCCTCAGGGTGTAACCGTTCTTCTCCTACTAGCGGAAAGCCACGCTAGCTTGCATACTTATCCGGAGTCGGGAGTTCTCTTCTGGGACTGCTTTACCTGCGGGCAGGAATGCAAGCCGGAGCTGGGTGTCCCGGTGCTCGTTGAGGCGCTCGGTCCAAAGACAGTTAGCGAGCGCCTGATTCAGCGCGGACAGGAAAAGAGCAGAGGCATCAACTAGCTAGGTGAACTTGCCGGTGTATGATTCGAGAATTCCCGGCTTTCGCTGAAATCGTAACTAACCGGCACCGGCAACCCTGCGTCTGATAATTTTGCTGGACTCTGCAAGCAGTAAGGCTATGGTTTGACGGATCCGGCCGTGCAGCAGGTCGGATTGTTTCAAGGTAAGATTTATTTGCTCGATCCGTTCGCTGTCGAGAACGTGAAAGAGCAAGCGGTCCGGCGCCGCTAGCATTTTAACGACAACTGAAGCATTCAAGAGGATACTGCACATGAGAAAGTCTGCGATCGTTGGACTGATACTTCAATTGGCTCTGTCGCTCGGGCTAACTGACACCGCGATGGGGCAAGCGCCGAACCAAGAGCCCGGTGTCGGAATGACTCTCTATCATGTCGTCACGGCCGGTAGCGGTCAACAGTTCTATCTCAGCCCCTCGGGACAAGCAATGCCGCTGCCGGGAGCAGGTGTAGCCGCACAACAAGTTCCGGTTTATTCGGGACAAAATGGTGCTCAGTGGTACGTAGACAGAAATGGACAGCAGGTTGATTTACCTTATAACTCTTACAGTTATGGCGGGCAACAACCATACTACGGACAGCAGTCACAATACCCTCCACAACAATCCAACAGTCAGCCTAGTCAAAACGTCACAGTAAACAGCCAACCCTCAAGCGGCTCCGGAGGCGGAGGCAGCAGCATGGCTGGCAGCATGCTCGGCAGTATGGCAGGAGCGACAGTGGGATCGATGGTGGGATCGATGCTCGGCAACTCTGTGAGCGGAGTTCCCTACGGAACTCCGATGTACGGCGGTTATGGCGGCGGTGGCGGTGCCTATTATGGCGGTGCTGGCGGACAGAGAACTTATGTCAACAATACCAATATCAACAGCGAGCACTACAATCAGTGGCAAAACCAGCATGATTGGTACAACAAACAAGTCAACGATCCAAACGGGCGATACAACCCCAACAATTGGCACCCTCAAAACAACCCTGCGCAAGGTAATAACCCGAACAATCCGCAGCAAGAGAGCAAACAGGAGCGACGGGAAGAAAAAGAGCAACGCCGAGAAGAGAAGCAAAATGGACTAGGCGACCAGCGTCAGAATGGCGAACAACGCCAGGATGGGATGGGCGATAGGCGAGAAGGAGAGGGACGCGAGGGCAGAATGGGCGAGCGCCGCGAAGTTGAGGGCCGCGAAGGTGGTATGGAAGGCCGTCACGAAGGCGAAGGTCGGGAAGGCGGGATGGGCGGGCGCCGTGGCGGTGGTGGCCGCAGGCGATAAAGCTCGAGCAGCTCAGAGCTAGCTGACAAATGTTGTCCACTAACTGAAGGCTTTCTCGGGAACGATACCACATTCAGTATCAGCTTTCGGCAACCGATCGACGCTTCAAGCGAAACTGCTGCGGTCATTGATTGGCATTGTAATTGGCCCGATTCGCATCCGCCCGAGCGCGATCCGCCGCGGCTCTGGCTTTAGCTGCATAACTGCAAGCCGATTTTGAGCCGCTCTGGGATGCCTGATAAGCCCGGTCTGAGGCGGCTCTGGCTGCATCAGCAGCATACTGAGCTTGCGATGCATATTGCTTTCGGCTCCATTTATCAGTGCCATAGCGAGCTTGCTGGGCGAAGTTATGCGCTCTGCTGGCTTGATTTTCAGCCGTTTGCCAATTGGCATAGACGTCGCTCGAGCCGGTCTGGCTGTAACCGCCACCCTGTGAATATGCTCCACCGCCGCCACTGCCTTCCAGCAATGTCCGCATTACTTGTTGCCTGGTAAATAGACGATTTGGATACTGTTCAACAGCTGTGGATTGAGACCACGTCGGAGCTGCCGTCGAAACAGCCGGAACGGTCGAACGGCGACTCACCCAAGGTTGCGCACCTTGATTCATAAAGGGATGGGCCAGCGTGCCCGGATTTTGAGAGCCAGGCGGGCCGTAGCCCACCGGTGCCGGGCTGGCGGGAGCCCCCCCCGAGACCGGAGTATTAGACCAGCCCACCGGGTTATCTACCGCGTTGAGCATGCGATCCAACCGCTGTGCCTCCGCCGGACCTTGAGTAGATGAGAGCAAGGCTAAAATGCAGGCGATAAACGTAGAAGCAAAAGTGATAATCAGGTCCAGCTTCACATGGCCCCCAGCAAGGCATCCTACCCTAGCACGCCTAAACTTCACCTACCCAACTCTGACCGGCAACAACCAGTTAACGGGCAGGGCCCGGTCGACTATTTATGGACGACCGGGCTGACCGGTTAGCTCCAGGTGATTGAAACGTTTATGACCTCAACCTTTGAAGCACTATATAATTTGAGAAGCGCCTCTAACTGCCGAAATGCAGAAAGATTGACAAAATGACCAGCCCGGAAGAGAAAAAGCCCGCTGAATCGTTCGAAGATGCTCTCGCCAAATTCAAGCAGAATTTGAGCACCGAGCTGGACAACATCTTCGACGAGGACGCAATCAAGGCCAAGAGAGGAGCGCGCGGGCGTAAAGCTCAGCAGGAGCTGCCGAGGCTCGAGGTGGCTAATTTCGGCGTGGTTTCGTCTTTCACATTGCCATCGGGTTGGGTGGAGAGTAATTTCGGGCAAGCGGAACCACAGCAAGGTCGCTCGCGCATTTTCAATCAATCCGACACGCCGTCAGCTCAACTCTGCTTCTTCTTTCGCGGTCACCGTGTCAGCGAGCAAGCAGCGGCAAGCTTTTTGAGCCTGCTCTCCTCACCGGATCACTTTCTCAAACAGTCGGAGTTTAAGGCTACGTCCGAAATTGTGCGCGACCTGGGAAACACTGCCACGTTCAAGCTTTTGCAAGCCGCTACCCGCCAGGTTAATAGTAAGCGAGTGCTAACGGTCGAAGGCCGATTCATTCAGAGCGGTCAAGACACTTACTCCATTTTTGCCGACGTGGATGGCACCGGAACAATCGTACAGGAGATTCATTATCAAGCTCCCAAACTGGAATTCGCCCGCTATCTCGCCGACGTCAGAGCCGCTATGACTTCCCTGCAATGGCGTCAACCGCAGCAGTCTTGAAATTGAGAACCGCGTGCCGCGGCCGGACTGATCAAACCGAGCCGGCTGCCAAGCTGATTAAATACTGCTTGCGAAAGTATGAATAAACCAGGCAATTCACTGCGATTGACATTTCGCCACGAAACGCGCCCCGACGTCTTTCTTGGCAGAGTTTGGGCTACTTTCTGGATCGCTGTCGTTATATGGGCAGCCGTTTCAACATTCAAAGATGGCCGCTTCGACTCCGCCTATCTGTTGCCGATGCCGCCCGGCAGCTGGCGCAATACGGACCCATCCGGCAATCTCTATGTCGAGACCTGGGCAACAATTCTGGTCAATTCGTTGCAGACTGGTTTTGGACTGTGGGGGGCTGTCCTGATCTTTTCGGGCGTTTACCGGGCAGTCACAACACACAAGTCGTTTATCTCCTGCTTCTCGCTTGGCGGAGCCTTTTTGGGCTTTACCTATTTTTTGCCGATCTGGGCCCCAAGCCTGCTTAAGATAGTTGTCGACCGCTATCCATTTCTCGGTCCTGCCAGCCCGTAAAAACCACACAACAGTTATGCCCGCAAGCAGTCGAGCCAATCGGCTAATCAGCAGCCAAACAAGCTGCTGGCAGCCTTCGCTTCTTTCCAAACGTCGCTCCAAGCGATGCCGGGTTTTATCATATTCAACAGCGGTATAATCAATGGCTCGAATTGATTTCTTCCAACAGCGAGACAGGAGTAAGCAATGGCTCTTCATTACATTAATGGCGAGTTCACCAAAGGTAGTGGCACCAGCACGATTGATGTTCTGGATCCGGCCAGCGAAAAGGTGCTGGACACTGTCCCTCGCGGAACAGGAGAAGACGCGGAGGCAGCTTGTAAAGCTGCCAAGACGGCTTTCAACAGCTGGAAGCGAACGCCGGCAAATGTGCGAGCAAATTTGATGCACGAAGCCGCAGCAAAGATGCGCGCCCACAAAGAGAAGATCGTCCATCTGTTGACTCTGGAAGAAGGCAAACCGGTTCCCGAAAATGAAGAAGAGTTCGAATGGGTCACAAACACCTTCGATTATTATGCAGAGCTGGGACGGCATGAGCGTGGACGAGTGCTGCCTTCCGGTGAGTATTCGCAATTGAATCTGGTGATCAAGGAGCCTTTCGGAGTTGCGCTCTGTATTATTCCCTGGAACTACCCACTGCTTTTGATGGCATGGAAAGTAGCTCCCGCCCTGGCGGCAGGCAACACGGTGATCATCAAGCCAAGCGAATTGACGCCGCTTTCGACACTCTATCTCGCTGAGCATTGTTTCGATCACTTTCCCGCTGGTGTAATCAACGTTTTAAATGGAGTCGGTAAGGATGTTGCAGAACCGCTGGTCCTGCATCCGGATGTGCCGGTAATCGCCTTCACCGGCAGCCTTGCCACCGGCCAAAGAATAGCCTCCCTGGCTGCCCCGATGATGAAAAAGCTCCACCTGGAGCTGGGCGGCAAAGACGCATTTGTAATTGCGGAGGATGCCGATCCGGACCTGGCCGCGCGGGCTCTCTCCTATGCAGCCCTGACCAACGCCGGCCAAGTCTGCACCTCCACCGAACGGGTCTATCTGCCGCGTTCGAAGGCACTTCAGTTCACTGAAGCGCTGGTCGCGCACGTCAACAGTTTGAGGCTCGGGCCCGGTATCGAAGCATCCACGGATATGGGGCCGATGATCGGCTCCACTTATCGAGAAAAGGTGGAAGGACACGTCGCAGAAGCGGTCAGCAAAGGCGCAAAAGTACTTACCGGCGGGCGCCGCCCGCAGCAATTGGAGCGTGGTTACTACTACGAGCCAACCGTCATCACCAATGTCAATCACTCCATGCTGATCATGCGAGAGGAAACCTTCGGTCCGGCGATTCCAATCATGGAATACGACTCGTTCGACCAGGCGATCGAGTTAGCGAACGATTGCATCTACGGCTTAGGAGCGTGTTTGCTGACTGGCGATCCGATGAAGGCAAAAATCTTTCTGGAAGAAGTCAAGGCTGGAACAATCTGGATCAACGACCCATTGACCGACAATTATGCTGGACCATTCGGTGGCATGAAATTGAGCGGCGGAGCGCGAGAGCTGGGTCAAGAAGGGCTTGATGAGTTTCGCGAAACCAAACACGTACACTGGGAGTTTTCTACGACGCCGAAATCCTGGTGGTATCCGTACGGCAAGTAAGCCGGCTGGAGGAGCAGACAATGCATAAATGCCTGAGCTTTTTCTTGACTGGAGTCTCATTGGTTGGCTTGGCTGCTGCACCTACTCTGACTGTCCCACTCAACCCTAGTAACGGTAATTGATATGAAAGCGGCAGAAGTGCTCGTTGATTTTGTGCACAGGGAGTTCCAGCTCCTAGCCTGCCCGGAAAAGGCTGAGCCGATGGCAAAGTACATGAAGACCGATATGCCGTTCTACGGCATCCAGAAGCCAGAACGGCTGGCTGTTTACCGTCAATTCAAGAAACGCTTTCGTCCTGAAAGCGCCAGCCAGTATAAACAGTCGGTTTTAGCGCTCTGGAAGCTTCCGCATCGGGAGGAAAAGTACGCCGCAATAGCGTTTGCAACTGCCTTTAAAGAGTTCACTAATCATCAGTCGCTGTCGCTATATGAGCGCATGATTCGTGAAGGTGCCTGGTGGGATTTTGTGGATGCGATCGCCATCGATCTGGTCGGGCAGGCTTTACTGGTGGATCGCGCCGAGCTCTCTCCGGTAATGACAAAATGGGCAGCCGATCAGGACATGTGGATACGCCGCGCGGCGATCATCTCTCAGAATCATCACAAGGGAGCGACGGACCAAACACAGCTGTTTGCGCTCTGCCTCAAGGTCAGCCACGAAAAGGAGTTCTTCATTCGTAAGGCGATCGGCTGGGCGCTGCGCGAATACAGCTATACGGCTCCCGATGCAGTAAAAAAATTCCTTTTGAAACACAAGCAGCGGCTCTCTCCTTTGAGCTTCAAAGAAGGTGCCAAGCAACTTATGCGCAGCGGACAGATGACCAGCTAAGCTCGGGCTACAGCCCAAATTTCGGTTTACTTCCCAGCTGTTTTTTCACTACTTAAGCTTGCTTCGGGCGATGTCAGCGTTTTGCCATAATTCTGTCCGAACTCTGCCTGCAAAGCTGAGTAACTTTGAGTCATGGGCGGTTGGCAATCGAATGATTCCAAGGAGAAAGCAGATGTCTACCTATGCAGCGAGAATGAGCGACAAGCAATCAACCAATGCTTACAACAAGTACTTTGTTCAAATGCAAGGTTCGGTCGGCTGCAAAAATCACGCCGGTATCGGCAGCATCATTATGCTGGTCAGCTTACTATCCGTAATTGGTTTGACCAATCTCGAGCAAAAGCAGATGTACAAAGTGATCGCTCAAAACAAGGTTCTCACAGCTGTGGTTTCGGCTCTTAGATAACTCCGGCGATGCCTGGGTCGAACTGCTCACACTTGATTAGAGCGATTGTCCTTCGCCTTGGGAATTCTGAACCAGAAGGTGCTGCCTTTGCCCTCCTCGCTTGACACACCGATCGTGCCTTGATGCTGGTCGACAATTGCTCGGCAAATTGCCAGACCAAGACCGGTTCCACCCTTTTTCTTAGCGTCAGCCATCTCTACTTGCTGAAATCGTTCAAAGACGGAGTCCAGCAGATGAGCAGGAATACCGCGTCCCTGGTCGGTCACTCTAACTTCCACCTGGTCATCGATACACTCGGCAGTAAGCGACACTTTGCCACCCTTTGGGGAATACTTGATTGCATTTGAGATCAGATTCACGAGCACCTGCACCAGGCGATCTCCATCTGCGTATGCTTCCACGCCGGTGCCATCGATCTCCAGGATGACCTCCTCGCTATCGGCGGTCGGTCCCACCGAGTCGACTGAACGCTCGAAGACATCCCGCACGGATACCATTGCGAATTCCATCGGCATTTCACCGGCTTCCAGCCTTTCGAGGTCCAGAAGATCGTTGATCAAGGCGATTAACCTTTTACAGCTACGCTCGGCAGCTTTTGAGAGTTTGTTGCCCATTTCGTTCAAGCTGCCGACATTTCCCGTGGCCAGCAGCAAGAGAAAGTTATGAATCGCTCCAATCGGACTTCTCAAATCGTGGCTGACCATCGCCACGAACTCCTGCTTGTGTTGCTCGAGCTGTTTGCGTGCTGTGATATTGTGAGCGACGCAGAAAATTGCTTCATCTGTTGCAGACCAGTATGCAGACCAAAGTGTATAAATCAAGGAGCGATCTTTGTGCACTATCCTGTTTTCGAAAGAGCTGCCGGTATTTTCCCTCTTGACCGACTCCAGCCAGGCGATCGTTGCCTCTGCGTCATCTTTAGATACCAGCATCATCAACGGTTTCCCAATCAGCCGCTTGGAGTCATAGCCCCAGACCTTCAAGGATGCCGGGTTAACCTTTAGAAAGGTCCCGGCAGCATCGAGCGAGCAGATCACATCCTGGGCATTGTCGACAACCGCTCGCTCCTTTCGGGAAGCTTCAGCCAAAGTTTCAGCCATCTGGTGAAAGACAGTGTCCAGGTGTGCTAACTCGTCGCTGCCTCCAATCTCCGGATAAAGCGGTTGTTGCTCCGCCAGCCGCGCGGTGTTATCCATCAATCGCTTGAGCCTGGTCGCGGTCCCGCTGTTGAAAATGATCGCGAGAGTCAGAGCGATCAAAATGCTCACCACTACTCCAGCTGCAATTGCCAGATTGACCAGCATGCGTGATTTCGCCAACTTGTCCGGGTCACCCAGCTGCTTGAGTTGTTCTTCGTGCACGAACTTTCTGAGCTGTTCGATCAGACGGTCCAGGAGCGCATGCGCTTCCATCACTCGACTCTGAGTGTCATAAAGAGACTCGGATTGCTTGATGTCTACTGAATACTTCACAGCATCCGTGATCTCGATCAAGCGATCCCCTTCCACAGCCAAGCGCTCTACCGTCAAAAGCTGCGCCGGATCGTCAGCCATGACCTTGATGAGCTCTCTCGTCGAGTCAGTCAGCTGCAATATATCGCGATCGTACTGATCGCCCATTTTTGGATCCTTCTTGAATGCATAACCGGTAAGAGAGTTTGCTGCATCCACATACAAGCTGATTAGCTGGCTTGCATCCTGCACGACGGTTTTCGAGCGATCCAGTCGATCTGCCTTCTTTTCCATATCAATCAACAAGATCATCAAAAATGACAGCAGGAGCAGCTCGAAAAAAAGCGGAACAGCGATCAGTATGAAGCCCTTGTGCCAGAGCTTAAGGCCAAACGGAGCTTTCATGGTGTTCTCACCGGCTTCATTTGGCACCACTTTTACCCTTAAGAGCATCCAGCTGCTTCAAATACGGTTCGGCACCAGCAGCCTGCCCGCTGGCAACACAATTCTGGGCGGCCTCATTTAGATAGACAGTTGCTCGATTGGGATCGCCAAGTTTCACAACCATTTCGACCGAACGCCTGATAAATGTTTCCGCATCGCTGAGCTTATGCTGCTTTATTCTGATAATGCCAAGATTTAGCAGCGGCGCCGCAATAATGCCATCACCACCCTCGAAGCGATCGGAGCCCAAAACACTCTGTCTTAGTTTGAGCACCGCTCGCAACTGGTTCTCTTGTTCAGCCAAATTTCCGGTGGCTTTGTACGAATCGGCCAGCAACTCTCGGGTTACCGACATCTGAAACAGCTGTTCTTTGGTTGGATCGTTGCCCCAGCGCATCTCCTGGAGCGCCAACTTCAACTTCAAAGATTCACCCCACTGCTCCCAGAGGCTGTGTTTCTGGCAATATTGCGTAAGATTCTCCAAACAATCTAAGGCGATCTGGCTGTCAGCTCCAAACAAAGTTCGCAATGCGTCAAACTCCTTCCGGTAACAATCGGCGCCAGTTTTGTAATTGCCGGACTGTTCGCAAGTCGACTCCAGAGCCCGGCAGGTTTGCACGATATCGGGGTGTGTCGGTCGCAATACCTTCTCCCTCAGCGCCAGAGACTGCAGTAAATGCTGCTCAGCTTGACTGTTAGCCCCTAGTTTCGCTTCGGTCAAACCGAGTTGGTACAAGACAAACGCCCGTCGCTCCTGATTTTTGCTCAGGTCGACATCGTGATTAAGCGCAGCGTCAAAAGACTCCTTCGCTGCTTTGTAGTTATGCTTCCGGAAAGCCCATAACCCATCAGATTCCGCATTATTCAATGCAATTGCGACAGAATAAAGGCTGCCCTGGAAACTCAAAGCCAAAACAATCATCAAAGCCAGATTGATTCTGTGAGCCGTCATGCTAATCCGACACTTCCCGGCAATCTGTTCATTGCCTATCATACAACCAGCAATTTCTAACTTTTGAATCTCCTGCAGTAGAGCAAGTGTAGTGAGATTTCGTCGCCGTGGTATGTAATGGAATGATCAGCTGGTAGAAGGCCCACTCAAGGACACACATGGCGAAAATCCTGCTCGTCGAAGATGATTCGGAATTCGCCGAGGCGGTGCAACGCTGGCTGGAGCACGAGCACCACACGGTCGAATCCGTGGCGGACGGTACAGATGCGCATGAGCGACTGAACATATACAAATATGATGTCTTGATTCTCGACTGGGAATTACCTGGAATGAGCGGCGTAGACATTTGCAAAAAATATCGAGCAACCGGAGGCACAGCACCAATCTTAATCTTGACCGGCAAATCCGCTGTCTCGGAAAAGGAAACCGGCTTGGATGCTGGCGCTGATGATTACTTGACAAAACCGTTCCACATGAAGGAGATGGCAGCAAGAGTGCGGGCACTGCTGAGGCGCACCGGCAGATTCAACGAGACTACGTTGAAAGTTCGCAACATTGTCCTCGAACCCGGTTTATACAATGTCACCAGGGATGGTGTAGAACTTCGGCTCCTACCGAAAGAGTTTGCATTGCTGGAGTTTTTCATGCGCCATCCCGGAGAGGTATTCAGCGCCGAAGCGCTGCTCGATCGCGTCTGGATTTCGGAAGCGGACATCACTCCTGATGCGGTAGTTACTTGCATTAAGCGCCTGCGCAAGAAAGTCGATTTGGAGTCAGAACCTTCAATAATTCGCACGATTCACGGGGTGGGCTACAAGCTCCAGCCTTAACGTCATGCGCTTGCGTTCGCGCTCAACTGGAAAGCAACTTTTCGATTCGACTTAACAGATCCTGAAGATCACACGGCTTGCGAAGCCAGTCGTTCGCTCCGCATTTGAGCATTTGTTCGGTCTGTGAGTCTTCACCGGTAAGCATCAACACCGGCGTAGCACCGCCAGCGGCTCGAAATCTCCGCACAACTTCGCCCCCTTCCAATTGCGGGAGATGCCAATCCAGCAAAACGATGTCATAACAGTCCGTCCGCATGCACTCCAGCGCCTCCAGTCCAGAATCTACCGACTCCACGCTGTGTCCGTTGACAGCCAAAAGAGCCTCGGTAGTCTCTCTATAGTCCGGATCGTCTTCCACGAGTAAGATTCTTGCCACACAACACCTTTCAACCGTCTATCACAATTCGATCTCTGCCAGCGGCCTTTGCCACGTACAACCGGCGATCCGCCGCTTGAAGCAGATCACTAAGACCATTACCATCTTGCGGATAACTGGCTATACCAGCGCTAAACGTTACGCGAAACCGCTGATCCGCATCGCCCCTGAAATTCATTGCGCGAAATTCGTCGCAAACCAGGTGAAGAGCTTTTGACATTGTATCTTTCGACTCGTTACGAAAGACCAGTATGAACTCTTGTCCGCCCCATCGACCGCGCAAATCCTCAGCACGAAAGCGCCTTCTCAGCAACTTGCCCAGCTCGGCGATTACCCTGTCACCAGCCAGATGTCCGTATTCATCATTGACTGACTTGAAGTGGTCCACATCGAGCAAGACCAGACTAAATGTCAGTTCATTCCTGCTGGCCTCCGATAACAAAGCGGTCACTTGTTGAACGAACGCACCACGCAGCAACAATCCAGACAACGCATCACGCTCTGCTCTCTCTTTGAGCAGACGCACTCGTTCCAGACGCGCCTTCACGCGAGTAGTCAGCTCGACATTTGCCACCGGCTTGGGAAGATAGTCATCTGCTCCAGAGTCAAAAGCATTCAAGCGCGCTTGCAGATCGGTTTGGGCCGTAAGAAAGAGGATCGGAAGATCCTGCCAGCGCGCCGAAGATCTGAGCTTGCGACAGAGTTCGAATCCACTCATACCAGGCATCATCACATCGAGCAAAACCAGATCGGGAGCGAAGTCTTCAATTACAGACAGCGCCTCTAATGAACAGTAGACGGTACGAACCAGCATTCCTTCTCGTCCCAGTGCCAGCGCAACGATTGCAGCGAAATCAGGGTCATCATCTACGACCAGGATTTTGGCTCTTCTTCCTTCCCGCGCAGCGACCAGTTTTTGGAGCGTCCAATCGAGCTCGTCCGGCAGGCAAGGCTGCTCGATCACTATCGAGATGCCGGCATGTGCTACATCGGCTCGATCGATCACTTCGCCGGTCTGACAAACAACACCGATCGGCAGCTCTTCACAATTCGACAAACTCCGAATCGCCCGGGCTTGTGCAAACGCTTCCGGCGAAAAATCGATCAAAGCAGC
Source organism: Candidatus Obscuribacterales bacterium (assembly GCA_020050835.1). Classification (GTDB taxonomy): domain Bacteria; phylum Cyanobacteriota; class Vampirovibrionia; order Obscuribacterales; family Obscuribacteraceae; genus JAGVKB01. The sequence continues at coordinate 27,149 of JAGVKB010000115.1, read as the reverse complement.
GTCAATTACGCCCGAAGTAGCCTTATTCAGTGCATCCGCTAAGTCCAATACAAAGACAAGGTCGACGGTCGACAGAGCATTTTTATCAGACGGGAAACTGGGTGATTCGCTCCGCCCTAATAGCATCACTTGTACATGTGATAAATGCTCAAGTGAACTCTCCCCATCTATCTGCTCTTCCTCAAACTTAGGTTCTGCGATCGACAGCTCCCGCAACAGCTCGATTGCCCTTGCTAAAGCCCCACCGACTGTCTCCAGTAACTCGTCCGATTGCTCGCCGGTGCAATCAATAAAACCATTGAGCGCCTTCTCGAAAGTTTCAGCTTCACCGCCGATTCGATCAAACCCACAAGAGCGCGCCGTCCCTTTCAAACTATGCGCTCGGCGTCTTAGCTCCCTGGCAAGCAGAATGTCTGTTCGCCGGCAGTTCAAATCATTCAGCATGTGCTCCATCTGTCTCAAGCGCTCGGGCAACGATGCTAAAAACTTTTGCTTGAACGAAAGCAGAATCGAGTCTTCTGACTGATCGTCTTGATCGCTGCTTTGAGGCTTTTGATCTTGAAAAAGCGCCTCAATCTGTGGTCCAAACAGTCCAGATCTAACTGGGCGCTGCAATACAAGCGACACCTGCAATTCCTTGATCAGCGCCCGATAAAGGTCCGGCTCAGGCCAAGTACGCGAGACGAGCACAGTCTTAACCTTGCTTTCCGACTTCCGAATCTTTGCAATAAATGTAATGCCATCCATATCAGAGAGCGCATCACCGACAATGACGAGATCCGGCGGAGTCTCACGGATAACGCGCAAACCTTCAGTGCCAGAGGCGCAGACGAACACAGAATGTCCTCTCGTCTCGAGCAACGAAGTGATCAGCTCGGTAAGATGCTCATCTTCTTCTAGAACAGTTACTTCCAAACTCATAACGGCGTCAGTTATCTGCTCTGTTTCAAGGACTTGCGACACTTATCCGTTATTCCACGCAAGGCATTAGTCCCGATAATGGAGATTGCTGTCCATTTAGCCGCTGCCTCCTTGCCATCGGGCTGCTTTCGCGCACTGACCGCCGTCTTAACCTAAAAGTCAATCACGCTGTTATAGAGTCGCTCCGGCGAGGTTAAAATTCTAAGTGAGGGGTTGCCACAGTGAGATAGACAAAATGTCTTCTGAAAGCAAGGGGTCACCTGCCAACGCCGAGCTCTTGAGAGCTGCGGAGCTTAGCCTACGAGATTCAGTATTGGAGCACGGGCTTCAACACCCTCAGTCATTGGCTAAGTTAGAGCAATATGCTGGGCTGTTGCGCCATTTCGGAAAGATCGATCAGGCAGTTGATCTCGAGAACCAGATTAAGGGAATCAAGGCGAGAACCGCCAGCACCAATCAGCAACAGCAACCTGCCGAGAGCAAGCAAAGCGTACAAGCGATCAAGCCGGCGGCAATCGCCGAGCAGGCTCTGCCGGTCGAAACCGACCGTAGTCTGTTCAGCGCTCGTGGACGGCATATTGCCACCGAGACGGAGGGTTGTTTGTACACTCCAACCGGCAAGTTTATCGGACACTGGAACGAAGCGCTGGCAGCCTACATTAATCGCGACGGTTATTATCTCGGTCTGGTACTGGACGAAAACAGGCTTGTACGAGAATCCAACTGGCGATTCAACCACATGAATTTCGGTCATCCACCCAAAGATGTAGATCGTCCCGGTTGGCGCAGACAGCCTGATATGAGTCCGTTTCTACTACCTCGCGGCTTTGAGGAAGTAAAAATGCTAGAGGACCAATGATCAGTCGAGCCTCTTCCAGCAGTTTTAGGAATCTGGCCCCGATAAGCAGAGACCGTCCGCGTTAAAATAGGCTGCATGCAAGATCCATTAGGCAAGATCTACAAAGACATCGGGCGCGACGAGCCATATCATCAGCTGGTCGAAGAGTTTTACAACGGGGTAGAAAGAGACCCGGTGCTCAGGCCACTTTATCCTCAAGATTTGACCGAATCGAAGCGCCATCTCTCGCTCTTTCTCATTCAGCGCACCGGGGGACATGGGACGTACAGCCAGGAGCGCGGGCACCCTCGCATGCGGGGCCGTCATATGCCTTTCAAAATCGGGGTAGCCGAGCGCGACGCCTGGCTGGTCAACATGAACGATGCGCTCTACAAAGTTGAAGAATTCGCCGCGCATCGAGCGGTGCTCAACGAATTCTTCATTGAATTCGCAACCTTTTTGATCAATCAGCCGGTTTAAGGCTATCTGCCCCTGCGTCCGCCACCACCGGCACGCCCGCCGCCGCGTCCTTCGAATCCGCCTCGGCCGCCAGCCGCTTCCCGATTGTTCAACTGTCCGGACTGGTTAGCTTGAAACTGTCCTTGCTGGCCGTTCTCGCCTCTGCGTCCTCGCCGTCCACCCTGCTGAGCTGCTTGTTGAGCCGCCTGTTGGTTAAGTTGTCCTTGCGCCTGTTGATTGAATTGACCTTGCCGCTGCTGATCGAACTGTCCTTGTCCCTGCTGCATCTGTTGGCTGCGGGCGTTCTGCCAATGCTGGGCGGTCTGGGGATCGTTTTGAATCGTCTTGTTGTACCACTGCTGCTGGTTCTGAACGGCATTGACATCGACGCTCTTGTTGTTTACATAGACCGGCTTGCCGCCTTCTCCGTAGTAGTACGGCTTGCCACCACCACCGTAATAGACGGGATGGCCATAAGGCATTCCATTGTAATAGTTGTTGTTATTGCCCATGGCATAACCCATCGCCGTTCCGGCCATCATGCCGGCCGCACCAGCCATCATTGCACCACCGGCGCTGCTTCCTGACGAACCGGAAGAGCTAGGAGCGGTGTTGACTTCGACATTTTGCGTAGTCGGTTGGCTGGGCGGTGGCGCGTACGAGGAGGTCTGCCCGTAATAGGGCAGCTGAGGCATCGGCTGACCGGGCTGTAGCAACGTGATGTTAGAGCCATTGCGATCGACATACCAGTAACCACCTTGCGGTCCAGTGAAGACTTGCACCGCAGTGCCGTTTACACCCGCGCCCGGCAGCGGAAACTGCAAGCCCCGAGGGGTCGTCGCCACTTGCTGTCCGTTGGGCGATTGTTGCACCGGCAACATAATCGTCGCGATGCCGTTGGGAGGTGGCGCTTGTGAGTAAGCGGGGCAGCCAAACGAGAGCGCGGAAGCCAGCGCAAGCGAAAGCAGCAATGCATCCTGCGAGTTAAACTTCTTCAGACTCTCGACAATTCTCATGACAATACCCTCCAACAAGCGAGAGAGCGATCTTACAAGATTTCCAGCAAAATTTCCTCGGTCAGACTCCCAACCCTCAATTTACAAAATGCTTCTTGAGCCGTTGATAAGTATTCCCAAGCTCTTCGGGCAAGATGCGAGTCTCACCGATCACCGTCATGAAATTGGCATCGCCGCTCCATCTCGGCACTACATGCATATGAATGTGTTCTGCTACTCCGGCGCCGGCTGACTGCCCGAAATTGAAGCCGGCATTGAAACCGTGGGGTCGATACTCCGACTCGAGCGCGCACAAAACCTTTTTGGACAACTCCATCATCTCCGTAGAAGTCGCTTGATCGACGTCCACCAGTGATGCCGAATGCTGGTAGGGAACAACCATCAAATGCCCGCTGGTGTAGGGGAAGAGATTGAGAATTATGTAATTTAGCGCCCCCCGGAAGAGTATGCCGTTTTTTTGATCGGCATTTTCAGCAATCAAGTTGCAGAATATACAGCCCGGCTGCTTTTCGGCCGATGTGATGTACTGATATCGCCAGGGGCTCCAGATGTGTTCCATTGCGGACTGCTGTAACTTTGAAGGGATACGGTTTGCAACATGAGAATTATAAAGCTCTGCGGCCAACTCTCCGCTCAATTCACCTGGCTATGGTCAAAATCCTCCCAACTCTCTCCGGACTCGTAATCAGAATCTCCAGGGCGAAAGTCGATTCAGCAGAGTAGGTCACCCTCGTCAAACGTCTTTCGAGTGTTCGGACAATCTCGGCCCACTCTTGAAAGTCGAGCCTGGTTCGCTCTTGACTGATACAGAGAATCTTTGCCTTCAGCCTGATAAGCGCGATCAGCCAGAGCAGATGATGGATGCCTCCGAGCACGCTCAGCCCAGCCAAGCCGGCACCGAAATACAGCTTTCCGAAGACCTTGTTGTAGACAAATCGTGACAGAAGGTCCTCCGAATCCGGCTCGAGCAGCCCCAGTTCGAAAGAAAGGAGTTGGTTGAAACTGCATTTTGCGTCGCCGTCGGCAACCATCACCGCCGGCGGTGGCTTAGCGCAATCGGCGAACAAGGCTTGGCTGTAAAGGTCGAAACTGCTGCAGGCATAGACATCTTCAGTCAGATAGAACTCCATCAACCACTTGACGAGCAACTGATCGACTACCTTTGGACGCGCTTCGACTGGCGGCATTCGTTCGAAATCCACTCCGCGCGGTGCTTGCCTGACCAGATATCTGCTGCAGGCTGCCAGCCTTCGCTCTATCCCTTCGGGTTGCTCTGCGCGCAGCAGCTCCAATAGTCTCGAGTCCATTTGAAGGTACTCATCCCACTTCAACGGCTGCCCGCTGAACAGCTGAATTTCACTCCAATTACGCGACCCTTCCGGAAAGACCCGCCGAAACTGCTCCCATTTTTGCTCCAGCAGCCCGTTCTGCTCCGAAAGCGGACGCCCAGCGTTGAAGAGCGCAGCTGAGCTGACGAAGCTTACGCTTGCATAAATCCCACTGGGAGTCTCGGTAAAATTGTATGGGAATAGCTGGCAGATAGTCGGTTTCATCTGCGGTCCGGCTTCAACATGTAGACGGCAGCGGTCGTCTTCCGTCAGAAACTCGCAACGCCCGTCCGCTCGCTTTTCCAACGAGTGCGTGAATTTTGTCAGAGCTGGATCCGAACCACCGTCAAGCGCTCGCATCGCTGCTCTGGCACCGCTTGCGCCGCCGGCAGCACTTTCCTCGTACTCGCATATGCGAACATAATCCTCTGTCGTGAGCGGCACTGGCCATCCCAGGCAGCAGTGACCGCAGCCGCTGCATTCATAGTTGATTCCTTCCGGGACATGTAGATTCAGCATTCACCACTCGCGACCGCGGCATTCAGATCAAGATTTCTACACCGACGCTTAACAATATCATCGCCATCTTCAATTGGCTCGCTGGTTTAGCAGGTCTAAGGTAGCGCCAAGTTGAAGCCAAGCTTGTAAAATGACCGAACGCAAAGGAGGGCTGACCTTTTATGTCCATTTCAACCATCCCAGAAGTTTATCCATTTCCTGGCAGCAGAGAGGTTCAACTATCGAAGGTGGGCGGCAAAGGGTGGTCGCTGATCAAAATGGCGGAAGCCGGACTGCCGGTTCCACCCGGGCTGGTGCTGCCAGTGGACTTCTTTTACCCTTGGATTGCAGAACTAAAGTCCGGCCCGATTTGGGTCCGCTTCCTCAATGCCAAGGACACCGAGTTGGCGGCCGCCTGCGCCGACCTCAAAAAAGCAGCGCTCAAGCTGGCGTTTTCGCCGGAGCAGGCGGCCGCGCTGGCATCAATCAGGAAGAACCATGCAACGGAGTCTCTGTTTGCCGTCCGCTCTTCCTCCCCGGAAGAGGACCTCGAGGGCTCATCATTTGCCGGTGGCTATGAAACCATCCTCGGTGTCACTTTGAAATCACTGGAAGATGGCATTCGAAAAGCTTTCGCCTCTTGCCTGGATTACCGAATCGTCGTCTACAAACGTGAGCACGGTTTCGATACGAAGAACCCGAGCATCGCAGTGGTGATTCAAAGGCAGATTGCCAGTGAAATTGCCGGCGTCGGATTTTCTCTCAATCCATTAACCAACAATTATGACGAGGCGGTTTTCAACGCCAACTGGGGTCTTGGTGAAACCGTCGTGGCCGGCATCGCTACTCCTGATACTTACATTGTCGACAAGGTCACCGCCACCGTGAAAAGCCGTGTCGTCGGTGGCAAAGAGACATCGATCTGGCTGAAAGAGTCAGGCGGCACCAGTGAGAGCCGGGATCCTCGCCATGCCGAATTAGCGCTGACAGACGAACAACTGCTTGCTTTGTCCGAATTGACCGTGCAGGTAGAAGCTCTCTACCAAAAGCCGACGGATATCGAGTGGGCATTTGCCGGTGGCGAGCTCTTTCTCCTGCAAGCACGACCGATTACAACTTTCGTGCCACTTTCACCGGAGATGGTTAGCGCTCCCGGAGAGAGAAAACGCCTGTATCTGGACGTCACTATCAGCGTGCAAGGTATCTACAAACCGCTGTCACCAATGGGAACATCAGTCCTGACAGGATTCTTCAAGTATGCCGGCAAGCGGATTTTCGGACAGGACATAATCAAGACCGTAGAGACGTCCGTGCCGTGGCCAAGTAACGGTCGACTCTACCTGAACCTCTCAAACTTGTTTGCAATCGCCGGCAAGGAGAAGTTCGTCCAGCTAATCAACAACATGGATCCGCTGGCAGCCGAAGTTTTGCAGCAGACTGACGAGCAGGAATACCTGCCGCTCCACAAGGAATCGAAACATCCTCCGCTTCATCTGCTGTGGCAACTTCCGGAGGTCGGGCTGCACATTCTGGAAGCAAGAATCCTGCCGGAACACGCTCACCGGCGTGCGGAGCGTGAGATAGCGACATATATGCACGAGACGCGCGCGCTGGCAGCCAAAAACCTTCCCGTTCTGGACTTTGTTCAAGCGGTGATTGAACATGTAATCGGTACCGTATTCCACACGACGCTACCACTTTTCGTAGCATCCAGGGTCGCCCTCGATCGGATGAAATCTATAGTTGGCTCAAAGGATGAGCAGGCGATCGCCAAACTGGAAAAGGGCTTGCCAAATAACATCACAACTGAGATGGGGTTGGCGCTCTATCATTTGGCACAACTGCTGCCTGAAGATATGAAATCGAAAGACTTGCAGGAAGGGCTAAAACATAATTCTCTTCCCGAAGCTTTTCAGCGTGAATGGGCTGAATTCCTCAACCTTTATGGACACCGAGGACCAGTCGAGCTGGACATCGCTTCCAGTCGTTATCGCGATGATCCAAAAATGTTGATGGATCAATTGTTGATGCTGAGAAATTCAGCTACAGATAGTGACAACCCACAAGATCGATTCGACCGCGCGCAACAAGAGCGGCACCAGCACTACGAATTGCTTTGCAGTGAGCTACATGATCGTGGCTGGCTGCAGGTGAAGCACTTTCAGTCGCTTTACAAAGTGTTTGAGACTCTTTCCGGTTACAGAGAAGTGCACAAATACTGCTTGATCTTCGGAATCGATTTGGTTCGTCAGCGCTTGCAGTCGGAGGCAAACACACTTTGCAAAGCCGGACGATTGGATAAGCCGGAGCAAATTTTCGATCTCTCGCTCGAAAACCTCGGGCAGGGGCTCAAAGATCAAAATTTCGATCTGCGCCAGGCCGGAAAACGCAACCGCGAGTTTCCAGATCGCTTGGCTCGAGTACCGAAGCTGCCGGCGATTATTGACTCGCGAGGATTGATCAGACGTCCCGCTCCTCGTCCGGCTCGCGAAGGAGAAGTGGCCGGCACGCCAATTTCAGCCGGCATTGCGCGCGGCCGAGTGAAGGTATTGCATGCGCCCGATGAAAAGCCGTTAGAACGAGGCGAGATCTTAGTTGCCCGCGCTACGGATCCCGGCTGGACACCGTTGTTCGTCAATGCCGCAGCTGTCATTCTCGAAGTCGGCGGAATGCTTCAACACGGCGCACTGGTTGCTCGAGAATACGGGCTGCCTTGCGTCTCGGGAATCCCCGAAGCAACTACTTTGTGGCCAGACGGCACTGAGATTGAAGTAGATGGCTCGACCGGGATCATAAAAGTGCTTTCAACACCGGGTAAATGAGCTCTATCCCTGTTTAAGTCCAACCAAGCCAATAATCACGCAAATCAGGCTGACAGCCTTTACCGGCGTGATCGGCTCGGAGAACCACAAGGCTCCCAGCAAGAAGGTGCCGACCGCACCAATGCCGGTCCAGACCAGATAGGCAGTAGCCATCGGAATGTTTCGCATGGCCACCGCCAAAAGACTAATGCTTAAAACAAGGGCCAGCACAGTAATGCTCACGACGAGCGGTCGAGAAAGCTCGTTAGACAGCTTCAAACCGACAGCCCAAACAACTTCAAGCAATCCCGCAATAAACAACATAATCCACGGCATACGGACTCCCCTTTGAAAACGGGGCCGTCCCCAATGCTGCCATCATTGACGCAAGGTCGTCCTCGCGTAGTCTTATAGTAACAAAGTGAGGGGAAAGTGTGCCGCTCTTAATTAAATTGTAAAGAGGGGATTTCGAATCGACTGCGGTACCTTTTAGACAGCGAGCTATTTGAGCATCTTCGAAATGGACTTGAAAAGCATCCCACCCGACGTATTGTTATTCAATCTCGTAATGTTCGGCTGCCTGCCGCTCTGGCTGGTTATGGGCTTCCTGGACTGGTATTGTCACAAACAGTCCCAAATTGAGAGAACGACCGGCGCGAAAGAATCAGTCTTCCATGCCATTATGGGTATTCAAGTTGGACTGCCGGTCCTACTGGGGCTTTACTTTGAAATCAACGCGCTTCAGTTCATAATCATGTTTGCTATCCTCATTTTTCATGAGCTGGTAGCCCACATGGACGTCAAGTATGCTCTGCACAAACGTAAGATATCGATCCTGGAGACACACGTTCATAGTTTCTTAGAGTGCTTGCCATTCGTCATTGTGGCCTTAATCATCTGCATCAATTGGCCCGCCTTTGTCGATTTCATTACTTTCAACTGGCAAGGAAACCTCGGACTGGCATGGAAGAAGAATCCACTCAACACCGAATACATTACGTACTACTTCTTCACCTTGATAGTGCTGGATGTAATTCCTTACATTGAAGAATTCATCAGATGCTATCGCTACAAAGAATCAGAAAGCTCAGATTCCCAACCAAACTCATCCGGACTCCCGCCTCATGCCTGAACCACCTCATGCCTACATCACTTCAACCGGAAGCTATCTTCCCGGACCGGCAATAGGCAACGACGAAATCGAAGATATTTTAGGGGTGGTCGCCAGCAAACCTTCCAGACTGAAGAAGCGCATTCTGGCTAGCAACGGAATAAAGACCAGGCATTATGCTCTAGATCGCCACCAGCGCTCTACTCACCAGAACAAACAACTAGCCGCAGCGGCAGCCAGACAGTGCTTGCAACGAGCAGAGATCGACGAGCGGGCGATCGATCTGCTCGCGGTCGCATCGACACAAGGAGACTTGCCTCTGCCCGGGCTCGCCAGCATGGTTCAATCCGAGTTGGCGATCGGGCCGCTCGAGATACTCACCACCCATGGTGTCTGCTCGGCCGGCATGATGGCGCTGAAAGCAGCTTGCAATCAAGTTAGACTCTCTGAGAAGAAAAACTCGCTGGTCGTCGCCTCCGAGCTCGCGTCCAGACTGCTCAAAAAGAGTCGTTACGAGGCAGCAACCGATCTGCGAATCGATCTCGAAGCCGAGTTCTTACGTTGGATGTTGTCCGACGGCGCCGGCGCCATGCTGGTTCAAAACCAACCACGCTGGAGTGGCCTCAGTTACAAGGTTGAGTGGATCGAGATTTGCTCTTTTGCTTCACACTATGATCTTTGCATGTCTTGCGGCACCGCCGACCAGAGCCTCTGGGCAGCCAATATCACCTCTGCCGCGCAAACGTCCGAGCTTTCATGGCAGGATTATTCCACCTACGGTCGAGCGGAGGCAGCCGGAGCGCTGCTGATCAGGCAAAACCTCAAACTGCTCGAGGAGGTCGTAAAAGTCGGTGTCGATGGTTTCTTGAAACTGATCAACGAAGGAAAGATTCGGCCGGGGGAGATAGATCATTTCGTCTGCCACTATTCCTCGCACCACTTCAAAGGACGGATCCTAGATCTGCTCAAGCTGGCCGGCGCTCTCATACCGGAAGACAGATGGTTTACCAATCTCTACACTAAAGGCAACACCGGATGCGCATCAATATTCATCGCCCTGGACGAGCTGCTTCACAGCGGCAAGCTCGAGCCCGGGCAAGTAGTATTTTGCGTAGTTCCCGAAAGCGGTAGATTCGCCAACGCCTACATGAAACTGACAGTCGCAGCCGGGAGGAATGTAAGTGCTATCTGAACGAGAATTGACTCTGGGCGCAAACGCCCAGGAGACATTACGGCATCTTTTGAGCGTTTGGCTGGACTTTGAAAGAAGACTCTCCCTCATACCAATCATTCGCAGGCTAGAACAAAAGACATTCACGCCGGAAGATTACAAAACCCTGCTGCTCAATCTGAGACCACAAGTCATTGAAGGCTCTCGCTGGATCTCCAGAGCAGCCTCGAGCTTCACAGCCGAATTCGCTGAAGTCCGTTCGCTGGTGCTCAGGCATGCCGTCGACGAGCATCGCGATTACACCATGCTTGAAAGAGACTTCGTCTCGGTCGGAGGCAGCCTCGAAGAGATTCAGTCCGCCCAGCGCAACATCGGCACCGAGGCGCTCGCCGGTTACTTGATGAGCGAATCTTCGAAGCCAAATCCAATCAACCTGCTGGGAGCCATGTTTATTATCGAAGGGCTGGGAAACAAAATGGCCTCTCGCTGGGCAGGATTGATTCAAGAATGCCTCGGACTAGACGACAGCGCGACGAGCTTTCTTTCGTATCACGGCAAGAACGACGAAGCTCACCTTGAGAAATTGTATGAACTATTGGACGGGCAGACATCGGCAGACAAGACGGCTCCGGAAATAATCAAAACAGCCAAGGTAGTAGCTCGTCTCTATCTGCTCCAACTGGAAGAGTTAGGCAATGTATAACCGAGTCAATCCTAGTCTGTTCGACGTCCTGGCAAAGGACGATACGTTACCGATCGATGCATCTGTTCGAGAAGCCTGGTTGATTAACTTGAAGCATCCGTTTCGGATGACGGTCATGCACGTTTGCCGCCTGCTCGCGACGTCGGCGTTGTGCACCACTTACTTTTTGAAGCGCATAATTCCGATCCAATTCTGCGCGCATAATACATTGCAAGCGATGATCTGCTGGTTCATGAAATGGTTTGTGATTCCGGAGGCCAACTACCTAATTCTCCGCCACTATTGGACCGAATCGGACATCATCAACTTCGTTGTGGACAATTCCAGGAACTCACAAGCAGAAAAATCCACGCTTTACCCAAAGACCATCGACGATTTAATGACCTGCTCCTTCATTCAACATGATGTTGTTCTATTCAATGCACTCTACGACTTGGGTTCAACCGATCAAGAGTCCTGGCCGATTTCCCCAGGCGAAGTTGATTATTCATCAATTCATCCGGTCGAAATCGATCAAAGCGCGCTCAAGCCAAGATGGACACAATGTGTCGACTTCGAGACTGCTCATGAGCTGTTTAAGACCTCATTCTGCCTGTTCCTGAAGGCTGATGAATACGAGAGATCGATCAATTCCCTTCAATACGATCAAACTCTGGCGCTAAGAGTGGCTCGGATACTCGCTGCACCGGAGTTGAGCTCTCTGGTCTACAACGGATTTCCACTTTTCCTGGTCGGCCCGCTTCGTCTGTCACAACGGTTCGTCATGCATGGATTGTTCACCGAGCATCTGCACGCGTATCTGTTTAAGCTGAAGGCTAAACACGCAACTACGTGACGGGAAAAGGTCGCCAAAATCGAAGGAGTATGAGAAGTTTTACTCTTGACTTCACCGAGCTGTGACAAAAACTCCGCCGCACATAAGGTATCTGGGCAGAGATAGCTTCAACCGCGACCCGACATCAAAAGAAGGAAATCTGCCCAAACACTACCAGGTAGCCGTACGCGCCATCGTGCCAGCCGGCAACTCAACGACGCGACTCAAGCTCTTCCCAGCGAGAGAAGAGCTGATCCAGCTCTCGCTGCGTCGCTTGCTGCTGCTGCATCAATTCCTCAAGCTTGGCGTAATTGGTAGCGATATTCGGCTTGTTCATGTCATCCTGGAGCGCTTTGATGGCTGATTCCAGTTTTTCGATTTTATCCGGCATGGCGGCCAGCTCACGAGTCTGTGCGGTGGATAGCTTCGCCTTGTCCTTTGCGGGGCGATTGTCTTGCTTCTCCAATCGTTGCGGCTTGCTCAGCTCGGCAGGCGTGAGATTTGCTAACGCTCGCTCGCATTGCTCATAGTTGCTAAAGAACTCTGCCCTGCCATCACCGTGCAAAGCAAGAACATGAGTTGAAACAAGATCTAGCATCAGTCTGTCGTGCGTAACCAGTACAACCGCACCAGGAAAGTCTTCCAGGCTCTCCTCGAGCACCTCTAGCGACGGAATATCAAGGTCGTTGGTCGGCTCGTCCAGGATTAAGATATCGGCGCTCTTGAGCATCAAGTTGGCGATTAAAATCCGCGCCTGCTCACCGCCAGACAGATAGCTTATCGGCATGTTCAGCTGATCGGGACGGAAGAGAAATCGCTTAGCCCAGGAAGTAACATGAAGATTCCGTCCGCGATATGTCACCGTATCCCCGGACGGGCAGAGCGATTCCTTGAGCGACTTTGCTTGGTCAAGCTGCTGGCGATCTTGGTCGAACCAGACTATCTTCAGCGAGTCCGCTCGTTTGACCGAGCCTGAATCAAGCACTAATTGATCTGCTATCACCTTCAACAAAGTCGTTTTGCCGCTGCCATTGCGACCGACAACGCCCAGCTTGATACCGGGGGAAAGAACGAAACTCAAATCGCCGAACAACAAGCGTCCACCAATCGACTTTCCGATTGCTTTGGCGGAAAGCAGCTCTTTGGTCTTTCGCCCTGATGCGTCGAAGCCAATCTCAATTGGACTGGTAAGCGAGTTGCGCTGTTTAACTTCCGCCAGTTGATCGATTAACTTGCCGGCCTCCTGAATTCGACCTCTCGCCTTTGTTTGCCTGGCACGGGCGCCGCGCTGCAACCAGGCAATCTCCCGGCGAACTTTGCTGGCCAGCGCCTGCTGAAGGTTGACTTGCGCCTCGACTTGCCCCTCCTTTGCTTCGAGAAATTGGCTGTAATTTCCTTTGACGCTTAGGAATCCCTGAGGATAGACCGGGTTCAACTCCACAATTCGATTTGTGACGGCTTCTAGAAACGCCCGATCATGACTAACCAACAGGAAAGAAAACGACGCCGCTTTTAAGAGAGCTTCCAACCAAATCACCCCTTCTAAATCGAGATGGTTGGTGGGTTCATCCAGAAGCAGCAGTTCGGGTCGCCTGACCAGTGCGCAGGCTATTGCCAGGCGTTTACGCCAGCCCCCCGACAACGAGCCGGCTATGGCTTGCCTGTCTGGGAATCCTACAGCTGCCAGTGTTGAATCAATCGATGCCTCGCGCTCATGATTCTCAAACTGCACTTCCGTGGCAGCATCCCTGACAATCTGCTCGACAGTACTTTCGGTCGAGAACGCTTCATTCTGCGACAAGACCGCTACTCTTAGCCGCTTTCGCGAAACAACAGCGCCGTCATCCGGCTCTACCAAACCGGCCAAAATCTTAAGCAATGTTGACTTTCCCGAGCCATTGGGCCCGATCAACCCGATCTGCTCGCGCTCCTCTATTCCAAAAGATATGTCCCGAAACAAAGGGCGCGAGCTGTACGCCTTGCCTATGGACTGGCAGCTAACGAGTATGGCCAAAGAACTTTCTCCTGTCGTCCAAGGATCATAGCCAATAATTATGCTTTTGGGATTTCTGAGCGCTGAAAAGTCGTAAGAGTGCTCTAATAGTGAAGCGTCGGACTTCTTTGGTCCGTCACAATCGGCAACCATTTCATTCAGGAACAGTTCATTGGTATGCTCAGACTAGATCGAATTAGCAAAATTTACCCCATGGGCGAGGCCCTCAAGGACGTGAGCTGGGAAGTTAAGAGCGGCGAACGGCTGGGCTTGGTAGGAGCAAACGGCAGCGGCAAAACCACTCAGTTCAAGATAATCATGGGCGAAATCGAGCCGACTACAGGTGAAGTGATCAAGAAGTCCGGACTGAAGATCGCCTGCTTGAGCCAAGAGTTTGACGTCAACGTTGAAAATACAGTTCTGGATGAGCTGCTTAGAGCATTCAAGGACGTGGACAAGATTCGCCACGAGCTGCACGAAGTGCAACATGCACTAGTTACCGCGACTCCGGAAGAGTCGGTTCGTCTATTGCACAAACTGGACAAACTTCAACGAGAGTTTGAGGCCAGGAATGGTTATGCGCTCGAACATCGCGCCGAAAAGGTTATGCCCGACATCGGCATCCCGTTGGAAGATGCCGAGCGTCTGGTGGGGAGCTACAGCGGCGGCTGGCAGATGCGCATAAGCCTCGGCAAGATAATGTTGCAGGAGCCCGATCTGCTGCTGCTGGATGAACCGACCAACCACATCGACCTAGAAACAGTGGAATGGCTGGAAGTCTACTTGAAGGGCTTATCGACTCCGATGGTGATCGTGTCCCACGATCGCGAATTCCTCGACCGACTTTGCACAGGCATCATCGAGGTAGAACGCGGCGTGTCCAATCAATATCTCGGTAATTACTCGGCCTATGTGACAGCGAAAGCGCTGCAGCAGGAATCACAACTAGCTGCTTACGAACGGCAGCAACGAGAGATGGAAAAGCAGCAGGCTTTTGTGGATCGCTTTCGAGCGAGCGCCACTCGCAGCACACAGGCCAAAAGTCGAGAGAAACAGCTCGATAAGATTGAGCTGATCGAAGCCCCAGAAGGAGACGAAAAGACACTCAAGTTTCGCTTCCCCAACTCGGCTCGCAGCGGACGCTCGGTAGCTACGGTCGAAGATCTTACTCATTCCTACGGAGAGAAGTTTGTCTTTCTGGGAGCAAAGCTGGCAATTGAACGAGGAGATCGAATTGCACTCTTGGGTCCCAACGGCTCGGGTAAATCGACTCTGCTCAGGCTATTGATGGGAATGGAATCACCCACCTATGGCAAAGTGAGCCTGGGTGAGCACAATATAGTTACAGCCTACTTCGAACAGAATCAAGCCGAGGCCTTAGATCTCTCCAAGACCGTCTTGGAGACGGTAGCTGACGAAGCTCCCGATTGGAAAGACCAAGATATTCGCGCTCTGTTAGGCCGATTCTTATTCAGCGCCGACAATGTCTTCAAACGTGTGGAATCATTGAGCGGTGGAGAAAAAGCACGTTTGGCGATGGCCAAGATGATGCTAAAATCGGCCAATTTTCTGATCCTGGACGAGCCCACAAACCATCTGGACATTCCGGCCAAGGAGATGATCGAAGAAGCTATCATCAATTACGAAGGCACAGTAATCGTCATTTCCCATGACCGTTACTTCATGTCCAAGATCGCTAATCGAATAGTTGAAATCTGCGATGGCGAACTGCACAGCTATCCTGGCGGATACTCCTATTACTTGCAAAAGAAGGAAGAGGCCAAACAAAAGTTGCTTGCCGCAAAGACGGCCGAAGAAGAAGCAGCTCGGCTGGCGGCCAAACGTGCCAAGCAAAAAGAGAAAGAGCAGGCAAAAAAGAAGAAGCAAGACGCCTGATTAGTCATTCAGGGAAAGGACGAAGGCGAAATTGATCACTCTCAAGCTAAATACAATTCCAACTCTTTTCATTCAAGCATTCACGCCACCTGATGCTCACACGATAATTGAGTTTGTTCGCGAAGCAAACGCAGTTTGCACCAACTTTAGCAACACCATTCTTTTCATCGACACACCAGCTACGACACCACTGGTCGAATGCGTTCGCAAACTGAAGGCGGAAGGCTATCGAGTAGTCTTTCGAGACCATCACGGGCTTAAGGGCACCCCCGCTAATTCTAGAGACAAGCAAAAGTCTCTGGCAATCGCGAAGCTTGAGACCATGCTGGGAAACGACTGCCACGTTACGCTGCGCGAGCTTCATCCTGCTTGCAGCACACTTGTGACGATTGGAGAATTCAAGAATGCGCTAGCAATCATCGCCGATCCCGATGCAGACGGACTGACCGCGGCCATGAAGGCCTCGGGGATTTATTACGACGGACTTGATGATGACGCGGCGCGACTTGACGGTGAGCCAGCCTTGCAGGTAACCGGCACTGACATCTCCCAATTACTCGCCAAAGGCATCGTTACATTGCCGTCCTACGATCCTCAAAAGCCGAAGGAGAGAGAGCAGGCCCAACAGCAGCTGTTCTCTCGCTGGGTGGCTGCTGTCCAGGGCGATCAAAATGCTTCGGCATTATTGCAAGAAGGTGTAGCGGCTTACGACTCAGCGGTGGCTATCGCTCGTACACTGGCAGAACGAGCCAGAGAGGTCGCCCCCGGTGTCACACTGGTAGATGTAACCGACAGCGCGGTGTTTGACCCGGCAACTCTGCTGACTAACCTGGAAATCAATTCGCAGTGCAAAATTACGGTATTGCGGAAAGACAAAGGACCAATCGCGGCCATTCACGACATCCAATACAGCCTCTCCGTCTGCAAATCCTACCAAGAGAAAGTAGACCTCAGGCTGCTCTTGCCACCGGGTGCGAAAAACGATCCGGAGCAAGGTGTAATCAGCAATGTCTCCTTCCTGCTGCACGTAAACCAGCGAGTTTGGGAAGAGCACGTCCTACCTTCCCTTAAACAGCAATGACTATCACAGCCCAGAAGCTCTAAAAGTGAGAGTCTCACTGTCGGCCTTTCGAATTTGGCGATTTTGCTTTTCTAGCACCGGCGATTAGCCTTGGAGATTCAGGCCGGTACACCGCGCTTGCTAGTCCGCAAAGCTTTGACTCTCTCCGCGATGCGACGTCCGTAATCGGCATCGGCTTGGCTGAAGTGAGAGACGCTGCGCTCGATGATCTCATCACAAGAAACAGCTGCCAGCCCTTGTGCGATGTTCTCTACAAGGCGCTCTTTCTCCGGTTCCGTCATAAGGCGATAGAGAGAGCCGGCCTGCACGAAATCATTATCTTCGCGATGAAGCGTAGCTTTCTGTGCTCCCGACATACCATGCATCTCCAGCGGTCTGCTCTGGGCCTGATTAGACTGCGCAGGGCCATTGAAACTGTTCGGCTCGTAGTTTTTCACACGCCCACCATTTGAATCAAAACGCATGCTGCCATCTCTTCCATAATTGGCCGCTTCAGTTGCCCTGGCTCTATTTACCGGCAGAGCCGTGTGGTTGATTCCCAGGCGATACCGTTGCGCATCGCCGTACGAAAACAACCGGCCCTGAAGCATCTTATCGGGAGACGGCCCGATTCCAGGGACAAAGTTGGCAGGATTGAAGGCCGATTGCTCCACCTCCGCAAAATAATTGTCCGGATTGCGGTCCAGCACCATGCGACCAATCTCGTGTTTTGGATAGTCTTTGAACGGCCATACTTTGGTCAGATCAAACGGATTAAACCGGTAGTTAACCGCATCGGCAAGCGGCATTAGCTGAACTGAAACCGTCCAGCTCGGAAAGTCGCCTTTATCAATTGACTGCAGTAGATCGAGGTGATGATGGTTGGGATTATTACCGGCAATTTCCGCAGCCTCTTTAGAGGTCAAACACTCTATGCCTTGATCTGTCTTGAAGTGATACTTTACCCAAAAGGCCTCTCCTGCTGCGTTCATCCATTGATAGGTATGTGAGCCAAAACCATCCATGTGACGATAACTCTTTGGAATACCGCGATCGCCGAAGAGCCAGGTAAACTGGTGAGTTGCTTCCGGAGACAGCGAGAAGAAATCCCAGGCGTTGTCAGGCTCTTGCACATGAGTGTAGGGATCTCTCTTTTGCGAATGAATGAAATCTGGAAACTTCAATGGGTCTCTGATGAAGAAGATCGGAGTGTTATTACCGACCAGATCGTAGTTGCCGTCTTCGGTATAAAGCTTCAGCGCAAAACCGCGAGGATCTCTTACTGTATCGGGAGAGCCACTCTCTAACGCTACCGTCGAAAATCGAATAAAAAGCTCGGTGCGCTTACCGACAGCACTCAAAAATCTGGCCTTTGTCCATGCTGTTACGTCTTTTGTCACTTCAAAATGTCCGTAAGCTCCGGATCCTCTGGCATGCACCACTCGCTCCGGGATGCGCTCGCGATCGAAGCGGGCAAGTTTCTCCAAAAGGTGCCCATCCTGCAGCAACAACGGACCATCGCTACCAGCGCTCTGGGAATTTTGATTATCGACTACCGGTGCACCGGATTCAGTCGTAAGTTCCTTTCGATCTTTTGCGCACTCATCAGCCATAGCAGCCTCCCGCTTAAAAAGCGACACCCCGAACTTTGTTACACACATCATAATCGATTCAGCTCGCGAGCAGATTAGTTATCGGGCGCCGGTGGTAAAGAGATCGTGTAGCCCTCGGAGACTGCTGTCATGAAATCACCGTTAGTGGGACTTTCGGCCTGGCTAGTTTGCACCACAGCTTGCCTCGGCGCTCCAAGCAAGATTGATACTCCATTCGGTCATGTTACTCTGCCGAAAGGAAAGTACGTGCTGACCAATACAGACACCGGCAGCACAGTGATGATCAATATAGACGAACACGGCATTGTACGCGGACAAAAACAAGCTCTTCCTTCAAACCATATACCAACTGCCACTCCGGCAGCCAGCCCGACAACAGTCAATCCGGTTGACCCGGCTACAGTTCAACTGGCACCAGATGCTGCTGGCAATGCGACAACACCGGCGAATTCGCAGAAGGCCATCTCTGACAAATTAAAGCGCGAGGCACAACGAGCACTTAAGCGCGGTGACGTCCAAAAGCTCATTAGGAAAGTCGGATTGTAAAATCAGGCGATGCACATGAGCCTCTCGCAGACAGTGCAAGGTTCACACCAGACGAGCTTAGATCAGTCCAAGCAAATGCAACTCCTGAACCGGCTCTTCAAACGAACAGGAGCCGACAGAATGCACAAACTTCGACCGCGCCTCGCGTAACTCTTCCACACTGAGCGATTCATTGCGCCAGTGTCCGCTGTCATCGAACCAGAAAGCAGTTGGATCCGTTTCAGCTACGACTGATTCGATCTCCCTCTTCCCATGCCAAGCAAACGCAGATGCCATTAGGACGTTGAGAAATCCGTGCATCACTGCCCGTGGTGCGTCTGTCTCGTAAGTGAGCGCATACTCCGCACGGACAGGATGGTGCAGGCCGGCAGTCGCCTTGAATGGAAGACCTCGTTCAGCACAGGCCAGAATGAACGAAGATACATCCGCGCTCGATGGAATAGCCTCCGGCTTGATACCACCAGTCCTTATCTTGGCGAAACAACCATTCTGCCGAACAATATCGAGCTGCTCCAGATTACTCGGGCTAACTTCACAATAGACCGGTCGCCGCGCCTTCACAACACCAACGCTCTCAATAGTTGCTGCGCGCTCGTCATCAGCCGCTCCCAAAACTGACAATGACCCATCCAGCTCGGCAGGAACAGCAGCCATCTCTGCTGCCGAAATCACAAACCAGCGCAACATCCATGCATGATCGCTCTCACGATAGACGCCAAAATTTGCAATCGCCGTATCGACAGGGAGTTTTGCCGGCGGAAAAACTCCCGCATAATCGATAAACCCTTCCAGCAAAGCTCTCAGGGCCGGTGCCACTGCAGTAGACATGAGTTGTTTATTCATCGCCTCTTGACAGATCTTCATAACAACACGATGTTAACACGCAATAGCGCTTGCCTCCCCGAAGTTAATCCGCTCGAGCCAATCCGGTCATCGCCTGTCGTAGTTGGAGCACATGATTGGGGCTTCCGCAACTGCACCACGTTCAAGCTTGTATATTGCCCGTAAACAATTCGGATACATATCCGCTGTAAAGTCGCAGCAATGGAAATAGGCGGCATTGAGTCCGCAAGCATTGGGAGCGACAAATCATGGCACAAAATGAAAACTTCGAGAACCTCAGCTTTGCCAACAAGTTGGCGGAACGCCCACCGCTGCTCGGAGATCTTCTGGTGAATTCGCAATCAAACAGTATATTTAACAAGCCGGGTCTTACCTCCGACCTGCCGGCAGCCTTACCTTCAGCTCAGGACTTGCTCAAGCAACTTGCCAATGATCCGCTGAAGGATTTCATTAAACAAGCGGTTGATGCACTCAAGGGTCCTTCCGACTCGAAAGGACACAAAGGCGACGGTGGAATACTCGGCGGTGGCATTATGGACGTGCTGCAAAAGGTGGTTACTGATGAGAAGAGAGAAGCAAAGCAACACCAGATCGCCGAGAAGGAAGCTAAAGATCCAAATGTTCAGAAGGTCACAGAGAGGCATGATGGTCCGGTTGCTACAGTGATTGTAGAGCGCCGCGACGGCTCTGTCACAACCTACAAGCCGGACGGCGTAAAGATTACCGAAAAAGCAGGCATCAAGGTAACTGAATACCCCGCTGATGCCCCTACTATTTTTGGCATAACCAAAGTAAAAGAGTATCCGAACGGCTCAACCGAGACTCACTTCAAAAATGGCTCCGTACTGGTTGTGCCCAAGCAAGGCGATGCCATCAAGACGGATCCGGACGGAACACGCACACGCATCAAAGAAGACGGCACCCAGATAATAACCAAGCCGGGCGACGCTACACAGATAATCGTCAAGCCAGATCAAACCAGAATTACGCACAAACCGGACGGTACTGAAATTGTAGAGAGCCCGAACCGCGACCGTGTAATCACAAAACCTGAAAAGGTCAGAGAAGATGGCACAAAAGTTTGGCACAAAGACGACGGTACTGAGATACGCGAAAAGCTGGATGGAACACGCATTACAGTCTTTCCCGAGAAGGTTAGCGAGAAGGTAGAGGCGATCGTCGTCAAGCCGAATGGGGATACAACCACAGTGCTGCGTGATTTCACAGCCATAACAGTGAAGAAAGACGGAACTATCATAAATACTGCCAATGACGGTACAGCGGTTGCCATTCATCCCAACGGTAGCATTGAAACCAAATCAGCCGATGGGAAGAAGGAAGTAAGAGACCTGGACGGCACCACTTTTACAAAGTACCCCGATGGTCGCACTGAGCTTAAGTTCAACGATGGCAGCAGCCTAACCAAGTTTCCAGACGGACATTTGGAAAAGCATCTGAACGACAGCACGCCCAAAACCATGTTGGACATTGTGCAACCCAAAACTCAGAAAGCCGAGACGATCGTTGCAGCGGCCCTTCTGACAATCAAGGAAAGAATTGGCTTTAGCGTCTAGTAAACCGGACACCGACATGCCGGTGAAACCTGTTCTCGGGGCGAATACGGAAAGGCATCGAAGAGGCTATTGCCGGTAAAGATGACATGTATGCTTCGGATTAGACACCGGCTTGTTGTTAACTGATGTTTTGGCATAATATCCGTCCAAGTATTCCTTGTACCCCTTCACCTTCTTCGCCACCAGATGCCCCTTACCTCGACTCTCATATCGGTAATTGTGAAATTCAAAGTCTAAACTATCCTTTCCAACCGTTCCCCAGTATTTTATAGAACCAGTGTCCCAGGTTACGAACGGTCCAGATTGCACTATTGTGATCGGTCCAGGTGTTCCAGTCCACCCACCGCTGACCTCAAGCAGATCTGCATTCGCAGCTGTCGTCGACAGCTTATTATTAAACTTCGCCTTGGCAGCTTTCCCGGCTGATCGCAACTGAATCGTCGTCCGTCCGACTACACCTTTCGGCGTGACACAGATCAGCCTCCTCGGGGACTCAGCCTGTATTGTGCAAGCCTGACCACCAATTGTTACGTGGCTACTGGTATAACTACCAGAAAAATCTCCTTCTATCCGAATAGGCTGACCACACTCGCCATCGGACGGAAGTACTAGAGCGTTCTGCTTCGTGGACCCCGCTGTTGGTTTGGGTCCAAAAGGAATATCCTGCGTTGCAACCACTTTCCGGTCTTTATCCTTCAGGACAAGTTGAATGTGGTCCCCCACAGCCGGAATGACACAAGAAAAATTGTGAGCATGAGCGCTTTCAATCGAAGTGTTCATCGGTGCGGAAACCCCGGACCCACCTTTATGCCCGGCTCGTCCTCCCACAGAGCCGACGTTAATTAGCTCGAGAGTATAACCATGCAACTCTTCTGCGTTGGATGCGAGCTCGACAGCAGAATTAGCCCTCGGAGTAGCGATCACCGCACCAGATATAGTATCAGAGGCAACAAGATCATCAGGAAAACTCACCGCAACCGAACCGCCAGGGGGCTCAAACTTGACTATTCTCATACCGTTAGATTGCAGCACGGACGAAGTAACAGCCTTTCCGGACTGTGCTTGACCGAACACAGCATCTCCACCGAACGGCAACATGAGAATTGAAAACGTAAGCGCTACAAAAATTCTTACACTGCTCACCTGACTTGGATTCATAAATATCGCCTGGTAAATTGGGATGATTTCGAGTTTGCCAGGAGCTGAACCATTGCTAGCACAAACTCACTCAACTCTATACTTACCACCAACACGTCGCATTATCACTGCCGTCATCTCGGCTCTCTGCCATTTTTATTTTATCGGCAGTTAGGCAGACAAACGCTGACTGAATTGCGGTCGATCAATTTCCAGCACAGTAGCCACCAGCTGCTCTTGTATACTAGACTTACCCCTCCCTATGATCTCCAGCTCGTACGAATTGCTTTCAATGAAACGTAGAGTCCCGGGGCTCAATCGCTTGGAATAGCAGCCGTGTCAAATATTTTGAAGTTTACAGAAGAAGATGGACAGATAGTCATCGATCAATCAGGCTTTAGCCTGAACGGAAGGCGCGTAAATTGGGGAGAGATTCACAGTTGTACGGAAATCAGCATTCCTCGTATAGACCTTGGTACCGCATTTTACTTATCAGTACAATTGACCTCGGAAGTTCTAAAAGTTCGAGATTCCGGACTTGGATACTTGGCCCTGCGACATGTTATGAAGGAGGTTTTGCCGGATAAAGTAAAGCTTTTAGGGCCAAGACACAAGAAATTCGGACCTGAGGAATGCGAGTTTACGTTGTCTATTGCCCAATTCTTTCGTGACATTGGACTTGTCGAATCTAGTAAATTCTCCTATACCAAGGCAATAGAGCAAATAGAGTACTACCATAATCCCAAACACAAGATGCTTATTGAACCGCTTCGTGCCTTGAGCGCGATCTCGAAGGAGTCCGAGCCCGATACCTCGGCAAAACTCGCAGCTCGCGCGCAGGCGATTGAGGGCAAACCCAAAAAAGACTTGGGGTTTTTCGAAGGATTGAAAAGCGCCAGGAGCAAGAAAGACAAGCTCATGAAAGCAATTGAAGAGTTTCGCAAAACAAAGGGTCGTGAGCCACGCCCAGTAGAAAAGGCAAGAATCCTTGACCAAATCCAGTACGAAGATTAGGACGCAACCAGAGTTCTCGTCATGGACATTCCGGCAGATTCATGTGCATGCTTAAGGTACTTTTTCGGGAAATCCTCACACCGATGTTAGGATATCGCAGTTGCTTCGGAAACAAGTCAATATTGGGAGAATCCAGTGCCTACAGAAGAAGCCTTTGATGACATTGTCCTGGGCGGGGGAAAAGGCGGAAAGTCATTAGCAATGGCGCTAGGCCAGGCTGGTCATAAAGTTGCTCTGACCGAGAGGGGACAGATCGGCGGAACTTGCATCAACGTCGCATGTATTCCGACAAAGACAATGGTAGCCAGCACAAAATTGCTTGACTTGATTAAACACGCAAAAAACTTCGGCATCGATGTCGCAGCGGCCGCACCAAGCTTGCAAGGCATCATAGAACGAAAGCGTAGGATCGTAAAAGGTATGGTCGACGCGCACTGGAATCTCTTCACTACGACACCGAATATGGAGCTAATCGTTGGCACTGGAAAATTTGTCGGACCACGACAGATTGAAGTTGCGCTGGAAAGTGGTGAGACAAGAATGTTAAGAGCAGATCGGATCTACATCAACACTGGCAGCCGCACGACTGTTCCGGAGATACCTGGATTAGCCCAAACGCCTTACCTGACAAGCACATCCGTCATGGAGTTGGACGTGCTGCCAGAACACCTGGTCATCATTGGTGGTGGCTATATAGCTCTTGAGTTTGCCCAGATCTTTCGCCGGTTGGGAAGCAATGTAACTGTCCTGTTGCGCGGCGAACGGTTCTTACCGATGGAAGATGAAGACATCGCTGGTGCCGTGAAACAGATCTTGGAAGATGAGGGAATCTCGTTTCGATCCAATGCAAAGACTCAATCAGTCAAAGAGATTGGCGAAGGTAGGATCGAGGTTCAACTTGACGGAGACAAATCTCTTCAGTGCACTCACTTGATGATTGCGATCGGACGGACTCCCAATACCGATCGACTGAACCTTGGCGCGGCTGGTGTCACGACCGATGAGCGGGGCAATATCAGGGTAAACGAAAGACTAGAGACAAACGCAGACAATATCTGGGCCATCGGCGACTGCAATGGTGGTCCGCTCTTCACTCATGTCTCCTGGGATGATTTCCGAATCATCAAAGACAATGTCTTACACGCTGCTGGCAGAACAACCACTGGAAGACTAATTCCATATACTCTCTTCATCGACCCTGAACTCGGACGGGTCGGGCTAACGGAAGAGCAAGCTAGAAAAAAGGGCTATGACGTACTGGTAGCAAAAATACCAGCTAACAAGGTTCCTCGCTCAAATACATCCGGCGAAGTTAAGGGCTTATTGAAAGCAGTAATCGATCAAGACACAAATCGCATTCTGGGATGCTCGCTGCTCTGCCATTCCGCCGGAGAAGTAATGTCGGTCGTACAAATGGCAATGCTTGCCCAATTGCCATACACCACAGTTAGGGATACAGTCTTCACGCACCCAACCATGGCCGAGAGTCTCAATCTTCTCTTTGCGACCGTGTAAGTGTGCTGCAATGAGCCGCGCGAAAAGCCTTTGCTGGTGGTTGACCGTATGTACTCAACCACTGGACGTCCTCCCATTTCGGAGCCCGGCAATGATCTTCTGAATGGTGGCAGCCAGTGCTGGGTAAGAATTGTTAGGAGTATTGGCAGGGAGAAGCAATAAGACTCATGGCCAAAGTGCTTTTAGTCGAGGACGACCAAATCCTGTCCAAAACGTTGTCAGAATGGCTGTTAAGCGAGCGTCACCTAGTGGATGTCTCAGGCAATGGCAAGGACGCACTCGAGTTGTTGTTGCAAGGGAAGTACGACATCGTCATTCTCGATTGGAATCTACCCGATATGGACGGACTTGAGGTTTTGAAGCGCTATCGTTCAGCGGGCGGCAACTGTCCTATATTAATGCTGACTGGAAAGGGCGCGCTTGAAGAGAAGGAGCAAGGGTTGGATTGGGGAGCTGACGACTACCTCGCCAAGCCGGCTCACGTGCGCGAAGTGTCTGCCCGCGTACGGGCTCTTTTGCGCCGACCATCCGGAGTCAAGTCAAACATTTTGACTGTTGGTGAGTTAATGCTCGATTCAGCTGCTCACCGAGTGACAAAAGGCGGTAATGTAGTTCCGTTGACCGGTCAGGAGTTTGCTCTTCTAGAGTTCTTTATGAGACATCCCGGTGAATTTTTCACCGCTGACACTTTGCTTTCTCGGGTCTGGCGGTCGGATGGAGAACCCAGCGTTCTAGCTGTTCGCGTCTTCATTAAGCGACTGCGTGAAAAGCTGGATTGCGGTAAAGAGCCTTCAATCATTCAGAATGAAAGAGGCCTTGGTTATCGATTGCAAACTGCCGAGCCCGAGATTACTCCGTGAGCCTGGTGAGCGCTTTAGCGAATCGGGTACTTGTAATTTGTAAACGAACCGTTTTTAAATTGAGGCCGGCCGAGCATGACAAGAATTCTCCTGGTGGATGACGACCCCGAACTTCGCAATCTTTTGAATGGCTGGCTTGTCAGTGAAGATTACCAGGTGCAGACCGCCGAAAATGGATTAACGGCCTGGCAGTCACTTCAGAATCAGGAGTACGACCTGGTCATTCTGGATTGGGATCTTCCCGATCTTAAGGGCATCGATCTTTTAAGGATGTATCGTGCCGGCGGCGGTAACACTCCGGTGCTCTTCTTGACCGGCCGAGAGGAAGTAGACGACAAATCGCTGGGATTGGATGCCGGCGCTGACGACTACCTTACCAAACCGTTTCACCCAAAGGAATTGTCCTCGAGGCTGCGAGCGTTGTTACGCCGGACTCAGGCTCAGAAGGCTGCGCCGAAGCCGCTCGGAACTAACAATATGGCAGTCCTGAAGAAGGGCAATCTTACTGGAACAACACTTGCCGCCCACTACGAGTTTCTGGACGTCCTGGGAGAAGGCGCCGTCGGAGTTGTCTTTCGGGCAAGAAACCCTCACCTGGACAAGCTTGTAGCAATTAAGATGCTGAATACAGCACAGCTCACAGATGAAATAGTGGCACGCTTCGAGCGTGAGGCCAGAGCGGTGAGTCGCCTCGATCATCCGGGAATTACAGCCATCTATGACTTTGGTGTTACCGAGCACAATCAAAGATATATGGTGATGGAGTTTGTAGAAGGTCAGAGCCTTGACGCAGTCTTGGAGGCTCAAGACTTCCTGCCACTACCCAGGGCATTGCAGATTTCGATTCAAATTTGTGATGCCATGGCGCATGCGCATCACAAGGGCGTTTTGCACCGTGATTTAAAACCAAGCAATATCATGCTTAAAGGAGACGCCGAGCAAAGCCATTCAGTAAAGATACTGGACTTCGGCCTAGCTAAGTTGAATGATAAGAATACCGCGGAGGCTGCGGTATTAACACAGACCGGACAGGTGTTCGGCAGCCCCATGTATATGAGCCCGGAGCAAGTTCATGGCGACCCCACTGACGAGCGCTCGGATATTTACTCCTTCGGATGCCTAATATATGAGGCGGTCACCGGCTATCCGCCGCTATTGGGAAAAAGCGCTGCCGAGGTTATGTATAAACATATAGCAGAGGCTCCGCCGTCTTTAGTCGAGATGCGACCGGAGCTGAGCTTTCCGGACAACCTTCAATTGTTGTTGTCCAAGACTCTGGAGAAAGACTGTAGCAAACGTTATCAATCAATGCTCGAACTGAAAGGAGCGCTGGAGAACGTGGCAACCGCACCAGCACCTTGATCGTACGCTCAAAGTAAAGATTGCCACTTAGACGCATAAGTTGATCAGTTGCGGGGCAGATTAGCCTTGGAGGCTG